>NZ_SLYT01000003.1:0-600178 GCF_004346065.1 Rahnella sp. JUb53
TTGGTCGGAAAAACGCTTCTTCATGGGGGTGTCCTCATGTGGCTTATGAAGACATTACTAACATCGGGGTGTACTAATCAACGGGGAGCAGGTCAGGTGGGTAGCACAACAGGAGGACCAATGACTGAGGAGTATTAGCTTAAACTTGAGGTGACAGATGTCGTAGGTAGAACATCATTAAACCTGACAGTCTGGTTTGAGTGAGGAACGGACATGATGTGAACTAGACTCTGATTATCCTGAATAAACTAAGAAGTTCAGGGCAATAGCAATGAGCTTTAGGGCATTTTAACAAGATAATTTTTTAATGAAAATTTTATATTCCCATTAGTTTTTCCAATTGCTTCTCAAATTTTTCTTTGAATGAATTTAGTTTTATTAAAGTTGTAATCTCACCTGGCTTTGAAGGAATAAGATGATTAATAACCTCTAAACAAAGCTGATAGACTTTAATCACAACTGAAAGCGAGGTTATGCCAACACTCTGGGAACCTTTCACATAGACCCAGTCATCGCTACTGAAATAAATAGAGCCACCATGATGGCCTAAAATCTTATACGGTTCCCCCACAAAAAATTCATCAAGATTCGCAGGGTTGAAGTCACCGAAGTCAATATCCAATAATTTTTTAATTGCTTTGTTTTTCAATAAAAATGCGTTTTCTATTTCAAATCTAATAAAATGGTGTTTAATGAAATCTATTTCAGGGAATATTTTCTTTAGCCAAAACCCTCGAAGCCTTCCGTTATGCTTCAAATAATTATTTATTTCAAAAAATAAATCGTATCTTTCATTTATAATAAAATTCAAATATAAGTCAAACTTTTGTTCACATTGTTCAGTATGTTTTTTTTGAGCAATTACATCGCCATTAATCAACTCACCAATTTTGTACTCTTTGAAAATCTCAGCTTTCCTATTAATATAATTAGATTTATTAAATGCTCTAAACTCTACTTTTTTCGGTGCCTCGATTACCGTACCGATTAAAGAGTATATGACATTTGAAAAATAATACTCTATCAAAGTTGTCGCACTGTTAATCAGCGTATCGAAAAGATAGTAGGTTTCATCTTCAAGATCATTAACATGCTGATCTTTATGGAATTTTTCCATAAATTTTTCTGCGCACCACATGACCTTTGCAAGCTGATACTCCAGTGATATCTCATACCCTACTTTCACAGGAATCGTAGCAATCCTCGGTTCTCCGCCAGGAAGTATCATAAATCATTATCCATATAAATTTCAATAAGTTAAGCAGATCTCTCAACCTTAGAGATAACACCATGTAAAAAAAGCCTCCTTACGGAGGCTTTTTTACCGTCCATTAAACGGATACTACCTATCAGCGCACGCAGCTTCCCTTGCGGGGAACCTTGTTTACTTTTGGCTTAGGCTTGGGTGATGTAAAACTAGGATGTACCGGTTGAACGCTTGTAATCATAACATTGTTAGTCACTTGCGTTACATTCACGTTGAATAGGTATGCGCCGTTGAAATTCAATTTTGCTTCCCCACCAGGTACAGGCGCTGCAGTAAAAAACATACCAAAACAAACAGCAACCCACCACTTACTTCCTTTACTTCCTTTATTACCATGCTTCATGATACGTACCTCATCATATGATGGGCACTACTCTCTATCTGACTGGAAAGCTTCAAGAGAGGAAGACTTACAAATTTTGTCTAATGTGTAATCTTGCGGCCCGGAATTGAGGGCCTTAACAATCCTCAGTTCCAGTCCCTACAGCGCCATAAACTCACCACCGCTGGTTTGTTAATGGCATAGCGAAAATGGCCCCAGCTTTACTACATTTGTACTGCCTTTCGTCTGGCTAAGGTAACCCAAGGCCAGACTCATGTGTTCCTGCTTACAGGAACGCCATGACTTAACTGCCGAAACTAACGGCAAATCAATTTAGTGAAAAGTCCCTCTAAGCAGGGCTTTTCCTAATATAGATACATGCGATCTCATTTGGATATCCTCTTAGTTGATGATTGAATGACAAGAGCTTACAGCTCTGCCAGCGATAGTATGGTGAGCGTTAACTCCTTTCCTTACTTTCTAATCAAAGACTTACACTTAAAACATTATCCTCATAACCCATAGTCCCCTAGGGGATAAGCTCACTTGAATAATGTGTTGGGTCGCAATTTTTACATTAGACAAATCAATTATATCGGCGAAAAAAGAACAAACAACAAATATTACATAATGTGTGAGTAATGAATGGATGATTTAGGTTAGGTCAATCAATTCCAGCTAGTAGAAGCCGTTTGACATCATAGAAGCTAACTATGTACGTCTGGCACTTGACGTATAAGGCGAATTAGCCGACAATTTAACCGTCTAATGTGTAGTCTTGCACTACCCGAAAGTAGAACTACCCATTTTACTTTCCAAAAAAACCGCCAAACCTAGGCGGTTTTTTTGTATCTTAGTTAGACTGACAGCATCATTCTTTGAGCATGTCAAAATTAGCTTTCCCAGGAAAACATAGTACTATCATCGAACTCGCCTACATATCAACAGCTACATCAGATCAAACCTATCCGAATCGACTCTCAGGTGTTGCTGTTTTGGTATGCCATATTGTTGAGTGGGAGTAATGCTGGCATTGCACATCACATCCAGTAAGCATCCCTGAAATCGGCGCCATGCTTTTTTAGATATCTGACCATACGTGTCGTGACGTTCTATTTCGGCTTTTGGCACAGAGCTGCCTCTCAGATTAGGTTTGGCTCTGTGCCGCAGTTGTGTCAGGTTAAGCCTGAGCTAATAAGTATTAGCAATTCATCTTCCACAATTTTCATATCCTCCGCGTCCAGCCCTAAAAGCGGGCGCGCCTGATACTGTACTTCTTTTGCCCTCACCGATGGACGATCCAGCAGGCCGTACTGATGCACCTTTGCCATGCGCTGAACCTGGCCGGTGAATTCCACCACTGCGTCTTTGTCCGTGCCTTTGGCCTTCATGTATTTAGCCGTGCGCAGTTTGGCGAACATCTCCCGCTTGATGCGGCCTTTCTTCGCACGCAGAGGCTGCGCCCGTCGCGGCGCGAACGGCTGCCCCTCTGGCGTAACCTGCCGTTTGATTCGCTGCTGCTGATGTTTGCGCAGACGCTTTGCAATGGTAGACGCCATGGCCTTACGACTCTGCGGGGACAGGGCGGCAATCAGGCCAGCGAGGCGGGTATCAAACGCTGACAGTTCACTCATTCCACTGGCTCACTAACTCGCCGTGCAGGTAAAGCTCACGCGGCCTTTCCACCGGCTCGGGCAGCTGCGGTTCAGGAACATGCTCCACGTACAGACCGGCATCAATCTGTTTAACGATCACGCGCTCGGTAAGCTGCAAATATACGGCAATATCGTAGCTGCCATCATTGAGCATATCGGCTTTGAATTTATAGCCCGTCTGCTGTTTATCGGGTGTTGCCATGATGTCCGGCTGATGCTCACGCAACCATGCGAGAATAGGCACGATGATCAGATCACAGTCGTGTGCAAAGTCAGTAATAAGTAGTTCGACCTGATACTGGTATTCAAACGACAGCGAGCTGGCTAACGTGGAAACAATGCGCCCGTTATCCACAAACATCCGCAAGGTGTCGGGGCTGGTTTGCAGCACCGGCACCGCGTCAGTTAACGCTTTTCTCAGCTGGGCGGGTTTTAACACGGTGTTCCTCCTGGCATTGTTTGACCGCTTCCACCTGGAGGCCGCAGGCTGTCAGCGCGGCCTCCAGGTTTCTGACATCGCTGCTTAAATCGCCGTTAGTGGCGGGTGAGCTTGCCGGTATCGGGCAGCTCGTCACCGCCGGACAGCCAACGTAAATAATCTGCGGCGCTGGCGAAGGCGGGACGTGCGTGCATCCGGCTAATACCATCAGGCAGAATAGCTGCATACCAGTCGCGCATTTCCTGATTTTCATTGAGTAACCTTTGAATATGAACTTCACGATCCCGCGCCTCCTGACCTGCCCGTGCGAGCTGGGTGCGCAAGCTTTGCTCCTGGCGTTCCCGCGTCACGGCATCATCGTTCAGGCGATTAATAACGTTGTCGCGGCTTTCGATTCCGGCGGACAGCGTGCCGATGATGCGTTGCGCCTGTTCGGCTTCATCATGCAGGCCACCAATACGCCAGGTTTGCAGCCCCGCCAGCGCGCAGGCTGCCAGCAGTAACAAAATTAAAATACGCATCAGACTCCCTGCAGGCAGTAGGCCAGCTCATTCGCGCGGCGGTGCTCCAGGCCGGTGACGCGCTCGCCCTTCACAAACACCCAGCGCGGCAACTGTTCGCAGGCGTCCCGCCATCGACCTTTATTGATGAAAAACGCTAACGTTGATTTGCAGGCCGCCGTCACGCCGACGTTAAACGCAAAGGACACCACGGCGTCATACACGGGTTGCGGCATGGCAACCGGCATACAGCGCGCAATGCCTTTCTCCACCCGCATCACGTCTTCCACCAGATTCATGGCGGCCTGCCGTTCGCTGATGTGCGTTTGCGGTTTCACGCCTGCGGTGTGCCCGATGCCGTTTGTCCAGACACCCGCGCTGCACTGATAAGCGGACAGACTGCAGCCTTCAAAATCAGCAATCAGTGCCAGACCGGCGGCGGAGGTTTTCAGGGTCTGCGTTTGCGGCAGCAGCGCGGCAATCGCCAGGACGGCGGCGACGGCGCAGCGTCTAACGATTGATGGCTGCATTGATTTCTCCACTGATGCCCATTGCTTTCAGCAGGCGGTAGGTTTTGCGACGGTAATACCAGTTCACCAGGAAGGTCGCGACGCCGACGGCGGCACCGACTAAAAAGGCGATATCCTGATAAGACATCCCACCCAGCCAGGCCAGAAACACGGCGATGCAATAACAGATAAACGAGGTGATGCGCTCCATGGTCATCAGTCCCAAAGTGAAACGGTTTCACTGACTGCGGCCAGGGTGATGTCCGGCAGCTCCACCGCGTAGCCATGGGGCAGGATTGCCCCCTGTGCGGCTAAGCCAACGTTAGCCGCGTAAACCTGTTCCATCACCGACTCAGTACGCCCGTAATACCGCCAGCAGAGCGAATCAACGGTGTCACCTTGTTCGGCATAGACTCTCATCAGAGCAGCCCGATGATGCAGTGAGACACACCGGCGACGTCGCTGATCGCGTTGCGCCCGTCCCGCCACAAATCATCAACGGTGCTTTCCACGATTTCGGCCTTTTTACTGCCTTTATCGGTGGTGTCGTTATTCGGATAACGCTCCGCCAGGAAGGCCGCTGCAATAGACGCCACGGCGCGCTGATAGGCGCAGACCTTCACGCTTTCATCGTCAATCTGATCGGCGGGAACATCCGCCAGACGTGTAAAGCCCTGGGCAATCTGCGCATCGCGAAAGTTGTACAGCTCGGCGTTCACTTCGGTCATGGCAAACTTTGCGGCAGTTCTCAGCCGTTTAGCGGTGACGGTGCCCTCCAGGCGCAGCGTGTCGCGCAGCTCAACAGGATCCACATCAGGCCAGAAATGAGTGTTCTTAATCGCGGGTTCCGTCGCGGCGTCCGGTTTAGGTGCAGGTACAACAAGGGACATAATGACCTCTGAATGGGGGGCGGTGGACGCCAGCGTTGAACAAGGTCAAAGACCGGTCTCGGCTGGCGTGCCGCCCTGCGCGGGGCGCATTCTTTTTAGCTGCCGGATGCCTTTTTGATGGCAGACTCCAGGCGCTCAATGTCTTTTTTAACGCCTGATTTGCCGTCGAGAATTAAGGCACTTTTCAGACGCTCCAGGGCTAACGTGTCCTTGCCGCCGTCGCGGTAGAGATAGCCGACAATTTTGTGCAACTGGGCACGGACTTTATCGGGCATATCCTCAGCGTCAGTCAGTTCCAGCACTTCCAGCATCAGCTCAATGCTGACCGGTTCACCGGCGGTGCGGGCACGAACAGCCTGGTCTATCACTTCCTCAGTGAAAGCACATCCCGCCGTGCGGGTTCCGAACGGCATCGCTAACCGGTGTTTAAAGGCGTAGCGGGCAATGTTCAGCGCACCGGCAATATCACCGGCATCAATACGCCAGATCATGACGGTCATCAGGATGGCATCCTGTGCGCCGTTCCCTTCGGCGAGCACGCCCGACACCCACGGGGCGTATTCAGGGAGCAATTGACGTTTCAGTTCCGCTTTCGCCTGGAAGGACTGAAGTTTATGCAGCGCCTGCTTATCCGCATTCAGCTTTTGCATTTGCAGTTCGTAGCCGGTGGCGTGAGTCAGCTGACCGGCGGCCTGCTGTGCGGCGATGATGGCTGACTGTCGCAACATGTGACGACGGCAAGGGCTAATCATGAAGTTCCCCTTATTCCGCTGCTTCGGACGCTGAATCCGGCTTAACTTCTTTGAAGTTGCCGATCTTGATGTTCTCGATCAGGCAGCCGCCGCGATAATCTTCCACCACAAAATCTTCATTGATGGATTCGTAGTTTTCGATACGGTCACGCTTCGGCACTTCTTCGATATGACGGCGGTGAGTGCCGTCCTGCCAGTAAATGGACAGATTATCCAGACGAGTGATCATGAGCGCATTGGCTGGGAAGGCAGGTACGCGCACCGCCGGTAAGTTACCGATGCGCTTCTGGCTGATAATCATATCCGCCGCAAGACTTTCAGAGTTCTCCTGCGCCTTGTTCACCAGCGGGAAGTATTTGTCCGCCAGCAGCTGACGCCCGCAGATAACCACCAGGCCGGTGTCGTCCTGATAAATCGGGTCAATCATGTCGTTGGTGGCGTCCATTACCAGCGCGTCCAGATTTTCATAGTCACCGTCATCACCGACGCGGACGATTTCAGAAGTCACTGTGCCATCCTCACCAATAACCTTATCCATCACGCGTTCCGGCGCATTGTTTCGGTACTTCTGCAGCCAGCCCACATTCACGTCCTGCAACAACGGGTATTTAGCGCGGTCTGATGTTGCCGCACGCTTTACGCCATTGAAGCCAATGGTGATGCGATCCAGCGCCTGACGTTTCACGATGGCGTCACGTAAACGCGCCTGGAAGTCCTGATAGCGCGCCCAGAGATCGAGCGTGGCGTAACGGAAATGGAAATCGTAGTTCGTCTGGCGGCACTCATAACCCTCAGCGGTCAGAGTGTTGAAGTCAGCCGTCTGGCGTTCACCGGTACCGCTGGTGTCTGCGGTGCTTGCAATCGAACCGGACACGCCCACTCCGACCTTTTCACCCTTCATTTCATCCACGGGCACGATGTTAATCATCTGCAGGAACGCGGAGGATTCCTGCACGCGGGTCATCAGCGTCTGCGTTACCGACGGCTCCACGCTGAATTTTTTATCCAGGTCACCGGTGTCCACTGAGTTCAGTTCAGCAATGCGGGACAGGTAGGCGTTAAATTGAAAACGGGTTGTTTGTTTCATGCTTTTTTCCAAATTGGTTAACGGGTTAATCGCGAGCGTCGTGCTTAGCAGTCGGTGAAGTTGGCTGCATCACCCTTGCCGCCGCCGCTTGAAACGGGGCGCTGTGTGTAACTCTGCGGCGCGGACTTTTCCAGCTTGCCTTTGAGCGTGCTGAACTGTTCGCGGTCATCTTTCGCGGTTTGTTCCAGCGTGTTGAGGCGTTCCGTCAGTGAGGTTTGCAGCGCGGACAGCTTTTCATCGCTGGCTTTCAGGCCGGTTTCGACGTGTTCCACCACCACTTCCACGGCGTCATGCACGTCTTTAAAACGGGCATCATCCGAGGCGGATTTGCTGGAAAGCAGTTGTTTCACGCGAGAGAACAGTGACGGCGCGGCCGGTTTTTCTACTTCAAACTCAAACACCGTTTCTTCGGCGGCGGTAAAGAGGTTTCCGGCATCCTGCTTGCGGCCAGCTAGCGGGTTTTGCTGCGCCTTCGCGCTGAATTGCAGGTACTCGGTGCCAAGGCTGGCGGGGCTGTCGGTCACGGCCAGGCCGATCAGATAGGCTTTACCGGTATCGGAAAACGAGGGATTCACTTCAATGGAGGTGTAAACCTTCTGGCGGGCTTTCACCATCGACACTAAATCAGGCGTCGGGTCGATATCGGCATACAGTGCCAGCTTGCCTTTCAGGGCACCGTCCGCCACTTCTTCGGCGTAAACGCCGGTGACATCGCCGTACATACGAAACGCACTGTCAGGAAAATATCCCTTGATGTGCTCCATGTTGATGCGTGCGCCGTAGACCTTAGGGTCATAGGTCGCCGCCATCTGTTCAATCCACTCGCGGGTAATTTCGCGTCCGTCGGTGGTTGCCCCTTCGGTACAGATGCGAAAACGCTTTGCTTTTGTTGCCATGTGTCGGACTCCAGTCGGTGTGTGCTTCTGAGAAATCCAAGTTTCCCGACAGATGCCCAACATCGCCAGCCGATGCGGGTTGATGCTTGATGGCACAACGTGGGCAGCAGGAAAATCAGCGTGCCGCCCGTTAACGTGGCAGTCATGAAAACGACTCACTCAACCATCATCAGCGACCCACGGCGACAGGCGGCACTGCTTTACTGGCAGGGTTTTTCCGTCCGTCAGATCGCGGAGATGCTGAACCAAAAGTTACCAACGGTGCAGAGCTGGAAAACACGCAACGCCTGGGACAACGTCGCGCCCATTTCCCGCGTGGAATCCAGCCTGGAAGCGCGCCTGATCCAACTCACCACCAAAGACGTGAAAGGGAATGCGGATTACAAGGAAATGGAGGCGTTAGGCCGTTTAATGGAACGCCTGGCCAGGGTGAACCGTTACGGTCAAAGCGGAAACGAGGTGGATTTAAACCCGAAGATTTCCAACAGGAACAAGGGGGATCGTAAGAAGCCGACCAAGAACTTTTTCAGCGACGAGGCGCTGGAAAAACTGGAGGATATTTTTCTTGCCCAGTGCTTCCGGTATCAGCGTGTGTGGTACGACGCGGGGCTTAAACACCGGATCCGTGACATCCTGAAATCCCGACAAATCGGCGCGACGTTCTTCTTTGCTCGCGAAGCGTTGTTGCGCGCCCTGGCTACCGGCCACAACCAGATATTTCTTTCAGCCAGTAAAACTCAGGCTTACGTGTTTCGTGAATACATCATTCAGTTTGCCCGCCAGGTTGATGTTGAGCTAACCGGCGACCCGATTGTGATCGGGAACAACGGCGCAAAGCTGATTTTCTTAGGCACCAACTCCAACACCGCCCAAAGCCATAACGGCGACCTCTACGTGGACGAAATCTTCTGGATCCCGAACTTCCAGAAGCTGCGCAAGGTCGCCAGCGGCATGGCGTCGCAGGAACATCTGCGCACGACCTATTTCTCCACCCAGTCAGCACTGACGCACGGCGCTTATCCATTCTGGTCAGGCGAACTGTTCAACAAGGGACGGGAAGATCGCAACGACAGGATTGAGCTGGATATCAGCCATCACGCCCTGGCGAAAGGCCAGCTTTGCGGTGACGGGCAGTGGCGGCAAATCGTCACCATTGAGGATGCGTTAGCCGGTGGCTGCAACCTGTTCAACATCGACACGCTAAAACAGGAAAACAGCGCCGAAGATTTCCGCAACCTGTTTATGTGTGAGTTTGTTGACGATCAGGCGTCCGTATTCCCGTTCGCCGAGCTGCAACGCTGCATGGTGGAAAGTGCGGAGGAATGGGAGGATTTCAGTCCGTTCGCGACGCGTCCGTTTGGTTATCGCGCCGTCTGGATTGGTTACGACCCGTCGCACACCGGCGACAGTGCAGGCTGCGCCGTACTGGCTCCGCCGCTAGTAGACGGCGGCAAATTCCGCGTACTGGAACGCCACCAGTGGAAGGGTATGGATTTTGCCGCCCAGGCGAAAAGCATTGAGGAACTCACAAAACGCTACTGCGTGGAATATATCGGCATTGATGCCACCGGCATCGGTCAGGGCGTGTTCCAGCTTGTCCGGCAGTTCTTCCCTGCCGCGATGGAAATCCGCTATAGCCCGGAAACCAAAACGAAAATGGTACTGAAAGCTAAGGACACCATCACGTCCGGACGCCTGGAGTACGACACCAACCACAAAGACATCACGTCGTCATTCATGGCGATCCGCAAAACCATGACCGCCAGCGGCAGCCGCTCCACCTACGAGGCCAGCCGCAGCGAGGAAGCCAGCCACGCAGATGTCGCCTGGGCAATCATGCACGCGCTGCTCAATGAACCACTGACCGCCGCCAGCGGCGGCCAAAGCCCTAACATCCTGGAGTTTTATTAATTATGAGTAAGCGTAAATTCCGCAAGTCGGCACAAACAGCAGCCGCGCAGCAGACCAGCGGCGCGGAGGCGTTCAGCTTTGGCGACCCGACGCCGGTATTAGACCGCCGTGAAATCCTGGATTACATAGAATGCACGGGGAATGGCCAGTGGTATGAGCCGCCGGTCAGCTTTGACGGCCTCGCCCGCACGCTGCGGGCAGCCGTGCATCACAGCTCCTCGCTGTATGTGAAGCGCAACATTCTGGCCTCGACCTATATCCCGCACCCGCTGCTATCACAGCAGGAATTTAGCCGCTTTGCCCTGGATTACCTGGTATTCGGGAATGCGTTTTTAGAAGTGATCCGCAACCAGCTTGCCGACGCCGTGGTGATGAAAACGGTGCCCGCTAAATACGCACGGCGCGGCGTAGAGCCAGATACTTACTGGTTTGTGCAGCAATGGAAGGATGCCCATCGGTTCGAAGCCGGTAGCGTGTTTCATCTGATCGAACCGGACATTAATCAGGAACTGTACGGCCTGCCTGAATACCTCAGCGCCCTGAATTCTGCCTGGCTGAATGAGGCTGCCACGCTCTTTCGTCGGAAGTACTATCAGAACGGCGCGCACGCCGGATATATCCTGTACATGACTGATGCGGCACAGAGCAGCAGTGATATTGACCAGATGCGTAAGGCGATGCGTGACACAAAAGGCCTGGGCAACTTCCGCAACCTGTTCATGTACGCGCCGAACGGTAAACCGGATGGGATCAAGATTTTGCCGCTCAGTGAAGTTGCGACCAAAGACGATTTCTTCAACATCAAGAAAGCCAGCCAGAATGACCTGCTGTGCGCGCACCGCGTGCCACCGCAGATGATGGGCATTATTCCGGAGAACAGCGGCGGGTTTGGTGATTCAGTGAAGGCGTCGCAGGTGTTTGTCCGCAATGAGCTGACACCATTGCAGGAACGGTTTAAGGAATTGAATGCGTGGTTTGGGGAGGAGGTGATTAGATTTACTTCTTATGAATTGACGCCAGAGCAGGACTAAAGCCCCGAGAAACGGGGCTAAAACAATCTTTTGTCTCTTAGTTTTTATTATAAGACTTATTTTAACAGTGTTATTTAGCAGGGCGTTAGGCTGGATCTGGAAAGAAATGCTATTTTATCACGAGTTAATATTCAGCCTGCACATATATGGTTGTAAATGTATCCGATAGCATATGTAACGAGGCATACTGAGGCCATTTGTTCGAGATAGTCTCAGTATTGGCGCTCATGGAACTGGAGAAAACCTTATTCTCAATTACAATATTCAGTGTCAAGTGTACCGTGACACCATTCAGATCATATAAGTGGCTCCAATAATTTCATTCTTTCTGAATAAGTATCAAATATACGGTCATAGCGTTCTTCATCTCTCATTCTGTTATATCGATGCATCCTATCCGGAGCTGGGTTGCCGGATGAACGATATATGAAGATCTGATCCTGGATATTTCTTGATAGTCTCTTTAGGGATGCTTCATCAAAAAAACCTGTCTCTGTGATTTTATCAAGTTGTGATTCGACCTTCTCACGCAATTCATCAGCGCGGGCAACTGATTTTTTATTTTCATTAACATAACGGTAGTAAAACTGATAAACCGGAGCCAACAGGGCGATAAGTGAAAATATATTCGCTGCAGGAGGGTTAATAATAATTGAAAGTATTAGTAATACAATGCCATTAATGACTAAAATTATGGAAAGAAAATCCGAAATGATTTTTTTTAAACGTGCATCCCATCCTAGATTTTTGCTCTGACACAGCAACGTCATTACTGAAGAGGGTAAGGCAATTGAATAGTTCAAATACCAATCGGTGAGAGCTGCACTTCCATTTTTTTTCAGATGCTTGTCAGCAGGTTCAATCCACTCATGTGGTCCAGGGCGTTTGCCTGCTACTACGTCATTCCATTCCATTGCGAAGAGTCGTGTGTCAAATTCTTCCTGGATACGTGCCGCCCTTTTTTTAATTGAGCTGATATGGTTAAGTAGTAAATTGTTGATGAAAAGCATTATAAAGCCGTAAACGGTTAATGCGGTTTTCAGCCATGGAAATGTATAGTTTGGAAAAAAGCTCAATATCAAATATAAGACAGATGCTACTGTCGGAACTAATACGGCAAACAAAAAGCTGTATGCTAGATATTTTTTTACCAATGAATATAGTTCCCGCTGTGCCGCTTGTAACTTTATCATCTCGGGATGATTCTGATTTTCAAAGTAATTGTTCATCATGCCTCCTCAATCGGAAAGTCATTGCCCAGAACCTGTTGCCAATATTTTCCGGATTTTAAAGGATCACTAAACTCCAAAGCGATGGCCTCCTCAGCCAGAGTTGCATCTGTAGATGCTTTTTCCCATACTTTCCAGCGTTCATCTGAGCTCAAGTTATTGATGTCTCCCTGGAAACTTTTCTGGTCATAAACAGGAAGCAATATAGCATTGGCGAGCGATCGCAGCGCAAGGGGGAATTCTCGATCAACCCAGTCACTCATCTCACCTTGAAAAAGATTTTCATAGCGGTTAAGTAAAATAGTTTCTAAAAGATAAGAGCCGATTGCTGGCACGCCACGCTTTCTCTTCCAGTATTTTACAAGACGAATGGCATTAAGAACTTTGCCGTTATGCTTCTGATTTAAGCGAGTAGTTCGATCTTTATCAATCCTTGGGTCGGTTTTTTTCCAGTTACCATATCCGTCAGGGATTAGATAAAAATTTGTGCCATCTGATTCTGCTACAGTACTGAAGGCTGGTACGATATCAAAGTTCCAGGTTCGGCTAAGTAGCTTAAGGGTGGCAGCTTCTCCTTGCCGCTTGCTATCAGCTTTTGAATACTGTGGCACCTCTTTAAGTGATGAAACAAATTTATTTACGATTTTTCTAGAATTTATCCACTGTCCTGACTCATCAAGGTAGTTTAAAAATCGTGAATTCTCGCCGGGTGAGAGATATACAGTACTTCCATAATCATAATACGAACTCCCTTGTGCGTGCATAATGATCATCATATCGATATCGTCCAACTCTCTTATTTTTGTCCGGCGTGAAAAAGATCCGAACCACATTTTATAATTAGTTTGCATAAGAGGGAACTTATCATCATTTATTGGAAATTTTGTTATTTGCTCCTCAACAAGCCACTTTCTACTTTTTTTTCCTTCCTGGCTAGAATCAGCAGTAAGATTAACAAATTCTTTCATCAATGTAATGAATGCATTGTTCACGCTATAAGACATCTTGTAGTCCTTTATGCAGAGTAAGAATAATGTTCAGTGAGCACGAAAAGGTCGCCCCCATTAAAAGGGTATAACTACTAAGCTAGTATTTTTATGATGTAGAACAAAATACCATTGTTAACGCAGAGAAGAAGTTCGGTACACGTATTGCACAAATCACAGGATGCTGAAAAGACGAATTCATGTCAAGAACGTCGCACAATTACGCACATTGCAGTGATAGTGACCATAAGCACTTTACAGAATTTCAATTCAGTGCACAAAGGGTGCCTTGTCTATGAGGCACGTGACCGTCTAGGAAAGTGGGGTTGGTTCATTTTCATGACGCGGCACCTCAGCGCGCGCAATGTTACCCGCCTGCCCGCTTCTGACTTGGTTCACTGTTTTTAATGCATGACTAAGAGCGCCCCTAAGCCCAGCTATAGGGGCGAACAGGCATTTTTTGATCCTTTCTGGATCATGCAAATACATGCAGGTAATGCATGCATAGCTCCTCAAAGAGCTATGCACCGAAATCAATGGATTTTGCCCGCACCGTTTACATCAAAGATAACGGCAAGTAACTCCTCTTTTGCGGTTACGGCCATTTCCGCAATCCAAATGGCAACCATCTCACGTTCATCATGATCGCAATCTGTAGATGTGGCCAATTTGGCAATTAACGCGATCCTCTCCAACAATGCAGCCGTTTGTAATCCTTCCATTTCCACCTCATTTAACTGTGTATTTATACAGTATGCTAAGTTTTTTCCGATATGATTTCCATATATTTCTGGATGTTATGCATGGCAATTATCTGTCACCTGAATGCTTTGCCTGCAAAATGGACAATCCCTGCCTTGCGGTAAAAGTCCATATTGTTCAAGTGGTTTTTTGGGTGTATGTTTTCCCTACAAAACATAAGGAGTTGTTAACAATGGCTATACCAGCGTATTTATGGTTGAAGGATGACGGCGGAGCAGATATTAAAGGATCTGTCGATGTGAATGGACGTGAAGGTTCAATTGAGATTCAAGGTTTCGGGCACTCTCTGCATCTTCCAACTGACGGGGCTACAGGCAAGATCACCGGCACACGTATACATGCGGCATTAGGTTTTGAGAAAGAATTCGACAGCTCTAGCCCTTATCTCTATAAAGCAACCGCAACCGGCCAAACTCTCCAATCTGCCGAATTTAAATGGTACAAAATCAACGATGCAGGCCAGGAAGTTGAGTACTTCAACATGTATCTCGAAGGCGTTAAAATTGTATCAATCTGCCCAACAATGCACCATATCAAAAACCCAGCCTTCGAAAAGCATAACCACAACGAAAGTGTTGAGCTTCGCTATGAAAAAATCACATGGAAATATTGTGACGGTAACGTAATTTTTGCCGACGCTTGGAATGAAAGAGTGACAGCTTAAATGGCTCTTAATTGTAGTTTTGTGCTGAATGGCATGGAAACTTCCATTTTGAGCTGTGCAGGAGTCGGTAATTTTCCTGCATTCTCAGGTCGAATGGTTGGACGAAACAATCCTACCTTAACCAATGTCTCAATGACCGGAGCCTTGCCAACGGGGCGCTATTTTATTGTTAGTCGGGAGTCTGGAGGACGCTTAGGAAGCTTACGTATGGCTGCTTTGAAATACTATTACGGAGCAGGTCGGGAAGAATGGTTTTCACTTTATCGTGATGACGGAAAAATCAATGATGACACCTTCATTGAAGGTGTCAAACGTGGGAATTTCCGCCTTCATCCAATCGGGCCACAAGCTTTAAGTGAAGGCTGTATAACAATGACGGCACTTGCAGATTTTGATTATCTAAGAGCTGCATTGTTAAACACATCAATGATCGGCGTGCCGGGAACCTCATTGAGGGCTCACGGTATCATGAAAGTAACAGTGTAATGAAATGGGTCAAACGGTTCTTTGCTGCTGTGGGTTACTTACTGATATTTATCGTCGTGTTCACTTTATTCACTCAGGTAATTGATAACTTCATCACTGAGGACGCAATGCACAACTTTGCGTGGATCTTTGGTATCTATGATGCAGAGGGAATTTTAGACCTATACCTAAATACAGCGATGACTGTTTCAGCCTTGCTTGCAATAGGAGTTACTATTTTATTACATCTATATATACGGCGACAACTGGATGCCATTGATTAGGGTATAGAGTTACTAAGATAGTATAATAGCTCATACATTTACATTACTGGTACTCAATCTTTTGAGTACCAGGAGCGAACCTTAATGCATCAAAACACGTTAACGAATAGGAGCCAAACTGACAACGTCATGGGTTAATCCTTAGGTGTGGTAATTACCACTGAACTTTCAACATACCTCTTTACTGTTTCCTGCTTATCAAATTTCATTATATTTGAAAGAATGTCAAAATCCACTCCCGTACATCTTTTTAGACATTCTTGAAATTCTTTTGATGGATTTGTGTAAGTATTAAGATAAACATAATTAGTGAGGTATTTCTTATTTAATGGTTCTGAAGCCTTTCTAGGGAAATTGAGCAAGAAATCATTAATAGTAATTAAAAGGTCATCAACTGACAATATAAACATTTCCGTCAAGTCAACATACTTCATCTTTAAATTATCATCTAATGTAGATTCTACATCGATTATTTTCACCGAACCTCTAGCACCTGCACCTGAAAATAAGGGGGCTAATTTTTCTTTTACTTCTTTATCGAGTTGATTTCTGAGGTTTAACATTGCAACAAGTTGATTATAGTTACCATAGGTAGCGATAAACGAAGCTATATTCATCCATGGATATTTTTCAACATCATTCTTACGCGCGTATAGAAGCTGTGCTATCTCGTTAGGCTTGAAATCTACTACATCTATTACTACTGCAATTGTTGGAATATTTAAAGCACGCTGCAAAGGATGACTACCCAGGACATCATGGTAATTTTGCTTAATAGCAATTAAATTAGATTGCATGACCTGCATTTGAAGAATAATTGTGTTGAGTGCGTCAGCTTTGATACGTTCGTTTCTGGCGATTTCCTGATACCGATAACCCCTTATAGCTATAAAATAGGCCGTTACTGCAGAGAGAAGAACCACAAAAACTGGCATAATATAATCTTTAAACAAATTGGTCTGGCTCGCAGCCCCTACTACATCCGTAAGATGGTTTAATGCGATTACAATTGAATAATGATCGAATGATTTCATCATATTACCCTTAGAAGTTTAACGTGATTTTATCCTTACTTACGCTATCTAACCAGTATCAATGTCCGCATTTCACTCTTTGTCCCTACCATTCTTAACTGCGACTTGTTAATCAAATTCAGATTAGGCCTCACTTAATACAGATAAGTCCTATCTCAAGATGTTTTTTATTAGCTGAACTCATCCCAATCATCAACAGCTTCAAAATGCATATCGATATCACCGAACTTCATGTGAGCCCCCCGTGTTAATGCTTCCAGCTCCCAGCGATGCGCAGTGATGCCCTTTTTCATCAATTCCCGTCCAATCTCAGGCAATCGCGCCCGTTCTTCAGCCGTCAATCTTGCTGATGGAGCAACATCCCGGGCTTTCGTTGGGTCAAAACTTCGCTGCGCCTTGCTGACTCTCGGCGTTTCTGCCCGTATGCGTGCCACAATCGCCCTCACGGCGGCAGTGTCTGTCCAGTCTATAACTCGCAGGTTGTCAGAATTGGACGCTGCAGGAGCGCCTTCAGCCTGTCTATTACGCCAATTTGTTGCCTGTTTCTTTCCACCTAGCCCACAGTTATTGACAGGACTCCGAGGCGCGCCGGAGGCGCTTTTTAAGGTCAAAACCTCAACGTCAACGGCGGAAGAAACGATGCGCCATTGTGTTGTACGGGTTTCATAAACGCGGGAGTCGCCGAGGTGAGGCGCGAAAATGCCCACAACCTTTTTCACTTCCTCATCGTATGCGTTCAGCTCATCAGCAACGCGGCGAGCTACACGCACAGTTTGATCATCGCGTGGAACATTTGCGCCGCCCTGGGCTGACATGTACGCCATAAAATCACCGGCATCAGCAGCAGCGCGGACAGCTTCCACTTCTTCGTCAAAGGTTTTAGTCAGACTGATGGAACGGATGCGGCGGCACTCACGGTATGAACCCATGGTAGGCAGGCCGATAGGATGGAACTGAGGTATACGCCAGGTAGCAGCCCAGGCAGTAACAGCAGCAGCGGAGTCTGTCAGCAACTCGCCTGTTTCGTGGTCGCGCTCGCCTTCCAGTGCGTAACCGTCGATGTTCTTTGCAATGTATTTGGCGATGTAGCCAGCCGCGCCGCCACGGTTCAGGTGCTTACAGTCAAAGCGGTTTTTAGCTGCGCCGCGTTCGTCAACGTCTTCTTTCATGGCGTATTTGCGCATGATATCGATCACCCGCTGACGCATGGCGGGCTTTGTGAATAACATCATGTGCCAGTGCGGGGTCGCGTCGTGGTGAGGCTCAACAACGCGCATCCCGTAAACAGACAGGCCGCTATCCTTGAACGCGGTGCGCATTTTACTCCAGATCCCGCACAGATAACGCTGCGCATCTTTCGGGGTATAGGCTTCTTTGTCCCATGCGTGATTTCGCTGAACACGTTTTTTATCGCCCTTGCCGACCATGCGGGTCGGGTGATATTTGGAAGGGGTGGTGATGGTCAGGAACATCCCGACGTCGCCATTTGCGGCGGCATATTTTTCGGTGCCGGCGATCGTGCTCATTAACTCCATGCGACGGATTTCAGGGTTTGAAATGCTCGCCATCACTTTCTCAATCAAACTGATACGCTCGCCGGTTTCGACATTCTCCAGGTCACGGCTTTTTAGATAGTCCAGATTAGACAGTCGGCGGGAACGAACTTCACGGATAGCCTGCTTACTAGCATAGGGAGACGCGTCACGGTTAACCTTGCCGATTGCGATCAGCAATGACTCACGCCAGCGGGTACGCTGGCCTTTCAACTGACTTAACCACCAATCGGGATTTACCAGCCGAGACATGCCAGCGATGGCAGACGTTGCATCAAGCTTGCCTTTAGTGAATTTTGTCCAATACATAGGGCTGACGTTGAAGGCACGAGACATTCCTGCAATATCACGATACAGAGCGCACTGCGTATCAGAGTGAAGGAGTACCCCGTAATCTCCACCATGTTCAGCCAACAGCTGATCACAACGGTCTTCATAAATGGCCTTCAATTGTCCTGCAATATTCTGTGTGAAACGACGTAGCGGTTTGTCGCTCATGCCTGGTAACTGGTGATAAACATCGGCCTCGGAGATGAATTTCCTGGAAGCATTGATATTCATTGCATGGGCTTTATTAACCGCATCGACACGCGGCAGAATGCTGCGCCCAAGGGTATAAACCAGATATTTATTGGCTGCGTGAATGCCCTGAGTTTTGAGCAGGTACTTATGGCGGCCAGTGAAAATTTCTTGCAGGTCTTTAGAGAGGTTTTTTACTTTGATTAAAACAGCTTGCCCCTGATCGTATTCATCACGGGTAAGCGGTCTCGGCCTTTCTTGAGGGACGATTGGGGCTAGAGGTTTATTCCAGGGGAACGCCCAAACATCGGGCGTTTCAGTCTGAGAAGTAAAGCGATTGTTCTGCATTACAAACCGTCTTTGATATCAATGATCAGATAGCCAGCATTGATGCCAGCCAGAATGAGCAATGCCATTGAGAACAAAATCACTTACTCTCTCGGTAATGCTTAGCGTTTAGCTCACTGATTTCCTTGCAATAGACACACAGCTCAACGCCAGGCAGAGCTGCGCGGCGTTCTTCAGGAATAGGGCGGTCACAGTCGAGGCAATACATGGAGGAAACGCCAGTAGTGCTTATGCGGGCAGCTTGAATTTGTGACTCTAAGATCAGATCCCCTCGTTCTTGGGCAGCGTCAATAACATCAGCCATTAATGAAATTCTCCCGCTTCGTTTTGGATGCGGGTAGCCTCAACGCGTAAAGCTTCGGCGGCTTCAGTGCCGGTCATTGCCTGCTTGACGATGAAACATGCGATAGCCTCAAGACGTGCAGCGAATACGGCTGCACGATTTAAACGTTCGTCAAAACGAGCTTCATTTATGATTTCTTCCATTATTCAATCCTGTTTTTGGGCAAAAGAATGCCCGGCGAGTTGAACGCCAATTAAATTTCAGATGTATTAATGTTCTATGTTGAGAACTGAGTCGGTTTCACTAATAAAGGCCGGAAGCGCGTTACCAAACTCAATGAGTGAGTTAAGTGCTTCAATGACCTTTATTCTTTCACTGTGTCCCAATTCAAAGAAACGCATATTGATATGACGACTTTTCAATCCAGCATGGAAGCAGATCAATTTGCGCATGGTCGGCGTACTTTCATCAAACGTTTCCTGCGCAATATTTTTCTGGCTGGTCAGCATTTTTCGGATCCCGATAATATGCTGAAAACAGGCCTCTCTTTTTTCCTTCGGGATACTTTCCGAATAGCTCAATGTTTGCGATTGCATAGACACCTCAATCAAAGAAGCGTTTGTAGAAGGGCTTCCGATTCGGAACGGTTGAATACATTTGCGGTTTAGCTGGATTCCAGCGTTTGCCACCTGGTAGCTCAATCCAGCCGTGTCCAAAACTGCGGGGAGGGCTTTGTCTTTTCAGTAGTGGTGCAACTGAGATACTCATCTTCACCTGTCCTATGTTGGCTCGAGTGCCTGAAATGCAAACATGCGCTCTTTCACTATGATTCATATGATAAAGTTGTTTAGCCTCACTACCTTTCGCGAGATGAGTCAGGTCTAAACACATTACAAAAGGAGATATTTATGAGTAGAGAAGCCAAGGTTCGCGCTCAACTGACAGATTTAGTAAAACTGTTAAAATCCATCGAAACCCCTGATGGGGCGAGTTCCTCAGGATCTGATCTCAAAGGTCTTGTGAATGAAATTGATCATCTAATTGATCAAAAATTCCCCTTAGAACCTCATTTAAAAAGCTTTATCGAGCTCAACTAATAGCTTCCATAGGCCGGTCCAGACTGGCCTTATCTTCTTCTGATAAGGAAAAAATAAACATTGCAGGTATTGTGTTTGCTACTTCAGGATGGGATCTGCGGCAACTCTTAACGGCATATGCAATTGTGCTCATTACTGCTGTGACGCTTAGCTGAACTGAAATATCTAAACCTGAATCTAAGGTAATAACAGTACATTCACCATTTCGTTGAACAGATATAATTGAAGTCAAAAGGACGAATGTCCTTCCTTTATTTACATCTTTAAAATCCAAGAAAAGTATACTGTCCTGAATTGTGGAACCAATATTTTTAGGCATGCCTTCCTCCAACTTAAATATCATCTAACGTGTTACTTCGGCTCGCCCAAGCCCAACCACATTAGCCAGCCGTCACGAATCTCTTTTGGACGCTTTTCAAATGCTAATTTCATGCCTGCATTCCATGCTGGAATGTAGATCCAATTCTCTGCTCGAGCCGCAGGATTTTCAGGGTTACGCATTTCGACTACTGGCAGTTTGCCAGCCTCAATCATTGCCTTAACGGCAGCGGGAGTTTTACCAATTGATTTGGCAAATTCCGTATAAGGCAGGACATCCGACACACTTACGATTTGTTTGCTCATCTGCTAACCTTTCTCAGATCTTGACAACTGCTTATAGTCGCTTAACGACACTTACAGATGTTTAGATAATGTTGAATTCAAATATCGTGTACATCTAATTATTAGAGGATCTTGAAAACATGTCAAGCTCGATAGCAGAGAAGATTGGACTTATCAGAGAATCTGAAAGGATTAACCGTAAGCAATTTGCGGAGTTAACAGGGGTTCCATACAGCTCTTTGACATACTACGAGAGCGGGAGATCTGTTCCCCCGACGGACGTCACTATGAAAATTTTGGCGCATCCAAAGTTCACAAAATACACAATGTGGTTTATGACTGATCAAATTGCACCAGAAGCCGGACAGATCGCGCCGGTTCTCGCACACTTTGGGCAGGGCGAAACAACGTCGTCCCACTCCGACAAAAAGACTGGTTAACGCTACATTTCGACTTTTTACGTTTTATAGAATCACAGAGTCTTTGCAGTACCCACGATTCCGGAGGGCTTCAATATGTCCATTAAGAAGCTCGATGATGGTCGTTATGAAGTGGACATCAGACCGCAGGGGCGCAACGGAAAGCGCTTCCGGCGTAGGTTCGACAAGAAACATGAAGCAGCCGCCTACGAAAAATATGTAGCGGTGAATTATCACGACAAAGAATGGCTATCTAAACCGGCAGACAAGCGGCCGTTATCCGAGTTGATAGAACTGTGGTGGCTCTATCACGGGCAGAACGTGAAACACGGCAAGCTCGACAAAGCCAAACTGAATTCATCTGCAACCTGATGGATGACCCGTGTTCTTTCCAAATTGATAGCTTGGCTATTACAAAATTTAAGTCTTTAAGATTGGCGAAGGGCGTTAAGGCAACGACGGTAAACCGCAATTTGATGTTGCTGAGTGGTTTGTTTACTTACCTGAACGAAGCAGGTTTATTCCACGCTGAAAATCCGTTGCATGGAGTAACGTTGCTAAAAGGGCAGCTATCATCCATGACTTTTATGTCTGCTGATGAAATTGAGAAGTTGCTGTCTGTTTTGGAAGGGGACAATAAGCGGATTGCGATCCTGAGTTTGAGCACTGGTGGCCGTTGGGGAGAAATAAGCAGTTTGAAGGTGGAGAATGTCATTAATAACCGAGTGACTTTTCTCAACACCAAAAACGGCAAACCCAGAACAGTCCCGATCTCAGATGAGGTATGTAAGGCAGTCAAAAATCAGAAGTCTGGATTACTTTTTCCTGATGCCGATTATTTGACTTTCCGGCTGCTATTGAAATCGGTAAAGCCAGACTTACCGAAAGGGCAATCATTGCATGTGCTGCGACATACGTTTGCCACACATTTCATGATGAACGGCGGGAACATAATCACCCTGCAAAGAATTCTCGGACACGCGAATATCAACCAGACAATGGTCTATGCTCACTTCGCTCCGGACTTCCTGCAGGACGCAATTTCCTTTAATCCACTGAGGGGAAAAGCGGGGCTGGAGTGTCCACATAGTGTCCACACCTAAGCATCTTTATAGGGCTTACAGCTGCTTACAACATTTATAACTCATTGATTTATAGTGATCACGTTATAAGTGCAGGAAAAATAAATGGTAAAAAAGGCACATTTTTGTGCCTTTTGTTTTTTGAAATTCGGTAGAGTAGTGCGGCTTGTTATTGCGGGTCGCCGTTCAGCAAGGCGGAGACGCCCTGACGGTAGCGCTGTTCAAGCGTTTCGCGGCTGGTAGCGTCAACTTCCAGGTTGCGCAGTCGTCCGTCCAGAATGCCGTAAACCCAGCCGTGCAGTGTGACTTTCTGGCCGCGTTTCCAGGCCGATTGCATCACCGTGGAGTGACCGAGGTTGTAGACTTGCTCGACCACATTCAGTTCGCACAATTTATCGAGACGTTTTTCTGGCGACAGTTCGCCCAGCAGGGAACTGTGTTTGTACCAGATGTCCCGGATATGCAACAACCAGTTATTGATCAAACCCAGTTCAGGGTTTTCAACCGCCGCCTGCACACCGCCACAGCCGTAGTGACCGCAGATAATCACGTGTTCGACTTCCAGCACGTCGATAGCATATTGCACAACGGAAAGGCAGTTAAGGTCGGTGTGGATGACCAGATTGGCGACGTTACGGTGAACGAAAAGTTCGCCTGGCTCCAGGCCAGTCAGTCGCTCGGCGGGGACACGGCTATCGGAACAGCCAATCCACAAGAAACGGGGTTTTTGAGACTGGGAAAGGCGTTCAAAGAAACCAGGATCTTCGTCAATCATGGTTTTAGACCAGGCTGCGTTGTTACTGATGAGTCTTTCTATGTCATTCATGGAGGTCAATAGCCTGTAACGAGCTCACTGCGATGGGGTAATATAGGGCAATGCCCCGACTTTTCAAACAGATTCGGCATCTCTACTTACTCATTCCTACAACAGGGTTTTCACAAGAAGGTACGCTCCCTTTATGAATTATGCATTGGAACTGGAAAAGTTAACCAAAACTTACGCCGGTGGTGTACAGGCTTTGCGTGGAATCGATCTGCGCGTCGAAGCTGGCGATTTTTATGCCCTGCTTGGGCCGAACGGTGCGGGTAAATCCACCACCATTGGTATCATCAGTTCACTGGTCAACAAAACTGCCGGCAAAGTGCAGGTGTTTGGCTATGACATTGATAAAGATATTGTGAATGCTAAACGCCAGTTAGGTCTGGTGCCGCAGGAATTCAACTTCAACCCGTTTGAAACCGTCATGCAAGTGGTGGTTAATCAGGCTGGTTATTACGGCGTGCCACGTCCGCTGGCACTGCAACGTGCGGAAAAATATCTGACGCAGCTGGATTTATGGGGCAAGCGCAACGAGCGTTCGCGCATGCTCTCCGGCGGGATGAAACGTCGTCTGATGATCGCCCGTGCGCTGATGCACGAGCCGAAACTGCTGATCCTTGATGAACCGACGGCGGGCGTGGATATCGAACTGCGCCGCTCCATGTGGGGCTTCCTGAAAGAGCTGAACGCGCAGGGCACCACTATCATTCTGACCACACACTATCTGGAAGAAGCGGAAATGCTGTGCCGTAATATTGGCATTATTCAGGGTGGCCAGCTGGTGGAAAACACCAGTATGAAAGAGCTGTTGTCGAAGCTGAAATCCGAAACGTTCATTCTGGATTTAGGCGCGAAAAGCCCGCTGCCGGTGCTCGAAGGCTATCGTAGCCAGCTGACGGACACGTCAACGCTGGAAGTGGAAGTCATGCGCGAGCAGGGACTGAATTCCCTGTTCAGCCAGCTGAGCAAGCAGGGTGTGCAGGTATTAAGTATGCGTAACAAGGCGAACCGTCTGGAAGAGCTGTTTGTCACGCTGGTGAACGGCAGTGAGGAAAAGAAATAATGTCGCAATTGTACTGGGTGGCACTCAAAAGTATCTGGATGAAAGAGATCAACCGTTTTGGCCGGATCTGGATCCAAACACTGGTTCCGCCGGTCATCACCATGACCTTGTATTTCATCATCTTTGGTAACCTGATCGGTTCACAGATCGGCAGCATGCACGGCTTCACCTATATGCAGTTTATCGTGCCGGGGCTGATCATGATGGCGGTGATCACTAACTCCTACGCCAACGTGGCGTCGTCGTTCTTCAGCGCTAAATTCCAGCGCAACATTGAAGAACTGCTGGTCGCGCCGGTGCCAACGCACGTGGTGATCGCCGGTTATGTCGGCGGCGGCGTGGCGCGTGGGATCTGCGTGGGGATCCTGGTCACGGCGATCTCGTTGTTCTTCGTCCCGCTGGTCATCCACTCCTGGTGGATCATCGCGCTGACCTTATTGCTGACTGCGATCCTGTTCTCGCTGGGCGGTTTACTGAACGCGGTGTTTGCGACAACGTTTGACGATATCAGTCTGATCCCGACGTTCGTGCTGACGCCGCTGACCTATCTTGGCGGCGTGTTCTACTCGCTGTCGTTGTTGCCGCCAATCTGGCAGGCGGTTTCCAAGCTGAACCCGATCGTCTACATGATCAGCGGTTTCCGCTACGGTTTCCTGGGGATTTCAGACGTGCCGCTGGTGTTTACCATGAGCGTGCTGGTGGCGTTTATTGCGGTGTTTTATTTGCTGGCGTGGTATCTGATCGAGCGCGGGCGTGGTCTTAGAAGTTGATTTTTCTGTGCTCCCTCCCCTGCGACTGTCTCTTGATCAGGAGATCTGATCAAGAGACAGCCCCTTCGCAGGGGAAGGCGTTTTATCAGGCCACCTGAACCGGCACGGCTTTGGCGGTGCGTTTCAGCTGGTTTTCACCCTCGAAATAGGCCACTTTCGGTTTGTGCTGGCGGGCCTGTTCATCTGACATCTGCACGTAAGAACAGATGATCAGCAGGTCGCCGACGCAGGCACAACGTGCTGCCGCACCGTTCACCGAAATAATCCGCGAACCGCGTTCTGCCGCGATGGCGTAAGTCGAGAAACGCTGACCGTTAGCAACGTTATAAATATCAATTGCTTCGTATTCCAGAATGCCTGAGGCATCAAGAAAATCCTGATCGATGGCGCAGGAGCCTTCGTAATGCAAATCTGCCTGAGTGACGTGAACCCGGTGCAGTTTGCCTTGCAGCATTGTACGTACCATTGCGTGTGACCCTTCGTGCGTAAAAAGTCTGGGGATCCGCCGGGCGGACAGTCTAAAAGTCCGAAGTTTCCGGCGGCCAACATAGTTGTCCATTTGACCTGCGCTGTCTACTGCGTCAGATCAACTTCCTGATTATCAATCAGTCGCGCTTTACCCAGCCAGGCCGCCATCAGGATCACCGCAGAGGTGCTGTCGACGGATAATTCCTGTAAGGTTTTTGCATCACGGATAAACAGTTCATCCGGTGTGAAACCCGCTTCGCGAAGCTGTTGCGCGGTTTCCTGCAACATTTCGTCGGTATGACGTTCACCCTGGCTCAGACGTTGTGCCAGCGCGTTCATGATCTTGTTCAGCTGAGGCGCGATTTTACGTTCATCGGCCGTCAGATAACCGTTACGGGAACTGAGCGCCAGACCGTCTTTCGCACGCACAATCGGCACGCCGACAATCTCAATGTCGTATCCCATATCTTCCACCATCGTGCGCAGCAGTGCCAGTTGCTGGAAGTCCTTTTGCCCGAAACAGGCGACCTGCGGTTGCACCAGATTGAACAGTTTACTGACGATGGTTGAGACACCACGAAAATGTCCCGGACGGCTCGCGCCTTCCAGAATGGTGGAAATCACCGGCACATCTACCTGAGTCTGGGTCGCCAGACCTTTCGGATACACTTCAGCAGGCGACGGGGCGAATACCAGATCCACGCCGCGCTTATTCAGCTTCTCGCAGTCTTCCTGCAAGGTACGCGGGTAACGTTCAAGATCATCCGCGCGCTCAAACTGCATCGGGTTGACGAAAATACTCACCACCACCACGTCGCCACGCGCTTTGGCTTCTTCCACCAGCGTCATGTGGCCTTCGTGCAGGTTGCCCATCGTCGGCACCAGTGCGATGCGTTTGTTATTCTTACGAAAATCACGGATTTCGCGACGCAGCAGCGCCACGCTGTCAATTATCAACACCAGCCTTCTCCCGCTTATTTAAAGGAATGTTCTTCGCCCGGATACACGCCTTGCGCGACCTGATCGACATACAAACGCACTGCGCCACGAATATCGCCCGCTTCGCTGAGGAAGTCTTTGGCGAATTTAGGCGTATGGCCGCCAGTGATGCCAAATGCGTCATGCATTACCAGAATCTGTCCATCAGTCACATTGCCCGCGCCAATGCCGATCACCGGAATGCTCAGTTCTTCGGTCACGCGGCGGGCCAGTTCGACCGGCACACATTCCAGCACCAGCAACTGCGCACCGGCTTCTTCGAGCATCATCGCATCTTTGATCAGCTGATTGGCGGCGACTTCATCGCGTCCCTGAACTTTGTAGCCACCGAAAATGTTCACCGACTGCGGCGTCAGCCCCAGATGGCCACACACTGGCACGGCGCGTTCGGTCAGCATTCTGACCGTATCACACAGCCAGCTGCCGCCTTCGAGTTTGACCATATTGCCGCCCGCGCGCATCAGCACGGCAGCGCTTTCAAACGCCTGTTCAGGCGTGGCGTAACTCATGAACGGCAGGTCAGCCAGCAATAACGCGTGAGGCGCGCCACGGCGCACGCAGCGGGTGTGGTAAGCAATCTCTTCGACCGTCACCGGCAGCGTGGAATCCTGACCCTGAACGACCATGCCCAGCGAGTCGCCGATCAGCATCACAGAGATGCCTTGTTCAGCAAACAGTTGCGCGAAACTGGCGTCATACGCAGTAATGGTCGCAAATTTATGTTTTTCCTGCTTCCATTGGCGAAGCTGGCTCAGCGTTGTTGGTTTCATGAACACGTTCCTTTGAATAATTCATCGGATGAATATGATGCCGATATTCTACTGTATGAGTGGAAAGTCAGACAGCACGATCACTCGCAGAGACGTTGATCCCGCTCTTAAGAAGTGATTAAGAAGCGTCAGCTATAATGGCAAAAACGGAGGGAACCATGCGAATTCTATTAGTTGAAGACGATAAGATGATCGGCGACGGTATCAAAGCCGGGCTGACAAAATTAGGTTTTACACTGGACTGGTTTACCGACGGCGTGACGGGCAAAGCCGCGCTCGACAGCGCGCCTTACGATGCGGTGATCCTCGATTTAAGCCTGCCGGGCATGGACGGAATGGATCTGTTGCGCGAATGGCGTAAGGCCGGACGCGATACGCCGGTGCTGATCCTTACCGCCCGTGATGCGCTCGAGCAGCGCGTCGGTGGCCTTCAGGCCGGCGCTGATGATTATCTGTGTAAGCCTTTTGCGCTGGTGGAAGTCGCCGCGCGCCTGCAGGCACTGATCCGCCGTCGTCACGGCGTAGTGACGCCAAAAGTCATTCATGGCGCGATAGAATTTGATCCCGCTGCCCGCAGCGTGATGCTTAACGGAGAAGCGGTGACACTGACTCCGCGTGAGGTCGCGGTACTGGAGCTGTTTCTCAACAACAAAGGCCGCGTGCTGGCGCGTACGCTCATCCAGGAAAAACTCTACAACTGGGACGATGAGGTCAGCAGCAACGCCGTGGAAGTGCATATTCACCATCTGCGCAGCAAACTCGGCAAAGGTTTTATCCGCACCGTGCATGGCGTGGGCTATACGCTGGGCGATGAGATTAAAGCGGATGATGGAGGGGAGGCGTGAAGCGGGTGAAGAAACTGAAAAACCTCAGTCTGCGCCTGCGTCTGATCCTGCTTTTCTCGATACTGGCGCTGCTGACCTGGATGATTGCCAGCGGCGTGGCGTGGCATCAGACCCGCAAACACATCAATGAAGTTTTCGATACCCAGCAAATGCTGTTCGCCAAACGTCTTGCCGCCACGGGACTGGGCGATCGCCTGAATCTCTCAAAAGATGCCGAACTGCCGGATACAAAAAAAATGGTGCGCAAAGGGTCACGCGGTCATACCGATGACGATGCGCTGACCTTTGCTATTTTTAACCTTCACGGGCAAATGCTGCTTAATGATGGCGAGAACGGCAAACGCATTCGCTTCGATGGTGATACGCAGGGCTTTGTCGATGCGGAACTGAGAGGGGACAGCGATACCTGGCGGATGGTCTGGCTGACGTCGCCGGACGGCCAGTATCGCGTGGCCGTCGGGCAGGAATATGATTATCGCAATGATATGGCCTGGAGTCTGGTTAGCGGACAACTGACGCCGTGGCTGGGCTCGCTGCCGGTACTGTTACTGGCGCTGATTGTGATGGTTACGCTGGAATTGCGTCCGCTGCGTCGCGTGGCGCAAGGATTGCGTCAGCGTTCGCCGGAAGATTCCACGCCGATAGTCACGGACTCTCTGCCCGGCGAAGTGCTGCCGCTGGCGAATGCGCTGAATTCTCTGTTTGCCCGTACCGGTGAAATGTTGGTACGCGAACGCCGGTTCACTTCGGATGCCGCCCACGAGCTGCGCAGTCCGCTGGCGGCGTTACGGGTGCAAACGGAAGTGGTGCAGCTTTCCGGCGATGACGCCCAAATGCGTGAACATGCGCTGGAAAATCTGACCACCAGCATCGATCGCGCCACACGGCTGGTGGATCAGTTACTGACGCTTTCAAGGCTGGAAAGTTTCTCCGCCCCGGAAGAACTGGAACGGATCGACTGGCCTTCGCTGGTCGCTCAAAGTCTGGCGGAACAGGATTATCGTGCGCATGGCAAAGGTATCGAATTACGTTTTGAAGAGCAGGGCGTTCCGCCTGAAATGCGGGGCCAGTCGCTGCTGCTTTCACTGATGGTACGCAATCTGCTGGATAACGCGATCCGTTATTCACCGGCCGGAACCTGCGTGACGGTGCGACTGAAACCGTGGGGAATGACGGTTGAAGATCAGGGACCGGGGATCAGCGATGAACATCTGGCAAGGCTCGGCGAGCGTTTTTACCGGCCACCGGGACAGGAACAAACCGGCAGCGGTCTGGGGATTTCGATCGTACAGAGGATCGCGCAGTTACATCAGCTGAAAGTCGTCTATGAGAACAAAGCAGAAGGGGGATTGATGGTACGGGTAAGCCGCTGAGCGACTTACCATGTAGTCAGGCCGTTGAGCGGAACGCGTGCGAGCAGGCTTTGCAGCGTTTCGCCATCCGGAAACACCAGATCCGGCGCCAGATCGGCCAGCGGATACAGCATAAACTCGCGGTTTTTCATATCGTAATGCGGCACTGTTAAACGCTCGGTATTGATCACCTGATCGCCATAGATCAGCATATCGAGATCTAACGTCCGCGGTCCCCAGCGTTCGGCTTTGCGAACGCGTCCCTGATTTTGCTCGATCCCTTGCGTGCAATCGAGCAACTCTTCCGGCGGCAGCAGCGTATCGAGCGCCACCACTGCATTCAGATAATCAGGTTGATCTTGTGGCCCCAGCGGTTTACTGCGGTAAAACGGCGATGCGGCCACAAAGCGGGTGCGCGGCAAATGTGCCAGCGCCTCCAGCGCACAATTTACCTGGTCAAGCGGACGGGCAAGATTACTGCCCAGAGCCAGGTAAACGCGGATCATTGACCGCCATCCTTACGCGGAGCCCGTTTACGCGGACGGCGCGCACGCGCACGGCGTGCCGGTGTCGCATCGTCACCGAGCGTACCCAGCATACTTTTTTGTGAAGCCGGTGTGGCTTCCTGGAACTCGCCCCACCACTGCGCCAGACTTTGCAGTTCGCGGTGTTGTTCGACTTCAGCACGCAGCACCAGTAAATCATAAGCCGCGCGGAATTTAGGATGTTCCATCAGCTTGTGCGCGCGTTTACCCTGACGACGTGACAGACGCAGTTGCAGCGCCCAGATGTCACGCACCAGCGTGGTAATACGTTTCGGAATCGCCAGCGTACGGCACTGCTCGTCGAGCACGTCGTTCATTGCCAGCGCGAAGGCATCGTAATATGTGAGACCGCCTTCCTGCGCCAGCTTCTGTGCATGCTCAATCACCGGATACCACAGCATTGCCGCAAACAGGAACGCCGGATTGACGCGCTGATCGTTATGCAGACGGTGGTCGGTATTTTTCAGCACCTGGATCAGAATGTGTTCCATCGGGCTGTCGCCTTGCTCAGTAAACTGGCGGGCAATCAGCGGGAACAAAGGCTGGAACAGCTGGTATTCACAAAGCTTTTTGTATGTCTCGTAGCCGTAACCGGCCTGCAAGAGCTTCAGGGATTCTTCGAACAGACGCGCTGGCGGAATTTCCTGCAACAGCGTAGCCAGACGCGGGATCGGCTCGGCGGTTTCCGGGCTGATCTTCATGTTCAGTTTGGCGGCGAAACGCACGGCGCGCAGCATACGGACCGGATCTTCGCGGTAACGGGTTTCCGGATCACCAATCAGACGAATGATGCCGTTTTCCAGGTCGCGCAGACCGCCGGTGTAATCGCGAACGGTAAAGTCAGCAACGCCGTAATACAAACTGTTGATGGTGAAGTCACGGCGCTGTGCGTCGTCTTCGATGGTGCCGAAAATGTTATCGCGCAGCAGCATGCCGTTGACCGCCTGCTGGGACACGTTTTTATCGTCGGTTTCTTCGTGCTGTTCGTGGTGACCACGGAAGGTGGCGACTTCGATGATTTCCGGGCCAAACATCACGTGAGCCAGACGGAAACGACGACCGACCAGACGGCAGTTGCGGAACAGTTTACGCACCTGATCCGGCGTGGCGTTGGTGGTGATATCGAAGTCTTTCGGTTTTTTATCCAGCAGCAAATCGCGCACGCCACCGCCGACCAGGAAGGCTTCAAAGCCAGACTTGTTCAGACGGTAAAGGACTTTCAGGGCGTTTTCGCTGATATCACGACGAGAAATATTGTGCTCATCGCGGGGGATAATGGTCATCGCACGGGTTTCACCGGCGTAATCAAATGACGGACGCGGTTTCTGTACGTGTTCGACAGAAGGACGCGGAGCGCGAGGTTCGTTACGCGAGTCATTACGGTCAGTACGCTGATCGTGATGACGATCGCCACGGGAATCGCTGCGTTCGCCACGAGGCTGATAAGGGGAAGAAGAGCGGCGGTTGTTATTATTGCGGCGGTCGCCCCGGTTCGCGTTGTCATCCCGACGGCCGCGATTTTCACGGCGTTGCTCGTTGTCACGACGTTCAGGATTTGTTGCCTTCACATTGCCTTCGGCCACAGGAGACGGATCACGACGGGAATTTTCCTCGCGATTAGGTTCTCCATGAAGCGCGGCTTCGTCATGAACAGCCTTTTCTTCACGAACGACTTTATCTTCACGAACTAGCACCTTACGGCAAAAATTGGCTACTCGGGTAAAAATGGTACACCTCGATAGTGACTGAAAAAATTGGCGTGACGCAAAAACAGCGGCTAATCATAGCTCACAGTAGCCGCTTTGAGAATGCCGATGTCACATCTGCGCAGCATTAGCGCACCTGATGCGGGATATCAGCCGTCGTCCACTGTGCTGTCGCCCAGCGTAATAATAAAGGCAAAGTGTAATCCTGCCAGTTTTCCGGCAGCCTTTGGCCTAAAAATTTCAGTGCGTTAATGATAACCGGACGGGGATCGCCTTCCGGCAACGCGGGCGCGTGATTCTGCTTGGAAAGCTTATCGCCATTTTCATTGAGCGCCAGCGGTAAATGCAGATATCCGGGCTGCGGATAACCTAAATGCCGGTATAGGGAAATCTGGCGCACCGTCGGTTCAATCAGATCTGCGCCGCGCACGATGTGATTTACACCCTGAAAATGGTCATCTACTACCACCGCCAGATTATAGGCAAACAGCCCGTCGCGGCGGCGGATAATAAAGTCTTCTTCAGCGAGTTTCGCGCTGGCGTGCAAATGTCCCTGAAAATCATCATCAAAACCGTACACCGGCAGGGTCTGACGCAGGCGGATGGCGGCATTTTCTGCACCCAAATTTAAATCACGGCAATGGCCGTCGTAAGTTCCGCCGGTTTGCGAAATACGCTGGCGGGTACAGGTGCAGTAATAGCTTTTTTGCTGCTGGTACAGCCAGTCCAGCGCGGCACGATAGGCGTCATGACGTTTTGACTGCCAGACAACCTCGCCATCCCACTCCAGTCCGTAGCGTTCGAGCGTGGCTAAAATGCGGTCAGCGGAGCCCGGAATTTCACGTGGCGGGTCGATATCGTCGATGCGCACTAACCATTTGCCGTTTTGCGAACGGGCGTGCAAATAGCTGCCAAGCGCGGCAATCAGAGAACCGAAATGAAGGTCACCGGAAGGTGAGGGGGCGAAACGGCCAGTGTAGTGTTGTTCTTGCGGCATAAAAGTGGGGTACGGCGTTAAAAGGGAACGCGGTGCATGACGCACCGCGTGGGACCCGAAACTTAGCCAGCCATCTGCTTTTCGCGGATTTCTGCCAGAGTCTTACAGTCGATACACAAATCAGCGGTAGGACGGGCTTCAAGACGGCGGATGCCAATCTCAACGCCACAGGAATCACAATATCCGAAATCCTGGTCTTCCACTTTTTTCAGTGTTTTTTCAATCTTTTTAATCAGCTTACGTTCACGGTCACGGTTACGCAGTTCCAGGCTGAACTCTTCTTCCTGTGTCGCCCGGTCAGCCGGGTCAGGGAAGTTAGCTGCCTCTTCCTGCATGTGTGAAACGGTACGATCTACTTCATCCCTGAGCTGATTGCGCCATGCTTCAAGAATCTTTTTGAAGTGAGCCAGCTGAGCGTCGTTCATGTACTCTTCGCCCGGCTTCTCTTGATACGGCTGCACCCCAGCGATAGCGAGAATGCTCAAGGACGACGTCTTACGGGTTTGGCCTTCTTGCATGATGCTTCTCCTACATAACACGCACTATGTTCATCCGCTTTTTATGCCGCATATGACTGCAACATGCAGGCTTCGAACATTTCGATCCCCAACGGGGGAAAAAATCAGGCCGCTATAAATAACAGAAGGCAACGAGGTTGGCAATTATTCCTCGCAGGTGCTTGACAAGCCTGTGAGGAAAAGCGTATTCGCGACCTGTTTTTTATGCCGCCGACAGGTAATTACAGGGTTATCCGAACTCTTTTTATTGACTGACTGATGTCGTCACCAGCGGTAATCTCTCTGTGAGGCGGATACCCTCAGCAGAAAGTTCGGCACCGTAGCACATCACCTCAACACCCTTGTTTTGAACATACGTCAGTAATTCGGTATAACGCGGATCAATATGGTGTGCTGCGGACACGCTTTCAATGCCTGAATGTAAAACAGCGAAGAAAAGTACCGCCCGCTGCCCCTGTTCTGCCATCGACTGTAACTCGCGTAAATGCTTCTGACCGCGCAGTGTGACTGCATCGGGAAAGAATCCCCGTCCCTCTTGCAGCAACGTGACAGATTTCACTTCAATATAGCAGTCAGGTTGATTTTCTGCCTGTAACATCAAGTCTATACGGCTATTTTCGGTGCCGTATTTTACTTCTGATGTGAGTTTACTGTAACCGGATAATTCCGGTATGCGTTGCGCCACAATGGCTTCGCGTACCAGTTGATTGGCCCGCAGCGTGTTGACGCAAATCCAGTGATTTTGCTGTGTTTCCGTCAGTTCCCAACTGTGCGGATATTTGCGTTTGAGATTGTCGGACGTGGAATACCAGACGGTGTCGCCGGGCGTCGCGCAACCGGTCATCGCGCCTGTGTTGGCGCAGTGCAGGGTCAGTTCGGTGCCATCGGGCGTGATCACGTCGGCGAGAAACCGTTTGTAACGTTTAATGAGAGTGGCAGATTGAAGCGCAGGCTCGAAATGCATGAGGGTTTCCGTGTGAAATACTCTGGTCAAAGAGAATGCTAAAAGAGATCAGGTTTCCTGCATATCGCCCAGCGGCCAGGTTTGCAGGCAGTGGTAACGGGTGCGTCCCCGTTCAAACAGCGATTCGTATAAACTGAATTCGGTGGCATCCAGTTGCCAGCCAGGTGTGGCCGGAGGAATAGCGACCGGGCGCGTCGCATTGCGGTAAAGCGACACATGCGGGTGGAACGGCAGTGTACTCTGATGACACCCGTTGCGCGCTGCGTGGGATCGCAATACGGACGCCAGCTGCAACAATGCGTTGGGCGCGCGTCGGGTGCCAATCCATACCACGCCGGAACCCGGCCAGTGGCCGATATCATCCAGCATCAGGCTGAATGTTTGCCCCTGAATGCGCCCGGCGACGCGGGTCAGCGCGGCTTCCTTGAGAGCGCTGACTTCACCGAGAAATGCCAGCGTAATATGCAGATTAGCGGCTGCGACCGGGCGGCCGGTTTCCGCCGGGAAATTATCCGCACGCCACTTAATCACCTGCTTTTGCATTTTTGCAGGCAGGGATAAGGCGAAGAACAGGCGGCGTTCGGCAGACATAGAAATTCCTGTGAAGACGAATCACGGCAACATGCCGGATGTGGGGCTAAATGCTACAATGCCCGCCGTTTAAAGTTAACTCTCATGGTGAATTCATTGCCTTCTTTGCCTGTCAGCGCCGTACTTGAACCGCTATTAGCCGCACTGCAACAGGCGCCGCAGGTGCTTTTGCTTGCCCCGACCGGTGCCGGTAAATCGACCTGGCTGCCGTTGCAGTTGCTCAAACAGGCTAATTTGCCGGGCAAAATTCTGCTGCTGGAACCTCGTCGTCTGGCAGCAAAAAACGTCGCCTTCCGTCTGGCGCAACAGCTGGGTGAAACGCCGGGGCAGACCGTGGGTTATCGTATGCGCGCTGAGAGCAAAACCAGCGCCGCAACGCGCCTTGAAGTGGTGACTGAAGGCATTCTGACCCGCATGGTGCAGGCGGATCCTGAATTGACCGGCGTGTCGATGGTGATCCTCGATGAATTCCATGAGCGCAGTTTGCAAGCCGATCTGGCGCTGGCGTTATTACTCGATGTGCAGAATGCGCTGCGCGATGATTTAAAAATCCTGATTATGTCGGCGACGCTCGACAATCTGCGCCTGTCTTCTTTACTGCCGGATGCGCCGGTGATTGAATCCGCAGGCCGCAGTTTCCCGGTCGAGCGGCAGTATCTTTCCCTTGCCACGCACGAACGGCTGGACGAAGGCGTGGCGCGCGTGGTCAGCCGTCTGATGGGCGAAAATCACGGCTCGATGCTGCTGTTTTTACCGGGTGTTTCTGAAATTACCCGCGTGCAAAATCTGCTGAACGGCAGGCTGGCGGAGGATGTCGATCTCTGTCCGTTGTACGGCGCGTTGTCGCTGGAACAACAGCAGAAAGCCATTCAGCCTTCCTCCGCAGGACGCCGCAAAGTGGTGCTGGCGACCAATATTGCGGAAACCAGTCTGACCATCGAAGGTATCCGCCTGGTGGTGGACAGCGGTCTGGAGCGCAGCGCGCAATTTGACCCGCGCAGCGGCCTGACGCGGCTGGTAACGCAGCGCATCAGTCAGGCGTCGATGACTCAGCGCGCAGGGCGTGCCGGACGTCTCGAACCGGGATTGTGCTGGCATCTGTTCAGCAAAGAGCAGGCTGAACGCGCCAGTGCGCAGGCCGAAGCGGAAATTCTGCAAAGCGATCTGAGCAGTTTCTGGCTGGAGTTGTTGCAGTGGGGCTGTCAGGATCCGGCGCAACTTCAGTGGCTGGATAAGCCGCCTGTCGCCGCATTATCTGCCGCCAAAAATCTGTTACAGCAGCTCGGTGCCACCGATGTGCAGGGAAAACTTACCGCCGCCGGACAACGTATGGCACAGCTTGGCTGTGAGCCACGGCTGGCGGCGATGCTGATTGCGGCTGCAACACAAAGTCCGGACGCACTGGCAACGGCAGCCTTACTGGCCGCGATCCTCGAAGAACCGCCACGCGGCGGATTACCGGATATCGATTACTGGTTCAGCCGCCCGCAGGGCAACTGGCAGCGGCGGGCGAAACAACTGGCGCAGCGCACCGGAGCGAAAAGCGGTGAGCCGGATGCTTCGCTCGCACCGTGGTTACTGGCTCGTGCTTTCAGTGACCGCATTGCACAACGCCGCGGCGAAGATGGGCGCTATCTGCTGGCGAACGGACTGGGTGCGTCTTTGCCGCAGGACGACGGGTTAACCCGCGCGCCGTGGCTGGTCGCGCCGCAGTTATTGCAGGGCAACAACAGCCCGGATGCCCGCATTCTGCTGGCTGTCTCGCTGGATATCACGCAACTTCCATCGCGCCTGCCCGATGTCGTTAAAGAACAGACGGCGGTGGAATGGGATGAAGAAAAAGGCACCCTGCGCGCCTGGCGACGCTGGCAGATTGGCCGGCTGGTGCTGAAAGCGAATCCGCTGGCGAAGCCGGATGATGAAGAACTGCAACAGGCGTTGATCGACTGGATCCGCACACAGGGTTTGCAGGCGCTGAACTGGTCGGTGGCGGCAGAACAACTGCGGCTCCGGCTTCTGTGTGCCGCAAAATGGCTGCCGGAGGCCGACTGGCCAGCTGCCGACGACCAGGCTTTGCTCGACGGTCTGGAACGCTGGTTGCAGCCGTCTTTACAGGGCGTTCGCTCGTTAAAATCACTGCAACAGGTTGATTTGCATGATGCCTTATTAAGGCTGCTGGACTGGCAACAACGTCAGCGTCTTGACAGTGCATTACCGACACATTACACCGTGCCGACTGGCAGTCGTCTGCTAATCCGTTATCATGCAGACCAGCCACCGGCACTTTCGGTGCGGATGCAGGAAATGTTCGGCGAGCAGCGCAGCCCGCAACTGGCGGAAGGCCGCGTTACCGTGGTGCTTGAGTTATTGTCACCTGCACAGCGTCCGTTGCAGATAACAGCCGATCTGGCCGCTTTCTGGCAGGGATCGTATCGCGAAGTGCAAAAAGAAATGAAAGGGCGATATCCGAAACATCCGTGGCCGGACAATCCGGCGGAGGCGTTGCCTACGCGCCGGACAAAAAAACACGCGCCCTGATGTCTGTCTGAGCTTTTAAAAATTGTGCCGGGAAGGGGCGATTTTTCAGACATTTCCTGTGGGCGAAAACTTAAGCGGGGCACAGAGTAAGCGCCTTGCGGCCTGGGTTTCAGGCCATCAACAGTATCTTTTTGAAATACAGTGTTTTTTTGAAATCAAAAATGAAAATGACTCAGCTAAGCAGAATCATTATGACGAACACAGCAGCACGTTGGGAGATTGACTGATGTCTGGCGATGATCGCGAGCCGATTGGCCGTAAAGGTAAACCTGCCGGGCGGAAGCCTGAGCGGGCTCGTCCCGTCCGCCGTAGCCGCCGGGATGACGACTACGAAGAATACGAAGAAGAAATTGATGACGAGTATGAGGATGACGATGAGTACGAAGAAGAACAGGGATCTCGCATGAGCCGAAAAGCAGCGCCGCGTAAAGCCAAAAAAGGTGGAAAAAAGAGTGTGAAACGCCGTATTTTCTGGCTGTTAGTCAAACTGTTCATCGTTTTTCTTATTCTGCTCGGGATTTATGCGTTTTACCTCAACAAACAAATCCATGACCGCATTGATGGCGGTAAAGTCTGGCAGTTGCCTGCGGCGGTCTATGGTCGTCAGGTAAACCTTGAGCCGGACATGCAGATCAGCAAAGCTGAGATGGTCGGATTGCTGGAAGGTACGCAGTATCGCGAAGTGACGCGTATCACCCGTCCGGGCGAATTTACGGTGCATGCGAATTATATCGATTTGCTGCGTCGTCCGTTTGATTTCCCGGAAGGTAAAGAAGGGCAGGTGAACGCCCGCCTGATGTTTGATGGCAGCAGCCTTGCAGAAATTAAGAATCTGGACAATCAGCGTGATTTCGGGCTGTTCCGCCTCGACCCGCGTCTGATCACCATGTTGCAGGCGTCGAATGCTAACGGCGAACAGCGTCTGTTCGTACCGCGTTCCGGTTTCCCGGATTTGCTGGTCGATACCTTGCTGGCAACGGAAGACCGTCATTTCTATGAACACGACGGCATCAACTTCTATTCCATTGGCCGTGCGGTGCTGGCAAACCTGACCGCCGGTCATGCGGTGCAGGGCGGTTCTACGCTGACACAGCAGCTGGTGAAAAACCTGTTCCTGACCAATGAACGTTCACTGAGCCGTAAAGCGCGTGAAGCCATTATGGCGATCCTGCTGGACGCGGATTACAGCAAAGACCGCATTCTCGAGCTGTATCTGAATGAAGTGTATCTCGGCCAGAGCGGTTCCGATCAGATCCGCGGTTTCCCGCTGGCGAGCCTGTATTACTTTGGTCGTCCGGTGAATGAACTGAGTCTGGATCAGCAGGCATTGCTGGTCGGCATGGTGAAAGGTGCGTCGCTGTATAACCCGTGGCGTAACCCGCAAATGGCGTTGCAGCGTCGTAATCTGGTGCTGCGTTTACTGGTTGATCAGAAAGTTATCGATCAGGAACTGTATGACATGCTCAGCGCGCGTCCGCTCGGCGTGCAGCCGAAAGGCGGCGTGATTTCACCTCAGCCTGCGTTTATGCAGATGGTGCGTCAGGAGCTTCAGGCCAAACTGGGCGATAAAGTTCAGGACATGTCCGGGGTGAAAATCTTCACCACACTGGATCCTATTTCGCAGGATGCGGCGGAAAAAGCGGTCGAAGAAGGCATTCCGTTACTGCGTAAGAAAAGCGGCCTGAATGACATCGAAACCGCGATGGTGATTGTTGACCGTTACACCGGCGAAGTGCGGGCGATGGTCGGCGGCGCGGAAACGCAGTTCGCAGGCTTTAACCGTGCGATGCAGGCGCGTCGTCAGGTCGGTTCTCTGGCTAAACCGGCGACCTATCTGACCGCGCTTTCTCAGCCGGACAAATACCGTCTGAACACCATTCTGGCCGACCAGCCGCTGACGCTGAAACTGGCAAATGGCCAGACGTGGTCACCGAAAAACGATGACCATCAGTTCCGTGGTCAGGTTCTGCTGGTGGATGCGCTGGCGCGTTCCATGAACGTCCCGACGGTAAATCTGGGTATGGCGGTAGGGCTGGATAACATCACCCAAACGCTGATCAATCTGGGGATCCCGAAAGAATCCCTGAACCAGACACCGTCGATGCTGCTTGGTGCGATTGCACTGACGCCGATGGAAGTCGCGCAGGAATACCAGACCATTGCCAGCGGCGGTAACAAAGCGCCACTGTCCGCGGTGCGCTCGGTAATAGCGGAAGACGGTACGGTACTTTATCAGAGCTTCCCGCAGGCGGTTCGCGTGATCCCATCCCAGGCGGCGTATCTGACGCTGTATGCGATGCAGCAGGTTGTGCAGGAAGGGACCTCGCGCGCGCTGGCGAACAAGTTCCCGAAACTGCATCTGGCAGCAAAAACGGGTACCTCCAACGAACTGCGTGACAGCTGGTTTGCGGGCATCGACGGCAATCAGGTGGCGATTACCTGGGTTGGCCGCGATAACAACGGCCCGTCAAAACTGTGGGGTTCAACCGGTGCGCTGGTGCTGTACGGACGTTATCTGGAGAACGGCACGCCGCAGCCTCTGGATCTGCAAATGCCGGAAGGCATCAGCACGATGAACATTGATAGCAGCGGTAACTTTGTCTGCGGCAACAACAGCGGCGGAATGCTGGGCGGCGGTGGCGCAACGCGTTCCATTCCGGTCTGGACGGATTCGCCGGACGCCATGTGCCAGGCTTCTGTGACCGCTGTTCAGCAACAGCAACAGCAACAGCAACAACAGCAACAGATGCAGCAGCAACAACAACAGCAATCTGGGCAACAACAACAGCCACAATCTCAGGATGAGAAGAAAGACAGCAACGGCGTTGCGGGCTGGATTAAGGATATGTTTGGTTCAGGCAACTAAATATCCGTCATCCTTCAGGCTGGCTCGGTGTTGGCTGCGTTAAATCAACTTGAATGATTTAGGATATTAAAAAAGGGTGCGATGAAAATCGTGCCCTTTTTATTTGTTATTCTTAACGCAAATTAACCCGCACGTTTTACATTTTTCGCAAACCCGTCACATTCATCCCCGTTTAATTTATAGGCATTTTTACCCATGTTTAACATGGGGATATTTTTTATTCATTCAGACGATCTATATGTGAATTAGTGTTGCAGGCGGGCAAGCATTGCGCATAATATGCGACGGTCATAATAATAATTATCGTTTACATTCCCATTTCCACTCCAGAGATTATGCAATGGCTTCTCAACGCTCGCTTTCAAATTCTGTCCCAAAAGGCGCATTTAAGCGTCGGACGTTAGCTTTAACCATTACCGCAGCACTGGGTACTGCCGCATTTTACGCCGGTGCCGCCACCACCGCGCCTGCGAAGGAAGATACCATTAATGTGACGGCTTCTTCTGCTCCCGAAGCGGCACAGGAATCTGCATGGGGCCCTGCGGCGACCATCGCAGCAAAACATAGCGCTACCGGTACAAAAACCGATACGCCACTGGTGAAGACACCACAATCTGTTTCCGTGGTGACTCGCGAAGAAATGGACATGAAGCAACCGGTGACGGTGAAAGAAGCCCTGGGTTATACGCCGGGTGTCTTTGCCAGCCGTGGCAGTTCTAACACCATCGACGCCATGGCAATCCGCGGCTTCACCTCTGTTAACACTAACCAGTATCTCGACGGCATCAAACTTCAGGGTGATAACTATTCTGAAGTATCGATGGATCCGTACATGCTTGAGCGTGTCGAAGTGCTTCGCGGGCCGTCTTCCGTTTTGTACGGTAAAAGCAATCCGGGCGGCGTTGTCAGTATGGTCAGCAAGCGCCCGACCACTGAACCGCTGAAAGAAGTGCAGTTCAAAATGGGTACAGATAACCTGTACCAGACCGGATTTGATTTCAGCGATGCCATTGATGATGCAGGCGTGTATTCCTACCGTCTGACCGGTGTGGCGCGCAGTCAGGATGCGCAACAGGAAATGGCGAAAGAGAAACGCTATTCCATTGCCCCGTCTTTCTCATGGCGTCCTGATGATAAAACTGATTTTACCTTCCTGAGCAATTTCCAGAACGATCCGGATGCGGGTTACTACGGCTGGTTGCCGCGTGAAGGTACCGTGGTGCCGTATTACGATGCCAACGGTAAAGCACATAAACTCCCGACAGATTTCAACGAAGGTGAAGCGGGTAACCGTATGTCCCGCAACCAGAAAATGGTCGGTTACAGCTTCGCGCATCAGTTTGATGATACCTGGACGGTTCGTCAGAACCTGCGCTACACCAAACTCGATACCGAATATAAATCCGTTTACGGCTTCGGTTACCTCGGTAACGGCAACATTACGCGCAGCTATGTTCAGTCTAAAGAGAAGCTGGCGAACTTTGATGTCGATACACAGGCACAGGCCAAATTCGGCACCGGCGATATCGATCATACCGTGCTGGCTGGTGTTGATTACATGCGTATGCGTAACGATATTGACGCAGACTACGGCAGTGCAAGTAACCTGAATCTGGCAAATCCGCAATATGGTAACGGCAACGTTTCCCTGTACTTCCCGTACGAAATCCTTAATCGTCAGGAACAAACCGGTCTGTATGTGCAGGATCAGGCGGAGTGGAACAAGTGGATCCTGACTGTTGGCGGTCGTTACGACTTCGCGAAAAGCTCAACCTTTACCCGCACGACCAACAGCGCGTCGCAGATCAACGATGAGCAGTTCACCTGGCGTGGCGGTCTGAACTACCTGTTCGACAACGGTATTTCTCCGTACTTCAGTTATAGCGAATCCTTTGAACCGACCGCAGGCGCGACCAAAGAAGGGAAGCCATTCGATCCTTCAATGGGCAAACAGTACGAAGCCGGGATCAAATATATCCCGAACGATCGTCCGATCAGCCTGACGGCAGCGGTATACCAGCTGACCAAAGACAAAAACCTGACCGCCAATCCTGCTGATGCTGCCTTTAGCGTTCAGTCTGGTGAAATACGTTCGCGTGGTGTGGAACTCGAAGCCAAAGCCGCGGTTAACGCCAACATCAACGTCACGGCGTCTTACACCTACACCGATGCAAAATACACGCATGACACCAATTTCGAAGGCAAGCGTCCTGTTGAGGTACCGGCGAATATGGCGTCTCTGTGGGCGGATTATACCTTCCACGAAACTGCGCTCAGCGGCCTGACAGTCGGTTCCGGTGTGCGTTATGTTGGTGCCAGCTCCAGCTTCTATACAGCGAATGGTGTGAATGCATCCAGAGAGAATGAAGCGTTCAACGTTTCGTCCTATACGCTGGTAGATGCCACAGTGAAATACGATCTGGGTCGCTTCGGCCTGCCAGGTTCTTCCGTGGGTCTGAACATCAACAACTTGCTGGATCGCGAATATGTCGCCAGCTGCTACCGCGATTACGCCTGTTACTGGGGTTCAGATCGTCAGGTGGTAGCTACCGCCACATTCCGCTTCTGATATCCGTCGTAATTCAGGCCGCAGATGCGTTGACGGCGTTCGTTCACCCCGGTCACTTAGCTGACTAAGCTCCCGGGGATTCGCGAACTTGTCGCCTTCCTGCAAGCCGAATTACTTAGGATATCGATAGCGTCATAAGTACTAAAATCCGGGCACGCTGGTCGTGCCCGTTTCCTGTTCTCAACCAGATGTCGACGTAGAAAATCTTATGCCTGATAACAACGTACATCCTTCTTCTCCGCTGCCAGACAGCGTCTTTCGCCTGCAGGATGTGAGTTTTTCCGTCCCGGGCCGCACGCTTCTTGCGCCACTGTCACTGACTTTCCCGCAAGGAAAAGTGTGCGGGCTGATTGGTCACAATGGCTCAGGGAAGTCGACGTTGTTAAAAATGCTGGGACGTCATCAGGCGGCGACATCCGGAACGATTTACCTCAATGAAACGCCGCTGGCGCAGTGGGACAGCAAAGCTTTTGCGCGGCAGGTCGCGTATTTACCGCAGCAACTTCCGGCGGCAGAAGGCATGACCGTGCAGGAGCTGGTGGCGATTGGCCGCTATCCGTGGCACGGCGCGCTCGGGCGTTTCAAACATCACGATAAAGAAAAAGTCGAAGAAGCGATTTCGCTGGTGGGGCTGAAACCCTTTGCACATCGTCTGGTCGACAGCCTGTCCGGCGGCGAACGTCAGCGTGCGTGGCTGGCGATGATGGTGGCGCAGGACAGCCGCTGCCTGCTGCTTGACGAACCGACTTCTGCGCTCGATATCGCCCATCAGAAAGACGTTCTGGCGTTGATCCAGCGTCTGAGCCGTGAAAAAGGCCTCACCGTGATTGCGGTGCTGCATGACCTGAATATGGCAGCCCGCTATTGTGACCAACTGATGGCGCTGCGTGGCGGCGAGATGATCGCTCAGGGTGAACCTGAAGAAATGATGCGCGGTGACGTGCTCGAACAAATCTATGGCATTCCGATGGGTATTTTGCCGCATCCTGCGGGTGGCGCACCGGTGAGCTTCGTATACTGATATGTCTGATATTTCACACTTTTCCGGAATAACGCGCCGTCGTATTTTGCAGATGATGGCGCTTTCTCCGTTGCTGACATCTTTGCCCGCGCTTTCTGCGTCCCGCCCCGATCTCAGCCGCATTATTGCGCTCGAATGGCTTCCCGCTGAACTTCTGATTGCACTCGGCGTGATGCCGCTGGCGATTGCGGATATTCGCAATTACAACATCTGGGTAGCCGAACCGCCGCTGGCGTCGGGCGTGATTGACGTCGGTCAGCGCACCGAGCCGAATATGGAACTTATCCAGCAGCTGAAACCGTCACTGGTGCTGCTGACGCAGGGTTACGGCCCGGCGACCGCTCAGCTGGAAACCATCGCGCCGGTGCTGAGTGTCAAAGCCAATGACGGCTCTGCGAAGCCATTAGATCTGGCGATCCGTTCGCTGCACAAACTGGCGGATACGCTCGGTTTGCAAGATCGTGCAGAACAGCATTTGCAGCGGTATCAGGACACTTTAGCCAGAACCCGCGAACAGCTGAAGCCAGTAGCACAGCAGCCGTTGTTGCTGATCACGTTCATCGATCCGCGCCATGTTCTGGTCTTCGGACAAGGCAGTATGCTGCATGAAGTGATGAACGATGTCGGGCTCACCAACGCCTGGCAGGGTGAGGGCAGTTTCTGGGGCAGTGTTTCCGTCGGAGTGGAAAGGCTGGCGGCGATCAAAAATGCCCGCGTGTTGTGCTTCGATCACGACAGCGCTGACATCATGAAGGCCGTCGAAAAAACGCCGCTGTGGAAATCCATGCCGTTCGTTCGTGCGAACCAGTTCACCGTCATTCCTGCCGTCTGGTACTACGGCGCAACCTTCAGCGCGATGCATTTCTGCAATATTTTAACCAACACGCTGAGGAAACCGGTATGAACCGCCGTTCGCTCAGCGTTTCGCTGACTCTTCTGATTATTCTGGCACTGGCTGCGGGTGCGCTCAGTATTTACAACCTGCATCTGCAATTGCCTTACGCACAATGGCGCGGCGCACTGTGGCAGCCGGATATCGACAACGTGCAGCAGATGCTTTTCCATTACAGCTCACTGCCGCGCATCGCCGTGGCATTGCTCGCGGGAGCCGGGCTCGGGCTGGTCGGTTTACTGTTCCAGCAGGTGTTGCGTAATCCGCTGGCTGAACCTGCGACGCTGGGCGTTTCGGCGGGCGCGCAACTCGGCCTGACGGTTGCCACGTTGTGGGCGCTGCCGGGCGGAATGATCACCCAGCAGTTTGCTGCCATGATCGGCGCGGTGGTGATTGGTGCACTGGTGTTCGGTATCGCCTGGGGCAAACGCATGTCGCCGGTCACGTTAGTCCTGGCGGGTCTGGTGCTCGGTTTGTATTGCGGTGCGGTCAACGGCCTGATCGGCATCTTCAATTATCAGAGCCTGCAAAGCCTGTACATGTGGAGCAGTGGTTCACTGACGCAGCAGGACTGGGATGTCGCCAGTTTCCTGTTGCCGCGTGTGATTATTGTCTGGCTGCTGGCGTTTCTGTTGCAGCGTCCGATGACGCTGCTGGGACTGGACGATGGCGTGGCCAAAAATCTCGGTCTCGGGCTTTCTGCGGCACGTCTGGCGGTGCTGACGCTGGCCATCCTGATGAGTGCGCAGCTGGTTAACGCAGTCGGCATCGTCGGTTTTATCGGCCTGTTCGCCCCGCTGCTGGCGAAAATGCTCGGAGCGCGGCGTTTGCCTTCACGTCTGATTATGGCGCCGCTGATAGGTGCGTTGCTGCTGTGGTTCACCGATCAGGTGATGCAGTACATCACCACGTTCTGGATGGAAATTCCGACCGGTGCCGCGACCGCGCTGGTCGGCGCGCCGTTGCTGCTGTGGCTGCTGCCTCGTCTTCGCAACAGCATGACGCCGCCGCCGATGGATCAGGGCGATAACGTGCCGGCTGAACGTCACCATCTGGTGCGCTGGGTCGCGCTGGCGCTGGCGGTGCTGTTCATCGGGCTGGTTATCGCGCTGATGGCCGGACGTAACGCGACAGGCTGGAACTGGTCAACAGGTGCGGATCTACAGGCGCTGCTGCCGTGGCGTTTACCACGCGTGATGGCGGCGCTGGCGGCGGGCATCATGCTGGCGTCTTCCGGGGTGCTGATTCAGAAACTCACCGGTAATGCGATGGCGAGCCCGGAAGTGCTGGGAATAAGCTCGGGTGCAGCGACCGGCGTGGTCGTGATGATGTTTATCGTGCCGGGTGATGCCTTTGCGTGGCTGTTACCGGCGGGGAGTCTCGGTGCGGCGCTGACGTTGCTGGTGATTATGATGGCATCGGGGCTGCGCAGTTTTTCCGCTGAACGTATGCTGCTGACCGGTATCGCGCTGAGTACCGCATTCACCACGCTGATGTCACTGCTGCTGGCGAGCGGTGATCCGCGTATGGGCGGTTTGCTGACCTGGCTTTCCGGTTCTACTTATTCTGTGTCCGCTGAAGCCGCATGGCGGACGCTCATTCTGGCTGCGGTGCTGATGGTGATTGTGCCGTTCTGTCGTCGCTGGATTAATATTTTGCCACTGGGCAGCGTGACGGCCAAATCAGTCGGCGTTGCACTGACGCCAACGCGTATGGCGATTTTATTGCTGGCGGCGGTGATGACGGCTGCCGCGACGCTGACCATCGGGCCGCTGAGCTTTGTCGGTCTGATGGCACCGCATATGGCGCGTATGATGGGCTTTCGTCGTGCGGTTCCGCAGTGGATGGTCGCCAGCATTCTCGGCGGTTTACTGATGGTATTTGCCGACTGGTGCGGCCGGATGATTATCTTCCCCAACCAGATCCCCGCAGGTTTGCTCGCGACATTTATCGGCGCGCCGTACTTCATCTATTTGCTGAGAAAACAGGCGAAATAGAAAGTTTCAGTGAACAAAAAAGAGAGATATTGAGAACGGATCTTTCTTTGGAAGTGGCTTTTGCTCCTCCCCTTCGCAGGGGAGGAGCCGACTTCACCAGATATTAAAGCTTAGCAAAACAACGGCGTGCGGCGTCGATGGTGCGCTGGATGTCTTCCTGCGTGTGGGCAAGAGACATAAAGCCAGCCTCAAACGCGGAAGGCGCCAGATAAACGCCTTCTTCCAGCATCAGATGGAAAAACTTCTTAAAGCGCTCAACGTCGCACTTCATCACGTCCTGGTAGCAGGTCACGGTTTTGGCATCAGTGAAGAACAGACCGAACATTCCGCCGACGTGGTTCACCACGAACGGAATATTTTCTTCCTGCGCCGCATCCAGCAAGCCTTCGGCCAGTTGTGTGGTGCGCTCGGTCAGGGTCTGATGCACGCCCGGTTGTGCGACTTGCGTCAGACAGGCGATACCCGCTGCCATGGCAATCGGGTTGCCGGAAAGCGTTCCTGCCTGATAGACAGGGCCGGTCGGTGCCAGTGCTTCCATCACGTCACGACGGCCACCAAATGCGCCCACCGGCATACCGCCGCCGATGATTTTGCCCAGACAGGTCAGGTCAGGCATCACATCGTAATACTCCTGAGCACCGCCCAGCGCGACGCGGAAACCGGTCATCACTTCGTCGATAATCAGCAGCGCGCCAAACTCGTCACAAATCTTGCGCAGGCCCGGCAGGAATTCCGGCAAAGGCGGCACACAGTTCATGTTGCCCGCGACCGGCTCAACGATGATGCAGGCGATGTCGTCAGGGAATTGTGCGAACGCGGCACGCACTGAATCCAGATCGTTATAGGTACAGGTCAGGGTGTGTTTGGCGAAATCAGCCGGGACGCCCGGAGAGTTTGGCTGGCCGAGAGTCAGCGCGCCGGAGCCGGCTTTCACCAGCAGGCAGTCGGCGTGGCCATGATAGCAGCCTTCGAATTTGACGATTTTATCGCGATGGGTGAAGCCGCGCGCCAGACGAATCGCGCTCATGGTGGCTTCGGTGCCGGAGTTGACCATGCGCACCATGTCCATGCTTGGCACCAGACCGGTGACCAGTTCGGCCATTTTGACTTCCATTTCGGTCGGCGCGCCAAAGCTCAGGCCACGTTCTGCGGCTTCAATCACCGCGCTGCGGATTTCGGCGTTGTTATGACCAAGCACCATCGGGCCCCACGAACCGACATAGTCGATATACGCTTTGCCATCGGCATCAAACAGGAAAGCACCGTCAGCGCGAGCGATGAATAATGGCACGCCGCCAACGCCGGAGAAGGCACGTACCGGCGAGTTAACACCGCCCGGGATTAGCGCTTGCGCCTGCGTGAACAGACTTTCTGACTTACTCATTATTCAACTCCTGAAATTGCTGGGTTCTGGGTAAAGAAATTTTGTTGCGCCCATTCTAGTGAACTGAGCGGCGTTATAAAACCGTAAACCGTGCTGCATTTTGTTGCTGATCCTGTCAGGGAGCCACTTTGTATGATTAAATTCATTCATCTTCCATAACCATTTCTGTATTTTCCTTTCCGTGATGAATGAATCTGAAACTGAGAATGTAGCGGGCGCGCAGGTCCGCGGCCCCCGTAAACGCAGCGAAGCGCTGCGCCTTTTACTTCGCCGTGACAAAACACCGGTCACGATTTTGATCATGGCCGCACTGGTGGGCACGGTTGCCGGTCTGCTGGGCGTTGCTTTTGAAAAAACCGTGAATCTGGTGATGGCGTTGCGGCTTTCGAGCGTTGGGATGTTCAGTGATTACTGGATCCTGCTGTGGCCGCTGACCTTTGTTATCTCGGCGGTCATGGCGATGTTTGGATATTATCTGGTGCGCAAATACGCGCCGGAAGCGGGCGGTTCGGGGATCCCGGAAATCGAAGGGGCGCTGGAAGAGTTGCGTCCTGTTCGCTGGTGGCGGGTGATCCCGGTGAAATTTTTTGGCGGTCTGGGTACGCTCGGCGCGGGAATGGTGCTGGGCAGGGAAGGGCCGACCGTACAGATGGGTGCCAATGTCGGGAAAATGATGTTCGATATTTTCCGTCTGCGCAGTGCGGAAGCGCGCCACTCACTGCTGGCGACCGGTGCGGCGGCCGGGCTTTCTGCGGCCTTTAACGCACCGCTGGCAGGTATTTTGTTCATCCTCGAAGAGATGCGCCTGCAATTTCGTTACAGCCTGATATCGATAAAAGCAGTGTTTATCGGTGTGATCATGTCGAGCATCGTTTTCCGGATTTTCAACGGCGACGGCGCAGTGATCGAAGTGGGCCGGCTGGCCAACGCACCGCTGAATACGCTGTGGTTATATCTGGTATTGGGGATGGTTTTTGGCGTGGTCGGGGTGGCGTTCAACGCCCTGATTTTCCGCACGCAGGACATGTTTGCCCGTGTTCATGGCGGTAATCTGCGAAATATCCTGGTGATTGGCGGGATGCTGGGTGGATTCTGTGGCCTGCTCGGGCTGGTTCATCAGGAAGTCACCGGCGGCGGTTTTGCGCTGATCCCGCTGGCAGCAGCAGGAAAATACAGCCTGATGATGTTACTGGTGATCTTTCTTGTTCGCGTGGTGACAACGCTTTTGTGCTTTGCTTCCGGCGCACCGGGCGGGATTTTCGCCCCGATGCTGGCGCTTGGCACGCTGCTGGGCACGGCATTTGGTACCGCCGCGCTAACGTGGTTCCCGCAGTACGGTATCCAGCCCGCGACGTTTGCGATAGCCGGGATGGGGGCGCTGTTTGCCGCCAGTGTCCGCGCCCCGCTCACCGGTATTGTGCTGGTTCTCGAAATGACCGATAACTATCAGCTTATTTTACCGATGATCATTACCTGCCTTGGCGCGACCCTGCTGGCACAGTTTTTAGGCGGTAAACCCTTGTATTCCGCGATCCTGACCCGCACCTTGCAGAGGCAGGAACGTGAAAATGCAGAGAAAGCGCAGGCAGAACCCGACGCCGAAGGCACCAATAAGCAGGACAGCGCAGCAAAAAATGCCCATACTTGAACCATACTTTCAGGTATTAGATAATGAGTACATTATTCAGACAGTCAATCCGGCGGCCTGAACAAATGCGGATTGGGAGTGAGAGATTATGAGCGAAGCATTGATGAATGACACAGCCGCGTTGCCGTTACAGTTTACTGAGGCCGCGGCACGTAAGGTACAGCACCTTATTTCGGATGAAGAAAATCCAAACCTGAAGCTGCGTGTTTATATCACCGGCGGCGGTTGCAGTGGTTTTCAGTACGGCTTTACCTTCGACGATAAAATTAACGACGGCGACATGACCATCGAGAAAGCCGGTGTGGCGCTGGTGGTTGACCCGATGAGCCTGCAATATCTGGTCGGCGGTTCAGTGGATTACACAGAAGGTCTGGAAGGTTCACGTTTCGTTGTGACCAACCCGAATGCTAAGACAACCTGTGGGTGCGGCTCTTCCTTTAGCATCTAATTACCCTTCATCCTTCAAGCTGTCTCTGCGTTGGCTGCTTTCATTCACCCCGGTCACTTACTTGTGTAAGCTCCCGGGGATTGCATTCAATTGCCGCCTTGATACAGCTCGAATGATTTGGGGTAGAGATTTCGTATAAATTAAAAGCCCGTGTGCTGATGCAGACGGGCTTTTTTAATGGTCAGACGCGGGTGTTCAGGTAAGTAAGCATTCACCAAGCGGTTACCATTCAACGGTCACCAGCTTTGAATCCATGCTGATCCCCGGAACGGCGGTGAGCATCATTTCGCTGATATGCGGTTGCATCATTGTCCGGCTGGCGCAGGTGACGGACGTGCCGCTGTGCGCAGCATCAATTTTGCAGCTGGGTAAAATGGTCAGGCTGATATGAATCTCGCCACTTGTCATGCCAGCGACAGCAACCAGCGGGCTCAAGGCGAGCAACGCACTGAGTAATAAAGCTTTCATTAAATTTCTTTCCTGCTGGTGTAATAAAAATTCAGCCCAGGCTGAAAAAGTTATCGGTAAAGTTTTCGAAGCCTTTAATCCGGATTTCTTATGTTCCGGATGGAAATCACGCTTTTCTCTGACGTTTCTTTTTTACGCACACATCAGACTTTTTATATTTCGTCGTATAACAACGTTGTATAACAAAGAGATAATAACAAAGCGGGGAACGGCATTGCAGCGAAGATTTTACGCCGGACATGTTACCAGATGACAGCACTGAATTATTGATTTTGGTTAATAAAGGAACAATTCAGAAAAGTGCGACAGAGAGGGAAGAGAACCCGTGGCACTTTTTGTTAGTAAGCATTTACCTTTCAGGCAGAGCTGCCAGCTGGGGACACAGCTGTTGTGCTGCCAGCAAAATCCGCGGTCCCGCACGGCTGAACCAGTCCGCATCCAGCGCAATGACCTGCGCTTTAAGCAGCGAATGCCAGTAATCCTCAATAACCTGTTTTTGCGATTTTCCGCCAGAAATAACAATAACCTGTGGCCGACGGGTTAAAACCTGTTCCCGGCTAACCTGAGGCCAGGGAACACGGCTGTCGGCAAAAATGTTTTTTGCTCCGCAGACATCCAGCACTTCGCTTTGCATCGTGGCGGCAGAAGCCGTAAACAGGGGCTGCGTGCCGAACTGGATGAACGCCGGAACCGGTGTTTGCCGGTGATACTTCTGCTTAAGTGCCAGCCATTGCTGGCGAAATGTTTTTGCGGCGTTTTGCGCGGTGGCAGGAGAAGGGCTGTAGGAGGCGAGTTGTTCCAGCGCCTGCGCCACCTGATCCGCATTCTGCGGGTCAAGATAAAGCACTTTGATGCCAAGAGACGTCAGCTGATCCAGCGGACGCTGAGGATTTCCGCCGCGCCAGGCGAGCACCAGATCGGGTTTCAGCGTCAGAATGCGTTCGACGTTGATCCCCTGCCAGTTCGCCACCTGTTCCAGCTTGCTGGCCTGCGGCGGATAATCGGAGTAAGCACTAACTCCGACTAACTGACCACCGAGACCCGCCGCGTACGCCAGTTCTGTCAGATTGGGCGCCAGACTGACCACCCGTTGCGCCGGTGCTGCTGTGGCCATCAGAGGCAGCCACAGGCAGCACAGTGCCAGACAAAACCCGCGAACAATCACTCTTCTGACGCTGCCAGCGCTTTCAGCATCGCATCAACCATCAGGGTAGATTGCTGTGCTGCAACGACCAGGAACTCTTCAAAGCTCAGGTGCGATTCACCGTCTGCCACGTCAGAAATGGCGCGAACGACCACAAACGGCGTTTCAAACAGATGGCACACGTGACCGATAGCCGCCGCTTCCATTTCCACTGCCGCTACCTGCGGGAAGGTGGCGCGGATACGGGCCAGAGGCGCAGCACCATTAATGAATGCGTCACCGCTGCACACCAGACCGCGGACGGCGTTTAAATTCAGTTCACGGATGCAGTTTTCAGCCAGCGTAATCAGTTCCGGATCCGCAGTGAATGCCGCAGGGCAACCGGCCATCTGGCCTGGTTCATAACCAAACGCGGTGACGTCAGCATCGTGATAACGCACTTCATCAGATACCACGATATCGCCCACTTTCAGCGTTTTTGCCAGACCACCCGCGGAACCGGTGTTAATCACCACATCAGGACGGCAATGTTCCAGCAACAGCGTGGTGCCCATCGCCGCAGACACTTTACCGATGCCAGATTTCAGCAGCGCCACGTCTACGCCGTGCAACTGACCGGTGTAGATTTCGCAGCCCGCGCGTTCGATAGTCTGACGATTGATGATTTTGTCGCGCAGCAGGGTGACTTCCTGCTCCATTGCACCGATGATGCCTACTTTCATATAAATACTCGCAGATGTGGTTGGAATAAGCCGCAGCTTGTGCGGAATTGACGGTTTAATCACGAAAACAATGGCCGATAGTCTATCATGGCTAATGACAAGAGATAATGCGTTTGGGATGCTGTCCTGGTGTCGGTTTGACGCGCGAGTGGCTGAAAAGGTGGGAAATCATGTCCGGGATCGATTTTAAAGCGAAATTCAATTTTCAGCGTCCTTTCAGCGCCCCGATTGAGGCGCGTGATGCGTACGACGTGGTTCGCCAGTTTGAAAGTGATCGCGGGCGTATTATCAACTCCGCCGCCATCCGCCGTTTGCAGCAAAAAACGCAGGTTTTTCCGCTGGAGAAAAACGCCGCCGTCCGCAGCCGTCTGACCCATTCTCTTGAAGTTCAGCAGGTTGGCCGTCATATCGCCAAAGAAGTGCTCCACCGTCTGCGGCGTCAGGGAAAGCTCGAGGCATATGGCCTTGACGATGTCACCGATCCTTTCGAAAGCGTGGTCGAAATGGCCTGCCTGATGCACGATATTGGCAATCCCCCGTTCGGACATTTTGGTGAATCGGCGATTAATAACTGGTTTGCCAAAAGGATGGATACTGACAGTTGTGGCGAAACGCCGCAGGAAACAGATTCCTGTCTGGTGGCCTGTTTACGCCTGACGTCCGGGGACGTTGAACTCAATCAGTTGCGCAGCAAAATCCGCTACGATCTGTCTAATTTTGAAGGCAACGCGCAGGCCATCCGGCTGGTATTTACCCTGCTCAAACTCAATCTGACTTACAGCCAGACCGCCTGCATTTTGAAATATACCCGTCCGGCGTATTCAATGGCTAAACTGCCTTCGCATGATTACCTGATGAAAAAACCGGGTTTTTATCTGGCGGAAGAGCCGTTTATTAAAGAGTTGCGCAGCGAACTGAGTCTGGGTGAGTTCAACCGTTTTCCGCTCACCTACATTATGGAAGCGGCGGATGATATTTCTTACTGTATTGCGGATCTCGAAGATGCGGTCGAAAAAAACATTTTTAGCGTCGATCAGCTCTATCATTATCTGTGTCGCGAATGGGGCGAGATTGAGAAAAATGACTTCTTCGATAAAGTGGTTCGCACCGCTTACGAGAAAATGGATAAAGCCAAAACGTTCCGTAATCCGGTCGATTACTTCTTTATGGAATTGCGTGTTCAGACTGTTAAACAACTTGTCCCGCACGCTGCACGCCGCTTCATTGATAATATAGAAGATATTTACCAGGGCACGTTTAATCATGCCCTGCTCGAAGATGACAGTCAGGCTAATCGTTTGTTAGAGATTTATAAAAGCGTGGCTTTCAAACAGGTTTTCAATCATCACGAAGTTGAAGAGCTGGAATTGCAGGGCTATCGGGTGATCAGCGGACTACTGGATATTTACAGCCCGCTGCTGGACATGCCGCTTTCGGATTTTTCGCAGCTGGTTCAGGAAGATACACACAGGAAATATCCTATAGAAACCCGTCTGCTGCATAAGATCTCTGCCAAGCATCGTCTGGCTTACAACAATGCCGTGACGGCGCTGGAAGGATTACCGGTCGCAAACCATGCGGCGCAGGAGTTTTATTACCGGGCGAGAATGATTCAGGATTATATCAGCGGAATGACTGACCTTTATGCGTATGATGAATACAGAAGACTCATGGCGGCTGAGTAATTTGTTTTTAAAAAGACAAGTTGAATTCTCTTTAATTTTCTTTACGGAACTGTCTGAAAAAACGCCATTTGTAAATACTGACAATAATTTTTTACCATTGTCAGATCGACCCTGATGAACTTCACGCTATTAATACCATCTCAGTATCACGACTACCAAGCAAAGCGACTATTTTGGTTGCCACAATAATTTTAAGAGATCCTGAAAAATGAAAAAATCGAGTTTATTCCTCAGCGCATTAGCGTTAAGTATCGGTATGGCAATGGCCCCGGTTTCTTCTGCACTGGCTGCTGAAACAGCGTCTTCGTCCGCCAGCTCTACACAGCTGCCAAGCCTGGCGCCGATGCTTGAGAAAGTGATGCCATCCGTGGTGAGTGTTAACGTGGAAGGCAGTGCGCCGGTAAAAACACCGCGCATGGGCCAGCAGTTCCAGCAGTTCTTTGGTCAGAACTCGCCGCTGTGCCAGGACGGTTCTCCGTTCCAGGGCTCACCGGTTTGTCAGGGCGGCGGCCAGGGACCGGATGGTCAGCCAGCACCTGAGCAGAAAGAAGATTTCCGCGCGCTGGGTTCCGGCGTCATCATTGATGCCGATAAAGGTTATGTGGTTACCAACAATCATGTAGTTGATAACGCGACAAAAATCAGCGTTCAGCTGAACGATGGCCGTAAATTCGACGCGAAAGTGATCGGTAAAGATCCGCGTTCAGACATCGCGGTTATCCAGCTGCAAAACGCGAAAAACCTGACAGCCATTAAAATGGCCGATTCCGAGCAACTGCGCGTCGGTGATTACACCGTGGCTATCGGTAACCCGTATGGTCTGGGCGAAACCGTGACTTCCGGTATCGTTTCTGCACTGGGACGTTCCGGCCTGAATATTGAAAACTACGAAAACTTCATCCAGACGGATGCGGCGATCAACCGCGGTAACTCCGGCGGTGCGCTGGTGAACCTGAACGGTGAGCTGATCGGTCTGAATACCGCGATCCTGGCTCCGGACGGCGGCAACATTGGTATCGGTTTTGCGATCCCAAGTAACATGGTGAAAAACCTGTCCAAACAGATGATTGAGTTCGGTCAGGTGAAACGTGGCGAACTGGGCATCATGGGTACCGAGCTGAACTCTGAACTGGCGAAAGCCATGAAAGTCGACGCACAGCGCGGCGCATTCATCAGCCAGGTCATGCCGAAATCTGCGGCAGAGAAAGCGGGCATCAAAGCCGGTGACGTGATCCTGAGCATGAACGGCAAGCCAATCAGCAGCTTCGCCTCGTTCCGTGCTGATATCGGCACCATGCCAATTGGTACAAAAGTCACGCTGGGTCTGCTGCGCGAAGGCAAACCGATGAACGTGGATGTCACCATTGAACAAAGCACGCAGACGCCTAAAGTCGAATCCGGCAACATTTACACCGGCATCGAAGGTGCTGAACTCAGCAACGGTTCAGCAGGTGATCAGAAAGGCGTGAAAGTCGATGAAGTGAAAGCCGGTTCTACCGCAGCACGCATCGGCCTGAAAAAAGGCGACGTGATCCTGGGTGTTAACCAGCAGAAAGTCACCAATCTGGGTGAACTGCGTAAAATTCTCGACACCAAACCAAATGTTCTGGCGCTGGACATTCAGCGTGGTGACACCTCGATTTACCTGCTGGCACAGTAATTCGTCAGCACGGCTCTTGTGTAAGGCACGCTCCGGCGTGCCTTTTTTTATGCCCGTATTTTATGCCAATGCTTTGTGTCAGTTGGGCATTTGCTTAAAAATGTGACTTTCGCCGCAACTTCAACAGGTGCTTCTGCTCTTTGGGCATTTGCATAATGTATGGCAGCAACGCGGTGGGTATGCTCTCTGAACAAAAAACAATAAGCCAAGGCAGGGGATCCATGTCGGCGTATCATCTCGATGCAAAGCTGGCGCAACAGATTGTTGCCCGCACCATGCAAATTATTGATAGTAATGTGAATGTCATGGATGGCCGCGGAAGAATAATCGGTAGTGGCGACGATCAGCGTCTTGGTGAATTGCACGAAGGCGCATTGCTGGCAATTTCACAGGAACGTATTGTCGATATTGATGAAGGCGTCGCCAGGCATTTGCACGGTGTGCGTCCGGGGATCAACCTGCCGTTGCGTATTGACGGGCAGATCGTCGGCGTGATCGGCCTGACCGGTAATCCTTCCCAGCTACGGCAATATGGCGAACTGGTGTGTATGACCGCCGAAATGATGCTCGAGCAGGCGCGTTTACTGCACATGCTGGCGCAGGACAGCCGTCTGCGTGAAGAACTGGTGCTCAATCTTATCCGCGTGGACGAGCTGTCTCCGGCGCTGATGGAATGGGCGCAGCGTCTGGGCATTGACCTGAACCGTCCGCGCGTGGCGGCCGTGGTTGAAGTTGACAGCGGACAGCTCGGCGTCGATTCCGCCATGGCCGAGCTGCAACAGCTGCAAACATTGCTCACCACGCCGGAGCGCGACAACCTGATCGCCATTGTTTCCCTCACCGAAATGGTGGTGCTGAAACCGGCTCTGAACAGCTACGATCGCTGGGATGCGGACGGACACCGCCAGCGTATCGATCACCTGCTTTCCCGCATGACGGAAACTGGCCGCCTGCGTGTACGCATATCGCTGGGCAACTTTTTCACCGGTCCCGGCAGCATTGCCCGTTCCTACCGGACCGCGCGCACCACCATGACTGTCGGCAAGCAGAGGATGCCCGAACAGCGCTGTTACTTCTATCAGGATTTGATCCTGCCCGTACTGCTCGACAGTTTGCGCGGTGGCTGGCAGGCCGACGAGCTGGTTCGTCCGCTGGCACGGCTAAAAGCAACGGACGGCAACGGATTACTGCGCCGCACGCTGACATCCTGGTTCCATAATAATGTGCAGCCGACTGCCACCTCCAAAGCGTTATATATCCATCGCAATACGCTGGAATATCGGCTTAACCGTATCTCGGAATTAACCGGTCTGGATCTGGGTAATTTCGACGATCGTTTATTGCTGTATGTCGCGCTGCAATTAGATAACGATCAGTTGTGACAGCCATCACAGCTGTTTCATTTTTTGTGAAACAACTCGCACCGCGCTGGGCATTTGCCTCAGGATAAATGCAAAGCGCGGTTCAAGCCTGTTGTATTGCCCAATGAGTAAAAGGAATGTTGTTCATATACTGGCTGCGTTCCTTCCTCTCTGAACCCTACAGTTCTGTGACTGGAATGACTTTTATCTCTGTTTAGAGGCGTTGTCATTAATTCCGGAGAACACCATGGAAACTACCGTTTCAGCAGCCAGTGCCGTCAAAAAAAGAACTAACGCGCGCTACTGGATAGTGGTGATGTTATTTATTGTCACCTCATTTAATTATGGCGACCGTGCCACGTTATCCATTGCCGGTTCGGCGATGGCCAAAGATATCGGGCTGGATTCTGTCGGGATGGGCTATATTTTCTCGGCATTTTCATGGGCCTATGTTATCGGACAAATACCCGGCGGCTGGTTGCTGGATAAATTCGGCTCCAAAAAAGTTTATTTCTACAGTATTTTTATCTGGTCTCTGTTTACCCTGCTGCAGGGCTTCGTCGATATATTCAGCGGCTTTGGCATTGTGGTTTCTCTCTTCGCATTACGCTTCCTGGTCGGGCTGGCAGAAGCACCTTCTTTCCCCGGCAACAGCCGGATCGTCGCCGCGTGGTTCCCGGCTCAGGAACGCGGAACCGCCGTCTCCATTTTTAACTCTGCGCAGTATTTTGCGACCGTGATTTTCGCCCCGATCATGGGCTGGCTGACCCACGAAGTGGGCTGGTCACACGTCTTCTTCTTCATGGGCGGACTCGGGATCATCCTGAGTTTCATCTGGCTAAAAGTGATCCACGATCCGAAAGATCATCCGGGAGTGAATCAGGCCGAGCTTGATTACATGGAAGCCGGTGGCGCGCTGATCAATATGGATCAGAAGACCACCAGTAAAGCGGCTGTTAAAGGTGAAAAAGCCTTCCAGCTTAAGCAATTACTGAAATCCCGCATGATGATTGGCATCTACATCGGCCAGTATTGCATCAATGCGCTGACCTACTTCTTCATCACCTGGTTCCCGGTGTATCTGGTACAGGCGCGCGGCATGTCGATCCTCAAAGCGGGCATGGTGGCCTCGGTGCCTGCGATTTGCGGATTCCTCGGCGGCGTACTGGGCGGGATCATTTCTGACTGGCTGATGCGCAGAACCAACAACCTTACGCTGTCCCGCAAAGCGCCGATCGTGGTCGGCATGCTGCTGTCGATGTCGATGATTTTCTGCAACTACGTCGATACCGAATGGATGGTAGTCGGCATTATGGCCTTCGCCTTCTTCGGCAAAGGGCTGGGCGCATTGGGCTGGGCTGTGATGGCCGACACCGCACCGAAAGAGATCAGCGGGCTGAGCGGCGGCTTGTTCAATATGTTCGGTAACGTCTCCGGCATCATCACCCCGATTGCCATCGGCTACATTATTGGCAGCACAGGGTCATTCAACGGTGCGCTGATTTATGTCGGGATCCACGCGTTGCTGGCGGTTGTCAGCTATGTGTTTATCGTCGGAAAAATCGAACGTATTCAGTTACGTGCCTTCTGAGTCAAAGGAAACCATGATGAATACACAATCCTCACCGGTTATCACTGACATGCAGGTTATTCCGGTGGCAGGCCACGACAGCATGCTGATGAATATTGGCGGCGCGCATGGCGCTTACTTCACCCGCAATATCGTGATCCTCAAAGACAGCGCCGGGAATACCGGCGTGGGTGAAGCGCCGGGCGGAGAAGTCATTTACAACACGCTGGTGGAAGCCATTCCTCAGGTGCAAGGCCAGGAAGTGGCGCGCATGAACCGGCTGGTGCATCAGATCCATGTCGGCAATCAGTCGTCGGATTTTGATTCCTTTGGCAAAGGCGCATGGACCTTTGAACTGCGGGTTAACGCGGTCGCCGCGCTGGAAGCCGCGTTGCTGGATCTGATGGGTAAATTCCTCGGCGTGCCGGTGTGTGAACTGCTCGGGCCGGGCAAACAGCGTGATGAAGTGACGGTGCTCGGTTACCTGTTCTACATCGGTGACCGGAACAAAACCGATCTGGCGTATCAGGAAGGCGCGCGAGGCGTTCACGACTGGTATCACCTGCGCCATCAGGAAGCGATGAACAGCGAGGCCGTGGTACGACTGGCGGAAGCCGCGCAGGACCGCTACGGTTTTAAAGATTTCAAACTCAAAGGTGGCGTGCTGCCGGGGGAGCAGGAGATCGACGCGGTTAAAGCGCTGGCAAAACGTTTCCCGGATGCACGAATTACCGTCGACCCGAACGGCGCGTGGCTGCTGGATGAGGCGATCGATCTGTGCAAAGACCTGCACGGGATCCTCAGTTATGCCGAAGATCCGTGCGGCGCAGAGCAGGGTTTTTCAGGCCGTGAAGTGATGGCTGAATTCCGCCGTGCGACAGGCTTGCCCGTTGCGACCAACATGATCGCCACCAACTGGCGCGAGATGCAGCACGCGGTCATGTTGCAGTCGGTGGATATTCCGCTGGCGGATCCGCATTTCTGGACTATGCACGGCGCGGTGCGCGTGGCGCAACTTTGTGACGAATGGGGCCTGACGTGGGGCTGCCATTCGAATAATCATTTCGATATTTCGCTGGCGATGTTTACCCATGTTGGCGCGGCCGTACCGGGCAAACCGACGGCCATTGATACGCACTGGATCTGGCAGGAAGGCAATCAGCGCCTGACCAAAGAGCCGCTGCAAATTGTGAACGGAAAAATCAAAGTACCTGAAAAGCCGGGACTGGGTGTGGAGATCGACATGGATCAGATCCGTCGCGCGCATGAACTGCATAAAAAACTGCCGTCCGGGGCGCGCAATGATGCCATTGCGATGCAGTACCTGATCCCCGGCTGGACATTCGATCGTAAGCGCCCGGCAATGGGCCGCTGATTACGGAATCTGAATCAATAAGGAGTGAGTATGAGTGCTTCATCTACACCAAAAATTGTTTCCATGCAGGTGATCCCGGTTGCCGGACACGACAGCATGTTGCTCAATCTCAGCGGTGCGCACGCGCCATTTTTCACCCGTAACATTCTGATCCTCAAAGACAGCAGCGGCAATACCGGCGTCGGCGAAGTACCGGGTGGCGAGAAGATCCGCCAGACGCTGGATGATTCCTCACTGCTGGTGATCGGCAAAACGCTGGGCGAATACAAGAACGTGATGACCGCTGTGCGGGAGAAATTCGCCGATCGCGATGCTTCAGGTCGCGGATTACAGACGTTTGATTTGCGTACTACTATCCACGTAGTGACTGCTATTGAAGCCGCTATGCTGGACTTGCTCGGCAAGCACCTTGGCGTGACCGTCGCATCCTTGCTGGGTGACGGACAGCAGCGCGATGAAGTCGAAATGCTCGGTTATCTGTTCTACGTTGGCGACCGCAATAAGACCTCGCTGGGCTATCAGAGCCAGCCGGGTGACAGTTGCGACTGGTACCGTTTGCGCCACGAAGAAGCGCTGACACCGGCGGCGGTGGTACGTCTGGCCGAAGCCGCGTATGAGAAATACGGCTTTAATGATTTCAAACTCAAAGGCGGTGTGCTGGCGGGCAGCGAAGAAGCTGAAGCCGTGACGGCGCTGGCGCAGCAATTCCCGCAGGCGCGCATCACGCTTGATCCCAACGGGGCCTGGTCGCTGAATGAAGCCATTGCGCTGGGTAAACAACTGCGCGGCGTGCTGGCCTATGCGGAAGATCCGTGCGGGGCAGAGCAGGGGTTCTCCGGGCGTGAAGTGATGGCGGAGTTCCGTCAGGCGACCGGTTTGCCGACAGCCACCAATATGATCGCCACGGACTGGCGTCAGATGGGACATACCATTCAGCTGAAATCGGTGGATATTCCGCTGGCGGATCCGCATTTCTGGACCATGCAGGGTTCCGTGCGTGTGGCGCAGATGTGCCACGAATGGGGCCTGACCTGGGGCTCGCACTCCAATAACCACTTTGATATCTCGCTGGCAATGTTCACGCAGGTTGCGGCTGCGGCACCGGGTAAAATCACGGCTATCGACACGCACTGGATCTGGCAGGAAGGCAATCAGCGCCTGACCAAAGAACCGTTGCAGATCAAAGGCGGTAAAGTTCGCGTGCCGGAACAGCCGGGGCTGGGCGTTGAGCTGGATATGGATCAGGTGATGAAAGCGCACGAGCTTTACAAAGGTATGGGTCTCGGCGCACGCGACGATGCGCAGGGCATGCAGTTCCTGGTGCCGGACTGGAAGTTTGATCCAAAAAGGCCGTGTCTGGTGCGTTAAGCGGCTGGAAACCGTTTGCTTTAATTCGGGTGGAGAATATCTCCAGATATTCTCCACTATTATCAGGGATCATATAACCTCACAACCGAGAGACGACTTCCCCTTATTATTTCATTTTTCCTCAAGCCCCAAACCTGGATTACATTTCATATGATCCCATCCCTGATAATTTTTTACCTCGGGTACTTTTTGCGGGAAATTATCCCAGTTTGAATGTAATTCCATTGTCGAACCTTTCAAAACCTCTTTCGACAGGAATTCCATTCCCCACGCCCGCCCCGGCGATTGTGGCCTGATGGTGCCGCGTTCACCCTCGACGAAATAATCTATCCCTGGTCCGCCTGGAAGAATGCGCGGATCATCAAATGGCGCTGAACTCACGAATAAACGCCCGTCTTTTGCCAGCATATATCCGCGATTATTAACGACAGTGAATGAAATTACTTCTTTTCGGTTTGGTCTGCCATCACTTATTGGTGCAACCTGCCATGTTTGCCCATAGTCTTTTGATACTGTAAAACCTCCAACCTCCCAAGATGGGATCGCGATATATTTATCAGATGGGTGAATAAATTTACTACCAAAAGCCTGATAAAATTGGCTATAAAGTTCTGATTTTATTCCGCGTTTTGTATCGACATAATTTAAAGCCCCCTGGCAATAATAACCCACTAATTCCAGATAGCGATGATCGTCAAAACGGTAAATGATTTGCGCCGGTTTTTCGCTGGTACGCCCATAACATCCGGCAACCAGTAAAAGCGCCGCCAGACCGGCAGCAATACGTGGGTGTGTTTTCATGTTCTTTTTAATTCCTTTGCAGTCAGCGTGGGGGGCATCGGCCACTGGTAAACAGGGATTTCCTGATTATGTATTGCAGGATATCGAGTCGCATGAATACGGGTGCGCGGCCCGTAATCATTAACTACCTCAAATTCTCCCTTCGGCAAAAATTCGTCGGGTTTGTTCATAAATTTTTTAATTAAATCTTTGTTTAATTTTCCGCTGCGGTAATATTCTGCGGCATTATCGTTAGGGTTATATTCCCGCCGCCAGTCTGCACGGTGCAACAAACCCCGCCAGAATTCTCCGTCTTCAATAACGTGAGATTTACACTGACCGATAGCCAGATCGTAAGCCATTGTCATAGCTGGCGCTTTATCACTCATGACAATAGAGGAATGCTGACTTAATACCGTGGATTGTGCCTTGTCGATTTCTTTTTTGATTTCTTCCGGTGTTTTTGTCCGATGGTATGAAAAATATTTTTCCCCGTTAACATCAATGATCGCTGCATTTTCTATAACGGCTTGCCCTGCCGGATATAAATAGCCGCTCAGAATACGGCATTCATTCATTGTTAAAGAGTGTCCCGCCTGCATCTGAACAAAAGGATCATAGGGGGGAACCTCCCGCCGTTCTGATATTGTGGTTTGACTGGCAAGATTGGCGCTGGCGATCTCAATATCCGGCCCGCTCATTTTTGAACGGTATTTTTCGCCCCCCTGGTGGCGTTGCCCCTGCAATTCAAAAATAAATGGCTCCGGCAGTTCTTCTCCCGTCACCGTCACATCATTAAACGAGTATGTAGCGTTTGCAAACCATTGCGCCGCGCCGGTATAAACGCCTTTACCCTGCGTTATGGGCTCCGCAAACCGGTACGGGCCGGACGCTTTCACGCCCACTAATTCATTCTGCGCGAATACCCGCTGGCGCAGATTAGGGATGGTGTTGGCTATCTTGTCGGGGACGCCACGCCAGCCGAAACCCTGTATCGGTTCAAGGGATACGGTCTGATCATTCGGGCAAAAGTAGTTATAGACTTTGCCGAAATTATTACGCCGGTGGCGCGGATCCTGATACCACGGCCCGGCCTTTTTAATGCAAATCGTATCGTAAAGCTTTTGGGTATCCGCTTCGCTGTGCAGGCCATCGCCGCCGTCCTGATACCTTGCGTTTGTGCGCATGAGTGCGCAGAAGTTTTTAAATGTTTTTTCGCGGGCGGCGGTGGTTTGCTGATTACCCGGCAAGCCCATTTCCATGCTCCGGTTTTCAAGCGAATAGGGCGAATGATTGAAGATCACGCAGTCCGCCGGATCCTCCCCCGCTGCTTTAACCATCATATTGGCTAACATGGTGATGATTGTTCCCTGACTGTGGGCGACGATATTGATCACATCTTTTGCAGTTGTGGGGCTTTTTCTGCGAATTGTTAAAATCAGATCGGCCAGCCGGTGCGCGGCAAATGCCTGATAAATCCGGTGCGGATTATCATAGATGGGGTGTGTGCGGTCTGGCGCGTTGTTCTGGCTCATGGCTTTGGGAATACCCATCATCGCCCCGTTCGCGCCTGGTCCGAACATATCCGGGATATTGGTTGTGGCGTTGGCAAAGGTGCCGCCGCCTTTGGCAAAGTTCGGGTCTAACACGTTGGCGTAATTATCAATGTTTTTTCTGTCATGCCTTTTTATTATCCATTCGTCATATTCCTGAAAAGCGTCATACGGCAGCGGCGTTTCAGGGCTGCGGTAAGTCTTTTGCATTTGCTTTATATAGTCTTCCTGATCGGCCATATAGGTTGCGTGGTCTACCGGTTTGTAGCCCCAGTAAAACGGAATAACGGGGGAGGCCACATCCGATAATACTTCCTGCTGTTTGTTATCGGTGTCAGTACATGTCTGCTGCTTTCCGTCTGCGTCCCTGATTTGGAATTCTTTCTCTGACCATTCGTGACACGTCAGATCATTGCGGCCTAATCGCTGATTCAGCCCCGCGATAATGCCTTTTTCCTGATTCTGATAGGCTTCTCCCACATCGTTAACGCCGTGAACCAAAATCACAATGCAGGGCATGGGGCGCGGAACCGCACATTTAGTCACGTACATCGACGGCCCCGCATCCGTGGGCACGCCAATGCAGCCGGTCGCCAGCCAGACCGGCGGGCGCGGTGGTCTCTTTTTTTCTGTGCTGTCTGTCATGATGATTTCCTTATTCTTTTTTGTCGTGAATGAGTTTTAATAAACGTAGCGACCATCCTGTTATTCATCAAGATTATTAAATGATCCTGTATTATTTAATTAAGTAATTCCCATGGTAATGAGAAAGTAGTCAGTACGCCTTATTTGAATGGCTATTTTAATAAATATGAATTATTGAAATAAATAACGAGTGGTTGAGGTTTTAATCTGACGAAAGATGAACTTATCATTGATTCATAATAAAAGCACATTAATGTATGCGAAATTTCAGCGAGGATTAATTTTATTTAAATATTGATACTACGTAACCTGGATATTATTAAGGATAAAAAAACCTCTCATATGAGAGGCTTTTTACGTTCTGACGGGAAATCAGCCCCGTGCGTGCGCCGCTGCCTTTTCAATCAGCTCATCAGACGGGCGTTTGCCGGTGTACAGCACAAACTGCTCGACGGCTTGTAATGCGGCGACTTCCTCACCGGTAATGATTTTTTTACCCTGTTCGCGACCATAGCGGATGAGCGGTGTTCCACCCGGCGCGACGACCACGTCGAAAACGGTGCTGGCGCGGTCGATGACCTGCTTTTCAAACGCCAGAGAATCTGCTTCTGCGGCGCCGGGCATACCGATTGGCGTGACGTTCACCACCATATCCACCGGTAAATCATCCACTTCGGCTTTCCATTCATAGCCATATTCTTCTGCCAGCGCACGACCATTGGCTTCGTTGCGGGCAATGATATAGCCCTTTTTGAATCCGGCATCACGGATGGCCGCGACCACCGCTTTGCCCATACCGCCGCTGCCGCGCAGGGCAAAAACGGCGTCGCGTGGTACCTGATAGCTGTCGAGCAATTTGGCGACCGCAATATAGTCGGTGTTGTACGCGCGCAGGAAGCCGTCGTCATTGACGATGGTATTCACGGACTGAATGGCGGTGGCGGAAGGATCCAGTTCATCGAGGAAAGGGATGCAGGCTTCCTTGAACGGCATCGACACGGCACAGCCACGAATGCCCAGTGCGCGGACGCCTTTCACCGCGGCTTCGATATCTTTGGTAGAGAAAGCTTTGTAGACAAAATTCAGGTCTAACGCCTGATAGAGGTAATTATGAAAACGCGTGCCGAAATTTCCCGGACGACCGGAAAGGGACATACACAACTGCGTGTCTTTATTGATTTCCCGACTCATTTCGTTCTCCTTTCAGATATTCTTTATGACCTTGCGGCCTGTCAGAGCACCTTAGCTGAAACGATACGCCCCGACAATAATCCTGTTCCGGGACGGTCAGAGGTGGAAGCTTAATCGTGTGTGATCACGTGAAAACCTTCTTCCGGTTCCGGTGCGACAAAGTGACGGGATATCAGCTCAAACTGCTCATCGGTGACGCTAAACTGATGTGTTCCGGCCTGGTTCCGCGCCCGCAGCCGGGCTTTACACACTTCTTCCGGTACGTTCAGATAATGCAGCTGATGGTCTGCGCCCGATCCCGTGATAAGACTCATCATCCACTGACGGTTCGACACCGTATTAGCCGGAAAATCCAGCACGACCGAGACACCGGCCCTGAGCAGTGAAATCACATGCGGGGCAATGGCTTGTCTGAGTCTGGCCGAGCAGCGGACATAATCCGCCACAGAGTGCATCTCATCCTGATAAAGATGAGCAAGCCACGGGTCTTCATTAAGCACGACGGTGCAAGGCGCGCTGGCCAGATGTTGGGACAGGGTGGATTTTCCCGAGGCTATTTTCCCGCATAGAATATGCAGAACTGCCGGGCGCGGTTGCGTGACATTCTCGGGGCTGGCTGTGGAATTCATTTATCTCTCCGGTTCAGGCGGTATCTGAGTCATTAAAACATCGCATTAATTTCTGAATATGGCGCGGCATTTTCCAGCATAGGCGTCATTTCGTCGTGTTGCAGGAACCCGCTGACTAACTGCGCGTTGTGCGCCCATAACGTTTGCGGCAACCAGGAACCGGCGCTCAGGCGGCGTACGCCAATGCCTGCAAGCTCGCTGACCGGCGGCAGTCCCGGCCAGACTGCCACATTGAGCAGCAGATCCGTGCTGTCAGCAATGGCGCGTATTTCTTCTGCCTCCGCCAGCCCGATGACAAAAATGCCGTCGGCTCCGGCGTCGCGGTAAGCCTGAGCCCGCGTGATGACCTCCGCTGCTTTTTCGCCAGCAGGCACCAAATTGCGTGCGTAAACGTCGGTGCGCACGTTGATATAAAGATCTACACCGCAGCGGGCGCTGGCGGTTCTGATGGCTTCAATTTTCCGGCACAACACATGCGGATCGCCTGCGCCGTCCTCAATATTGATACCCACCACGCCCGTATCCATAAATCGTGAGACGGTTAGCGCCACCGTCGCCGGAATATCGCTGTAACCGCCTTCGATATCCGCAGACAACGGCACTGAAATCACCCGAGAAATCGATGCCGCGCGTGCGACATATTCCTCAACGGGCAACAGGTTGCCATCTCGATAGCCCAGTGACCAGGCGACGCCCGCGCTGGTGGTGGCAATGGCTGTCGCCCCCAGACTTTCAATCAGGCGCGCGCTGCCTGCGTCCCAGGCATTGGGTAATTTCAGCGGAGTTTGTTGCAGATGCAGTTCACGAAATAAGGTGGCAGATGGCGTTTTCATGGAAGGGTTCCTCAAAAAAGAATCATTCTAATCATGCTTAATTTTCCTGATAATAGCCGGAAATAACATTCATTCATTCGCTGAGAGCAATAATGAACGCGCCGTCCCTGCATCTGGTACAAACCTTTGTCGCGGTGGTTGAACATCATAGTTTTGTCCGTGCCGCCAGCGCGCTGGGCATTACTCCTTCTTCTGTCAGTCGTTTTATTAAAATGCTGGAACAGGAACTGAGCACCACGCTGCTGAACCGCACCACGCGGGCGATGTCGCTGACGGAAACCGGCAAACGCTATTACGCCGAATGCCATCAGGCGCTGTTGCAGCTCAATAATGCTGCCGGAATGGTGCGTGATGAACAGACGCTGCCTTATGGCGTGCTGGTCGTGAGCGCGCCGGTGGCGTTCGGTCATACCCATATCGTGCCTTATCTGAGCGAGTTTCTGGCGACCTGTCCACAGGTGCAACTGGATCTGCGTCTGACCGATGACTACGTTGATCTGGTGTCAGAAGGCATCATGCTGGCGTTCCGGATTGGTCGCCTGAAGGATTCTTCTCTGATTGCACACAAGATGCTGGATAACCGGCGGATCCTGGTGGCGGCTCCGGCTTATCTGAAAAAACGCGGCACGCCGTTGAGCGCGGAAGATCTCCACGAGCATGAGTGCATTGTCTCTTCCGCCAGTCAGGATGGTGTGCTCTGGCGGCTATTTTTGAATGCTGAAGGATCGAATGCCAGAGAGTCGAATGGAGAAGAGCGAATACTGGCGCCAAAAGGATCGGTCAAAGTGGATAACGCCGATGCCGCGCGTCGGCTGTGTATTGATGGTCAAGGTATCGCGTTTCATTCCGCGGTCACCATGGCGGCGGCGATTGCCGCAGGGGATTTAGTGCAGGTATTGCCACAATGGACAGGGCGGGAAACCGGTGTTTATTGTGTGCGACCCAACCGGCGTACCGGTCCGGCGGCGAAGGCGCTGCTCGACTTTTTGGCCGCGCGCTGGCAGCGTCCATGACTGTCTGGCCACATCCGTTATACTTAACCGATACGCATGAACGGAGGCGCTTATGAATTTGGATCTTTTCGATCACCCGGATTTTCACCCGAACTGGCGTGAAGACTTGTGTCCCGGCGCGGTAGTTTTACGCGGTGCTGCGCTGCAAGACGATGTGGCGTTGCTGGCGGAAATCGATCGTATTGCCGGACTGGTACCTTTTCAGTATCGCGCGACGCCCGGCGGTTATGCGATGTCGGTGGCGATGACCAACTGCGGGGATGTCGGCTGGGTGACAGATAAAGCCGGATACCGTTATCAGGCGACGTCGCCGGAAAGCCATCAGCAATGGCCGCCGATGCCGGAACTGTTTCGCGCTATGGCGGTGAAAGCGGCAGAACAGGCGGGATTCCCGGGATTTGAGCCGGACGCCTGCCTCATCAACCGTTATCAGCCCGGTGCCAAAATGAGCCTGCATCAGGACAAAGACGAGCACGATTTCGGCCAGCCGATTGTTTCTGTCTCGCTGGGTTTACCGGCTGTTTTTCAGTTTGGCGGCATGGAGCGCAGCGATAAAACACAGCGTGTGCAGTTAACGCATGGCGATATTGTGGTGTGGGGCGGCCCGTCGCGGCTGCGTTATCATGGCGTGTTGCCGCTGAAAGCGGGCGAGCATCCGCTGACCGGATCCTACCGATTTAATCTGACGTTCCGAAAAGCGATATAAAGTGAGGGCATCGGGCAGTAAAGCACAGGACTTTATCCTCATTCTGCTTTACACTGCCGCCCTGCAAAAACTGACATGTTGAATAGATAATTACTTAGGCGGTAAGCGATGAACGGCGTAATCACAACCTGGTTTGAAGATAAAGGTTTCGGTTTTATCAAAGATGAAAACGGCGATAACCGTTATTTCCATGTGATTAAAGTTGCAAACCCTGAGCTGATTAAAAAAGATGCTGTAGTCACTTTCGAGCCGACCACCAATAACAAAGGTCTTTCCGCCTTTGCGGTGAAAGTCGAGCCGGAGAGCAAATACATCTTTATTGCCGGTGAGCGCATCAAAATCACCAGCATCAAGTCCTTCCTGGCGTTTAACGAAGAAGTACCGGCAGAGTCGAAGATCGACAAAGAAAACGCCGTGCTGTCCGTGGGCCTGCTGATGAACCGCATCCGCCCGCAGGAAGAAGAGAAGAAAGCAGAAACGCGCACCATGAAAAAGCTGCTGATCACCACCTTCCAGAACAGCACTTATGTGTTTACGGAAGATGAAATTGATGTGGATGCCACCGTCAAAACGCTGAAAGCACTTTAAGATTTTCTGTTCCAAAACCGGTGCGCATTCGCTGCACCGGTTCTGTTTCCTCCCTCGTTAATACGTCACGGTTACTGTCACCGTATCGCTGTAGTTTCCGGCGGGCTGATTACTTTGCGACAAATTCACGGAAGCCGTATACGGAAACGATTGTGATGTGCCGGTACCGGTCGCGCTGCTGTTAGTTGCCGCCGTCCACACCGTGCTGTCGCCTTTAAATATCTGATATTGCAGATAACTGGTGGTGCCGCCGACGGTGGAGGCCATCTGCCGGTACTGGCCGGATGCCGCTACGCTGCTGGTGAGATTAACGGAATAACTGGCGTTAAGCGTACAACGCACGCTGATGGTATTGGCAACCACCGTAGTCAGGCCGGAAGGCAGGGCAGCGCTGCCAAAACCTACGTTCGGCGCGCTGTCGATGTAGCAAAAATTGGTGACGTTAAGCGTCAGGTTGACGGAACCGCTGACATTGCCGGTATCGGCGATACACAACAACGTGCCAACGGCCACCGAGCAGATGTTCCATCTCCAGGCGATAGGAATGGTATCCGTATAGGTACCGGCCGCCAGATTGGACAGCGTTTGTGGCATCACATACAGCGGTAACGTGCCATTCGGCCCGGAGAACAATCCCAGTAATCCCAGGGCTGTCGTGCTGCTCCAGCTGATCACATCGCCCTGGTTATAGACCGTGCCGCAGCTGCTGTCCTTACACAGGTTGTAAGGCAGATACTGGCCGGTTGCCGCGCTGTAAAGGCGGGGCTGCGTGCCGCTGGGATGAAGTGTGGCACCAATGGTCGCGGTTATCGTGTTGGTGCCGGCGATACTCAGTAAGGGGCCTGTGCAGCTTAAGCCGCTGCTGCCAGAAGTCACCAGCGGTGAAGTGCTGACCGCAAACGAGTTTTGGGTACCGAGCGTGATGGTGGTGGCCGCCGTGGTACAGCCGGCAAAAGCCTGCGATGACACGCCCGCCAACAGCATCAGCAGCAATCCCTGACGTATCCACTGCCTGAACATTCTCATGATTTATCTCCTGCTGATGCGCCTGTTTTGCCACCCGGACATGACAGCGGCCCCACCTGCTCTATGCTGTGGCGATCAGGATCCAGCGTGAAGCTGACCCGACAGACTGAATGATCTTCCTGCTGGATAGTCAGCACGTTGTTTTCCTTCAGATGCGAGAAGTACACCAGCCCGTCGTAACCGGTGATGGTGGTTTGCTGCGTATTTTGCTCTGTAACCAGTGTGCCCAGCTTGAGCGGTTGTCCGGCAGCGTCGTGCAGGGTGATATTGGCCGACAGCACTTTCTCCACGCTGAATTTCACCACCACGCCGCTGCCTTGTTTCACCGCGATGCGGTCATTGACGTTATTCGCAACCACGTCGGCGGGCAGCGGCAGGGTATCGATTTCCACTTTGGCCGGGTAATACGAGCTGACGGTCGGGATCAGCAGATGGCCTTTCTTGTCGGTTTTGCCCATTTTCTGATTCTCGAAAAGTACCGGAACGTCGGCGTAATGGTCGGTATCGACCACGATAAAGGCGTCATTAATCTTGTCAGAAAGGAACCAGTCATTGGCCATAAACACGATTGAACCGCTTAAGTCAGCCCAGTTGGTGTAATCGCCCTGATTGCCGTAGAAGCCGCCCTGAATCGTGGCGAAGCGTGATTTCCAGGTGGCATCAGCCTGCTGATACGGATTGTTGCCGCCGCTGTAGGCCAGATTCCAGCCGAGTCCGCCGTCGGTTGGCGTGGCTTTGCTGGCGCCGATTTGCTCCTGATAATTGCCTGCATTGTCACGCTGCACACCGGCATTCATGTTGATATTGGTGCCAATCGGAATGATAAATTGCAGCTGCGCGCTATAGCCGCTGTCGCCCAGCGTTTTGTTGAGAGATAAAAACATGCTGCTTTGTCCCCACAGCGAGCGGCTGTAGGAGAAATTCACCAGGCGCGTATGCGAATTGTCATAGGCTTCGACGTCGTAATAGCCGATGCCCATCGTGCCGTTCGACGGCCCGAACGGCGAGGTACTGAACGTCACCTGATCCGCCTGACGACTTAATCGCGTGTCGCTGGTGTAAGACGTCAGATCCTGATAACCCACCGTGCGTTTTGAACGCAGCGCCGAGAGGCTGAACACCGTCGAATAGTAGGAATAACCCAGCGTGTACTGGCTGCCATCCTTTTTGTCAGTGATATTCTCACCGAGCGGATTGTCGATTTCGCCGCTGGAATTCGGGATGCCCGGCCTCTGCCCGTTGTTGTCATTATCCTGCGTAACTGTCTGATTATCACTGCTGACCGGCGGATGGTCGGCTTTACTCTGGCTGCCGGAAACGCTCAGCGTTCCCCAGGTTCCCACTGCCACATCTGCCCCTAATCCTCCCAGCGCCAGACCTTGTACGATTTCGGTATGACCGGACAGCGTCAGATAATCGCTCAGCCCGTAACGATAAATACCGCTGAATGCGGCATCCGAATAATCGCCGTTAGTGACGCCATAATTATTGCGCACCGCCCCGAGCGAGAAATCGAAATCACTGAGGTTTTTACGCAGCAGGGTGTTAGAAACGTAGAACGGCACGCTGGTGGAAACCTGACGTCCGACCGCATCGGTGGTGACAATCGTCGCTTCACCGGCACCGTTGATATACGGCACGTTGGTCAGCGTAAATGGCCCGGAATTCAGGTTATTACTGCTGGCCTTGTAGCCATTGAGGAACAGGTCAACGGTGCTCGGTACCGCTGCCGTGCCGCTGTACTGCAACAGCGGATAAGTCACCAGATCCGGGCGAACGGCAAAGTTGCGGCTGATACGCAAACCGCCCATGCGCGCCGAGTTACTCCAGGTCAGGGAGTCACTGACGAAATCCCCGACCTGATAGCTGATCAGGTTCTTCTCGTCGGTAAAGCGCCAGAAAGTGTCGTAACGCAGATAGCCGTCCTGCGCGGTGCTGCCGCCATTTTCGTTATTGCCCGAACCGTCGATGTTATAGCGGTAAGTGCCGGTATTAGTGAGCAACCCGAGGCTGCTGAATAACCGTTGCTCCATCCAGGTGGCGATAGATTTAGAACCGCCGGGCGGGTCGGTGTAATACGAGTCATAGTTAAACAGCAGGCCGGTGCTGCTTTGCGACGGCGTGTAATTCATCAGCGGATCACCACTGACCTTCTGGTTCGGCAGCCAGGCGTCCGGCACGGTTAACACCAGTTGCTGGGTGGCCGAATCGTATTTTGCTTTAACGTCCGGCAATTCGCCGACATTGATCAGCCCCTGCTGACCGTTAATGTGGATGTGATTTTTTGCCAGTACACCGGCTTCCACGAAATAGGCATTATTGCGATACGTCACCGGCACCACCTGATTATCTGTCTGGCCGTTGACCACAATCGACAGATAAAACATGGCGTCGGTCACCACCGGTGCCGCTCGCGGGGCATCGGGCAGTGAAGAATATTCCTGTGCCTGCACGCCGAAGGCGCTCAGATACAACAGGCACAGGCTTCCACGGAAAATCAGCACACGCTGACAACCTGCACCGGGAAGCGGTCTTTTTGGCATCCGTGGCGGCTCCTGCTGTTATTCGCCGCGTGGAATGACAATCGGTTTGGTGTTATCAGCAATTTGCGCATTGAGCTGTGCGCCCGGCGTGACGCCCGCCGGCACCGGCCAGCGCATCTGCTGCCCCGGCAATACATACCCCATAAAACCGCCGACCATGGTTTTGACGCCTTGCTTCTGATTGCCTGTGGATGACCAGAACACGTTGCTCAGACGCGCATGGACAATGCCGGTATTGCGCACCTGCAAATAGGTTTTGCCGCCTTCGGATACCGAACGCCAGGTGAGGATCGGGCGGGTCGCCGTTGACTCATCGCGTTTCATATCAGGGCGATCGTTGGTCCATAAACTGCCGCCATCCATAAACAGCGGCAGAAGATAACGCATCTGCAATTGCAGCCCGACTACCGCCTTGTCTTTGCCTTCACCGGCACTGTTCAGCGGAGACGGAATTTCATCGATGATAATGCGGTACGCCTGTTCGGTATTCGCGGGCACCGGCGTGTTGCGGATCAAACGGATCAGCTGGCGCTGGCCCGGCGGCACGGTGGCGAACGGCGGACTGGCGACCACGTTGGTTTGATCGGCGTATTTCTCGTTAAAATTCTCCTGCTTCCAGGCCAGCACGCGCACCTGTAAAGACACCGGCTCTGCGCCACGGTTTTCCAGCCACAGGGCCGATCCGTTCTGATCGGATTCGATAATCTGATAGACCGGCCACACCAGCACCGAACTGGCGGCCTGAACCGCCGTACCGGAAAACAAAGCCATAGCCAGAGTGGTGGCAGCCATCATGCGTGAGAACATCGTCGTCATAGCTCATATCCTGATGATTCAATAAGTGAGAGTCACGGTTACCGTGTCGGTGTAAGTGCCCGCAGTGGGTGACGTCGTGAAAGAAAACAACCGGCCATAGACCGGGTAAGTTTGTGTTGTTGAGGGAAAGCTGCTGATGGTCATCGCCTGCGCGCCGGTTCCCCAAACCACGGTGCGTGCGGCGTTCTGATAAAGCTGATAGCCAAGCGTCGCGGTGGCACCGCTGTTGGCCATGTAACGTTGTGCGGCGGAGCCGCCGTGAATGCCGTAATCCATACCAATCGCCACCGTGGTGCCCGGCGTGCAGGTGACCACCACCGAGCCTGCACCTGAGGTGCTGACCACATCGACATTGGTGGGAACGGAAGGAAATGAGCCGAAATTGAGGGTGCCGAGATTGGTGGTCGGGCTGGACAGTGAGCTGCCGAAAACGCAGCCATTGGTGAGCGTAGCCGTGACGGTAAATGTGGCGGTGGCTGTCGCGGCGCGCGCTGAACTGCACATTATCAGCGGCATCAGCGGCAACGACATCAGCGGCAGCAATATGAGCAGCACCTGTGGCACCAGCAAACGGCCAGGCATAAAAACCTCTACCAGGATACGGTGACATTCACCGTATCCTGATAAACACCGGCAGCAGGCGTGGTCTGAGCAGGAACGCGGCCATAGACCGTGCTCCACTGATCCGCGCCATTACCGGTTCCGCTCACACCGGTCACGTTATCCCAGACGGTGGTACGCGCCGCCGTGGTGTAAAGGTTGTATTGCAAGGTCAGTGCGCTGTTTGTGGTATTGACCATCCTGCGGGCGGTAACAACGCCACTGCTGCCGCCATCCATGACGATTTTATACGTCAGCCCGTTCACGCAATTCACGCGAATCGACCCCGCCAGTTGCGCGCTGGTGGCGTTAATTGCGCTGGTGAGCGACGCATAGTTGCCAAAATTCAGCGTACCGAAACTGGTGCTGCCGGACGTCGTGGTTCCCGCATTGCAGGCGGGCAGCAACGTGGCGCTGATGCCTATCGTTGCCGCCTGGCTGAATGGAATGCGCAACTGCATTGACACCAGCAGGGCAGCCGGCAATAGCAGCAGTACCTTGATGTCCATGATCTTTCCTTCCTTGAAACAAAAGCCAGTCAGAGCCGAAACCGGCTCTGATGGAAAACAGCCTTACCAGGAAAGAGTGGCAACAACGGTATCGTTATACGTCCCCGCAGCCGGTGTGGTGCTGGTCTGGTCAGCAGGCAGCACACGACCATAAATCGGGATATTTTGCGCAGTGGTGCCCGTCGTCAGAGTAATCGGCGTATTGATGGCGATTTCTGTGGTACGTGCAGTGTCAGAATAGAGGCGGTAAGGAATGCTGTTGCCGCTGGATGTCATGGTCCGCAGCCCGCCGGTTGCCGCCAGTCCGCCGTTCAGTGACAGCGTCGGTGTCAGTCCGGTGCTACAGGTGATGGTGACGGCACCGGTGCCATTGGCACCAAATACTGTCCCGTTGATCACGCTGGTCAGATCAGCGTAGTTACCAAAGTTCAGGGTACCCCACTGGTTGGTCCCTCCCGTTGATGTGCCGTTACCGACAGTACAACCGGTGCTGATGGTCAGCTGAACGCCTACCTGCCCTGTTAAGGTACCGGCTGCCTGAACACCCGCCGCTAAGATCAGCGTTGCAGCAGCAAGACCGGCCAGTAATAATGATTTTTTTTCGCCCATGATGACTCCCAATAACCGCTTACACAGTTGTGTATTCATGCAACGGCGTTGCATGTGGAAATCCTCTGGTGGTCAATAATTAACGCTAAAAAACTGCAAAAAAAGCCGGTAATTAACAGCGTTCAGGCCGGGTGTTATGTTTTCCCTTCACAATGGAACGGAGCCCTGACTTTATGCGCATGATGAAAAACGCCGTTATGGTTAAATATAAGTTAATAAATTTACCTTAAGGGGATCTTTTCAGCATTCTGGTTAATAAGGATAAAAATTCTATAAATTCAAAATTATCCATTTTTAATCCTGTTTATTTATTTTTTGTGTTGTTAATGATTGCGTTAAGACCACTAAACGATGAGGTTTTTTAACCATTGATTTTGTAATGTTATCAATGTGCTTCTCGTGATAGTTCAACGGAGCTACTGATGTTTTCAGATGATGTGATTCAAGACATGAACCGGCTGGCGCATTTTCTGGCCTTTGATCAGACGTCAGGAAAGGGACCGGAAGGTGAACCGTCTCTGATGATCCTGCTGGGCAACGCGATTTTGCCGACTGCCGAAGCGGCGTTTCAGGCGCTGGCGCAGGGGCGGATTTCCCGTTTGCTGATTGCCGGAGGCATCGGGCATTCCACAGACTTGCTGTATCAGGCGGTGCAGACGCATGTGCGCTACCGGCACATCCATACATCAGGTCGCAGTGAGGCCGAAGTGCTGAACGATATCGGCGTTCAGTGCTGCGCCGCGCCGCAAAAGCAGATTTTGCTGGAAACCGCCTCAACCAACTGTGGCGACAATGCCTTACAGGCCCGACGGGTGCTGGATCTGGCCGGTGATCGCTCCACACACATCACTCTGGTGCAGGATCCGCTGATGCAGCTGCGCACCGATGCCAGTTTCCGCCACGTCTGGCGCGATCGCCCTGAAGTGACATTTGTTAACTGGCCGGTGCTGGTGCCTCAGCTGGAACGTGATGGCAGCGGACTGCGTTTTGCCGGAGAAGGGCATCACAGCCTGTGGTCCTTGCCACGGTTTGTGTCGCTGCTGCTCGGTGAAATCCCGCGCCTGCGTAACGCCCCTGGCGGTTATGGCCCGCGCGGGGCGGGCTTTATCGCAGAAGTGGATATTCCGGCAGAGATTGAGGAAATTTATGCCCGGCTGAAACCGGTGCTGGAAGCGGATTACGGCGACAGATCCTTCTGACATCCGGCAGGTACAGGATCGGATCCATCCTGATGATTCCCGCGCAGCGCCAGCAGCACCACCAGCGCAGAGAACAGCGTAATCGCCATCAGACATAACAGTAACGGATGCAGTGAAGCGGCATAAATCTGCTGAAGCTGCGCCGTGCTGGCCTGTGGAATAAGCTGTTGCGCCACGGCGAGATTACCGGTCGCCAGCCGCAGCGCCGCCTGACTGATTGCCGGGGAACTCACCGCCTGAACACTGATCGCGCTGCCTGCAAAATTTGCCGTCAGCGCGGTATGCGTTAATGCCGAAAGAATGGCACCGACGATTGCCAGTGAGACGCCTTCTCCGGCCACCCGCGTGGTGCTGAAAATCCCGGTCGCCATGCCCGCCCGTTCTTTGGGAACGACGCTTACAGACAATCCATCCATCAGTCCCCACGGCAGACCGGTACCGATGCCGATCATTACCATCGGCGCAATCATCGCGGTCATATCCTGCGCCAGTACCGCCTGACTTAACCAGCCTAATCCGGCGGCGGCAATCACCAAACCCGAGGTGCATAACACGCCTGCGGACACCCGGCGTGTAAGCCATGCCGCCAGCAGCGGAACCACCAGCATCGGCACCGAAAGCGCCATCATCATGAGCCCGGCCCGTTCTTCGCTAAGATTTTCTACGCCGATAAACAGCATTGGCAAAATCACCAGCAGCACCACAAAACAGAAACCGGTCGCCAGCGGCAGCGCCTGCACGCCAATAAAACGGATATAGCGGAACAGCGATAAGTCGAGCATCGGGTTGTATACGCGACGCTCAACCATGACAAAAACGGCCAGTAACAGCGCCGCACCCGCCAGCAGCGATAGTACCCGGACGCTTTGCAGACCGGATTGCGGGATTTCCATCAGTGCCCAGGTCAGCAATGCCAGCATGGCGGTGAAGGAGACGGTACCCGGCCAGTCGATACCCGTCGCCTGAGGATTACGGGTTTCGCGCATTTTACTGGCACCGCTCACCAGCGCCAGAGCTGCAATCACCGTCGCGGAGAAAAACACCGCACGCCAGCCGAAGTGGGCGATGAGCACGCCCGCGAGGAACGGACCGAAGGCCAGCCCGATGCCAAAACTGCTGCCCATCAGGCTGAAAGCCCGGGTACGCGCTGCGCCGTCGAATTCCTGTGCCAGAGCCGCCGCACCGCCCGCCAGTGCGCCCGCCGCCGCGATGCCTTGTGCGGCGCGCAGCAGATCAATCCACAGCAAATTGCTGCTGAAAGCCTGCAATAACGACAGCAACGCAAACAGCGAGACACCGCTGATGAACACTTTTTTACGCCCCAGTTCATCGGCCAGCGCACCGGCGGCCATCAGAAAGCAGCCGAAAGTGAGCATAAATGAATTGGTTATCCAGCTCAGCGCCTGCGCACTGCCGCCGAGTTCGCGGGCAATAGCGGGCGTTGCCACTGCGCCGCTGACAAAATTAAGCGGCAAAATCACCGCCGCCAGACATACGGTAAACAAAACGCGCAGGCTGCCCGTTGAGAGGGCTGTTAATGAGTTCATGGCTGCTTCCGACAATTGAGAATAAAGATGATGATAAAATGTCTGCAATCTTGCGGAAACAGGCCATAAGTCCGATGATTAAGGACTAAAACGCTCTAATAATCGGGAAGGGAAAATGGAGAACCTCAACGGCCTGCTGGCCTTCGTCCGCGCGGCGCAAAGTCAGAGTTTTGCGGCGGCGGCGGAGCGCATGGGGATTTCAGCCTCGGCGGTTGGCAAAAGTGTGGCGCGGCTGGAGGAAAAACTCAGCGTGCGGCTATTCAACCGTAGCACGCGGCGCATCAGCCTGACCGATGAAGGCCAGCTATTTTTCGAACGCTGCCAGCAAATCGTTTCGCAACTGGAAGAGGCGGAGCAGGAACTGGTGCGAATTTCTGCTGTGCCACGCGGAAAATTACGCATTACCGCGCCCGCTATTGGATACCGCATGTTGTTGCCGCATCTGCCGGAATTTCGTCAGCGTTATCCCGACGTCGAACTGGATCTGGATTTCAGCGACCGGATGGCAGATGTCATCGACGAAGGCTTTGATATCGCCATCCGCAGCGGCGAACTGAACAGTTCACAAATGATGTCACGCCGCCTCGGGCCGTTCCGGTTTGCCATTGTAGGAAGTCCGGCGTATTTCGCCAGCCATCCGGCGCCGCTAAGACCTGACGATCTTTATCAGCACGCCTGTCTGCGCTACCGGTTTCCGGGCAACGGACAGTGGCAGGAATGGGAGATGACCGGCGTGACGCCACCTGAACTGCCGCTGGCGCTGAGCAGCAATAATCTGGAATCGATTTTGCAGGCCACCTTGCAGGGACTGGGGCTGGCCTATGTGCCGGAATTTATCGTACGGCCTTATCTTGAATCCGGTGAACTGGTGGCGGTGCTGCAAGATTATCTGAAAGAGGGTGGGAAGTTTTCCGTGGTGTGGCCAAGCAGCCGTCATATGCTGCCGAAAGTGCGGGTGTTTATAGATTTTCTTACTGAAAAGCAGGTGCTTGGTGAACACACTCCTGAGTAAAAAAAACGGGGCACAAGGCCCCGTGGTACTTTTTATACAGGTCAAAAAAGGTTTATTACAGGTCAGAAGAGATTTATCTCAAGTCTGACGAGATTTATCTCAGGTCTGACGAGGTTCAGATTTGCTTCCACTGTGACCATTCGCCGGTAAATTCGGCTTTGCCCGGCTGGTCGCCCTGCGTCCAGTAGTTGGCCTGATAATCTTTACCGTTCAGGCTGACTTTATCACCCGTGTTGTACACCTTGCTGGATTCCCAGGTGGCATATTTGCCGGCCGGAGATGGGGTTGGTGTCGGCTCTGGTGTTGGTTCAGGAGTCGGTTCCGGCGTTGGCTCTGGTGTCGGTTCCGGCGTCGGTTCAGGGGTTGGTTCTGGTTCAACAGCTGCATTGCCCAGAACGGTCACGGTGATAGATTTGGACGATGATTTCTCACCATGCTCATCAGTCACGACCAGACTGAAGCTGAAGTCAGCTTTACTGACCAGCTCAGGCGCGGTGAAGTCTGCGGACACAGCACTATAAGAAGACAGCGCAATGGCAGCTGGCGCGGTCCATTTATACGTCAGCTTGTCGTTGTCGCGGTCGGCAGAACCCGCTGCACTCAGACGCACTTTCGCGCCGCTGAACACCTGCAGGGCAATATCACCGGTTGGTGCCACATTACTTTCTGCTGGGACTTCATCATCCGGTACCTGACCACTGATGTTAACCCCTTCAAAATACAGCGGCGCCATGTCGATAACCTGATTTTGAATAGTGCAACCAAGGCCTTCACGTGCGGCATTCACCAGCAGGCCGTTGTCCTGATCGATAGTCCAGGTAAACAGCGCACCCAGGCCTTTTTCAACCACATAACGACCTTTTTCCCGCACGGTACGCGGGGTATCAATCGACATAAACAGGCCGGAATTTTTGTTGTAAAGGTAATCGGCATCCGCTACCTGGTCGGTGTACACATCAAAACCGTTGCGGCCTGACTGATTTTCCAGATCCAGATAGTTATTCACCAGGTCGTACCATTCGGTGGTGCCGCTTTCGAATGTTCCGACAGTGGTTTTGCCTGCATCAGGGGTATAAGTCCCTTCTAACGGAGAATAGCTTTCCAGTACCGCATTCTGCGCATTGCGGGAATAAGCCGCATAGCCAACGTTCATGCGATCAGCCGGGAAGCCTTTTGCCAGCAGGTAATCAATGATGGTGTCGATGCCCCAGCCGCCTTCAACCAGTGCATGCAGATTGGTGTGGTGCGTCAGTTTTTCCGCCCACGGCGTGCCGAAGAAGTCATACGTCATCAGGTTGACGCCATGCAGACCGGCGGCCAGCAGGGCAGGAACATTGGATTTTTCCAGAATGGCCACGACAGCGGAGCTGGCGATGCTGATTTTCACATCAGAGCGCTTGATAGCCGCCATTTCTTTGGTGATTTCAGCAATCAGCAATGCGTAGTTCGCGCCATCATTATCATCATACGGGTTGTTATTCCCGGTATTCCCCGGATATTCCCAGTCGATATCCACTTCGCTGAACATTGGGAAACGGGTAAACAGATTTGCGACGCTTTTGGCAAAAATTTGACGCCCTTCTGCTGTTTTCGCCATGTTGTGGAAGCCGTTACTTAATGTCCAGCCACCAATACTCATGGAAAGCACCAGATCATGGCCGACCGCTTTTGCGCGTTTTTGCAGGTCGCGTAAGCCGCCAACCAAACCTTTCACATTGGCTTGCGTCGCGCTAGCCGGAGAAAGTTCAACCCAGCCCGGATTATCCAGATTGTTGTTAGTCGAAGACGCAAAATCGCCCCACGGATCCAGGAACGTCGCCTGGTGGGTGGTTTTGCCCAGTTGCTGTGCGGCATTGGCGACAGTAATCGCTTTCTCACCCTGGTCGCCGACAATGCCGACGAAACCAAAAATGATTTTGTCGTAAGCGGTTGGTGGAATGTTTGCCAAATCAAAACCACGCCCCCTTTTATCTGCTTCTATTTCAGGGTTTTGTAAACGACCATCATATTGTGACCAGTCGGTATAATAGCCAAATACTTTAGGCTTATTCGCCGTATTGTATTTGTTATAAACCGGTTTAGTCACACGTGCAGAGGTATAGCTGTATTTCTCTGTTTCTGTGGCCGGTTCAAAACCGTCTTTAGTATAAGAGGCTTTGGTCAATTCATCGGTCTGAATAATTCTGCTGGTAGGCATAATAGTTTCCTAAAGTTTAATTGAATACATCAACAGCCGTTTGCTGCTGGTGGATATAATCGTTGCGGAATTAAAAACCAGCAAATCACATTGAGATATAAATAAAAGTGACTAATATAAAAAATGTGATTACTTTTTAAATGGTGTGTGTTGGTTTATTTTGCTGTCGTCATTAATCGCACTGATGGCAAAATTACATATCACAAATTGGCAAATAAAAACATTGCTATTCAGTTGCTTGAGTGGTGTGTTGTAGTTGATTGAGAATTAAGTTCTTTTTGAGTTTTACTTAATACCCCCCGTTTTTTTCTCTATGAGTCACATCTTAACTAAAATACTTAATATTAATCCTATTGCCTGTGGAGAAATTAATAAAAGTAGATACGCTTAATCATCGGCAAAGATTACGTGGGGGTTTTCAGATGGCTGTAATAATGGAGGGGAGAGGATGATGGCTGTTTACCTGATAAATAGTGAATATGTGTTTAATGAAAAAACAAAGGAATTTAAAAAACTCCACAGTGATGTAAATATTAAACTGACGTCAATGAGAGCTCGCTGTCTGAGTTATATAATTGAACATGCCCAGGATGAAGTCATCGAAAAAGAGGCAATCTCACAAGCATTGTGGGGGAGTCGCAGTAAATTCACCAGCGATGCCAGCCTCACTCAGACTCTTTATTTAATTCGTCGTGATCTTAAATTTGCCGGGCTGGATGAATTTTTTATTACCGTGCCGAAATCAGGCATCCGTGTCAGTACCTCAGCCACCGTCGAAATCATGGAAGATAAGGTCCCACCCGTCAAAAAAGTCAGACCTTGGCTGCTGGCGTTTGGTTTTATCGTCTCAGTTTTATTGCTCGGTACCGCGTTGTTCCTGACGCTTCAACTTTAATCGTTGCCGGAGGAATACCTTATGTTTACCAATCCAGTGATCAATTCTGTACTAAAAAACGAAGGCGGGTATGTTGACCACCCGAATGATACCGGCGGCCCGACCCACTGGGGTATTACCGAAAAGACCGCCCGCAGTTATGGCTACACCGGGAAAATGGTCGATTTCACGAAAGAAGATGCCTACCTGATCCTGGAGAAAAATTACTGGTATCAGCCGGGTTTTGACAAAGTCTATGCCATCGCACCCGTGCTGGCGCTGGAACTGTGCGATACCGGGACTAATATGGGGCCGGTGGTCGGCATCAAATGGTTGCAACGCTGGCTGAATGTGTTTAATCAGGAGGAGGCCCATTATGCCGATATCACCGTTGACGGCAAAATTGGCCCCGGCACCTTAAAGGCGTTATCGCATTTCATCGAGAAACGCGGTACGGAAGGCGCCGGGGTACTTGTCACCTCCCTCAATTGCAGTCAGGGGCAACGTTACCTGGAACTGGCTGAAGGGCGAACTGCCAACGAATCATTCGTTTATGGCTGGATGAAGGGGCGGATAAATCTCTAATTTTGTCGGAATCTTCGGTGAATGCGTATGCAAATCATAATGCTTATCAATATTAAAGGTGGATTTTTCTGACAGTTAAATGCATAAAGAGTTGTATTATTTATTTTGCAGAAAACTATCCCATTATCTGGAGAGTCAATAATGAATGAGCCAAGTGCGATTAATTTCGATTACAACCTAATTAAGATAATGAACGAAGTCATTGTTTCAGGGAATATCTCAAAAGCGGCAGAAAATCTGAGCCTTACACCCTCAGCAATAAGTTTGTCGATAAACAAACTCAGGCGGCATCTTGGGGAGGATTTGTTCTACCGTACGGCTACTGGTCTGAAACCCACCGCCACCGCGCTGGATATTCATGATTCCTTTGTTAATGCGATTACAATTATTGAAGATGTCCTCCAGTCGACAAAAACGGAGGGGCCATCCTGTCCAATATTGCGCGTGATGTGTCCTGATGTACTTGAGGATTATTATTTTAACAGGATGTATAAGAACGACTCCGGCAAAGCAGTGAAAGTTGAGTTTTCCAGTACGAATAATATTAAGAGTGATGAAATGGTAAAGAGTTTGTTGCATGCCAATATTGATGTGGTGATTTCGCATCATGTCCTGCAACATGAAAAAATCACGTCGGTAAAGATGGATGCCATGGATAACTTCGTTATCTTGTGCGGTGCCAACAGTTTATTATCCAATCAAAAAGAACTGGCGTTGTTGCACTACTATGCATTACCTCACGCCGTTTATAATGACGGTGTTTATACTGATTTCACCAACCTTCTTGGCACCTCTCTGACCATTGATGCGCCTTATGCGGGCCTGGTCAAGGTCATTTACCGCTCTTCTTCTATCAACGGTATCATCAGCGCACTGGAACGCAGTGATATGCTGACGGTCCTGCCTCGTATGCTGGCAGACTATTTTATCAGGGAGCGAAACTGTAAGCTAAAGTACTTTGATTTACCGAAAGAAATTTCTATCAAACAGTCGCCTGTTTACATGCATTACTTGTCCAACAGCAGCAAAAGACGTTATGTACATATGGTACTTTCTCAGTTGAAAGCCGTTGAGCCTGTTTGAAAGATGTGGCAATAAATGCGGTTAAAGAGTTTTACGATGAGATATTTTTATTTTTTAATGAGTGCTTTTTAATAAATATACTGCACAAGATGATTAAAATTAATTATTGACGTTAAGTGATTATCGCCTTGATGCGAACCGGATTATGATTGTCGCAGTTATCTAATTGTACTTAATTAATCTATGAGGTTTTCATCATGATCAGTTTTCATGCTAAAGAAGTAGTATTTATCGAATTTGAATTATTAGTGTCCATATTAGTGATGTCGTCATGGGGTGGGTTGGTGCGTTTTATTATGTGCTGCAAAACTAAACCTACTGTTGAGGATATTTATAAGTGCTTTGCGCAAATTGTCGTGTCGTGTTTCACCGGTTTTCTGTTAAGCATTGTTTTTATTGAAAGGGATATGGGTTTTAATATGATTTTGCTGACCTCCGGGATGGGAGGCGTGCTCGGTGGACCGTTATTAATGATAGCGGGTGACCGGGTGAAGAGGTTGGCGGAAAAATTTACGTTTGCTCAGCGGTAAACGAAGGGAATCAATGAAATTTCACATTGAGTGACAAATATGCGGATCGATTCCAGTGAGTCGGTCCGCATTTTTATTTTTGACGTAAGTTTGTAAGCCGTAATTTAATAAATATCATCCTGTTTTTATGATGTTTATGACTTTGTTTTTATTAGCAGAAATGTGATTGGGAGAATAACCTTTTGAGTAACAGGGCAGGGAGGTATTACAGAGACTCTGGCCAGTTAATATCATGCGGAAATTATTTTTCAGCATTTAACTTCGACTCAATATATAAGGTTATCCTTATGCGCAGAACCAAAGATAAAGCCCTTTTACAGCTTATAACCCTTTCCTGTCTGATGTCCGGCATGGCACCGGCGCTGGCAGCCGATACGTCAGAGCCCTATGTCATCAAAGAAAGTGACCTGATCAAAAAAGAGAACAGCCTGACTCAAAATCCGCTGATGCAGGAAGTGAAAGCGTCGATCCGTACGCTGGACAACGATTCTGTTGATAAAATCGCCCCAGGCCGCAGCGATAACCCGGCTAACGTCAAGCGGGTGGAAAGCATTCTGGGCAGCGATAAGTGGGACTATATCTTCCCGCTGCGTGACCCGAGCTATACCTACACCAAATTCCTGCAAGCCATCGGTAAGTTCCCGGCGGTGTGCGGTACGTATACCGATGGTCGTGATTCTGATGCCATTTGCCGCAAAGGTCTTGCCACCATGTTTGCACACTTTGCACAGGAAACGGGCGGGCACGAAAACTGGCGTCCGGAAGCCGAGTGGCGTCAGGGGTTGGTTTATCTGCGTGAAATGGGCTGGAAAGAAGGGCAAAAAGGCGGCTATAACGGCGAATGTAATCCAAACGTCTGGCAGGGACAAACCTGGCCTTGCGGTAAAGATGCCGATGGCGATTTTGTCAGTTACTTCGGTCGCGGGGCCAAACAGCTTTCTTACAACTACAACTACGGGCCGTTCTCTGATGCGATGTTCGGCACGGTCAGAACCCTGCTCGATAAACCGGAGCTGGTGGCTGATACCTGGCTGAACCTTGCCAGTGCGGTGTTCTTCTACGTCACGCCGCAGGCACCGAAGCCAAGCATGCTGCACGTGATCGACGGTACCTGGCAGCCAAACGATCGTGATAAAGCCAACGGTCTGGTGCCGGGATTCGGCGTAACTATTCAGATCATCAACGGCGGTGTTGAGTGCGGTGGCGCACAGGAAATCGCCCAGGGTCTGAACCGTATTTCATATTACAAAAGCGAAGCGGAATACCTGAAAGTCCCGGTTCCGGCAAACGAAGTGCTGGGCTGTAAAAACATGAAACAGTTCGATGAAGGTGGCGCAGGCGCATTGCCGCAATACTGGGAACAAGACTGGGGATGGTCAGCAGAAACGCCAACCGGTCTGACGTATTCCTGTCAGCTGGTCGGTTATCAGACACCGTTCTCCGCGTTTAAAGAGGGTGATTACAAACGCTGCGTGCAACACTACTTTAACGTGAAAGTGGTAGATGATGCCGGTAAAGAGGAAGCGGTGACGCCTGCTCCTGAACCGACGCCTGCACCAACACCTGAACCGACGCCAGCCCCGGCTGACGGCAATTCAGCGCCTGTGGCAAAACTCTCCGGCCCGATTGGTGATGTGGAAAGCCAGGCGAATGTAACGCTTAATGCGGCTGAATCCACCGATGCTGACGGCGATAAACTGACTTACAGCTGGCTGCTGCCGAACGGCACTACGCTTGCCGGTAACGATCGTAAGTCGCTGAGTTTTGTTGCACCGGTGGTGACCAGCAAACAAAGCTTCAACTTCACCCTGACCGTCTCCGACAGTAAGAAAAGCAGTGTGGCGACGTATGTTCTGACAGTCACACCGAAAGTATTGCCGCTCCCTGATGCAGGCACCAGCACCGGCTGCGCTGATAACTGGGATGCCGGTAAAGTGTATAACGGCGGAGAAAGTGTTAACTGGAAAGGTAAGGAGTATCTCGCGAATTACTGGACTCAGGACAATGAGCCAGGTAACCCGTCATTCACCGGCGAATGGTCACAGTGGAAAGAGATCAAAGCCTGTAAGTAACGTGTAATTCATTGGCAAATCTACAGTAAGTCCGGTTTCCGTTCACCGGGGAAAACTAAAATGGGTGCGATTTCCGCGCCCATTTTTTTCATCCCTTCACCGGCCGCTTTTGTCCAGCCATCTGCCCATTTCGGCCAGCGCTTCATCAAGATTTTCTCGACCAAAACCGATACGCAGGAAATCTTCCGGCACGGTATTCAGTTCTGACGCGTAGGCGACAGAAGGGATCACCATCACACCGGCTTCTTCAACCAGCTGCGTGGCGAAAGCTTCAGCGCCCTCTGCACCGGTATAACGTGGAAACGCCAGCACACCGGCCTTCGGCACGCTGAGCCGGAACAGATGCGGGTATTTCGCCAGAAATGCAGTAAGCGACGCGAGCTGACGGCGCGAGCGCTCCATCACCCGTTCTAGTATGGGCGCACGGGCATTGAGTGCCACGGTAGTGAGAAACTCTCCGGGCATTGAGTTGCAGATAGACAGGTACTGTTTCATGCGCTCCAGTTCCAGCATCCACGATTTATCCTGACACGCCACCCAGCCGATGCGCAGGCCCGGCAATCCGTAAGCCTTTGACGTTACATTCAGGGAGATCCCGCGCTCGTAGACATCGGCCAGTTGCGGCAGACGATCGGCCGGATCGAACTCGGTCAGCCGGTACACTTCGTCTGAGAAGATCCAGATCCCGCGCTCACGGCACAGGTCGATCAGCTCATTAAGTTGCTGACGGCTGATAAGCGCACCGGTCGGATTATGCGGGAAGTTAATCACCAGCACTTTGGTATTGGGGCGCAGTGCGTCGCGGACTTTACCGGTATCCAGCGCCCAGTTGTTATCCGCATCGAGCGCCACGCCGGTGACGTCGCACAGCGATAACGGCACGCTTTCCAGCGACTGATAATTCGGGGTGATCACTACCGCGTGATCGCCGGACTTGAGCAGCATCTGAAAGCTGGCATAAATCGCTTCGTCGGCACCGGCAAAACTGATGACGTCCTGCGCGGTGACATTTTTATAGGTCGAGGCGATGGCGTCGAGCAGTTCGGGTGTTCCGCGCAGTGGCGGGTAATCCAGCACGGTTTGCATGAACGGCGCGCGATATTGTTTTCCGGCCAGTTCAAATAACGTATCGATGCTCATCGATTCCGGATAAGACGATGACAGCGGAAAACGCACGGCGTGTTCGAGACGCGAGAGATAGCTGATTAAACGAAAATCTTCAGGAAAAGACATAGCGTATCCGTTGATAAGAATTTAAAACATCAGCGACGCTGACCTTGTGCAAAACGGCGCTCAAGGCGGCTTTGCAGCAGTTCCAGCACAATCGACATAATCCAGTATATCGCCGCCGCCGTCGCCAGCATTTCCATATAACGGTACGTGCTGCGCCCGTAGGATTGCGCCAGAAAGTTCAGTTCCCACAGTCCCATCAGCGAGACTAATGAGGAATCTTTCAGCATCGAAATAAACATCGAACCGGCGGGCGGAATAATAATGCGCAGCGCCTGCGGTGCCGTCACATGAACCGCCACCGTCCAGCGCGACACGCCGAGCGCCAGCGCGGCTTCCTGCTGGCCGCGTGGTACCGAGAGCACGCCGCTGCGGATAGTTTCCGCCAGATACGCGCCGTAGTTCATCGACAACGCAATAATGCCGGAACTGAGCGCGCCGAGCACAATCCCGACCTGCGGCAATGCCAGATAGATAATCAGTACCTGCACCAGCAGCGGCGTACCGCGAAACAACGAGGCATAAAACGTCGCACAACCAAAGGCCAGCGCATTGTCCGACATCCGCCCGAGCGCGGTGATAAGTCCTATCAGCAGACAGAAAAACATCGAACAGGCGGTGATCATAATGGTCAGCGCCGCGCCCTGAATAAAGCCGTCCGGCGAAAGACGCAGACCCAGCAGGAAGGGCAGTTTCTGGCCGATCAGGCTCCAGTCGAGCCCCATTTTGCTGAACGCGCCGAGCAGCAGGCTGAGCAAAATCAGCCAGGTCAGCCCGGTTTTAAAAGTAAACGCGTGTGCATGGTGCCAGCGCTCCGGCGTTTCCACCTTTGGCTGGCTGTCCGGGATTTGCGGCATCACGGTACCTCGTGCGTAATATCTTCACCCAGCCAGTGCTGAGAGATTTTCGCCAGCGTGCCGTCGTCACGCAGCGATTTAATGGTGTCCGCCACTTTCTTATCCCACTCTGCGTCGCCTTTATCGGTCGCGACCCAGTTAGGTTCTGCGTACAGTTCGGTGACAATTTTAAACACCGGCGCCCGCTTGATGCGGGCGTTAGCGGTGGCCAGATCTGAAACCACGCCGTCGAGGCGAACGCCCGGCCCGAGTGCCAGGTTCTGGAACGCCACTTCTTCATCGCTTGGAATGACCTGGACGTTATCGAACGGGAAAGCGATCGGCTTGCTGCCCGGGATCACCAGGGTTTTTTGCAGGTAAGTTTCGTAGGAAGAACCGATGCCGACGCCAATCTTTTTATTGCTCAGATCGGCGGCTGATTTAAAGCGGTCATCTTTCTTATTCACCACCAGAACTGCTGGCGAATTGTAGTACGGCGTCGGGAAATCCAGCACTTTGGCGCGCTCAGTGTTTGGCGTCATCGAGCAGATACAGGTATCCCAGCGCCCCTGCCATTTACCGCCGACAATGGTTTCCCAGCCCGGCGCGATGATTTCAAGTTTTACGCCCATGCGCTGCGCCACGGCTTTCGCCACATCCACGTCAAAACCGGCCAGCTGATTATTGTCATCAATAAAACCGAAAGGCGGATAGTCGTTGACGATGGCATTGCGCAGTACGCCCGTTTTCGTCACGCGATCAAGCGTTGCACCGGCAAACGAGGCAGCAGAAAACAGTGTGGCAGCAAGGAGTGTCACAGCAACAAACGAAGTGCGCATAAATGGAGTTTCCTTAAACGTAACCAGATTGGGAAAATATTGTAAAAACCTACACTAAGTTTTAGACGTATAGAAGTCTAAATTCAGCGTTTTTTCACTTATTCTCCACTTATAGTCAACTCTGCGGAAAATCCTATGAATAGCAGCGCATTACTTCACTCTCTAGCTCAGCAAGCCCGCCCCGACGTTAATTGAAAAACCTAAAATCGCCAGATTAAAGACAAAGGAAATGACGGACTGCAGCAGGGCAATCTGGCGCATGTCGGTGGTGCCGGTGGCAACGTCAGCGGTTTGTGAGGCGACGGCGATGGTGAAAGAGAAATAGAGGAAATCCCAGTAACCGGGTTCGGCAGGTTTTTCCGGGAAAATCATCGGCGTCACGTCTTTTGTCCGTCGCAGATAATGGTGATGAGCGTAATGCATGGCGAACGACGTCGGCAGAAGGGCCCACGAGGCAATCAGCGTGGTCGCGGTCAGCAGAATATGCAGCGTTTTTGCGGTTCCCGTAAGCTCTTTGAGCGAACCGAGCTCCATCAGGATCGCCAGAATACTGACAAGACAGGTCAGCGTGACCAGCGTCAGCACCAGCGTCGCGCTTTCATCCTGGGTTTTGGCGATATGCGGAATATCTTTTGCTTCGGTGCGCAACATACGAAACCACAGGAAAAACAGGTACAGCCACGCCAGCACGTTCCAGCCGGTCATCAGCCGCTGTAAAATCCCCAGATGCGACGGAAGAGAAAAAAAGCACACCACACCGGCAATTATCGAGATCAGTAAACGGCCACGCACGCGCAGATAATGGCGCAAAGATAAACTCATGATGTCAGGCACCTGGCAAAAAACACGGATACCTTAACTGTAGTCGCCGGGGGCAAACTCACACGTTCTGACTTATGCGCAATTTCTTCCAATACCCGATTACAGCGGAATGATGTAGTAGGTTTACTCTATTGCGCTCAAGGGTCTGAAACTATGTTTACTACGTCATTTTGGCCAGCTGCTGCGGCATATCAGGTTTCAATGATGGATCTGGATGCTCCGGAAAATTTACATCCCAAAGCTCTGCAAACTATTCACTATTGCCTGCGCCTGACGGAAGCCATTAATCAGCTGGAAGCAGCCTGTGAAAGCCGTTTGCTGGACGCGCTGCGGGAAGAGATGTCGATTCAGTGTTTCCGTCTGGCACCGATGTTTGACGATCCTGATACCCGGCGTGGACTGTTTTTACGGGCGGAAATTCTGGCGGATGACAGTTGCGGAAAAACAGTTTTGCCGCAAATTGCCGGTCTGAATGAACAGCAACTGGTGCTGGGCATTGGCAACACCTCGACGTGGGTCGGTAAATCCAGACAAAGTTTTTATTCCTCATGGTTTGGCGAGCCCGCGCCGGTTTTACAGGAAATTTCCGACGTGATGGACAACCTGTTCCCGGAAAGCCTGCTGTATCTGCAAAAGGAAATCGCCGCGGATTTACTCGCGATGCCGGGCTGTGCCTACAAAATTATCAATCTGTTTGGCATCGCGGGTGAGGCCAACACGTATCCGAAACACTTTGCGTATTTCTTCCCGGAGGACGAAGGACTGAAGTATTCGCCGGTGAAGCGCACGGTGGTCTTTGCCAATACTTACCTGCAACTGTTCGAACTGTTTTCGCGGACCGAAGCGGTGAAAATGGGCTGGGCGGAAGACGCGTTGCCGGAAAGCCAGGTGTGCCAGCGCTATCTGATTGCCTGGTTCCGCGGGCATGACCTGGGGCATTCGCTGGTGCGTAATGAAAACGTCTTCCCGAAACTCAGCAAAATTGATCGCTGGGGATCAATGATGGTGCAGGAAGCGCTGGCGGATCAGTTCGGTCTGCTGATGTGTCTGACGCCGCAGGTCACTGACGGATTGCAGCTCGACCGCACGGTGCTGGCGCGCATTTATTTCCTCGAAATGCTGCGCTATCTGCGCCGCGGCCCCTCAAGTTATCCCGATGCCGGTGCAGCGTGGATCCAGTTCAATTATCTGCGTGAGCACGGTTGTGTTGAGCTGAAAGCCGACTCGATTGATTTCCATCCGGAGCTGTTCTTTACCCAGATGGCAAATCTCACCCGTCTGATGAGCGAAGAACTGCTGGGTGGCGATACAGAGCGCGCGCAGGCCTTCATGCTGCAACATTGTCCGCATACCAACCCTGAAGATGTTGAGATCCTGATGGCGCGGCTGGGCACGACCAATGACATGATCGAATACAACCAGTTAATCAAGAGAGTCCCGTTATGATGCCGTTTTCAAATGGATTTTTGCTCAGCCTGTCGCTGTGTCTGGACATCGGGATTGCCAATATCGCCATGATGACGCTGGCGATGCAACGCGGCTATTTTCACGGCTTCTGGCTGGGTATCGGCACCTGTATCGGTGATTTGATTTACGCCGTGCTGGCGCTGGCAGGCATGACGATTTTGCTGCAATACCAGAGCGTGCGCTGGGTATTGTGGGTCGGCGGCTCGCTGATGCTGATGTGGTTTACCTACAAAATGATCCGCGCCGCACTGGCTCCCGCGGAAAATCTGAATGCCGGGGATAACGTTCCGCAGCGATCGGTATTGCGAAATTTCGGACGCGGCATTGTTCTGGCGATGTCCTCACCGACGGCAATTTTGTGGTTTGCCGCCGTCGGCGGGGCGCTGATTTCGCGGATGGGACAAGGCGGGACGGCAGATGCTTCATGGTTTCTGAGTGGCTTTTTCATTGCCGGCGTATTCTGGACGGTCGTAATTTGCTCGGTCGGCAGTCTGGGCGGGAAAATGCTCGGCACCAAAATGCTGCGGTATTCTTACATGGCCTCTGCGGTGATTTTCTCGTACTTCGCGCTGTATGTAGTGATCACCGGCTATCGTGAATTTATCGTGTAAGCGACGGATTCATCTGCTGCGAAGCGTTGAGGGACAGCGAATAAAGATGGGGAGTGATCCCCATCATTTTACGGAAAGTATTAATGAAATGGCTTTGATCGTAAAAGCCCAGGCGGATCGCCACATCCAGCGCATTGTCGTTTTTACGCAACTGATTGCGGGCTTCCAGTAAACGTAACTGCATATGGTATTGCAGCGGCGGCATGCCGATGTGCTGGCGGAACAGCCGCACAAAATGGAACTTACTCAGCCCGCTGACCTGAGCCAGCGTATCAAGATGAATTTTTCGCGTCAGATGGTCGCGCATAAAATCCAGAGCGAGCTGTACAGGGCGCAGGGATTGTTCCTGTTCTCTGGCTGGTTCTTCCAGCAACGCGCCGAGCAACCACAGTAAATTTTGTTCCTGATCGTCATCATTGAGTGTGCGTTTGTAATGGCACAGCGCGGAAAACAGCTCTGGATTATTCAGTACGCCTTCTTTGAGCACCGGCGCGCAGTGGTCTGAACGCAGATTCTGATCAACCGAAACCTGACGCAGTAATGACTGTGGAATATGCACGCTGAGGAATTCGACTTTGTCATCGCCAAACCGGGAAGACTGAATGGTAGCCGGATTATAAATCGTGATGTCGCCGCCGCGCACCAGCCCGGTTTTGCCGTGCAGCCAGATTTCTTCCGTGCCGGTCAGATTGGCACTGATGACGTATTCATCGTGAGTATGACGCGGAAATGAGGAATTACTCGCGGTCAGATGCGAGCACTCAATGTCGTTAGCCATCGTCCATTCAGAAATAGAAAGAGACACATTCCACCCCGTAGATCATTGCTGTGCGAAAAATTGACACGTTTTGTTTTTCTTATGCAGAATTTATAGCACAAACTGTTAACAACAAAAGTGAATGACTTTCATCACGGCACCGCTCCCTGTATGCCATGCCAGCGGACCTCACGACCGGCTGCCTGTGAAGCACTACCCCTCCGGTGTTTACAAACAGTTTGATCTAAAAAGGCTTCCGTGGACGAATTTTTCAGATTTTGCCCATAAGTACGAGTTGTCCTGTACAGATGCATACACGAGGATCGGACGGTAACCGTCTGAATGTTAAATAACAGGCCTGAAGGTTATATTTAAGCGCCAGAATTCGATTATTAATAACCGCATTTTATCTTTGTTTCACATGATGAGAACAATTTCTAAAACTCGCTGAAACCCGCTTTGACAATACGTGCCAGTTTTTACTGCTTATTTTATTTAATGCCTGTCTTTATTCCTCCCCGCCTTGTCATTTCATTACGTAATAGGGCAAAATATGCGCCCCGCAAATCGGGGATTAACCGTTATTTCTTCATTGGCGAAGGACTCTTCGCACAAGAAAACTTTCAAAACAGAGGCCGGGCTTAGTACCGGATAGATATTTACTTTCAGATACCGACAGTCATGTCGCAAGGAAACATTAATGGTGCAGCACTCTCACTATGCCGCGTTTTCCATCATGGGAATTACACATCATGTCGGATAACGTCGTTACGGGTACCGCCTCCCGCGTGGAATTGCGTAAAAGTCTTACGCTGATTCCGGTTGTCATGATAGGCCTGGCCTATATGCAACCCATGACACTGTTCGATACGTTCGGTATTGTCTCCGGCCTGACTGACGGCCATGTGCCAACGGCGTATGCGTTTGCGCTGATCGCCGTCCTGTTTACCGCGCTGAGCTACGGCAAGCTGGTGCGCCGCTATCCTTCTGCGGGCTCGGCGTATACTTACGCGCAAAAAGCGATTCATCCGGTGGTCGGCTTTATGGTCGGATGGTCGTCGCTGCTCGATTACTTATTCGCGCCAATGATTAATATCCTGCTGGCCAAAATCTATTTTGAAGCGCTGGTGCCTTCGGTGCCGTCGTGGATATTTGTGGTGGTGCTGGTCGGATTTATGACGCTGTCGAATTTGCGCAGTATTAAAACCGTCGCCAACATTAATACGCTGGTAGTGGTCTTGCAGATTGTGCTGATTACGGTGATCACCGGTATGGTGATTTATGGCGTTGATCACGGCACCGGCTACGGCACGCTCGCCAGCACTAAGCCTTTCTGGGGTGAAAACGCGCATACCGTGCCGATGATTACCGGCGCGACCATTCTGTGTTTCTCCTTTACCGGCTTTGACGGCATCAGTAATTTGTCGGAAGAAACCAAAGACGCAGAACGGGTTATCCCACGGGCAATATTCCTGACGGCATTAATCGGCGGCGTGATCTTTATTGCGGCGACGTATTTCCTGCAACTCTATTTCCCGGACATCTCCAGCTTTAAAGACCCGGACGCGTCACAACCTGAAATTATGTTGCAGGTGGCGGGCAGGGCGTTCCAGTTTGGCGCACTGATTTTCTCCAGTATCACCGTGCTGGCTTCTGGTATGGCGGCGCACGCGGGCGTTTCCCGTCTGATGTATGTGATGGGGCGCGACGGCGTGTTCCCGAAACGTTTCTTCGGTTATATCCATCCGAAATGGCGCACGCCGTCTTTTAACGTGCTGCTGGTGGGCGCAATTGCCCTGATGGCGATTAACTTTGACCTGGTGACGGCAACCGCGCTGATTAACTTTGGTGCGCTGGTGGCGTTTACCTTCGTGAACCTGTCGGTGATTTCGCAATTCTGGATCCGTGAGAAGCGCAATAAAACCGTGATGGACCACATCCAGTATCTGCTCTTGCCATTGTGCGGTGCGCTGACGGTGGGCGCGTTGTGGGTGAATCTGGAAGAAGGGTCGATGGTGCTGGGGCTGATCTGGGGCGCAATCGGCTTCATTTATCTGGCCTGCATGACCAAAAGTTTCCGCAATCCGGTACCGCAATACGAAGACGTGGCGTAACGCCTGACTGATATGAAAATGGCTCCTTCGCAGGAGCCATTTTTGTTTCTGCTAGTGAACACCCAGCCAGCGCATCAGCGCCGTAACGGCGGCGGCCGCGATAATAATCACAATCAGCGGCGCTTTTCGCCACGCTAAAAACAGCGCAACGCCGACGCCAATAATCCGTGCGTATCCGGCAAAATGCTGGCCTTCAAACAGCGCCGATGTCGCCGCAACGGCGAGCAATAAGGTGGTCGCAGAATCGGAAAGCATCGTCTGCGTCGCCGGTGAGAAATTAAGACGCGAACCGAGACGGTAACCGGCCACACGCATCAGGAACGTTCCGGCGGCCAGCACCGCAATACCGGCAATCATCAGGCTGTGAGAGATCATTTCCGGTTCCTCCACGTTAGTAATCCGAGCAGGGAAAACAGCACCGGCATACCGGCAGGCACAAACGGCACGGCGGCGACGGAAATCAGCGCACCACAGGAAGCGGGAATGCGCGTCCGGCGGCTGCGCAATGCCGGGAAAATCAGTGCCAGCAAAATGGCCGGGAATACTGCGTCGAGGCCAATGGCTTTGATATCGGGAATGAACTGGCCGATGTACGCACCGGCAATCACGCTGACCGGCCAGAACAGCGCAATACCCGCACCGCATAACCAGTAGGCTTTTTTGCGTTTTTCATGAGTAGGCTGGGAGATGCCAAACACCACGCTTTCATCATTCATGATGTGGCAACCGAGCCAGCTCATGCCCTTGCTGCCGACCAGATCCTTTACCGCAATCCCGAACGGTAAATGGCGCGCATTGACCAGTAATCCGGCTGCGGCCGCGGCGAACGGACTGCCCCCGCCGCCGACGATGGCGATAAATAAAAACTCAGACGCACCGGCCAGTACCAGCAGTGAGAGCATCAGCGGCACCCACAGCGGAAAGCCGCCCGCGACGGCCAGCGAACCATACGAAATCCCCACCAGACCATCGGCCAGGCAGACCAGGAAGATGGCTTTCACCACATCACTTCCCAGCGGTGAAAAGAAACGCGCAGACATAATTCAATCCCATAACGAACGATTTCCCATTATAATGAACGCATCTGAATCGTTCTTCAAGTCGAACGATCGTTCGTTATATAAAACAGGCAGGATCATGTCGCAACCTATCAGCGTTATCTCTAAAGGTCTGGTTCGTGAACGTCAGCGGGCGGGTATATCACTGGCAGAAGTCGCGCGTCGTGCTGGCATCGCCAAATCAACGCTGTCGCAGCTGGAAGCGGGCAACGGTAATCCGAGTCTGGAAACCCTGTGGGCGCTGTGCGTGGCCCTCAATATTCCTTTCGCGCGCCTGATGGAACCGGAAATCAACAAGATGCAGGTGATCCGCCGTGGCGAAGGCCCGACAGTGGTTGCTGAACTGGCGGATTATAAAGCCGTTTTGCTGGCGACGTGTCCGCCGGGTTCGCGCCGGGATATTTATCTGCTGACCACCCAGCCGGGCGCGGATCGCGTTTCCAGCCCGCATCCGCAGGGATCGGTCGAACACATCATTATCACGCAAGGGCGTGCCCTCGTCGGGCTGGTGGATTCGCCGGTGGAGCTGAATGCCGGTGATTACATTTCCTATCCTGCCGACGTGGAACACATCTTCCGCGCACTGGAACCAGACACCATGGCGGTGCTGGTGTCGGAGCAGAGTTGAGGTTTTGTGTTAATGATCAATCTGTGATCCCGGAGGTACTGCGCGGCAGGTATATACAATAAAGAGTCTGGCTGCTGAGTTATTAATGACCTACAATTTGCGCGGGAATTATTAATAGCTAAGGGATGACATGGCTGACATTGAAGATATCGCCACGCGGATTGCCGGGATTATTCTGTCCCCTGATTCTGTATATGGCCTTATAAACGGTGAGTTCATATTCATAAAAATTATGGGTCAGGCGGGGGAAAAACGTAATGCTGCATAATAATTTTTTTATAGGCTATATCCGCTCCTTACTCCGTATTTTCTCTAAAATCTTTACCTTCACTATTCATCATGCTTTTGAAGGGCTTGTTGGCCCGCTGATCGTTATTGGCCCGCTAATTTGCATTATAATTGTCGAAACCTGGCTGATGAAATATTTCAGCATCGGAGTGTGGCTCGTATTACTATACTTTCTGTATAAGGTGACTGATAAAATCACTGGCAGATAAAAACGGGATAATTAATTTCCTTAATAAGGTTCCCCCCATTTGCAGGGATCATATTTGATCCCTGCCTCAGACCGCCCTCTTAAAACGTAATCAGTTTCTTCGTCACACTGTTCTTTAGCAGCAACATTGAAGACAGCACTGAAAGCAGGAACGTCAGCAGGATGACGAACAGTTTTGCGGTCAGGGAATTGATCGGGATCCACTGGATTAATAAATTGAAAAAGGTGTAGTGGAGAATATAAACGCCGGTCATGGTTTTCCCCAGCGAACTGACCATTTGACTGACCGGCAACCGCGTGGCGTCCTGTTTGACGCCATTGGCCGCGATAATAATCAATACCACCAGAATATAGACCTGCGATCCGGTCAGAATAAAGCTGTTGCGCTCCATATTGAAGAGTGAAAAGAAGAAATGCTTTTCATAAAACCAGGTGAAAATATACACAAACGGAATGGCGATGGCAGCAATTTTTGCCACCCGCGGGCGGCCATACATCGCGGAAATCACCGGATCATACAACAACTGCCCGGTCAGATAATAAAGCACCCAGGTCCAGATGCGGAACTGTGCGGGCGTCGAAAAGGCTTTGTGTTCCGTGTAATAGATGGCCAGCAGATCATACGCAAACGAAAAAATCAGCAGACCGGCAATCAGCGAGGCGAGAATGACGCGTCTTTTAGCCAGCCATTCCACCAGCGGGTGGAAGGTGTAAATAATGACCAGCGAAAAGATGAACCACGGCTGGATAAGATAGCCTTTCTGGTAAGGCCCCCATAAATAATAAATCGAAAACCAGAAGATGAAGAGGGTTAATATGCTGCGAATTTTCTTCATCTGCCATTCTGTTGTGTGCTGCGAACCGGCATCCATATAACCGGTAACCACAAAAAACAGCGGCGTGGCGATGGTCGAAATAAAGGTCAGAAAAGCCAGAATGCTGTCGTAGTTATAATTGTAATTGTCGTAAGTGTTATAAACGGTAAAAAAAGTCACGGCGGTCAGGCAGCCGAGCGTTTTAATAATATTCAGTCCCGTGGTGTTCATTGTGTACGTCGTTGTCCTTCACGATGGAAACAGTTGTAAATCACCGGCAGCGCGAGCAGCGTCAACACGGTGGCGAATCCCAGCCCGAACATGATAACAACCGCCATGCTCTGGAAAAAGACATCAAGCAATAACGGCGCGAGGCCGAGCACCGTGGTGAAAGCGGTCAGCAGGATAGGGCGCAGACGCGACGTGGCGGCGTAGATAATCGCTTCGGTCTGACTCTTCTCTTTTTTCTGCTGGCCGATTTCCTCGACCAAAACGATGCCGTTGCGGATCAGCATGCCGCTCAGGCTGAGCAGGCCGATCAGCGCCATAAATCCAAACGGAATGCCGGTCAGCAGGAAGCCAAATGTCACGCCGATCAGCGCCAGTGGCACGGTCAGCCAGATGGCGATGGCGTTTTTCACCGAACTGAACATCAGTACGGTGATGATAAACATCATCAGGAAACCAATCGGCAGCGTGGTGAATAATCCCTGCTGCGCTTCAGCGGAGTTTTCCGCGTCGCCGCCCCATTCTATGCTGTAGCCGTGCGGCAAGGTCAGCGCCTCAACCTGCGGCCGGATACGCGCCAGCATATCGCCGGAAGTCTCGCCACTGGCCGGATCCGGATCGGTCAGCACGGTCAGCACCCGAGAGCGGTCGCGCCGCATGATCAGCGGGTCTTCCCATTCGACCCTGAAATCACTGACCACGTTACTTAGCGGAATAAACTGCTGGCGCGTCTGGCTCCAGACCATGATATTGGCCATGTGATCGACATCCAGCCGTTCCGCTGACGGGGGACGCAATACAACCGGCATCAACGTCGAACCGTCACGGAATATGCCGACGGTGCTGCCGCTGAAATTCATCTGTAATGCGCTGTCGACGTCACCCCGGTCAACGCCCAGTTCGCGTCCAAGATAAGGCGAGAACACCGGGCGCACCATTTTGCTGCGATCCTGCCAGTCGTTGCGCACGCCGTCGGCTGCGCCGTCCTCGAGAATAATTTTATCGACCTGACTGGCGATCTGGCGAAGCGTATCGGGATCGGATCCTTTGATGCGCACTTCAATCGCGCTGCCGCCGGACGGGCCAAACATGATGCGTTTCAGGCTGGCATTGACCTCGGGATAATGGTCACGAATGTTCTTTTCGGTGCGGCGGGTCAGTGCGGCGATTTTCCGCTGATCGTCCATACGCACCATAATCTGCGCATAGTTGGAATACTGGCGTTCGCCGTTGTAGGTGAGAATAAAGCGCATCCCGCCCTGACCGACGGTGGTCACGGTGTTTTCCACGCCTTCCTGATGATTGATCTCTTTTTCGATTTCTCCCGCAATACGCGCGGTGTGATTGATATCGGTGCCATAAGGCATCCACAAATCGACGAAGAAAATTGGCGTATTAGACGACGGGAAAAAGTTCTGGCGCACAAAGCCGAATCCCCAGACTGATGCCGCCAGCAGCGCGGCGAGAACAACCAGCGTGAGAGTCTGGCGTACCAGCAGCGCCGACAGCACGCGCCGGTAAACACGAAATATCCAGCCGCCGTAGGGATCATCGGCCTGCTCATCCGTTTTTTTCTCTGCCACTTTCATGTTGGCGAATGCCCATTTCACCAGCACCGGCGTCAGCGTGAGAGCAGTCACCCAACTGAGCATCAGCGATATCAGTAATACCTGGAACAGCGATTTACAGTATTCCCCGGTCGAATCCTGCGAGAGGCCGATGGGTGCAAACGCCAGAATGGCAATCACGGTGGCGCCCAGTAAAGGCAGGGCAGAACGTTTAATGATGTGCGAAATGGCATTCATCAGCGGATTACCCTGCTGACGGGAAATGAGCACGCCTTCCACCACCACAATCGCATTATCCACCAGCATACTGAGCGCGATAATCAGCGCACCGAGCGAAATACGCTGCAGCTCGATGCCGAACAAATACATGATAAGCAGCGTACCGAGCACGTTCAGCGCCAGCGACACGGCAATGATGATCCCGCTGCGCAGCCCCATAAAAATCAGCAGTACGCCGACCACAATCGCCAGCGCCATCAGGAAGTTAATGATGAATCCGTCGACGGATTTCTTCACTTCAGAGGCCTGATCATAAAATACTTTCAGCTGGATCCCGGCCGGTTTATCGGCGGACAACTGCTGCATGCGGGCTTCAATCGCATGGCCAATATTCATGACATTCACGCCGGGAATATACGAGACACCGATGGTCAGCGCATCGCGGCCATTCGCGTGGTAAATATTGCCCGGATGATCGCTTACGCCCTGCGACACCGTGGCGATATCACGCAGGTAAATGCTGTGCGTGGTTCCGGCGGGGCTGATCAGCACATTATTCAGTTCATCAATATTCTGAAAACCACCGGTCGGATGCAGTCGGATCGACTCGCTGCCGACGGTCATGCTGCCCGCGTCGGATACCAGATTCTGCCGGTTCAGCACATCGGCCAGACGCGGCAAGGTCACGCCGTATGCTGCCATTTTGGCGCGGGAAATCTCGATATAGACCTGTTCAGGCAGGACACCGCCGATGGCGACCTTACCGACGCCGGGCACCAGCACCAGTTCCCTGCGCAATTGTTCTGCATATTTACGCAGTTCGGGATTGGTAAAGTTGTCGCCATAAATCGAGAAAAAATAGCCGTACACATCGCCGAAATCATCGTTCACGAACGGCGGGCTGACACCAGGCGGAAATTGCAGCGTGGCGTCATTGACGCGTCGGCGCAGTTCATCCCAGATTTGCGGCAGTTCGGAGGAGTGATAGCGGGAGTCGATATTGACGGTGATTTGCGATAAGCCGACGGCGGAAATCGAGGAAATGTTATCGACATAAGGCAGGCGTTGCAGGGCGTTTTCCAGCGGCAGCGTGACTTCTTCCTCAACCTGCTGGGAAGATGCGCCGGGATACTGTACGGAAACCACGGCAGTTTTGATGGTGAACGCCGGATCTTCCAGCCGCCCGATATTGAACAACGCAATCAGTCCGCCCACGCCGAGCAGCAGGATCACCAGCCAGACGCGCGTGGGATTATTAATAAAGCTGTCGTTAATGCTCATCACAGACCCCGTTCCCTGACCCAGATGCGAACCGGTTGCTGGGCGTGTAATTCGCTCACGCCCGCCGCGACCACTCTGTCTCCTTTTTGCAGGCCGGATTTAATTTCGATGCCCTGAGAGGTCAGTTCGCCGACGGTCACTTTGCGGTCTTCGACATGTAATGTGTCGCCTTCACCGGCAATGACCCAGACGTGTGCCTCATTGCGCTGGCTGCTGTCCGGGTTAAATACCGCTTCGACCGGCACCACCAGCGTATCCACGGGGGTTGCCGTCGCGAGATTGGCCGGATTGATGGTCACCGTGCCGCTTAAACCGGCGACGGCCGGGAAGTTTTCCGGGCGTGGCATGATCAGCGTCACCTGCCAGGTGAGCGAATTGGCTTCGCTGCTGGCGGTGTGTTCTTTATAAGTGGCGGTGAATTCGCGGTCAGGAAGGTTGTTAATGCGTACCCGTGGCTGGTAACTGGCATTACGCATATCGAGGCTGGTAAACAGGTTTTCCGGTACGCTGAAAATCACATCTAACAGATCGGAGCGGCTGATCGTCGCGACCGGCTGACCGGCGGCGACGACCTGATGATTGCGTACAGAAAGCCGGGCGATCACCCCGCTGAACGGTGCGGTCAGGTTCAAATCATTCAGTTCTTCCTGTGCGATTTTCAGCGCAGCTCTGGCCGAATCCCGGCTGGCTTTATGCACTTCGAGTTCCGCCTGCGACACCACGTTGCGCCGTGCCAGCGTCTGATATCGTTCGAACTGACGCTGTGCCAGCGTGGCGGCGCTCTGGCGATCGTTGAGACGCTGACGGGCATCGTTGTTAGTCAGCCGGGCGAGGATTTGCCCCTGTTTCACTGCTTCGCCTTCCCGCACTTCCAGCGTCTGCAACTGGCCTGCGCGCTTAAATGCGATATCAGTATTATCGCCAGCCAGAATGCGTGCCGGAAAAACGCGGGTACTCAGCGGACTGGCCGCTTCAGCGGTAGCGATTTTAACCTGACGTGGCGGAACGGGGGCGTCTGCGGTTTTCTGATCGCAGGCGCTTAAAAGTAAAAGGAGGATCAGAGCGGGAGAAAAGCGGATATTCAAAATACTTCCCCTCATGCAAACCACATGCGAAAAATTTATTCCCGGCAGAATAGTGCAGGCCTTTGATACACAGGCTCCGCTATTTTCTGCTATGACGTATTTTTAGTAAGACTATTAAGCTACTTATTGTTTTTGTTTATTTAATTGTTTTTTTAAAGCAAGGAATTAACACTATTTAAGTCGGTATATTATAGTTTATACAGCTTTACGCATCTTGCCAGAAAACATCACGACAATTCATTCATTACCCGCTTCATTCATGAACCATTTCAGGGGTCAAGGAGTCAGGCATTATGAATAATCCAGCGCCACTTGCTGTGAATAAAACGACCACAGAAAAACTGTGGTATCAGCAAACTGTAGAAGAAAGTCTGGCGGGGTTGCAGTCAGGGCCAGCCGGGCTTTCCCCCGAAGACGCACAAAATAAACTAAAACATTACGGACCGAATGTTCTTCCGCAGAAAGAAGGTAAGTCTTTATTTATTAAGTTTATCTCTCACTTTAAAGACATCCTGATTTATATTTTACTCGCCGCTGCCGTTGTCACCGCAATAATGGGACATTGGGTCGACACACTGGTGATATTAGGCGTGGCGGTGATCAACGCCTTAATTGGTTTTATTCAGGAAAATAATGCCGAGAAATCATTGAAAAGTATTCAGAATATGCTTTCCAGTGAGGCGCTGGTATTACGCGGCGGACAGCAGGTCACCGTAGCAACCGATGAAATTGTGCCGGGCGACATTGTACTGCTGCGTCCCGGTGACAAAATTCCTGCCGATTTACGTCTGATAGATGTGCATAACCTGCGGGTTGAGGAAGCCATTCTGACCGGCGAATCCACGGTGGTATCGAAAAAAACCGATTCGCTGGAAGGTGAGAAGTCGATTGGCGACCGCAAAAACCTTGCATTTTCAGGCACTACGGTCAGTTCCGGTACCGCCAGCGGCGTGGTATTTGCCACCGGCGGCCAGACCGAGCTTGGCCATATCAATGAAATGTTGTCCTCCATTGAAGACAATAAAACGCCGCTGCTGGTGCAGATAGACAAACTGGGTAAATCCATTTTCGTCATCATTGTGTTCATGATGGTGGCGCTGCTGATTTTCGGTTATCTGCTGCGCGATATCCCGTTCGGTGAACTGCTGCTGTCGGTGATAAGCCTGGCAGTCGCGGCGGTACCTGAAGGCTTACCGGCGATCATCTCGATCATTCTTTCGCTCGGCGTGCAGGCGATGGCGCGCTCCAAAGCCATTATCCGCAAGCTACCCACCGTGGAAACGCTGGGCGCGATGTCGGTGATTTGTTCGGATAAAACCGGCACGCTGACCATGAACGAAATGACCGTCAAAGCCGTGATCCTGGCGGATAACATCTGGACGGTGGAAGGCAACAGTTACGAACCTATGGGCAGCTTCACGATTGCCGGTTCGGCGTCGCCGCTGCCTGCGGATTCTTCGCCTTTGCTGACTCAGTTCCTGCGTACCGTCGATATCTGTAACGACAGTACGCTCAAACAGGATGCTCAGGGTCACTGGGGGATTACCGGTGGCCCGACCGAAGGAGCACTGAAAGTGCTGGCGGCCAAAGCGCATTTGCCGGAGCTGGCGTTTAATCTCAGCAGTAAAATTCCGTTTGATTCGCTCTACAAATATATGGCGGTGGCGGGCGAGAAAAACGGTGAGTCGCAGATCATGCTGACCGGTGCGCCGGATGTGTTGCTCAAACTCTGTCAGTTTCAGCAGACGCCGCAAGGTGCGGTGCCGCTGGATCATGCGTACTGGGAGTCGGCGATCACGCAATATGCCAGCGAAGGGCTGCGCATGGTGGCCGCGGCCTGGAAGCCTGTCGATCAGCCGGTAGCAGCACTCGATCATCCTGAACTCAGTCACGGTATGGTACTGATCGGCATTGCGGGCATGATGGATCCGCCGCGTCCGGAGGCGATTGTGGCGATTGGCGAATGTCAGCAGGCGGGGATACGCGTCAAGATGATCACCGGTGACCATCAGGAAACGGCGATGGCGATCGGTAAAATGCTCGGGATCGGTAACAGCGAAAATTCCATCACCGGTTATGAGCTGGAACATATGGATGACGCGCAGCTGAGAACGGCGGCCGTTCAGTTCGACATTTTTGCCCGTACCAGCCCGGAGCATAAACTGCGTCTGGTAAAAGCGTTGCAGGAGACCGGTGAAATTGTCGGGATGACCGGCGACGGCGTGAACGACGCGCCTGCGTTGAAACAGGCCAACGTCGGGATTGCCATGGGCATTAAAGGCACCGAGGTGACCAAAGAATCCGCTGATATGATCCTGGTGGATGACAACTTTGCCACTATCGCTAACGCGGTCAGGGAAGGGCGGCGGGTTTACGATAACCTGAAGAAAACTATTCTGTTTATTATGCCGACCAACCTGGCGCAGGGGTTGCTGATTATCATCGCCATTCTGATGGGGAATCTGCTGCCGTTAACGCCGGTGCAAATTTTGTGGATGAACATGGCAACGTCCGCCACGCTCTCCTTCGGCCTGGCATTCGAGAAGGCTGAAAGCCGTGTGATGCGCCGTCCGCCGCGTAATGTCAGCGCACACGTCATGGATAAATACGCCATCTGGCGTGTGGCCTTTGTCGGGCTGCTGATTTCAATCAGCGCCTTCATGCTGGAAGCCTGGTTGCAACCGCGCGGTTATGAACCTGAATTCATCCGTACGGTGCTGTTGCAGACGCTGGTGACCGCGCAGTGGGTGTACATGATTAACTGCCGCGATTCGGATAACTTCTCACTCAACCGCGGTTTGCTGCAAAACAAAGGGATCTGGATTGTCACCGTGGTGCTGTTCGCGCTGCAGGCGATCATTATCTACGTTCCGCTGATGAACACGCTGTTCGGCACGCGACCGCTGCCGTTCTTCTACTGGATCATTGGTCTGCTGATCGGTATCGCGCTCTTCGTGATTGTCGAGATAGAAAAAGTACTGACCCGCAGCTGGCGGAAAGTGAGTTAACAAACCGCATGGTCATCAGATATCCGCTGCTAAACCTGAAACCAGCCGAAAGGCTGGTTTTTTTTGCCCGGATTAAGGCATTTATTTTCCCAATGGATATCCTTTTGGAAAAAAAATTTTACATATTCCTGCACCCTGTCTGGCAGATGAATAGCGTAAAGGGAAATCTCTCTCTTTTGATACGTAAATGTTACGAAAAGCGGGAGTTAAAATAAGAATACTCTTGGTCACATTATTGGATAAAAAACAAATCAGGGGTGATGATTGTTTCAAATTAAAGCAATAAGACTATTTGCACATCGTGTAAGAATACTCTGAGGTATAGCCTGATGAATTACAAATGTTAATTTACAAGCATAAATGTATATAAAAAACCAATAGATCAGTTCCACATAATAAGTTTTTCAGAAAATCACTCAATTCTTATGTTTTCATGTTTATTATCGGTAAATAAATGAAACTTAAATCACCTTTAAAAAAGAGAAATATTCTGTTTTAACGTAAACTTTTAGGTGAATTATTCTGCGGATGAAACACATTCTATGGGGTGGATTGTTAATGAGACTATTCTTAGTTTCTTGTTGAAATATATCAAAAATCGTCGTGTTCCTCACATTTTAAAGGTGTTTTTCGGAATTTATTAGGAATCTGCCTAGTAAAAATTGATGGATTTAACGATAAGAATGTGTAAATCGATCGGTTAAACCTATTGTTGATTGCAATTATGAGCGAGAAAAACGATTTGAAGAGTTTCCGCTGCGTATTACTCTACATACGGCTACTGAAAAGATTTAAATAGGATATAGAAAGAATTTTAATATTCGTTTTCCGTATATCTCTCTGAGAGTGCTTTATTCTTTCCCGGTTTTACGGGGCAGAATTTAAGCGTTTTTAAAACCTCACAATTAGGCGGTTCAATGCCTCGGGTAATAATTTGGAGTGAGTGCCAGTATACAAAATTGGCGTTGAAAGAAATAATCTCCAGTAAGTTACCTTACGTTAATGAAGTCATTTCTTATGACCACTGCGATGAGGTGAACTTGTATGCAAAAGATTATCTGATCATTGATCCATCAGGCGGCGGGTTCCACAGATGTTATGAGTTTTTGCGAGAAAATCTGAGCGTATTGGACCCGGAAAGGATCCTTATAATGTCCTCTGCGGTCGATATGTTGATGCTTGAACTTTTGCTTAAGAAAGAATTTAAGTTTCTTAAGAAAAAAAACGAATTGCCTGTCGTTGTGGCTTCAGTAGAACAGTTTATCCAGCTTCAGGGCACGACGCTTAACAAAGAGGCTTTTAATTACAATATTACCAGGATGGAAGAGAAGGTTTTAGTGATGATGATGTCTGGTCTGTCGGTGACAAGCATATCAAATATTCTCAAACTCAGTGTCAAGACGGTAAGTGTACATAAGTGCAATTCCTTAAGAAAAATAGGCGTTGACGCCAACAGCAGTTCAGCTTTGTTTTTTTTGCATAAACACGCAGTGGGAAACAGAATTGGCAGTTAAATTGGCAACACCAGGGAACCCTTTCACTCAGAAAACGACAGACCCCCTCGGACCAGAAAGATTTGTTCAGTCTTTTTGGTTTAATAAAGAGAATATTAAGTAATGTATTGGTGAACAGGACGTTATTCACCAGTTGCAAATTTAATATAGATCCACCCGCGTTAATCACCCTTAGTATGTCGGTGAGGATTAACTGCGTTAAATATTAGCTTGGTGATGTTTTGGCAAATTGGTGGCCGTAAACCAGGGGCGGTAGCATAGCCAAAAACAGTGAGTTATGTTTGTATTAAAAATGTATGAAATTTACTCTTCGGATTATTCCATAGAAATTAACAGCATCAGTGCTTGACTCTGCGTCAGAAAATGTCATGTATTTTATTAATCACTAAAACATTCTATGCCGACTCATGCAGCTAACGCATTATTATTCATCAACATAAAATTCCTTCAGGCAATTGCGTGAGGGAAGATTATTATCGTTAATTGTTGTGAGGTGCATATGACATTTCTCACCAGGAACCTTTGGTCAAATTTATTACTCGCTTTATCAGATTTTCTTAGCTTCACCCTTTCTCTGTATTTGGCTAAAGGGATACTGAGTCAGGTCATGACGAATTTTGAGCAACGGATCCCCGCTGCACAGACTTCCGGCTGGATTGTGCTGCACAGCTTATTAGCCATTTGCTGTGTGGCGTGGTTTCACCTGCGACTAAGACATTATTACTATCGCAAAACATTCTGGTTTGAACTGAAAGAAATCCTGCGCACTCTGCTTATTTTTGCACTTATCGAAATCGCAGTGATCGCCTTCGCTAAATGGTATTTCTCTCGTTATCTCTGGGTACTGACCTGGACTCTTGTACTTATTCTGGTGCCATTTGCACGAATGATGACCAAGCGTGTGCTGGATTCTCTCGGGCTTTGGGAACGTGATGCAATCATTATTGGCAGCGGCAATAATGCGCGTGAAGGGTATAACGCCATTAAAAGTGACAGAAACCTCGGGCTGCGGGTTCTCAAATTTATTTCCAGTGAACACGGTGACCAGCCCGGAGATACGATAGAAGGCGTGCCGGTTATGCCTTCGGACGAAAACTGGGTACGCACTAATGTCGATAAAAAGACGCAGTTTATCGTGGCCGTAGAGTCGCATCAGAGCAACATCCGAAATGCATGGTTGCGGGTATTTATGATTAATGGTTACCGGTCCGTTTCTGTCATCCCCACGCTTCGCGGTATGCCGCTGGATAACACCGATATGTCATTTATATTCAGCCAGGAAGTGATGATTTTCCGCGTGCATCAGAACCTGGCTAAGTGCTCCTCGCGGTTGGCGAAACGCTTATTTGATATCGTCGGTTCGCTGGCGATCATCATGCTGTTGTCGCCGCTGCTGCTCTACATCTGCCGTAAAGTGAGAAAAGATGGCGGGCCCGCAATTTATGGTCATGAGCGTATTGGTCAAAATGGTAAACCCTTTAAATGTCTGAAATTCCGCTCGATGATAATTAACTCGAAGGATGTGCTGGAAGAGTTGCTGGAAAATAATGCAGAAGCGCGACATGAATGGGACCTGACGTTCAAGCTGAAATATGACCCGCGCATAACGGCTATCGGCCATTTTCTGCGCCGGACCAGTCTTGATGAGTTGCCGCAGCTCTTTAACGTTTTAAAGGGTGAAATGAGTCTGGTAGGACCGCGTCCTGTTGTTAGTGCGGAACTGGAGCGTTATTGCGATGAAGTTGAATATTACCTGCTCAGCAAACCGGGAATGACCGGGCTTTGGCAGGTGAGCGGACGCAGTGAAGTCGATTACTCAACCCGTGTTTATCTTGATGCCTGGTATGTCAAAAACTGGTCAATGTGGAATGACATCGCCATTTTATTTAAAACCGTGAGTGTTGTGCTCCGAAGGGAGGGGGCTTATTAGACTGATAACTACAATCTCGTGATGATTTTTTAATAAATTACTCTGCACCAGATGTCTTTATAAGACATAAGTTCGTCAACTAAATACATGTGAAAAATAATTTTTAATACTTTCCTGACCTCAGTTATTCATACCGTATAAAACGGATTGAAGCGGTCCGGCATGAAAGTGTTTTGATGCTTTTGTTAATATCTACACACAGGAATGAGAAACTGCGACTGCCAGATTGGGAATAGGGATTCTCTCTGATAGGCAGATATTAAACCTGAAATACAGATGATGTGAAATAATGAAAAATAGATTTTTGAATATTTCTCTGATGATAACCGTGTTGGGGTTATTAAGTGGATGCACCCTTGTTCCCGGACAGAGTTTAAAAACAGCAGGGAAAGAAGTCGTTGAACAATCCGATAATCATTATGATATCGATAAGCTGGTTAATATTTATCCCCTGACACCAGCACTCATTGATAATTTACGACCGCAATCGGTGATAGCCCGCCCTAATCCGCAGTTAGATCAGCAACTTAAAGATTATGAATATCATATCGGTATCGGCGACGTACTGATGGTGACCGTCTGGGACCATCCTGAACTGACGACACCGGCAGGTCAGTACCGAAGTGCCAGTGATACCGGTAACTGGGTTAATTCAGACGGTACGATTTTCTATCCCTATATTGGTAAATTAAAAGTCACCGCTAAAACGGTCACCCAGGTTCGTCAGGAAATCAGTACCCGTCTGGCCGCTTATATTGAAAGCCCGCAAGTTGACGTCAGTATTGCCGCGTTCCGTTCGCAAAAAATTTATACCACCGGGGAAGTTATAAAATCCGGTCAGCAACCCGTCACTAATATTCCTCTTACTGTCATTGACGCCATCAATGCGGCAGGGGGATTAGCGCCGGATGCGGACTGGCGAAACGTTGTGCTGAACCATAAAGGTCAGAACACGCAGATTTCCCTGCATGCTCTGATGCAGAAAGGCGATCTGACACAGAACCGCTTGCTGTATCCCGGTGACATTCTGTTCGTACCGCGTAACGACGATCTTAAAGTGTTTGTGATGGGAGAAGTCACTAAACAAAGCACATTGAAAATGGATCGCAGCGGAATGACGCTGGCTGAAGCGCTGGGTAACTCAGACGGTATCTCACAAAGTATGTCAGATGCCTCCGGGATATTTGTCATTCGTCCGCTTAAAGGCAGCAATAAAAGCAAAATCGCCGACATCTATCAGTTAAATGCGAAAGATGCCTCAGCGATGGTGATGAGCACTGAATTTCAGCTGCAACCTTACGATATCGTTTATGTCACAACGGCGCCGCTGGTTCGCTGGAATCGTGTGATATCTCAGATAGTCCCGACCATTGCGGGTGTGCATGACATGATTGAAGGCACACGTTACATCAACCAGTGGAACTAACCATGTTCTCTTCAGTGCTTGTAGTGTGCACCGGCAATATATGCCGCTCGCCAATGGCCGAACGGATCATTAAGCAATATCTTCCTGAAAAAATGATCCGTTCCGCTGGACTGATGGCCATGGTCAATCACCCGGCTGATGATAATGCTGTGATTATTTCCGGGCGCCACGGAGTGTCGTTAGAAGGGCATAAAGGCACGCAGTTTCGGTCTTCGATGGCCGGCGAGTTCGACCTTATTTTGGTGATGGAAAATAGCCACCTGGAACACATCAGCAAAATGGCTCCTCAGGCCAGAGGCAAAATCATGCTACTGGGACACTGGTCAGAACATCGGGAAATTCCGGATCCCTACCGCAAAAGCCAGGAAGCCTTCGAATCCGTTTATCAGCTTATTGATCAGGCCTGTCAACGCTGGGCACAGAAGCTCACCGCCTAATCTCTCAGGAAATCATCGCATGTCATCAGCTATTTCTAAAAAAACCGCAACACCAGACTCTGACGAAATCGATTTGGGACGCCTTTATGGGGAAATTCTCGATCACCGTAAACTGATTATTATTCTGACCATTGTCATCACCCTGTTGGCTGTTACTTATGCCTTATTCGCCACACCTGTTTACCAGGCAACAGCGATGATACAGATTGAACAAAAAAAGGGTAACGCTATCCTTGATAGCATTAGCCAGATGTTACCGGATTCTCAGCCTGTTTCAGAACCTGAGATTGCACTGTTGCAATCCAGAATGATCTTAGGCAAAACCGTTGATGATCTTAATTTACAGGCTGTGATTACTCAGAATTACTTTCCGGTATTTGGGCGAGGCTGGGCAAGGATGACCGGCGAGATCCCGGGAAAACTGAGCATCAGTCGTCTGTATATCCCTAAAACCAGTAATGATGTGCCGAACATTACGCTGACAGTTATTGATAAACACCGTTTCCAGATCGAAGGTGATGATTTCAAACTGGATGGAGAAGTGGGGACCTTAATTACACAACATGGCATTGCCCTGAACGTCCGGAGTATGGATGCTGATCCCGGAACACAATTCACGGTCAACTATATAACGCGATTAGAGGCTATCAACGGTTTAAACAATGCGCTTACTGTCGACGAACAAGGTAAAGATACGGGGATCCTTAATCTGTCATTCAATAGTGATGACAGGGCGCTGGCAACGTCAGTCCTTAATGATATTAGCCAAAACTATCTGAACCAAAATATTGCCCGTCAGGCTGCGCAAGATGCGAAAAGCCTGGAGTTTTTGAATCAGCAGTTACCACTTGTACGCAGCGAACTGAACGATGCTGAGGATAAACTTAATGTGTACCGCCGCCAGAAAGATTCGGTTGATCTATCACTTGAAGCGAAATCAGTACTTGAGCAAATCGTTAATGTAGACAGCCAGCTGAATGAACTGACGTTTCGCGAGGCCGAGATTTCGCAGCTTTATACTAAAAGCCACCCGACGTATAAGGCCCTGATGGAAAAACGTCAGACCTTGGTGCATGAGCGAGATAGCCTAAATAAACGTGTGACGGCAATGCCGGCAACTCAGCAAGAAGTAGAGCGTTTGAGTCGGGATGTGGACTCTGGACGGGCTATTTATATGCAGTTGCTCAATCGTCAGCAAGAACTCAGTATCGCCAAATCAAGTGCAATCGGTAATGTTCGTATTATCGACAACGCAATAACACAACCTAAACCGGTGAAACCAAGAAAAACCCTGGTGGTTTTGATCGGTATTATTGCGGGTCTATTTGTTTCTTTTTCACTCGTTTTACTGAAAGTTTTTGTGCGTCGCGGAATTGAATCTCCGGAGCAGCTGGAAGAAGTTGGCGTCAGCGTTTATGCCAGTGTCCCGCTTTCCGAGTGGTTAAATAAGAAAAATAAACCAGAGAGAACAAATAGAAGTGGGGGGAGAAAAAGGCAGTCTGAAATCAAATTCCTGGCAGTAGAAAACCCAGCAGACTTAGCCATTGAAGCCATCCGTAGTCTGCGAACGAGCTTGCATTTTGCCATGATGGAAGCAAGAAATAATATTTTGATGATCTCCGGTTCAACCCAAAACGCGGGTAAAACATTTATTGCCAGTAACCTGGCAGCGGTCATTGCGCAGTCAGGAAAAAAAGTCCTGTTTATTGATGCAGACATGCGAAAAGGGTATTCACATAAACTTTTCAGATTTACAGGAGAACAGGGGTTATCGGATATTCTTTCCGGAAAAATAAATATTAACGAGATAGAGAAACATGTACCGGAGATCGGCATTGATTTCATCCCAAGAGGAAAGTTACCGCCTAACCCTTCAGAATTACTGATGCATAAACGCTTAAGTTCAATGCTTGATTGGGCTTCAGATAACTATGATTTGGTTATTATCGATACACCGCCTGTTTTAGCCGTAACAGATGCAGCCATTATTGGTCGTTGCGCCGGCACATCATTGCTGGTTGCTCGTTATGGGACAAACACGGTTAAAGAAGTAGAGGTCAGTATCAGGCGTTTTGAGCAAGTGGGTGTGCAAATAAAAGGTTGTATTCTCAATGGCGTGCTTAAAAAGGCGAGTAGCTATTATGGTTACGGTTATAGCCAATATGATTACTCTTACGCCGATAACAAAGAAAAATAGATTTTAGATCCCCGTCTGGGAGACAAGTTTCTCAGACGGAATACTCATCATTAAATAAATGACCCTGTTAATAAATATGCAGCACCTTCAAAGAAATGGGAAATAAAATGAAAATTATGATATTCAACACATTGTATTTCCCCTACAGAATTGGTGGCGCCGAAGTTTCCGTTCAACTCCTTGCCGAAGAACTCGTGCTGCAAGGACATATAGTGAGAGTGGTGAGTCTTACGGAAGGGAATGAAAGGGAAGTGACTATGCTTAATGGAGTTGAGATCATTAAGTTACCGTTATCCAATGTCTATTGGCCATTTTCCAAAGAAAATAAAAGCTTTTTAAAGAAGGCAATCTGGCATCTGTTTGATTATTTAAATGTGAAAATGTATTTTAAGGTTTTAAAAGAAATAAAAGCATTTGCCCCTGACATTGTTCATACAAATAATATATCAGGATTTTCAGTGCTTTTGTGGAAGGCTGTAAAAAAATGCAAGGTCAGGCTCATACATACCTCAAGAGACTATTATCTTTTTCATCCTAATAGCACAATGTTTAGTCATGGTAAGACGATGAATATAAAAGATAAAAGTATTATATTTTGGTCTGCAATAAAGAAAATATATGGCCGAAATGTTGATGAGTATGTCGGCATTAGTCAATTTATCCAAAAGCAACATCATGATAACGCCTTTTTCAAAAAAGCGGGTCATCATGTTATTTACAATGCTGTCTCAAAAATAGAGTCAGATAAAGTTATAGATATTAGAAGGATAGGGTTTATTGGCAGGCTATCAACAGAAAAAGGGTTTGATATCTTCTGTAATGTAGCGGGTCAGTATAAAAGAAAATATTCATTCATTGCTGCCGGTAACTTCGTCAATAATGAAGATCAGAAATCATTAATTGAGTTGGCAAATAAATCTGATGTGACCCTGAAAGGTTTTATGAAACTGGCCGATTTTCTGAATCAGGTTGATGCTGTCGTTCTTCCTGTCAGGTGGAATGAACCCTTTGGGCGTACTGTGGTTGAATGCGTACTGGCTGATAAATTGGTTCTCACTAACCCGGTTGGGGCAATGACAGAGTTATCCATGCTCCTGCCTAACATCATTATTACTGATAATATTGAACGTGACTTCGGCGATAAAATAGCAACCGCTGAGATAAAAGCCATCGATTCTTCACTTATTGAGCGGTTTAAACCCAGGGAAATAGCTGACCAATATCTTCGTGTATATAACGGCAAATCGGGTGCATAAAATGACAATGAAGGGGGTAGAGAAAAATCTCATTGGACTAACTTTATTACTTTTTATCGTTTTTGAGTGCTTTGCAGGACCACTTCGGATGGTTTTTCATATGGCTGGTGCGGAGTTTTTATTTTCCATACCGAAGCTCTTTATTTTACTGACCCAGGCCTGCGCGATAATATTGGTTTTGTATTATAGAAAAGTAACTGTAAATGGAATAATTGCTTCAGTAACTATATTCTATTTGATTTTTATAAGCATGATATCATCTCAACCGGCAGCAATATTTGTCGGTATTTGGGCTGTTCTTCCTCTGTTTCTGGGTTATCACGGGGCAAGAATAATCATGTCAAATATTAAAGAGAAAAAAACAAACCGTATAATAGTATTTATCTTTCTATTGTCATGCTTAGGTGTTATTTGTAACGTGTTTTTCAACTACCCCTGGTATAATGTGTCATATGAAATTGCCGGGATGGACGTGTCTTCATCTCAGATAGGCAGCAGCGGTGGTTATACACGATACGCAGGTTTTTTTAAGAGTTCTTTACAGGCATCCGCCAACGTATTAATTCTTCTTCTATATATTGTCTCAACCAGCAAAAGTAAAACCTTAATTATTATTTCGTTTGTTTTTAGTGCGCTAGTGGCTTTGTTAACCATATCCAAAACAATTTTTTTACTCCATATTATTCTTCTTCTCTACATTCTGGTGAAAGTTATCCCTGTCAAAGTTATATGGCGAATTACATTAACCTGTGCATTTATGTTTGCAGTATTTACGATAGGAAGCACTAACTATCATTTTAATGTAAGCAAGGATCCGATGCAGGTTATGCTATTAGCATCGTTGAATGATCGACTGACTAATACCTGGCCTGAAGGTGTCAAGACTATCATCAATAATGGAAACCTTTTCTTTGGTGGTGGAGTGGGAACGATTGGAGTGGGTTCAAAATTAGGTACAGGTGCCTATAATCCGGGTGATAGTATGTATCTTTATCTTATTGGTTCTGGTGGTTATCTGTTGGGGTTCATTTTATTATTTTGGGCTTTTTATCAATCTACTGTATTTAATAATGGGAATGCTTGCAGGTATTTATCATTGTTGCTGATAGTTTTATGTTTATTTGGATTATCAATGACGGCTCCGGAGTATCCATTTATGGCGCTTTCCATGGGTTTTTTGATCAATTCAAGAGTCTATAAAACATGTTAGAAATGCTGATTGAAATGAATGGGGATAAGAATGGCAAGAATAATTTTTGATGCACGCTGGATTGGTGAGCATGGGATCGGACGATTCGCAAATGAAGTATCGGTACGCAATAAGGGATTTCTAAAAATAAAAAATGGTTTGAAACCAACAAGTCCTTTTGATGTTTTTTTTATCACTTTATATCTGGCATTCAAACGTGGAGTATACTTTTCACCGGGATATAACTGTCCGTTATTATTTTTAAACAGAAGTGTCATTACTATTCACGACTTAAATCATATAGATATAGAACATAATAGTAGTTTTCTTAAGAAAATATATTATGAATTTGTGATGAAAAGAGCTTGTAAGAAATCGCTTAAAGTTCTGACAGTGTCGAATTTTTCAAAAAGAAGAATTTGTGAATGGGCAGGAATAAGTAGTTCCAGAGTTCTGGTGGTTGGGAATGGTGTGTCGGAGGAGTTTTTAAATACAGAGAGTAGGGTAACTAACTCTGAAGGTGAATACATTTTAGTTGTCAGTAACAGAAAGAAACATAAAAACGAATCGAGAATATTATCAGCTTTTCACATGGCTAACATTCCGCCATCAGTAAAATTAGTTTTCACAGGGGATCCGGATGAAAGCCTTGAGAATGAAATCAAACGTAAAAACTTGCAGGATAGAGTTATTTTTAAAGGGCGCGTAGGGAACAGCGAACTGGCATCATTATACACAGAATCACTTTTTTTATTATTTCCTTCACTTTACGAAGGATTTGGTCTTCCTGTCATTGAAGCAATGTCCAGTGGTACCGCGGTGATAACGTCCACGACGACCTCTTTACCAGAAGTCGCAGGTGATGCAGCAATCCTTGTGGATCCTGAAAACACTGAGGAGATTGCGCTGGCAATAGGCAACCTTTATTACAATCCAGATTTGAAAAAGGAACTAATAGAAAAAGGTTTCATTCAGGCAAAAAAATTTACCTGGGAAAAAACGGCTGGTCTGATAACGAATTGTTTGAATAACTTAAAAAAGTAAACTGCACCTCATAGGCTATTTTAGTAAGGTAGATAATGAACAGGATAATGATTTATATAAAAATCTGTTGTGTGTTTATATTCATTCACTCGTCATACGGAATGTGTACAATTATCGGAGCAGGAACGCACTTTCAAGGTTATCGTGGGGAAAGTAGTATCTATTTAGAAAAAATCAAAAATATGGGGTTTACATCATTTCGTGAGGACTATTCGTGGTCAAACGTTGAAAGAACTAAAGGCATTCTTTCAGTAAGTGATAATATAAAAAAAACTGACGCTGCATTTTTAAATGCCCAGAGTAACGGTCTCAATCCTATCTTGATCCTTGATTATGGAAATAAATTGTATAACAACGGTGATTATCCACGAAATCAGGAGTCGATTGATGATTTCGTTAGATATGCAAGTTGGGTTGCGTCAAGATTTAAGGGAAAAGTTAAATATTACGAAATCTGGAATGAATGGACTATTGGTACTGGAATGACCCGTTATCGTGACAATATACCTTCTGCTGAGGTCTATTTTAATCTCGTTAAGGCAACCAGCAAGGCAATAAAAAGTATCGATCCTAATGCAATAATCTTAGCTGGCGGATTCAATCCCCTGGAGCAAAGAGCCAAATATCTGAATATTGCGGATGTAGTTTGGTTTGAGCAGTTACTAAAATTGGGGATTCTGGATTATGCCGATGGGATTTCAATCCACACTTATTCGTATCTGAATGGTCGCCGGGACTTAAGAACGACAAAAGGTAATTTAGATTTTATTGATGAGTTTTACGCTGATAGCCAAAAAATAGCAGGGAAGGATTTTCCCGTATATATTACTGAAATTGGGGTGACAAATTATACCGGACCTGGGGGGATGAGCCAGCAAGAATCGGCCGATTATATAAAAAATTATATTGAGGATGCAAAGTCTCGTTCATACATAAAAGGTGTCTGGATTTATGACCTCATTGATGATGGCAAAGACAAGAGCAAGAGGGATTACAATTTTGGCCTCCTGAACAATGATCTCTCGCCTAAGCTAGTCGCTCCTGTCATTTCTGAGTTACTTAATAAAGATAATCACAAATGATGGTGAAGTTTATAACGTATTATTAATCAGTATTTATGTTGTTAATTAACGGGAGTGAAGAGGTTATATGAGGATTTTGTTTTTTGTATATAAATTCCCTGTGCTTTCTGAGACGTTTATCCTCAACCAAATAGCGTATTTCATTAACAAGGGTTGCGACGTAAGCATCGTTTCCGTTTTTCCCGGTGAGCTGGATGCTGAACACCATGTTATCAAAAAATTTAATTTGATAAATAAAACGCGATATTTACTTGAACGAGAACCAAAAGGTAAGATCTCCAGGGTTTTAGCGCGGCTTAAAGGACTGCTCCCTTGTGTTCTTTCCTCTTGTGCTATTAAGAGTATGAATGTCTCTAAATATGGATATTATGCCAAAACCTTAATGCTCCCGCTTATATTATCAAAAAACAAACCTCCCTTAGAAGCTGATATTATTGTCTCTCACTTTGGTACCACCGCGGTATTGGCAAATCAACTGAGGAAGCTTGGTTTTCTTAAAGGTAAATTAGCTGCAGTGTTTCATGGTAATGACATTTCACAAACGCGTACTCTTGATGTTTTTAAAAATGATTATAAAAATCTTTTTGATAATGCAGAATTCATCCTCCCAGTAAGTCAGTTATGGGCTAATAAAATTAAAGCCGTTTCAGGACATGAAGACAATGTTCATGTTGTCAGGATGGGCATCAGTATTGATAAGTTCTCGTTTCTACCCCGACCCGTTTTGGGTAATCCCGTTCGTTTACTCTCTATCGCAAGGCTTACAGAAAAAAAAGGAATATCAGTTGCCATCACTGCATGTTCTATTTTGAATGAAAGAAATATTCACTTTCGCTACACCATTATCGGTGATGGTCCGTTACGCACTGAGCTTGAGTTACAGGTTTCTGAACTTGAATTGAACGATCAGGTGTTCTTCTCAGGCGCGCAGACGCAGGAAACTGTTACTGACTGCTTAAATACGTCGGACATTTTTTTATTACCCTCAGTGACAGCGGCGGATGGCGATATGGAAGGAATACCGGTGGCATTGATGGAGGCCATGGCTATGGGTATTCCGGTCATTTCAACTTTTCACAGCGGGATCCCTGAATTGATAGAAAATGGAATATCTGGATTTCTGGTCAAAGAACATGATGCCGAAGGTATTGCAAACATCGTCGAAGACATTATAAAAGACCCCAGTGTTTTAACTGATATTTGTCAGAATGCAAAATTGAAAATTGACAATGAATATGATCAGGATAAGTCATATTCAAGAATGTTTTCTATTCTATCGAATCAGCCATTAAATATTAACCGGTGATAAATTGAAAATTTACTATTATAAATCCGCGCATGGGAATTTTGGGGACGACCTTAACGCATGGATCTGGGATGCATTGCTTCCCGGCTTTTTTGATGATAACGAAAATGTCAGGGTATCAGGGATTGGCACCATTATTACTTCTGCCATGCCTCCGGCTAAAAAATGGATAGTCTTCTCGAGTGGTGTCGGTTATGGCTATCCGCCAGTCAACTTTGGCGACAGCTCTTGGGAAACACTCTGCGTTCGGGGTCCGCTCAGTGCTGAGATTTTAGGATTGCCGAAAGACAAATTTATTACTGATGGCGCTGCCCTTTTAAACACGCTCGCAGAGTTTACACCACTCTCAGATGCTGAACGCAAAGGGGTAATTTTTGTTCCTCATCATCACGCGCTTGTCACAGGGCAATGGGAAAAGGTGTGCCAGCATGCTGGGATTGAGTTCGTGAATCCTCAATCGGATGCAAAGACGGTTATCCAAAAAATCAGACATGCAAAACTGGTGCTGGCGGATGCTATGCATGCGGCCATTATTGCTGACGCTCTGCGCGTACCCTGGGTTCCCTTAATTACTTCTTCGCAGATCAATACATTCAAATGGTTGGACTGGACTCAGACAATAAATACTCCTTACCGGCCAATTGTTCTGGGAAGCAGTTCCCTGCGTGAATATTTACGCGATAAATCTCTGTGTACCTATGGAGAAAAGTATTTCTTACCTGATTCAGATGTAGAGTTCGCTGTTAAGTATTTCAGAAAACAGCGAGAGTTAAAGAACAAAAAGTGGTGGGAGAAGTATCAGCAGTTAACTCAGTTAGCGTTGCATCGAATTCCAAACAAAGCTATCAGGACAGTTGAAGAGCGTTTTAATCTGAATTTGAATAACAGATTTATTGATCAGGCATCCAGCATGCTTCTTCATGCGAAGTCCAGACCGGGCTTTCTAAGCGAAGATATTAAATTTACCAATAATGTAGAGCGCTTATTAAACGGTATCGACAGGCTTTCAAAATGCAAATGATATTCTAAGGACGTTAAATTGAACGCTCAAGCGAGAAACCAGAAGCCGAGTATAATTTCTGGCGCTATCTGGTCTGTTCTGGATAATACCGTCTCACAAGTGATAACGTTTATCATATTCATAATATTAGCGAAGTTGCTGACACCCAGTATATACGGCATGCTCAGTGTATCTTTGCTTGTTACGCAGTTTTTTCGCAATGTTATATTCGATAGTATTGCGACATCGATCGTGAGAATGAAATCACCGACCCCTGTCGATTATAATTCTGCGTTTTTTTTATGTTTCTCTTTATCTGTACCCGCATTCTTGATTGTTTTCTTATTCGCCCCGGTTATTGAGGCGTACATGAAAGTACCGGAGCTGGCCAATGTCATCCGGGGAACAGGCATTATTATTGTCGTCAGCGGATTGAGCCGGACACACGAAGCCTGGTTAACGCATAATATGATGTTCCGCCCTTTAGCGATAAGGTCAATCTGCTCTATCTCTATCGGGGGTGCTGTCGGGGTGGTGCTTGCCTGTAAAGGTTATGCTGTTACGAGTCTGGTGGTTCAGCAAGTTGTCACTTCACTGATTTCTCTGGTCGTGCTGTGGGTGACGACGCCCTGGAAGCCAAAAATGAAAATTTCAAAGGATTCCATTCGCGGGTCTGTAGGGTTTTCTAAGCATGTGGCTCTGAGCAATATTACTAACTTCGCCAATCAAAATAGTGATGTTTTCTTTATTACCTACTTTCTTGGAACAGCGGGTGCCGGTGTTTATTCGGCGGGTAAACGCATCGTAAACACCCTGAACACCGTTCTCTCATCCGCATTAATGCGGGTTTCATTACCCGCGTTTACCAGATATAAAAATGATTTGAATGAATTTGGTAAAAAGTATCTGCAAGCTACCTATTTTACGGTTCTGGTAACAGCGCCTGCTTTTGTTGGTCTTAGTGCATTATCCCATGATATTACTTTTCTGCTACTGGGACAGAAATGGATGCCATCTGTCCCCATAATGCAAATTGTCAGTGCTGTAGGTTTTGTTACATCGATTGGATATTACAATCATTCCGTCATGTTTGCCCGTGATAAACCCGAATGGCAAGCCAGATTAACACTGCTTTATGCAATAAGTAATGTGTTGGCATTCTATATTTTTGTTCGATATGGTTTGATTGCCACTGCACTGGTATTTTCAATCCGTACAATACTTCTTTATCCTGTTTCTGCATGGTGTGCATTAACACTTTTGAATTTAACATTCAGACAATACATAAGAGAGATTATTGTTCCCATTATATGCGCCGGGGGAATGTGTATTATTCTGATGGGTATGCAGGAGTTTACATTATTAAATGAATCCTGGGCTGGAATAGCAGTGAAAATTTCCGTTGGTGCGATATCCTATTTTATTCTTATTTTTACTATCACTTCTAAGAGTAGAAAAGCAATGATACTTTCACTGGCGGGAAAGATATTTAAGAGGGGCTAGATGATTTTATGGAAACTCAATCAGCATTAGTTAGCATACTTATTCCTCTTTTCAACTCTGAAAGGTATATCAGGAAGGCCCTGGAGTCTGTTGCCACTCAAACCTATCCTAATATAGAAGTAGTTATTGTCGATGATTTTTCGAACGATTCTTCAGTGGCAATTGTTGAGAGTTTTTTTATTGAGCACGCTCATATCCGTCGTAGCATTTCTCATAATGTTAAAAATGAAGGAGTTTCTTTTACACGGAACAAGTTAGTGGAGCATGCAAAAGGGGACTTTATTTGTTTTTTAGATTCTGATGACTACTTTGAGCATGATGCGATAAGTTATTTAATGAACATTGTAGTAAGTAATAATACGGATATAGGCCAGTGCTTATACTACTCTGAAACACCTGAGGGTGTCCAAAGCGGTACGATAAATCAATTTTCTCCCAATAAGATTCTGAAGGGTAAAGATGCTGTTTTTTCTATGCTGGAAAATGAAATAACAGGTTTCCTTTGGCATAAAATATTCAAACGGGATCTTTTCCTGAATGTTCATTTTGACACTACGTTACCTGTTTTTGAAGACTATCTTGTCATTATGACGATGTTTCTCAATGGTGCTGACATCTCATTTGGCAGTGAACCCAAGTATCATTATGTACAGCATGTTTCCTCATTGACAAAAAAATCCTACCGAAAAGCACTAGACAGACTGCAATACCTGGAAATGACCAAGTCACTGGTAAAGCCTTTAGTTATCTCAGAATCAGACAAGCTGAGAATAATAAAGCATGAGTATATTGTGGCTTTGATGGTTTTTATTAATGCAATTAAATTTGGTGCTCCTGTAAATGAAGTTACAGAAATCCAAAAACGCATCAATGCTTCATGTTTATTCAGATTAAAACCTCATATTAATTATAAAAAATTTTTCTCAATACTCATGATTAGAATTTCTCCGGCATTGCTCTATTTTGCCCTTAAAACGATTTTTAAAATTAAAGCATAAATCATTCGAAATTTTTCAGTGCTCATTCTGAATGATAATTCAGTTATTCCTCTGTGCACTGAATTGTTTTTTTAATGATTGAATCTTATCTCACTTTTTTCCTGAGACGAATATTATGATCCTTCCAGTAATCATGGCTGGCGGTACCGGTAGCCGTTTGTGGCCGATGTCTCGTGAGCTTTATCCAAAACAATTTCTTCGTCTTCATGGCGATAATTCAATGTTGCAGGAAACCGTCAGCCGCTTAAAAGGGCTGGATGTTTCTGTGCCACTGGTTATTTGTAATGAAGAGCATCGTTTTCTCGTTGCCGAACAACTGCGGCAAATAAATCAGCTCAAAGATAATATTATCCTCGAGCCTGTCGGGCGCAATACGGCGCCTGCGATTACGCTGGCTGCGCTCAGTACTATCGACAACGGTGTAGACCCGCTTTTGCTGGTGCTGGCTGCCGACCATGTTATCGAGTCTCCTGTGGCCTTTCACCAGGCCGTACAGAGTGCTATTCCGTTCGCGGAACAGGGGAAGCTGGTGACCTTCGGTATCGTGCCGACTGGTCCGGAAACCGGATACGGATATATACAACGGGGGATGGAATTAAGCACCGTTACCGATCCTGTTTTTCGGGTGCAGCGTTTTGTCGAGAAGCCGGATCTTGCTACCGCGATGCAATATCTGGAAAGCGGTGAGTATTACTGGAACAGCGGTATGTTTTTGTTCCGCGCAAAGCGTTTTCTGCAAGAGATGACGAAATTCAGGCCGGACATTGTTGATGCCTGTCTTAAAGCGATTGAAACCTCACAGGCCGATGAGCAGCAAGATTTTATTCGTGTTGATAAAGAATCATTTATTTCATGTCCCGATGAGTCTGTTGATTATGCGGTGATGGAAAAAACCACTGATGCGATTGTCGTTCCGTTAGATGCGGGCTGGAATGATGTGGGTTCCTGGTCGGCTCTTTGGGAAGTGAATAATAAAAGCATCGAGGGTAATGCCCTCAGTGGCGATGTATTTACTCATAATGCGACGAATTGTTATATCAATACTGACGAGAAATTGGTGGCCGCTATTGGTGTAGACAATCTGGTGATTGTTAATACTAAAGATGCCGTTTTAGTGATTGATAAAAACCAGGTGCAGGACGTTAAAAAAGTCGTTGAATATCTAAAAAGTCATAAACGTCGGGAATATCGCGTACATCGCGAATCTTATCGTCCATGGGGTCGGAACGATAATATTGTGACGGCGCCCCGTTATCATGTGAATCGAATAACGGTTAAACCAGGCGGACAGTTCTCATTACAAATGCACCATCACCGGGCTGAACACTGGGTCATTCTTTCGGGTACAGCCAGAGTTATTCTTGAGGATAAAGATTATCTGCTGACTGAAAATGAATCCACATTTATACCCATTGGTGCTCATCACAGATTAGAGAATCCCGGGAAAATACCTCTTGAACTTCTGGAAATACAATCAGGCTCATATCTGGAAGATGACGATATTATTCGTATAAAAGATCACTATGGTCGCTGTTAATTTTGGGGTGAAATATGTCAGATACATTATCTTGCTTTAAAGCGTACGATATTCGCGGTGAATTAGGTGTTGAATTAAACGAAGATATCGCTTATCGCATAGGACGAGCTTACGGCGAATATTTAAAGCCGAAGAAAATGGTATTAGGCGGTGATGTTCGTTTAACCAGTGAAGCATTGAAACTTGCTATGGCGAAGGGTTTACAGGATGCGGGTACTGATGTTGTTGATATTGGCGTGACCGGCACGGAAGAAATCTATTTTGCGACTTCTTATCTCAGCCTTGATGGTGGTATTGAAGTCACCGCCAGCCATAATCCAATGAATTACAACGGCATGAAACTGGTTCGCCAGGACTCCCGTCCAATCAGTGGTGATTCCGGTTTACGCGAGATTCAGGCGCTGGCCGAAGCTAATAATTTCGCACCAGCAGAAAAGGCCACACGTGGCACTTATGAGAAAGCCTCTGTGCTTGATGCGTATGTGGATAAGTTGCTCAGCTATATCAATATTGAGAATTTCTCGCGTCCGCTGAAACTGGTGTTTAACTCGGGGAACGGCGCTGCCGGTCACGTTGTGGATGCTATCGAGCAGCGTTTTATTGCTGCCGGAGCACCGGTAGAATTTATCAAAATTCACCACGAGGCCGACGGCACATTCCCTAACGGTATCCCTAACCCGTTATTGCCTGAGTGCCGCCAGGACACTACCGATGCCATCATTAAACACCAGGCAGATATGGGGATCGCGTTTGATGGTGATTTTGACCGGTGTTTTCTGTTTGATGATGCCGGTTATTTCATCGAAGGGTATTACATAGTGGGTCTGCTGGCCGATGCGTTCCTCGAGAAATATCCCAGCTCACGTATCATTCATGACCCGCGTCTGAGCTGGAATACCATTGATATTGTCACCGGTGCGGGCGGAGTGCCTGTGATGTCTAAAACCGGTCATGCGTTTATTAAAGAGCGTATGCGTCAGGAAGATGCGGTCTATGGCGGCGAGATGAGCGCCCATCATTACTTCCGCGATTTCTATTATTGTGACAGTGGCATGATCCCGTGGTTGCTGGTCGCTGAATTACTGCATGTTAAAGGTAAGTCCCTGAGGCAACTGATTAATGACCGGATCACCGCTTACCCTGCCTCAGGTGAAATAAACAGTTACCTGCAACAGCCGGAAGAGTCTATTGCCCGTGTATTAGCGATGTATGAAGGAGAGGCGGTGAACATCGACCATACGGACGGAATAAGTCTGGAGTTTGATGAATGGCGTTTCAATCTCCGCAGTTCTAATACTGAACCGGTTGTCAGATTGAATGTGGAATCCCGTGCTGATACAAAATTAATGCAGGAACAAACCAGGAAAATCCTTTCCATTCTTCGTAGCATGTAATTATTGAAAATATCTTATTTAAGTGAGTGGTAATAACTCGCTATGGGTTTATTTTGCCCATTTTAATTTTATAAGGTTTAGATTATGTCACATAATGTGAGTGTGGGGATTGTTGCTGACTGGCTGGTGACATTTGCCGGGTCCGAAAAAGTCATTGCGGAATTTATTAAATTATACCCGGACGCTGATATCTATTCTGTTGTTGATTTTCTTTCTGATGAATCCCGCAAAAAATTCTACGGTAAAAAAGCGACGACGTCTTTTATTCAGCGCTTACCTTTTGCTAAAAAGAAATATCAGCAGTATCTGCCTTTAATGCCGCTGGCTATCGAACAACTTGATGTGACCGGACATGACATAGTGCTTTCCAGCAGTCATGCGGTCGCCAAGGGCGTGCTGACCGGTCCTGACCAGTTGCACATCAGCTATGTGCATTCTCCGATCCGCTATGCCTGGGATTTTCAGCACCAGTATCTGCGTGAGGCAGGGCTGAATAAGGGGCTGAAAGGCAATCTTGCCCGCTGGTTCCTGCATAAAATCAGGATGTGGGATTACCGGACGGCTAATGGGGTGGATCATTTTATTGCCAATTCCCAGTTTATTGCCCGCCGGATTAAGAAAGTCTATGGCCGCGACGCGGATGTTATTTATCCACCTGTCGATGTAGAGCGTTTTACGTTGCAGGAGAACAAAGAGGATTTCTATTTTACCGCTTCGCGCATGGTGCCCTATAAACGTATCGATCTGATTGTGGAAGCATTCAGTCAGATGCCGGATAAGAAGCTGGTGGTGATCGGTGACGGCTCTGAAATGGGCAAAATCAAGGCCAAAGCGGGCAGTAACATTGAAATACTGGGCTATCAGCCTGACGATGTGATGCAAGACTATATGCGACGCGCAAAGGCTTTTGTTTTCGCTGCGGAAGAAGATTTTGGGATCACGCCTGTCGAAGCGCAGGCCAGCGGAACGCCGGTTATTGCCTTTGGCAAAGGCGGCGTTCTGGAGACCATCAGACCTTACGGTGAAAAGCATGCAACAGGGGTCTTTTTCGCAGAACAAACAGCGGCGTCTCTGATAAAGGCCGTGCATCACTTCGATACCATTAAGGACTCAATACTTCCTCTGGACTGTCGTGAAAATGCATTAAAGTTTTCCGGGGAAAGATTTCATAATGAACTGGACGAATATATCAAAACAAAATGGCATGATTTTAATGAACGTAAACGCATCGTTTATTAGCACTCTCAATACTGAATCTGCCATTGATGGTTTGCATACAAATCATCCTCACTTGCGTATTCATCATAAAAAGCAGTGTCACCGGCTGAAATTGTACGGATAACGCCCGTCGCTGTTTTTGAATCACTACGAAAAAGCCGGAGAATGCGCTGACATTCTCCGGCTTTTTTTGCTTTCTAACCGGGCTTGAAGTTTCAGTAGCACAGAAAGCAAAAAACCAGCCGTTAGGCTGGTTTCTTTAAATAGGGTGCCCGGACTCGGACTAACGCCGCAGGCGTTTGAACAACGGCTTTGCCGTTGGCCCGCAGGGCGAGCCTGCTAAGGCGAGTCATCGAACGAAGTTCGATGGAGAGTCCGTACCGCTGAAAGCAAAAAACCAGCCGTTAGGCTGGTTTCTTTAAATATGGTGCCCGGACTCGGAATCGAACCAAGGACACAGGGATTTTCAATCCCTTGCTCTACCGACTGAGCTATCCGGGCAACGGGGCGCATTAAACCGTATTGGGCATGTGTCGTCAACGGCTTTTTGTGACAACGGTGGTGTTCGTCACCTGAATGATGCTTTTTACGACGATTTGTCGATTTAACTGCCGGAATCTGCGGTTTGCCTGACATTCACAGGCAAAATCCCATGCCGGGCGGTGTCGTATTTTGTAAGAAATTCGCGCAATTTACAGGGTTGAACGGGGGTCTAAAAGATGCCATTATTGCGCCGATTTATTAAACAACTCTGTTCCCGTTTTCACGCGACAGCTCAAGAGGGTTGCGGCATGGCTGGTTTATCACATCGCGCTTTTTATAAGTGCATAAAAAATCTGATGATGATCTCCGGGTGCTGTAAACACCACGATTTCAGCTTTTCTCCTTTTGCAGTCTCTTTCATGCGGTAAGGCTACCGTTTGTCCGCTGTTAGGCATTATTAAAAACAGAGCGTCATCCACAGGGCAATTCTCTGATTTTACTGTTGTCTATCAGACGTGGCCGGGCCTGAAACTCGATTTGTCACCACTTTGCCTCACCGGCATTGTCCTGTCGCACTCGATATCTCGCTTAGCTAACGTCATTTGCCGGGCCGGACTCTGCGCGCAATTGCTTTATGACGTAAGAACCTGCTCATTGCCGTGCCATCTGGCACACCCTCTTACTTAACCGTTTGAGAGTCTGAATGAAACACTTAAAACTTGCAGCAAGCGCTTCTGTCGCCCCTTATCTCCAGACTGCTCGTCTGGTCGTTGACCTGCGCCGCGCCGATTACGCGGACGTAGCGGCCATCATCATTTCCGTGGGTGACCTGAACCACGGCAGGCTGGCGGAGATTGAAACGCTGGGATTCGGTATTCCCGCGTTTGTTGCAGTGCAGGGAACGGAGCAGGTGTCGCCGGAATTTTTGCCTTTGCTGAAAGGCGTGATCACGCTATCGGACGCCAACCAGGCGTTTTACGCGGCACAAATCGAATCTGCCGCGCAGGCCTATGAAGAGGCGTTGTTCCCGCCGTTTTTCGACACGCTGAAAAAGTATGTCGAGATGGAGAACGCCACGTTCGCTTGTCCGGGCCATCAGGGCGGCGAGTTTTTCCGTCGTCATCCGGCAGGGCGTCAGTTTTATGATTTCTACGGCCCGAATATCTTCCGCTCTGACATGTGTAATGCGGACGTCAAACTTGGCGATTTGCTGATCCACGAAGGCTCGGCGAAAGATGCTCAAAAGTATGCCGCTAAAGTCTTCAGTGCAGATAAAACCTATTTCGTGCTTAACGGGACATCTGCCGCCAATAAAGTCGTGACTAACGCGCTGCTGACCCGTGACGATCTGGTGCTGTTCGACCGTAATAACCACAAATCAAATCATCATGGCGCGCTGTTGCAAGCGGGTGCGACGCCGGTGTATCTCGAAACAGCACGTAACCCGTTTGGGTTTATTGGCGGCATCGATGCGGCCTGTTTCGACGAAACTTATCTGCGTAAACAGATCAAAGAAGTGGCACCGGTTCGCGCCAACGAGAAACGCCCGTTCCGCCTGGCCATCATCCAGCTCGGCACCTACGACGGCACGGTTTATAACGCGCGCCAGGTGGTCGATAAAATCGGTCATCTGTGCGATTACATTCTGTTTGATTCCGCATGGGTCGGTTACGAGCAATTCATCCCGATGATGAAAGAATGTTCGCCGTTGCTGCTGGAGCTTAACGAAAACGATCCGGGGATTATAGTCACACAGTCGGTGCATAAGCAGCAGGCCGGATTCTCGCAGACTTCGCAGATCCATAAAAAAGACAATCACATTAAGGGCCAGAAGCGTCATTGCAGCCATAAAAAGCTCAACAATGCCTTTATGATGCACGCCTCAACCAGCCCGTTTTATCCGCTGTTTGCCGCACTGGACGTGAATGCGCGTATTCATGCCGGTGGCAGCGGAAAACACATGTGGATGGAGTGCGTGAAGCTGGGCATCGAAACCCGCAAAATGCTGCTGGATCAATGCTCGATGATTTTGCCGTTTGTGCCACCAGTGGTCGGCGGAAAGCGCTGGCAGGATCACGAAACCAATGAGATGGCTAACGACGTTCGCTTCTTTGATTTTGTGCCGGGAGAACGCTGGCATGCCTTCGAGGGTTATGCCGAAAAGCAGTATTTCGTTGATCCGTGCAAGCTGCTGCTGACTACGCCGGGCATTGATGCGTCCAGCGGTAAATACACTGAGTTCGGTATTCCGGCGACCATTCTGGCCAACTATCTGCGCGAGAACGGCATCGTGCCGGAGAAATGCGACCTGAACTCGATCCTGTTCCTGCTGACGCCTGCCGAAACGCCGGCCAAAATGCAGTTGCTGGTGGAAGAGCTGGTGCGTTTTGAGCAGTACATCGAAGAAGATGCGCCGCTCAGCGAAGTGCTGCCGACGGTGTATCGTAAAAACGAAGACCGTTACCGCAATTACACCATCCGTCAGCTCTGTCAGGAAATGCATAACCTGTACGTCAGTTTTGATGTGAAAGAGCTGCAAAAAGAGATGTTCCGCGAGAAGAGCTTCCCGAAAGTGGTGATGAATCCACAGGACGCGCATAACGAGTTTATCCGCGATAACATCGAGCTGGTGGCGATTGGTGATGCGGAAGGGCGCATCGCCGCAGAAGGCGCGCTGCCGTATCCTCCGGGCGTGCTGTGCGTGGTGCCCGGCGAATTGTGGGGCGGGGCAGTTCAGCGTTACTTTATGGCGCTGGAAGAAGGGATCAATCTGTTACCGGGCTTCTCGCCGGAATTGCAGGGCGTATATATCGAGAAAAAACCGGTCGGCTGGAAACGCGTGATGGGGTATGTTCTCGCACAATAGCCCGCATAAAAACCCATCTCCGGATGGGTTTTTTATTGGATCGTTTTATTGATCAATCGCGACAATCACCCTGCATTCGGATATGTGATGCAGGTCGAAAATAATCCTCTTATTCAGCCAGGGTATAGATACCTGCGTCACAGTTGATTAAAAGCATAAAACGTAAATGAGAAATCACAATACTCAGAGTGATTTTCTGGAATTATAACTAATGCAGAATTCCATCTTAATAAAGGTGACTGCATGTCAGCATTAACTGAAAGGATCAGTGCGAAAGAAAAGCTGGGTTTTGGATTAGGTGATGCGGCAAGCCACATTGTTTTTGATTCCTCTGTCGCTATTCTTGCCTATTTCTATACGAATATTTATGGTTTGCCGCCAGCGGTAATGGGAACCCTATTCTTAGTGGTCAGGGTACTTGATGCGATCACTGATCCTATTATGGGCGCGATTGCCGATCAGACCAAAAGTCGCTGGGGAAGATTTCGGCCCTGGCTACTGATTATTTGTGTTCCCTTTGCCGTTAGTTGTGTTCTGGTTTATTCCACGCCAGATTTTGAACAGACCGGTAAAATTGTTTATGCGGTTTTCGCTTATATATTTATGACCTTAATGTACACGGCGATTAATATTCCTTACTGTTCTTTAGGTGCCGCAATTACTGCCGACCCGCAGGATAATCTTTCCCTGCAATCGTGGCGTTTCGCTATTGCGCCAGTCGGGGGGGCGATGGGGACGGCGCTAATCCTGCCGTTAGCTGATTTTATCTCACCGGGAGACCGCGCAACTGGTATGCAGTGGGCGATGGGCATCTTTGGTGTCATTGGCTGCGTAATGTTCTTTGTCTGTTTCCTCACCACGCGGGAACGTATTACACCGGTGAAAGAAGAGAACATGAATATTCTTCGCGATGTGCGTGTGCTTATGCAAAACGATCAGTGGCGGATCCTCTCAGTTTATAACCTTGCCATGTTATGTGGCGTGGTGGTTCGCGGCAGTTTGCTGGTGTATTTCGTGCAATATGTTCTGCATCAGGGAAGCGGCATTATTTCCATTTTCATGATGGCGACTACCGTTGCGGCTGTTATCGGCAGTTTATTTGCGAAAAAACTGGGTTCGTGGATGTGTAAAATCCGCGCGTCCATCTGGGTTAATATATTAAGTGCATTCGCAGGATTACTTTTCTTTGTGCTGCCAACCGATTACTGGATCCCTGCCTTTATTGTTCATATTGCCCTTAATTTATTACAGGGGATAAATGCCCCGCTGCAATGGTCAATGATCACGGATGCCAATAATTATGGGGAGTGGAAAACCCAGCGCCGAATTACTGGGATGAACATCGCGGCGAATATCTTTGTGATTAAACTCGGCGTGGCGATTGGTGGCGCGCTGACAGGCTGGGGGCTGGCGTGGTTTGGTTATCAGGCGGGCGTGGAACAACAATCGGCGGAAGCGGTACGCGGTGTCCTGATTTTATTCACCGTCTTACCGGCTATTTTCTATCTGATTACGGCTTTCTCTATCCGTTACTATCAGCTGACGGAAGAGCGTATGAATCATATTGTCAGTGATCTGGGTGACGGAAAATTTCAGACACAAAGTCTGCAGACAGAGGGTTTACAGACTCACAGTTAAGATATTCGTCCCGGCGCCTCACGCCTGAGAAGCCGGGACGATAAACGTTAATCTACGCGGCGGTAACTGCGCTGAGTATTGTTCACTTTGTACAGATAGCGGCGGGATTCTGCCGACGGATGTTTGGTCGTCAGAGTGGTGTACACATCGCCCGGCGCCATATTGTTGATGATGTTAAACGCCTGTGTTTTGTTCTGTGAGAACACGCGCAGAACACTGCCTGCACCGCCGTTATAAGCAGTAATCACAGCATAGCGACGTGATGTCGGGTTGTTGATGTTCCCCAGATACACGTTTTGCAGCATCGCAAGATAAGCCGTGCCGGTATTGATATTATTCTGCGGATCAAACAGATAGCTGCGGCTTGGCTTGCCCCATTTTCCTTCAGATTTAAACACATCGACACCCGCGGTATGCTGCACAACCTGCATCAGGCCCAGCGCATCGGCATTACTCACCGCATACGGGTTAAAGGCTGATTCGGTTTGCATGATCGCCAGGATCAGAGACTGATCGACGCCATATTTAGCTGATGCTTCACGGATCATCGGCAGATATTTATGCGCACGTTTGTTCAGGTGGTTCGGCACCATCTGGATCGTCACGGAATAAATCACGTGCAGACCGGACTGACGGCGCATCAGTTTGTTCTGAATCAGATAATCAGCAAAGCTTGCTGCACGGCCTTCCCAGCGGATTGGCTGGCCGGTGTTGTCGAGAACCTGACCGTACAACATCGGTTCACGGCTGATCTGGATATCATTGGCGTCGGAATAAAGGTCAACATTGCCCGGATCGTCGCCCACCAGCAAGGTACTGATAATGGCCTGACGCAGGCTGGCCGCCGGATCCGTGCCAGAAATAGTCTCAAGGGTGATGGTACCCGCATCAAAGTTGATGTGGCTGCGGGTGTAATACTGATCGCTATATTTCACGTAGTCTTTCGGACCCGCGATCAGCACTTCGTTCATACCCCAGATATTTTCGATGTTATGGGCGAACTGCCCCATCAAAATATCGAATCCGTTGGTGTCTTTCACATAAGCTTCGTTGAACTGGTCTTTCTTGCTGCCGGAGCAGGAGATCAACATGGGCGCGATAACCAGCAAAGCTAAAATTTTCTTCATCTTACAAACCGTTTCTGATGAAAGAAGCAGGCACCCGGAGTACCTGCCTTAATGTTTTAACCATTGTTATAAATGATTATTTTGACGGCGGGGTATAGCCTTCGATATGCACGTCCTGACCTTCGAACAGGAAGTTGACCATTTCCTGTTCCAGCAGTTTGCGGTCTTCCGGATTCATCATGCTGAGTTTCTTTTCGTTGATCAGCATGGTTTGTTTGGCCATCCACTGCGACCAGGCTTCTTTCGAAATCTCATTGAAGATACGTTTGCCAATCTCGCCAGGGTACAGCTGGAAGTCTTGCCCTTCAGCATCGCGCTTGAGAAAAGTACAAAAAATCGTTCTGCTCATGCTAATTCCTTATCGATCGTTCTTTTGGGTCGGTTCTTTAGCCAGTTGCGTCAACAGACGCTCTACCGGCGCGGCCAGCCCGACGGATTGTGGTTGCGCTAAGTTATACCAGAGACCCGCACCTTCATCCATGCAACCCGCGGAAGAACGCAGATTTAACCACATCGGGACGATATCCAGATGGAAATGGCTGAAAGTGTGACGAAAAGCGGTCTGCTGCTGCAACTGATTTTGCGTAACACCGTATTTTTTCAGACCAATAGCCAGTTCATCTTCGGTGGTAAATTGCGGGAAGCAGAACAATCCGCCCCACAAGCCGACCGGCGGACGCTGTTCCAGCCAGACTTTATCTTCCTGCTGGATCATCAGCATAAACGCGGTCTTTTCCGGCAGGGTTTTCTTAGGTTTTTTACCGGGATAATTCGCCCAGCTGTGATGCGCATAAGCTTCACAGCCGGATTTCACCGGGCACAGCTCGCATTTTGGCTTGCTGCGGGTGCAAACCATCGCGCCTAAATCCATCATTGCCTGATTAAACTGAGCAACACCTTCGGCGGGCGTGACGTCTTCGCTTATCGTCCACAGTTTGTTTTCGGTTTTCTTCTCGCCCGGCCAGCCGTTAACAGCATAGCAGCGGGCCAGCACGCGCTTCACATTCCCGTCTAAAATAGGGAAGTGCTGATTCAATGCCAGCGACAAAACCGCGCCGGCGGTGGAACGGCCAATGCCCGGCAACGCGAGAATTTCATCAAAGGTAGTCGGAAATACGCCGCCGTGCTGGCTGGCGATGGTCTGCGCCGCTTTATGCAGGTTACGCGCACGGGCGTAATAACCCAGCCCGGTCCACAGATGAAGAACTTCATCGAGCGGCGCAGCAGCGAGATCAGACACCGTCGGGAAGCGTTGCATAAAACGTTCAAAATACGGGATAACAGTCGTTACCTGCGTTTGCTGCAACATCACTTCTGAAAGCCAGACTTTATAAGGTGTTTTTGCGATTTGCCACGGCAGCGTTTTGCGGCCATAGCGCTGATACCAGTCGAGCACCAGAGGTGAGAAACGTTGGGCTTCCATCATGGGTGAATTACAGTCCGGCAGGGTTAAAAGACGGGGCTGATCACATCACAGTTCCCGTCTGGCTGTAAACCGGAACTTTCCGCACTGTATTGACGGATTTCCTGCCCGCAAGCCTTGCTAATCGGGAGTAAGTTTGGATAATGCGCCTTTCCTTATATTTAGTGACCAAAGCACAGGCATCCGCGCGCGGGTACCGCGTCTTGCCAATCGGAGTGGAAACACCATGAAAAACGACGTCATTTCACCGGAGTTCGACGAGAACGGTCGCGCGATGCGCCGTATCCGTAGTTTTGTCCGCCGTCAGGGCCGTCTGACTAAAGGTCAGCAATTCGCGCTGGACAACTTCTGGCCGGTGATGGGCGTGGAGTTTCAGGCCGAATCCCTGGATATTGATGCCTTATTTGGTCGCTCTGCACCTGTGGTACTGGAAATCGGTTTCGGCATGGGCACATCGCTCGTCACCATGGCGCAACAGAATCCTGACCAGAACTTTATCGGGATTGAAGTACACTCACCGGGTGTTGGCGCGTGTCTGGCAACGGCGCACGAAGAGGGCGTCAGCAACCTGCGCGTGATGTGTCACGATGCGGTTGAAGTGCTGGAAAAAATGATTCCGGATGGCTCGCTCGATATGGTGCAGCTATTCTTTCCTGACCCGTGGCACAAAGCGCGCCATAATAAGCGCCGTATCGTGCAGCCTGAGTTCGTCGAGAAGCTGCGCAAGAAACTAAAAGTGGGCGGTGTATTCCACATGGCAACCGACTGGGAGCCGTATGCGGAGCACATGCTCGAAGTGATGACCCGTTTAGAAAGCTGGGCGAATCTGTCGCAGGAAGGTAATTATGTCCCGCGTCCTGAATCGCGCCCGGTGACCAAGTTCGAAATGCGTGGCCAGCGTTTAGGCCACGGCGTGTGGGATCTGATGTTTGAGAGGAAGCAATAATGGCTACAAATCGCAGTCGTCGTTTACGTAAGAAGTTACACATTGCCGAGTTCCAGGAACTGGGCTTCTCTGTAAAATGGCGTTTCCCGGAAGGTACCGCGGTAGAAACCATTGATGAATCCCTGGATAAATTCATCGACGGTGTGATCGAGCCAAACAAACTGGCTTTCGATGGCAGTGGCTATCTGCAATGGGAAGGTCTGGTTTGCCGTCAGGACATCGGTCACTGCACTGATGAACAGCGCGCGCAGGTCAAAAAATGGTTAGAAGACCAGAAAATGGAAGACGTGGAAGTTTCTGAGTTATTCGATATCTGGTGGGACTGATTCCACCGGTCAGATAAATTCTGAATCTTTGAAAGGTGCCTTCCGGCACCTTTGTTACATCTGGAGGCAGGACGTTGGGTACCGAACTCGATAACAGTTTGCTGCAAGATATTCTGGCGCAGGTCAGGCCGCTGATTGGCCGTGGCAACGTTGCCGATTATATTCCTGCGCTGGCGGAAGTCAGCCCCGATCATTTAGGGATTGCCGTGTGTACCACGAAAGGGGAGATCTTTCGTGCCGGTGATGCCGATATGCGTTTCTCGATCCAGTCGATCTCAAAAGTGCTCAGCCTGACGCTGGCGCTGACCCGTTATCAGGAAAGCGAAATCTGGCAGCGCGTCGGCAAAGAGCCGTCCGGTCAGCCGTTCAATTCGCTGGTTCAGCTTGAGCTTGAACAGGGAAAACCGCGTAATCCGTTTATCAATCCGGGCGCGCTGGTGGTCTGCGATATGCTGCAAACCCGGCTCTCCGCACCGAAACAGAGAATGCTGGAAGTGGTGCGTCAGCTGGCCGGATCGCCAGATCTCAACTACGATCGGCACGTTGCCCGTTCAGAGTTCGAGCATTCTGACCGCAACGCGGCGATTGCTTATCTGATGAAGTCTTTCGGTAATTTCGACAACGACGTCATCACCGTTTTGCATACCTACTTTCACTACTGTGCATTGCGCATGAGCTGTGAAGAACTGGCACGGACGTTTGTTTATCTTGCCAATAAAGGGCATCCGCTGGGCAGCGAGACACCGCTCATCGATGCCCGTCAGGCGCGGCAGATTAATGCGATGATGGTCACCAGCGGCATGTACGACGGCGCGGGTGAATTCGCTTACCGCGTCGGTATGCCGGGTAAATCTGGCGTCGGCGGTGGCATCATTGCCGTGGTGCCTGGCGAGATGTGCATTGCGGTTTGGTCACCGGAACTTGATGCGGCAGGGAACTCTTTGGCAGGTATTGCTGCCTTAGAATTACTGGCGCAACGTATTGGCCGTTCAATTTTTTGAGTTTGCTGTCTTAAGGGAGAGTACATGTTAGTAAAAAGTGGAGTGGTAAAAACCGGACTTGCTGCGTTACTGGCGCTGAGCGCGTGGAGCGCACAGGCTGATTATCAGTGTGCCGTCCAGCCTAAGGATGACGTGATCATCAAGCCGCAGACCGTTCAGGTTGTCGGTAACAGCGGTGATCTGCTGATCACACCAAACGGTAACGTGACCCTCAACGGAAAAGACATGACCCTGAGCGCCAGACAGCGTCAGGAAGCCATCGACTATCAGGCCGGTTTACGCCGTGACCTGCCGTGGATTGACCAGGGCGCGACGGCGCATCTTGAAAAAGGCCGGGTTGCGGTTGACCGTGTGATCGTCGAAAAACTGGGCAGTGACAGCAACGTGCGTAACCGCCTGGTTAAGCTCGATAAGCAGCTGAAAGAGCAGATGAACCTGATTATCGAACACCGCACTGATGGCCTGACTTTCCATCATAAAGCAGTGGATCAGGTGAAGCAAAATGGCCAGAAGCTGATGGAACAAACCATGGGCGGCGTCATGCAGGACAGCATCAACGAGATGGGACTCAAACAGGCTGCGAGTGGCGGAAATCCACTGCAGGCGATGATGGGTAATCTCGGCGGTTTACAACAGGCCGTTCAGGAAGAGTGGAACAAGCAGGAAAAAGAGTTTAAAGCTTTTGGCGATGACGTCTGTAAGCGCGTGACCAATCTGGATACTCAGCACAAAACCTTGCTGGCAGATTTGAAACAGTAAGCTGCCAAATGACAGATACAAAAAAACCGCGATTACGCGGTTTTTTTTTGCCCCTAAACCTTACTCCGCCAAAAACAGCTCCAGCAGCGAATTCAGGAACAGCTTTCCTTTGCTGGTGATCTGCCAGTGCGTGTCGGTTTCGACCAGATATTCTTTGGCGATCGCTTCGTCTAACTGTGCGCGGATCACCGATTCATCCAGCCCGGTATACAGACCAAACTCTTCACGCGGCGCGGCTTCCAGCAGGCGGAAGCGGTTCATGAAGAATTCAAACGGCAAATCTTCGGTTTCCACCGGATGCTGTTTATCCATATAACGACCCTGCATGTAACCGCGAGGGTGTTTGGTTTTGACGGTACGCAGGATTTGCCCGTCTGGCTGCGTCAGTTTGCCATGCGCGCCACAACCGATGCCGAGATAATCCCCGAAGCGCCAGTAGTTCAGGTTGTGCTGACACTGATAGCCCGGTTTGGCATACGCCGAGGTTTCGTATTGCTGGTATCCGGCTGCGGTCAGCAACTGATCGCCTTGCTCGAAAATATCCCACAGCGCGTCATCATCCGGCAGTTTAGGCGGACGCGAGGCATACATCGTATTTGGTTCGATAGTGAGCTGATACCAGGACAAATGCGGCGGATTGAGTGCGATTGCCTGACGCAAATCGTCCAGCGCTTCTTCCAGTGTCTGATCCGGCAAACCATGCATCAGATCCAGATTGAAGCTGCGCAGGTTCAGGCCAGTCGCCAGATGTGCCGCACGTTTGGCTTCGTCAGGGCCGTGAATACGCCCCAGACGCTCCAGTTTCTGTGCATCAAAACTTTGCACGCCGATGGAAATACGGTTTACCCCCGCGCGCTGGTAGCCGCTGAAGCGGTCTGCTTCGACGGTACCGGGGTTGGCTTCCATGGTAATTTCAGCGTGAGCATCGAGCGGCAACCGCGCACGCACGCCATCGAGCAGATTCTGCATTGCGTCGCTGCTCAGCAGGCTTGGGGTTCCGCCGCCGATAAAAATGGTCCCTACGCTGCGTCCGCCCACCAGATGCAGATCCGCATCTAAATCTGCCAGCAGATGTGCGACATAATCGTCATGCGGCACTTCGCCCTTTAACGCGTGCGAGTTGAAATCGCAGTAAGGGCATTTTTGCACGCACCACGGAATATGAATGTAGAGACTCAGCGGCGGTAACTTACGCATTCTTCTGTACTGCCTCTTTCATCGCGGCAAACAACAGTTTCAATGCCTGTCCCCGGTGCGACACCGCACTTTTTTCTTCACGGCTCAGTTCTGCGGCGGTTTTACTCAGCTCAGGAACATAGAAAATCGGGTCATAACCAAAGCCGCCTTCACCTGCCTGGGCAAAGGTGATTTCACCCGCCCAGCTGCCGTGGCACACCAGCGGCGTCGGGTCTTCAGCATGGCGCATATAGACCAGCACGCAGTGGAACTGTGCTTTACGCTGGCCCTGTGGAACGTCCTTCAGCGCGACCAGCAGTTTATCGAGATTCTGCTGATCAGAGACATCAACGCCTGCGTAGCGCGCGGAGTAAATCCCCGGCGCCCCCCCGAGGAAATCAACCGCCAGACCAGAGTCATCTGCCACAGCAGGTAAACCGGTGACAGCCGCCGCGTGGCGGGCTTTAAGGATGGCATTCTCAATGAACGTCAGGCCGGTTTCCTCGGCGGATTCAACGCCGAGTTCGGTTTGTGCCACCACGTCCAGCCCGAATTCGGCCAGAAGATGTGCGAGTTCACGCACTTTACCGGCGTTGCCGGTAGCTAATACGACTTTCTGCATGGGAGAGTCCTGACTTAAACGTTATTCTGCGAGCAGTACCGCGACCTCAGTCGGGATATTTTGCGGATGGATAATGCGGACTTGTTTATGGCGGCCCAGCTCGCCCTTTTCGATGCTTATCTGACTTTTGGCGACTTTAAACTGTTTTGAGAGAAATTTCACCAGATGTGTGTTGGCCTGTCCGTCTACCGGCGGGGCGGTGATGGCGACTTTCAGTTCGTCGCCATGCAAACCGACAAGGCTGTCACGGCTGGCTTTGGGCTGGATAACCAGCCGCAAAACCAGCGCGTCAGATTGCCAGTACGCCGGGCTTAAAGCTGGAACCACAGCGCACCCAACAGATCCATTCCGAGATAATTCAGCATATACAGGATCAGGATTACGACCATCGCTGAGAAATCAATGCCGCCCATTGCCGGGAGTATGCGGCGGATTGGCGCCATCAGCGGCTCAGTCAGTTGCATCAGCAGATAATCCATTGGTCCGCGGCCCTGGCTCACCCAGCTCATCAGCGAGCGGATAATGACCAGCCAGAACACCAGATAACCCGCGGCTTTGACCAGCCCTATCAGGCCAATCAGCAGACTGCTCAGACCAAAGAAGATAGCGCCGCTTTGGATAAGTAACAGCAGTGGGAATTTAATGGTGCAAAGAATGAAAGCCAGCAGCAGGCTTGCGCTGTCAATCGGGCCCAGCGGCGGAATAATCCGGCGAAGTGGTCCGATAATCGGCTGAGTAATCTTCACCACGAACTGTGAAAACGGGTTATAAAAATCTGTACGTGCCCATTGCATCCAGATGCGCAGCAGCAGAACCATCACGTAGAGATCTATGAGGGTTTTAACCAGAAAAGTCAGCGTTAACATAATTCTCCTATGCCCTTCATCCTTCGCGCTGCTTCTGCGTTGGCTGCCTTCGCAAACCCCGGTCACATACTGATGTATGCTCCCGGCGATTTGACTCAGTTGCCGCCTTGACGCAACACGAATGATTTTGGGCAGTGTTATTTTATTATTTGCTCTTATTAGAACAGTTTTTCCATTTCCTGCGCGCGGGTAATGGCGGCCTGCATGGCCTCGGAAACGATCTCCGGTAATTGTCGGTCGGTGAACACTTTCAGAGCTTCAAAGGTCGTGCCGCCTTTGGACGTCACATTCTCACGAAGTTGTGACAATGGCGTGTCCGGGCTGGCCGCAACCAGTGCGCTGGCACCGCTGGCGGCTTGTTCAACCAGCATCCGCGCGGTTTCAGCACTGAAACCCAGACGCTGCGCTTCGGCCTGCATTGCTTCCATAAAAAGGAAGAAATACGCCGGTGCGCTGCCTGCGGCGGCAATCACGTGGTTGATACCTTCTTCGGTATCAACCCAGCAGATTTTGCCCACGGCAGTCATCAGTTCGCCGCTGTAATCACGATCTGTCTGCGAAACCTGATCAGGTGCATACAAGCCGCTCATGCCCTGGCCGACCAGCGAAGGCGTGTTAGGCATGATGCGCACGATGTTGAGATTATCGCCCAGCAACTCGCAGAAGCGCGCCACGCTGACGCCTGCGGCAATCGACAGTACCAGCTTGTCGCTAAAATCCACGTCTTTTTGCAGTGCTTTACATACATCCGCCATCATCTGCGGTTTTACAGACAATACAACGACATCTGCGGCTTTCGCACAGGCGTTGTTATCACTGCTGCTCTGTACGCCATATTTTGCGGCCAGCGCATCGCGATGGGAGGTGGAAGGGGCACAAACGCTGATCATATTGGCCGGATAACCACTTTCAACCAGGCCTGAAATGATGGCGCCCGCCATGTTACCGGCACCGATAAAACATATTTTGCGATGTTGCATTCATGCTCCTTGCTTTTAATGGGGGCTGAACTGAGCCGATCAATAGTAAAGCAGTATACCGACAGATAGCGGTTACTGTTTTGCGCTGTAATCACGGGCACCGAAAATAGCGGTACCGATACGAACCATGGTGCTTCCGGCGGCAATCGCAGCGGGCATATCATCGGTCATGCCCATCGATAACGTATCTGCCTGCGGACAAATGCTCTGTAAAGCTTTCAGGGCTTCACGCATCTGACCGAAGACTTCCAGCTGGCGCGCATAGTCGGTTTCTGCGGCCGGAATGGCCATCAGACCGCGCAGCGTCAGGTTAGACATCGCCATAATCTGCATCGCCAGTTCGTTGATTTCACCCACAGCAATACCAGATTTACTGGCTTCGTCGCTGATATTCACCTGAATCAGCACCTGTAACGGCGCTAAACCCGCCGGACGTTGCTCGTTCAGGCGCTGGGCGATTTTCAGGCGGTCAATGGTATGACACCAGTCGAAGTTCTCCGCGACCAGACGGCTTTTATTCGACTGCAACGGCCCGATGAAATGCCAGGTCAGCGCAGGCTGATGTCCGGCAAAGTGGGCAATCTTATCCACGCCTTCCTGCACGTAGTTTTCGCCGAATGCTAACTGCCCGGCGGTAATCGCTTCTTCGACAGCGCTCGCAGGTTTAGTTTTACTCACTGCAAGCAAGGTAATTTCTTCTGAATGCCTGCCGCAAAGGTGTGCAGCGGCTGCGATTTTTTCGCGGACATTGTGTAAGTTCTGCTCAATAGCGTTTTGCTGACTAATGCTCATAGGGACTCAGGAGGATTTCAACATAGATATTGATGGATTAGTGGGGCGTAGTGTAAAGCAAAATGCCTCCGATCTGCACCTTTGTACCGGCAATCGGCCTGTGCTGCGTATCGGAGGGGAATTATGCCGCTGTGAGGACCTGCCGCTGATCGACGCATCGCAGATGCAAAAGCTCGTCAGCCAGTGGCTGAATGTCGCAGAACAGACGACTTTGCAACTGGCCGGGCAATTCGATAAAGCGCTGACGCTGGCGGAAGGCGTGCGGATGCGCCTTAACGTGTTTCAGCAACTGCATGGTTTGTCTGCGGCGCTGAGGCCGGTTCCCGCCCGTTGTCCTGAACTGGCAACGCTGCTGGCACCGGATATCTTGCAGCAAATCATTACGCTGGAAGACGGCCTGATCCTGGTCACCGGAGCAACGGGGAGCGGGAAGTCCACCACGCTGGCGGCAATGATTGATTACCTCAACCGCCATACGACGCGGCACATTATTACGCTGGAAGATCCGATTGAGCTTATCCACATCAGCAGGCATTGCCTTATCCAGCAGCGAGAACTGGGGCTGCATACCCGTTCATTCAGTGAAGCGGTACGCGGCGCGTTGCGTGAGGATCCTGACGTGTTACTGCTGGGAGAATTGCGCGACACCGATAGTATCAGGCTGGCGCTGACGGCGGCAGAAACCGGGCATCTGGTGCTGGCGACGCTGCATACGCGCAATGCCACACAGGCTATCGACCGGCTGATTGATGTCTTTCCGGCAGAAGAAAAAGCCTTTGTACGGGCACAGCTGGCGGGCAGTCTCAGGGCTGTCGTCGCGCAGAAACTGGTGGCGCAAAAACCGAAAGGAGGGGAGGGGAATACTGATGAAAAAACGGTAAGAGTGGCGCTGTTCGAAGTGCTGACGTCAACACCGGCGGTGTGCAATATGATCCGCGAAGGAAAAACGCATCAGCTGGCAGATATCCTGCAAACCGGCGCACAGGCCGGAATGCAGACGTTTGCCCAAAGCCGCCAGCAGCGGCAAAGCGCAGGATTACTGGCGGCAGATCAGGACTGACTCCATTGCTTCTCAAACCAGCTTTCCAGAATGATCACCGCAGAAGCGGCATCCACGCTGCCTTTGTCCAGCGCGCGGAAGCCGCCGCGATCGAACAAATCAGCACGGGCTTCAACGGTGCTCAGACGTTCGTCGTGCAGTTCAACCTGCACGCCAAAACGGCCATGCAGACGGTTGGCAAATTTGCGCGCACGGGCGGTCAGCGGTTGCTCTGTGCCGTCCATGTTCAGCGGCAGACCTACAACCACCAGATCCGGCAGCCATTCTTTCAGCAGCTTTTCGATTTTCTGCCAGTCCGGCGTCCCGTCCTGCGCTTTAAACGACGTCAGCGGGCGGGCGGTGCCGGTGACTTCCTGACCGATGGCCAGACCGATGCTTTTGGTACCGAAATCGAAAGCAAAAACCGTGCGGTTAGCCATTATGCATGCCCTGCATGGGTGGCAAGCTGGCCGACGTCAACGCCGATCATTTTCGCGGCTTCACGCCAGCGGTCAGCAATCGGGGTGCGGAATAAAATGTCATTGCTGGCTTCAATGGTCAGCCAGGAATTTTCCAGCAGCTCTTTTTCCAGCTGGCCTTGTTCCCATGCGGCGTACCCGAGCGCCACCAGCACATCTTTCGGCTGGTCGGGTGTGCCCAGCGTTTCCAGCACGTCTTTAGACGTGGTGATCATGGTGCTGTCCGAAATACGGATACTGGAGCCAAACCCTTCACGCGGCGTGTGGAGAATAAAACCACGGTCGTCAGCCAGCGGACCACCTGAAAACACCGGGCGGTCGAGGCGGATGTTCGGGTCGCGAGGCTCGGGTGTGATGTCCAGTTTGTCGAGGACGTTTTCAACGGTGAAATCTTCGACCAGTTTGTTGATCACCAGACCCATAGCGCCGTCTTCATTGTGTTCGCAGATATAGACGACCGAACGTTTGAACTGGGGTTCATCCAGGCCAGGCATCGCAATTAGAAAGTGATGTTGTAGATTCATGGTAAGCAGGATGTTTAACCTCAGAAAATTGAAATGCAGCTAAGAGGGCAGTGTAGTACGTCATCCGCAGCAAAAAAAGTGGGTTATCCAGCATTGCTGAACAACCCATCAGATTATGCGGCCAGGTAGTTTATCGGGCAGCCAGACGCTTTTCGATAGCATCCATCAGCATGCCGGTGACGGAAATCGGGAATGCCGCTTCGATTTCACGCGCACAGGTCGGGCTGGTGACGTTAATTTCAGTCAGGCGGTCGCCGATAATATCCAGACCGACAAAAATCAGGCCTTTTTGCTTCAGGATTGGCGCGACAGTGCGGGCTATCGCCCAGTCACTTTCGCTCAGCGGACGGGCTTCGCCACGGCCACCGGCGGCCAGATTACCACGGGTTTCGCCCTGCGCCGGAATACGCGCCAGGCAGTAAGGCACAGGCTCGCCGTCGACCACCAGAACGCGTTTGTCGCCGTCCTTAATGGCGGGCAGATAATTTTGCGCCATACAGAAACGGCTGCCGTGTTCGGTCAGGGTTTCAATCACCACCGAAACGTTCGCGTCTTCTGGTTTCAGACGGAAGATTGAAGCGCCACCCATGCCGTCGAGCGGCTTGAGGATCACGTCAGTGTGTTCTTTATGGAACGCTTTGAGCTGAGCCGCATTGCGGGTCACCAGCGTATCCGGCGTCAGTTCCGGGAACCACGCCGTGAAAAGCTTTTCATTACAGTCACGCAGGCTCTGCGGTTTGTTAACAATCAGCGTGCCTTTTTCTTCCGCGCGTTCAAGGATATAGGTAGCGTAAATGAATTCAGTATCGAACGGAGGATCCTTACGCATCAGGATGACATCCAGTTCCTGCAGGGCGATATCCTGCTCAGTGCCGAACTCATACCAGCCGTCGTAATCCTGCTTCACGCTGAGTTTTTTGGTGGTCGCACGGCCTTCGCCGCCGCGCAGATACAGGGAATTCATTTCCATGTAGTGCAGCTCGTAGCCACGACTCTGCGCTTCCAGCAGCATAGCGAAACTGGTGTCTTTTTTGATGTTGATGGAAGAAATCGGGTCCATCACGATGCCAAGCTTGATCATTTGGTCTCCTCTTAACCCAGATCGCCGAAACGAACCTGTAAGGCCGTTATCGCGGTGAGTGCTGTGGTTTCTGTACGCAGAACACGGGGTCCCAGCAGGATATCAGTAAATCCGTAGCCGGAGGTCATTGCAATTTCGTCAGCGGATAAACCGCCTTCCGGGCCGATCAGTAAGCGGACGTGGCTCACCGGTAGCGGCAGGGTGTTAATACTGTGGCTGGCGCGCGGATGCAGGTTCAGCTTCAGGCTGTCGTCCTGTTCGGCACACCATGCTTCGAGCTGCATCACCGGGCGAATTTCAGGAATGCGGTTACGTCCGCACTGTTCGCAGGCCGCGATGGCAATTTTCTGCCATTGCTGCAATTTTTTCTCCAGGCGTTCGCCGTCAAGTTTGACGCCGCAACGCTCAGAGAACAGCGGAGTAATGGTGTTCACGCCCAGTTCGATAGATTTCTGAATGGTGAATTCCATCTTCTCGCCGCGTGAAATCACCTGGCCGAGATGCAGATTCAGCGGGGATTCGTTGTCTGACAGCACGCCTTCGCTCAGGCTGACACGCACACTTTTCTTATCAACCTGCGTGATGCTGGCGTCGAAAACCTGATTGCTGCCATCAAATAACTGGATCGCCTGACCGGGCTGCATCCGCAGAACGCGTCCGACATGGTTGGCGGCATCTTCGCTCAGCGCAATTTCGCTGTGAGCGGTCAGGGTTTCCGGATGATAAATGCGGGGTATGCGCATGTGTGGCTGCTGTCCTTAAAGTCTTTTCTGGAGGGCTATTTTGGCGTGATTAGCCCGCGTTGTCGCGAGCTAATGTGCTCTGATGACATGCTAATACTAAGTTAGCTTTTTCGTTGCGCGCAAGCTTGCTGAACGTAAGGGTTGTGATTGCCCTGTACGCTGGCGATGCGGTTATCACGCTCACATTCCCATGAAGTGACCGGATACTGGCGATCCCAGGCGGTAAAGAGCTGGGTTTGCTGACGGGACAGATTCAGTTTGTACTGATCGCGCATGTAGAAATAGGTGCGTGCGATGGCACCGCGGGCACGGGCTGGCGGCTCAGCGGCCTTGGCCTTGAAGTCGACTTTCATTTCGCAGCGGCCATACTGGCCTTCACCACCATTCCATTGGCTGTACATAAAATTATTACGGTCGCCATTCACTTCGCCAATCGCGGGCTGCAGGTTGTGCAGGTCGGTTTCTACCTGACGATAATCCGCGTTTTTCGCACAATTTTTACGTCCGCCATCCTGCCAGCACTGCATCTGATGACCAAACTGCCACGCAGGAACCACATGTTCCCACTCAATCCGGCTGGCGCGCTGTTCACTTTTACGAACCTGATAGCCGCAGGATTGCAGATCCGGCGTGCCTTTCTTGCCCTGCCAGCTGATGTTACAGCCGCAATAGAAGGTCGGCGCACCCTGATTAATTTTTACCGCTGCGGCTTTGGCCTGAGAGAAATTATTGATGGCATGACCAGACTGGCTCAAGGCGCTCAGCGGTGCCAGCGCACCGATAAACAGAAAAGATAAGAACGTTTTACGAAACATGTTTCTGAAAGACCTGAGACTAAAAGGCCGGAAGGGTAACGGATACCACGGGCTGTGACAATGAGACTTTGCCGTGATGAGTGATTGAAAAATCAGCAGTTAGTGGTGCCTTTAGCATTGAACCGTAACAGCTCGCCACAATGGCGGCAGCGGTATTCTGACTCTTTGCGCATCACTTTATTATGACGACGCACGGTCAGCTGATGGTCACGGCAGGCGCATAAATACGGATAGGTTTTGCTTTGCACGGAGGCGACTTCGAACTTGTGCGTTCTGCTCGCTGAAACGCCCAGAACATGTTCCATCATCCAGCGCCACTCTTTGCCGTGCGGCGCAGGTGCCCGGCCAAACCTGCGATATACCAGCAGGTGCGCCAGTTCGTGCGGTATCACTTCATCGATAAACGGCTGCTGGTTTTCCATCAGCAATACCGGGTTCAGCCGGATTTGCCAGTGTTGCAGGTACGCGCTGCCCGCGCTGGTGCCGCGTTGCTGATAAGTGATTTCCGGCTCCGTGTAATCGGTGCCAAAAAACTGATTTGCCATCCGGAGTTTTTCCCGCAGACAGCGCATAACGGCTTGTTGCAGGGCGATGGGGAGACGTGAGGTTTTCATCTGGCGAAGGATAAATCTGGTGGGGGAGAGATGCAATATGGAATTCCTCCCCTTTGCAGGGGAGGAATGGCGAACTTATTTATTGCTAACTTACTTACCGATGTCGCGCAGGGCTTCGCCTTTCATCAGGTTGCGTTCGATGTGTTCCAGAGAGACGTTTTTAGTCTCAGGGATCAGCGCAATGGTGATGAAGATGAAGACCACGTTCAGCGCGGCGTACACCCAGAAGGTGTTGGCGTTGCCGAGGCTGTCGAGCATGGTCAGGAAGGTCGCACCGACAATCATGTTGGCGATCCAGTTAGTCGCGGTGGACACAGTGATACCAAAATCACGGCCTTTCAGCGGCTGAATTTCAGAACACAGTACCCAGATCAGCGGACCGGCACTCATGGCAAAACCGACGATAAACATCAGCAGCATAGCAATAGAGAAGTATTTCGCCGCATCGGATTCGACACCGATATGCAGCATGGTACCCAGCACGCCCATACCGACGGCCATCACCAGGAAGCCCAGTTTCAGCGTTGGTTTACGGCCCCAGCGGTCAACCAGACCGATGGCAATGAAGGTCGCCAGAACGTTGACCAGACCGACAATAACCGTGCCCCACATCTGCTGAGAGGTGCTGGCGAAACCGGCGATACCGAAGATTTTTGGTGCGTAATACATGATGACGTTCATACCGGTGAACTGCTGCATCACCTGTAACAGAATGCCGAGGTAAACCGCACGACGGAAGTTTTTGTTGTTAACAAACAGTCCCCAGCCGCTTTGTTTAACTTTCAGGCTTTCACGGATTTCATCCAGTTCATGTTTTGCCTGCTCGCTGGAATCACGCAGTTTTTCCAGGACGCGGCGCGCTTTGCCATCATCGCCACGTGCGGCCAGCCAGCGCGGGCTGTCCGGCAGGAAGAAGACACCAATCAGCAGCAGCAGCGCAGGAATGGTGATGATACCCAGCATCCAGCGCCATGCGCCGGTATAGCTGAACGCGGTATCAGACAGATACGCCGCCAGAATACCGATGGTGATCATCAGCTGATACATGGAAATCATGCTGCCACGAATTTTTTCCGGTGCGATTTCTGACAGGTAAATCGGTGCGGTGTAAGACGCGATACCGACTGCCAGACCCAGCAAAACGCGGGCAACAATCAGGATTTCTGCATTGGGTGCAAAGGCGGAACACAGGGAACCGATAACGAACAAAACCGCGCCGATCATCAGGCTGTATTTACGTCCCAGGCGGAAGTTCAGCCAGCCACTGCCGACAGCACCGACGGCGGCACCAAACATCATGGAACTGACAACCCATTCCTGTTGATGGTTTGTGATCTGGAAGTCATGGCTGATAAAGGGCAGGGCACCAGCGATAACGCCGATATCTAAGCCGAACAGCAGTCCGGCAAGTGCAGCGAGAAAACAGACAAAGAAAGTGACGCTTTTATTCGAGCGTTTTCCTTTGGTCGAAGTTGAGTTGTTCATCCGGTCTCCAAAATAATGCAATCGTTTTGAGTTTGTAATAATGCTTAGGCTGTTATGTTATTTACCCTGCGCACAGCTTAACGTGAACCCGCTCACAGTGTTGTAATCGTTTACACTTATAGGTGTGATTGGGTGTCTTGTTTTTGAAGGGTTTCAAACGGATAGCGTAACAGGAAGGGGATGTGCCGCAGAGTAATAGCCCGAAAATTGATTTATATCAATCAATACAGTGTTTCAAACTTTTACATATACAAATAACCAATTAATTTATAACAAGTTATGTCCTGTAACCGTTTTCATTATGGCAATTACTTAAACGGAAAATTCTCCACTTCCTGCTTTTGAGTGTAATCGTTGAAATACTCGATTCGAACTTTTTCAGACGATGCTGAAGCAGAAAATGTTAAGGCCGGAGGGTATGGCTTGCCCGGATAGACGTTTTTTTTCAGGGTTTTCCACTGACAGCTCGCCGCCGGTTTGTCGCTGTCACACAGTCCGATACGATTCACTAACAGATGAATATTTCCCGTATTGGTGATTTGCTGAGCGGAAGCATCCCAGCCCAATCTGGCGACCGGTTTTGCGGGCGGCACCATCACTACCACGCCCCAGACAATGGTCAGGCTCAGTTCGCTGGTGAAGTTTTTATTACTCTCCGTATTTTTAAATTCTTCCGGTGTCATCGACTGAAAATGAACGCGATAGATTTTTTCTTCATTGCTTTCACCCAGACCGACGATCCTCACCTGCTGGCTGTTACCGGCAGGCAAGCCAAACTTCAGCGGTGAAACCACCAGGCTATTTTGCGCGCCTTGCGGTGCGGGCGTTTCGTTTTCTTCAGCAGTGCCCGGATTGTGAACTTCGGTGATTTTTCCCTGAATATATTGCGTCGTTTCGCTTTTCGAACTGATGACCAGCGTCGTTGCATGTCTCTCATTAAGCGTCACTTTCATCGGTGAAACGGTGATATTGGCAAAACACAAGGCAGGCATCGCCAGCATCATTAGCGGGAGTATTTTCAGACCGGAGACCGGCCATTGTGTCTGTGACCTGCGCATAAAAATCCTTACGTGGAGACGTTGATGAGGTGCAATCCGTTGTCCTGAGAATCGTCTAAAGTTGCGGAGTAAAGTTCACGATCAGGTGTCCGGTATAATGCCCTGCTTGTTTGCTGTTGATATCAATGGTTTTGGTGCTGAGTTCCAGCGGCGCCGGGATACATAAAACCGCCTGCGGGATCCCGGGCAGATGCACCGGCCTGATGTGTGCTGTCTGAATATCCGGTATCACCACATCCTCACCGCGTATCATACTCATGTATTTACCGTCGGGTGCCTGCATCCGCACATAATAATCAATCCTGCCTGAGTCCTGATTGACGTCACCGTGGTCAGAATAAATGGAAAAATAGGCGTTATTGCGTTCCTTCGTACCCTGCTGTTGATCGTCAAATTTCAGGGTGAAACTGGTACTGTTCGAACCATAACCGTCGTATAAACACATATCTATCGTTACCGCGCCATTCATTTGCGTCTGATTACCGCCAGTGCCGGGCAGCGGGCGCATGTTAAGGTCCACGCGCGGTGCGGCTTCGCCAAATTCTGGTAAGTAGATTTGCTGATTATTGGTATCGGTGACATTGAGGGTGATATGGGCGTTCCAGTCTGCGAGCTTAATCGTCGGGCTCCATTGCATTAAGCTCATTTTTAATTCCGCTTTCCAGATACCCCCGAAAGGGAGTTTTTGCATCTCCTGACTGGTCACGTAAACAGTTAATAACGATTCATCGTTATTCTGGACACCGCCGCAATTCTTTTCCATGGCGGCATAAACCTGATAAGGGCCACCTATAACTCCTGCACTCCAGCAACCGTTAGCGATTGAGACACTGATATTGTGATATCCCGTCAGGTTAATGACTTGTGTCAGGTGACTTCTTTGCTCAGTAAAGACAATAGGGATAGTAGTATTGCCATCTTGCACCCCTGTGACCGATGTCCTGCACTGCCCGGTGGCAGGGTCTGAGGAGGACAAACATACCCAGGTGTTCCTGCCCCATAACGAATCATTATCAGAATCGATGCCCCCGCTTTCATCTTTCCAGATGTCAATTTGCGAAGGCGCGCTGGATTTATCAAATGTAGCCGTAACCGGAGTTTCACGGCCAGTGGGTTCAATCCGTTGAGCCTTCGCTGGCGTTATTGTCAGGGCGCTAAACAGGAGTAATAGAGTGACGAAAAAGTACGTTTCTTTTCTATCCATTTAGAGAGCGCCCTAAAGTTGCGAGGTAAAGTTCACAATCAGGTGTCCGGTATAATGTCCGGCTTGTTTGCTGTTGATATCAATGGTTTTGGTGCTGAGTTCCAGCGGCGCCGGGATACACAAAACCGCCTGCGGTATCCCGGGCAGATGCACCGGCCTGATGTGTGCTGTCTGAATATCCGGTATCACCACATCCTCACCGCGTATCATACTCATGTATTTACCGTCGGGTGCCTGCATTCGTACATAATAATCAATCCTGCCTGAGTCCTGATTGACGTCACCCTGGTCAGAATAAATGGAAAAATAGGCGTTATTGCGTTCCTTCGTACCCTGTTGTTGATCGTCAAATTTCAGGGTGAAACTGGTACTGTTCGAGCCATAACCGTCGTATAAACACATATCTATAGTAGCAGCCCCATTCATTTGCGTTTGGTTACCCCCGGTTCCCGGCAACGGGCGCATGTTAAGGTCCACGCGCGGTGCGGCTTCGCCAAATTCAGGTAAATAGATTTGCTGGTTATTATTGTCGGTGACGTGGAGAGTGATGTGACCCGTCCATCTGGCCAATTTTTTTCCGGGCGACCATTGCCATAAATCAAGAGCCAGTGTGCCTTCCCAAATCCCGCCGACAGGTATTTTTTTTAACTCAGCTGCGGTGATATAAATATTTAAAAACTCTTCAGAACCGGAGCCGCCACTATCAGCAGCAGTGACCTGAATTTTACCTGCTGCGCCAATATGATAGCCTTCAAGGTTTATAACGGCCTGAAGTCCTGTTCTTTTTTCCGTGAACAGGGTCGGGATAGTGGTCGTTCCTCCCGCACCCCAGTCACCCTGTGAGCTTTTGGCTTCACCGCTTTTGCACTGTCCGGTAGAAGGTGACGTGTTGGATAAACAACGCCAGTTATTCCTGCCCCACAATCCTGGATTATCGGGGTCATATCCCCCCGTTTCATGCGTCCAAATATTAAAATTCGATGGCGATGAAGAAAGATCATAACTGGTGCTAACCGTCGTATCGCGTCCAGTGGGTTCAACCGCAGCAGCATAAGTAAATGACGGTATCACTAGCTGGGCGCTCATCAAGAGCAGCATGCAGATTAAATTTGAAGCTAATTTCATTTTACTTTCCGAATATTTACAGGTAAATCAGCAGGCTGTACCGGTTTGCACAATGTTTTACCCACATAGCGCACCACATCGCGGCTTGATTGTACGGTGACCGCACACTGGTAATTTTGCTCGCCGTTTTTGACATACAGCGTTTTCGCTAATGAGGTCATCTCTGCAGTAAAGCCGCCATCTTCCGAACTGCTGAAGGCATTGGCATTGAGCATCGTGCCGGTATTCAAGGGTTCACCTGTCGCCGTCACCAACTGGCCGACATAGGTGTAATGCGATTCCATCGTCACTTCACGCAGTTTCATTTTCCCCGGCAGGAGGAATAAATTCTGACTCCCTGCGCCCTGAGTAATGCTGGCCTGGCTGCCGGTGCTGACATCACGGCTTTCATTGACCGAGACTTTGCCTTCTTCAAAACCGGTGACCGGGAACAGTGCTTTGCTGTTCTGTTTCATGTGGGCCGCGCCGCCGCCCTGTACTGAAACGTCGATCAGCGCGTCATCCGCTGCATCCGGATCTTCTTCTTCGCTGCCTTTGACTTTTACTGCCACGGCTGCGCCCGGTGAACCCGTACCGCCCGGCCCCCAGAAGAAGCCGGATTTGGAGACGGCAACGGAAGAGCTGTAGCTGCCGGTCACCGCGCCCTGATGCGTTTTTTGCTCATTGTCATAGCTGTCGGAAACGGTCAGTTCGCCATTGCCATACTGGCCATTGAGACGGCCGTGAACCGACGCGTTAGCGTTATCGGTATCCGTGCCACCCACATCAATACCCAGTTCACGATCGTTATTGCTGCCCCAGTCCCAGTTCTGGCTGGCGTTGTACGTCATCTGTGCATCACCATTCTGGCTGCCCTGATAATCCGTGCTAAGGGAGGTAGTGCTGCTGTGAAGCTGCGCATCTTTTGGCGTATTGCGTGACAGGGAGAAGCCCACGTAAACACCTTTGTCGCTATCGCTGTCGCTGCTGCTCTGACGGCGGTAACCGCCGAATCGCGTGGTGATGTTCATTTGCTTCCAGTTGAAACTTTTGTTCAGGCTGAGTTGCAAGGTGTTGGAGGTGCTCTGCGATTCGGTGTTATTGATCATATTGTCTTCAAAAGGCTTTGAAGGATCGTATGACGACGAGTCGGGCGAGAGGCTGGTATTTTTGTTGTACGTATAGCCGAGCGAGGCGGACCAGCCTTTGACCGGCACGGAAAGTGTGGCGTTAACGGATTCGTAGCAGCCAATATCCGCGTAATCATTTTCCACGACATCGGCACTGGTACAGCTTTTACCGTAGGCGGCATTGCGATAGACACTCATGGAAAAGCCGTCGTTGTAGCTGATTTGCTCCACGTTACCTTTCGAACCGTCGGTGCCGCTGAAAACGTTGGCCTGCATATCCAGTACGCCGTCGATCAGTTTGCCGTTAAAACCGTGCGTCCATTGCAGACCCGCTTCACCGTAATTCTCATTATCAGTATTCGCGACGCCCGCGGTGGCCATCAGTTCGGCAAATACCGGCAGACGCGCCCCGGCTTGCATCACAGGTTTGCGCGACGTGCTGTCATTGTCTTCGTCATCAGTAGAGCTGATGACTTTGTTATCTGCTGTTTCACCGGCCTGTATAAACCATTGCATGTGCCCGTCATTGATCCCGCCGGTTTTGGTAAACGGCTGAGTCTCTGTGCGCACGAGCTGGTTATTCTCATAAATTCGCAGGGTGACGGCATAACTTCCGCTCGGGAAGTTGCCGGTATCCAGCGTATTTGAACCGTTATTGAGGTAGAACGTGCCGAGCAACTGATTGCCACGATAAGCATCCACGCGGGATTTACTGGAAAGCAGTACCACCAGCGGGGAACCCTTGCTGGCTTCATCAAGATTCAGGTAGCTCAGGGAGCTCCCGGCACGCACACCATCGATCGCATTGAGCGGCAACAGCGAGAAACTGATATTGCCGCCAAGATTGCTGGAGAGATCACGTGAGTCCATCCGTCCGGCCTGCACATAATGGCGTTTGCCTAAACTCTGGCGGAAATAGAGGTCATCGACGGAAACCGTCTGGCTGTCGCTGTCGTCACTTTTGTATGAATCGAGTGACCAGTCAAAACCGACATAGCCATTGGTCAGCACGCCGAGTGCGCCGGAGCCCTGTAATGACAGGCTCTGATATTCATCCTGCGCCGCGATGTTCAGGGTTTGCTGATGAATTAACGCATTTTCAGTCTGTGCGGTCGGGGTGTAATAAAGGGTCTTACCGCCGGATTCCGGCACCAGTTTTTTACTGACGAAAACGTCCGCTGCGCTGTTATTTTCATCATAAATCAGAGCCAGAGAATCAGTTTCCAGATAACCGCAACCTTTGGCATTGGCGTTGCTGCCACATGCCAGGTTGCCGTGTCGTGGAAGCGGGGCGGATAATGCCGCCAGCATCTGCTGATATTCCGGCGTACCGGCTTTCAGTGGCAGATTTAAGGCTTTAAGCACCGACTGCGGGTCTTTGAACTGGACGGTTTCCAGCGTAACGTTGGCTTCAAATAATCCGGCCGACTGACCCAGCAGGTTGACGTTAAGCCAGACGTTCTGACCTGAGACCAGCTCTTCAAAGCCGGGAGGTACGTCAGAGCCAGCTAAAGCAAGATTGCTGAATAAAGCAAAATGAATTGCCAGAAAGCAAAGGGACACTTTCAGATTGGGTTTCATTATTTTTCCTTTATTCAAAAATCTGATAGGGGGAAAAGAATCGGCCTGATTTACAGGCCGATGAGGAGTCATTTTGGCGGGGTGAACGCTTATGGCGTTTCAGTTGCCTGAGTCAGTACAACGCTGACAACGCCGCTGTAGCTACCGGAAGCAACGGGCACCTGAGTGGACTGGCTGATCTTCAGTGGCTGAATGATGGAACCATTGGTCGTGTCACCCGTAGGGAACAAATGAGAGGCTGTCATAACTTTCGGTGCCTGAGACAGAATCAGATCACCGTATTTTACGGTTAATGCGATATTTTGATTCACGCCGACGGTATCCATTAATTGAGGATCACCCGCAAGGCTGATATTCACATCTTTCTCTGCATCGTTAGAATAGATTTTGGTCATCTGGGTAACAGGTTCCAGACCCACGCCAGGCATATAACCCATTTCCATCGTAGAGGGTAATACATCACCCGTGTCAGTGGTCATATCCAGAGTGGCATCCACGTTTGCAGTAACAGTAATATCTTTCTGAACAGCATAAGCGTTAATAGCCAGGCCCATAATTGCAGTAGCCATCAATGGTTTGATAAATGATTTCATTTTACTTCCTTAATAGAGAGGTGCATATCAATATGCAGGGTTTATAACGAGAGTTATTCTTTATTACTTGTGAAAAATAGAATGTCTATTTTGCACTGAATTCTTTTACGCCAGCGGATTTATCTGTCCAGTTGGAATACTTCACCTTCACCACGCTATAGTCATCCCCCTTAAACAGGGCAGGATCTAATGTGGCGTGCTGATTTGGGTAAATGCTATTTTTAACCGGTTTGCTCCATTTACATCCATCATCAGTAAGTTGCTGAGGGCATAAACCGATACTGTTAATCTTCAGATGTATATTGCCGGTATTGTTGACCACGCGGCTCACCGGGTCCAGCGTGAAGTCCAGTCGCGGTACAGCTGGCGGGACGGTAACCAGTACGCCCCAGATCATGCTGATGCCGAGCTTAGCCGGTTGTTTCTGATCCTTTTTATCGCTGTTATTATTCAGCCCCGGCACACCCTCAAAATAAACACGGTATGCCTCTTCTGTTTGCGGTGGCTGAATATTTATCATACGTATAATTCGGGTGGTGCCGGGAGCAAGTCCGAATTTCTCCGGGGTAACAACAATACCGTTTCCTGAGGACTGACTGATTGTCGTTTCATTTTCCTGTGGCGTTGCCGGGTTATTAATTTTCTTTACGGTCGTTTTTACATATTCCGTGGTAGCGGAGTTTGTCGTTACGCTAATTTGTGCGCCACCACTTTTTTGCATCGGGACCGAAATAGGATAGACGCTTATTCCTGCAAATGATGATGCTGATAAAAGTAATGGGGAGACCGCTAAAATCATTATTAATGATTTTAATTTGGTTGATGGCATTGTCATTTTCTCAATGTGTAATAAGTCGCTATCCTGAAGAAGATTTCGTTAATTCCCTTTGAGTAAATATTTGTCTGGACGCTTTCGATGGGGTGAATAATAGATTCAATGAATGTTCAGGTCAATGGTATGCAAATTAGCTATTTGTGTTATTCGTTTGAATATAAATGACAGTCAACATAAATATAACATTTAGCGGAATTCTCACCCTGCTGATTAAGAAGGTTTTTTATCAGAAATTTTGTTTTTATTATCGTGGATGTTAAATAAAAGAGGACGATAACATTCAATGTGACGCAAATCTACATGATGTATTAAGTAAAATGCATATAAAGGGGGGGTGAAAATTAATCATTAAAATCATTGAGATATAACATCTCACTTTACTTGTCGTTGTAAGACGTTTGGGGGTCAGAATGATAAAAGAGAAAGGAATGAGAAATTAAAGGGAAACGCGGGGCAATAAAAAACCCCGCTTGCGGCGGGGTTTGAGAGGTTTTATGTCGCGTGGGCTTCTTATAAACCCGCGGCTTCGCGCAACTGAGCTGCTCTGTCGGTTTTTTCCCAAGGGAAATGTTCGCGACCAAAGTGACCGTAGGCTGCGGTTTCTTTATAGATAGGGTGCAGCAGGTCCATCATCTGGATCAAACCGTATGGACGCAGGTCGAAGAACTCGCGTACCAGCAGGGTCAGCTGTTCGTTGGAAACTTTACCGGTACCGAAAGTTTCCACCATGATGGAAGTCGGTTCAGCCACGCCGATAGCGTAAGACACCTGGATTTCACAGCGGTCAGCCAGACCGGCAGCGACGATGTTTTTCGCCACATAACGTGCCGCGTAGGCTGCTGAACGGTCAACTTTAGACGGATCTTTACCGGAGAACGCACCGCCACCGTGACGGGCCATACCGCCGTAGGTGTCCACGATGATTTTACGACCGGTCAGACCGCAGTCACCCATCGGGCCACCGATAACGAAACGGCCAGTTGGGTTGATGTGGTATTTGGTACCGGCGTTCAGCCATTCTGCCGGCAACACAGGTTTGATGATTTCTTCCATCACCGCTTCCTGCAGATCTTTCAGCGAGATGTCTTCAGAATGCTGAGTAGACAACACCACTGCATCGATGCCGACGATTTTACCTTCGTCATACTGGAAAGTGACCTGGCTTTTCGCATCCGGACGCAACCATGGCAGGGTGCCTGATTTGCGCACTTCTGCCTGACGCTGCACCAGACGGTGTGCGTAAGTTACCGGTGCTGGCATCAGCACGTCGGTTTCGTTGGTCGCATAACCAAACATCAGACCCTGGTCGCCCGCACCTTGTTCCAGCGGATCAGTACGGTCAACGCCCTGATTGATGTCCGGCGATTGTTTGCCGATAGCGCTCAGCACTGCGCAGGAATTGGCATCGAAACCCATGTCAGAATGGATATAGCCAATTTCGCGAACAGTCTGACGCGTGATTTCTTCAACGTCGACCCATGCGCTGGTGGTGATTTCACCGCCAACCAGGACCATGCCGGTTTTGACATAAGTTTCACATGCAACACGTGCTTTTGGGTCTTGCTCTAAGATTGCGTCCAGGACAGCATCTGAAATCTGGTCAGCAATTTTGTCTGGATGTCCTTCCGAAACGGATTCGGACGTGAAGAGGTGTTTAGCCATTATGTTCTTTACCTTACATACGACGGGTTAGATATCACTGCATAGCACTGGGGTGACGGGCAGATGAGGAGCTGAGCTCGACATTGTCGCAATGCGTCCTGCATGTCCCCATTAGGCAAAGCCTTGAAGCAGTTTGCGCGTTAAACCACCCATGCGTGCGGACGGATTAACATCTGGACGGCTATTTTAGGATAGCAGACGTTCTGAATGCCAGTCATTTTTGTGACAGAGTGGGCGTTATTGTGCGGGTTTGCAGTGATATTCACGGTCTGAAACTATTTACACCTCATTTTCATTTTGCAATTACAGCGGGTTGCCGGTATAAACGGCGCGCGCTATGCATTTTTCTGCAGGCCCTGCAGAAGCAGCGTATTCCAGTAATTACTGTTTTCTCAGCTCGAATGCCCGCGGGTGATGCGTGGCACGTGTGGAGGTGGTTAGTTTAATGACCCACTTTTTACCGCTTGTAACATTTCAACAGCATCCCCTGCAGCCTTCATTGCGTTCTGCAGCACTTCTTTCAGACTTTCATTCAGAAAAGCGTCTGTCTTCTTTGCGATGTTTCAGAAAGCCTGACGACAGACAGGTCAGTCGCCGACATCGGTATGCTACTCAGTAACCTCAGGCCTGCGTGAACATCGCAATCCCGACACAATACTGATGTAGCCTGCAATCTCCCGGGGCATCTATCCCTGATTTCTCCCGACTCGTTACACGGAGTCTAAAAACGTGTTTTACAATGATATGAGTGGAAAACAGTCCCGTGGCTGTGGCTCGCAGGGTTTTATCCTGTCTGAAAGCCAGCCTTGCGGGTTGTTCTCACCTGTTGTTACTGCGATAGTGGCTGGCCATGTTGTCAGTATAGAAAGAGGATTTACCTATGTCTGATGACATCCAGTCTCACCGTCCGTCACATGCGGGCGATACTGTTTCTTTGCGCTCCATGCAGGAGGTTGCCGTGAACGATCGTGATGCCAGCAAGATGCTGCGCACTTACAACGTTGCCTATTGGGGTAACAATTATTATGACGTCAACGAACTGGGCCACATCAGTGTCTGCCCGGATCCTGACGTGCCTTCTGCCCGTGTTGATTTGGCACAACTGGTGAAAGACATGCGTGAGCAGGACGGTCAGCGTCTGCCGGCACTGTTCTGTTTCCCACAAATTTTGCAGCACCGTCTGCGTTCGATCAACGCCGCGTTCAAACGTGCGCGCGAATCGTTCGGCTACGAGGGTGACTACTTCCTGGTTTACCCGATTAAGGTTAACCAGCACCGCCGCGTGATCGAATCGCTGGTGGAATCCGGTGAACCGCTGGGTCTGGAAGCGGGCTCAAAAGCTGAGCTGATGGCCGTTCTGGCGCACGCCGGGATGACCCGTTCCGTGATCGTCTGTAACGGCTACAAAGACCGCGAATATATTCGTCTGGCGCTGATCGGTGAAAAGCTCGGTCACAAGGTGTATCTGGTTATCGAGAAGATGACTGAGATTAAACTGGTGCTGGAAGAAGCCGAACGCCTGAACGTGATCCCGCGTCTGGGCGTGCGCGCACGTCTGTCTTCGCAGGGCTCCGGCAAATGGCAGTCCAGCGGCGGCGAGAAATCTAAATTCGGTCTGGCGGCGTCTCAGGTTCTGCAACTGGTCGAAATGCTGCGTGAAGCAGGGCGTCTGGAAAGCCTGCAATTGCTGCATTTCCATCTGGGTTCACAGCTGGCGAATATCCGCGATATTTCCACCGGTGTGCGTGAGTCCGCGCGTTTCTACGTTGAACTGCACAAGCTGGGCGTCAACATTCAGTGCTTCGACGTCGGCGGCGGTTTGGGTGTGGATTATGAAGGCACCCGTTCGCAGTCTGACTGCTCGGTGAACTATGGCCTGAATGAATACGCCAACAACGTCATCTGGGGTATCGGCGACGCCTGTAATGAGCATGGCCTGCCGCACCCGACCGTGATCACCGAGTCTGGCCGCGCCGTGACGGCGCACCATACCGTGCTGGTTTCCAACGTGATTGGCGTTGAGCGCAACGAATTCAAAGAGCCGGTTGCCCCGGAAAATGATGCGCCGCGCGCACTGGGCAGCATGTGGGATACCTGGAACGAAATGCACGATCCGGAAAACCGCCGTTCTCTGCGTGAATGGCTGCATGACAGCCAGATGGATTTGCACGACGTCCATTCGCAATATGCGCACGGGATTTTGGATCTGACGCAGCGCGCCTGGGCGGAAGACATCTACCTGAATATCTGTAACAAAATTCAGGATCAGCTGGATCCAAGCAACCGCGCACACCGTCCGATCATCGACGAATTGCAGGAACGTATGGCGGACAAACTGTACGTCAACTTCTCGCTGTTCCAGTCTATGCCGGATGCGTGGGGTATCGATCAGCTGTTCCCGGTTCTGCCGCTGGAAGGTCTGGATAAGCCGCCGGTAGGCCGCGCGGTGCTGCTGGACATTACCTGTGATTCCGACGGCACTATCGATCATTACATCGACGGTGACGGCGTAGCCACGACCATGCCAATGCCGCCGTACGATCCAGAGAATCCGCCGGTGCTGGGCTTCTTTATGGTCGGCGCGTATCAGGAAATTCTCGGCAACATGCACAACCTGTTCGGTGATACCGCCGCGGTAGATGTATTTGTGTTCCCTGACGGCAGCATTGAAGTGCAGCAGTCCGACGAAGGCGATACCGTGGCGGACATGCTGGAGTACGTGCAACTGGATCCGAATGTGTTGCTGGCTCGTTTCCGCGATCAGGTCAAAGAAACCGATCTGGATGCAGAACTGCAGGCGCAGTTCGTCGAAGAGTTTGAATCCGGTTTATACGGTTATACGTATCTGGAAGAAGATGAATAAGCATTTATAAAGTGTAATAAATGACTATGCAACGCCCGAGTTTATTCGGGCGTTTTTATAATTACATGTTTTTAATCCCTGTAATTACTCGTAGTTAACAACAAAAGTGCCGGTAGCCGAGAAACTTCCCACCGAAACAGCAATGGAATACTGAAAGCAGTCGCAGCGGGGAATGGCAATACCATTAACAATCCTGGCGTACAGCTAAAAAGCCCGCAAAATAGTAATAACGCCATTTAAGCATTAAAAGGGCATCAGAGCGTTCATCCGAAAGTACATGTTCTATTAATCAGCGTTATTACCGAAATCAGGAGAGAGGCAACGTCAGGTGCATCTCTCCTTTGATGAATTATTTCCCGGCAGCAATACGTTCGCGAATATGTTTCGCGCGTGCTTCTGAAGAAGGGTGATCGTCAAACCAGCCGATGCTGCTTCCCTGATCGAGTTTTGCCAGCTTCTCGAAACTGGTTGCCAGACCTGTCGGATCAATGCCGCGTTTTTTCAGCAAATCAAACGAGTAATCGTCCGCTTCTGATTCCTGTTTCTGCGAGAACTGCGCGTTGACATATTTCTCTCCTAAATCAGCCAGCTGTGATTGTGACAGGGTGGCGCTGACACCGCCGAGTGACGAAATCGCAGAGCGCGCCGCTGTCGCGCTGTAAGCCACCTGCATGGCTTTGCGGGTATGGCCGAGTGCCACGTGTCCCATTTCATGGCCGAGCACGCCTTCCACTTCATTGTCGTTCATCATATCCATCAGGCCGCTGTAAACGCGGATACAGCCGTTGGCCATCGCCCAGGCGTTGACGTCTTTGGTCAGATACACCTTGTAGTTGGCGGGTGTGCCGTTGATGTTATCGCCCAGTGCTGCCGAGATTTTTTTCAGGCGCTGTGCGTATTCACTGTCGTCGGGAGCAATCTGTGCTTTTTTATCCATCTCTTCACAAGACTGCACGCTCAGCGTTTTGACGTCGGCATCGCTCAGCGTATACGCCTGATAAGCCTGCGCGCCGGACTGCATTAAGGTATCGGTATTGACGTTGGCACAACCGCTGACCAGCGACGCGGCAAAAAGACTCAACATAACAGGACGAAATTTCATCAGTTCAGATTCCCAGAGAAGATAAGCAAAGGTTGAAAAGCAGTCACAAAAAGACCCTGACTGTAAGGATAGCGTTAAGGTAGGTTTTTAGCAGCCCCCGATCTATAGTGTAAGTCCGAAAAAACGCACTGATTTAAAAGCGGATTTTGTGAACTTAATCACGAGAGTGATTAGAGATTGCCGTTTTAATGCCGAGTCTGAGAAAATGAATTTCTTGACTGCTTTTTTAATCCGACCTGGAGTAGAACATGTCCTCTCGTAAAGAGCTTGCGAACGCTATTCGCGCACTTAGTATGGATGCCGTGCAGAAAGCGAATTCCGGCCACCCTGGCGCCCCTATGGGCATGGCAGATATTGCCGAAGTGCTGTGGCGCGATTACCTGAACCATAACCCGACAAACCCTCACTGGGCAGACCGCGACCGCTTCGTGCTGTCCAATGGTCATGGTTCAATGCTGATTTACAGCCTGTTGCACCTCACTGGCTATGATCTGCCGATGAGCGAACTGGCAAACTTCCGTCAGCTGCACTCTAAAACCCCGGGCCACCCGGAATACGGTTATACCGCTGGCGTTGAAACCACCACCGGTCCGCTGGGGCAGGGCATCGCTAACGCCGTCGGTTTTGCTATCGCAGAACGCACGCTGGCAGCACAGTTCAACAAACCAGGCCACGACATCGTCGATCACCAGACTTATGCATTCCTGGGCGATGGCTGCATGATGGAAGGCATTTCTCACGAAGTGTGTTCTCTGGCCGGTACCATGAAACTCGGCAAACTGACCGCGTTTTATGATGACAACGGTATCTCCATCGACGGCCACGTAGAAGGCTGGTTCACCGATGATACGGCTAAACGTTTCGAAGCTTACGGCTGGCACGTAGTCCGCGGTGTTGATGGTCACAATCCTGACGCCATCAAAGCGGCTATCGAAGAAGCACATAAAGTGACTGATAAGCCATCCCTGCTGATGTGCAAAACCGTGATCGGTTTCGGTTCACCGAACAAAGCCGGTACACACGATGTACACGGTGCTGCGCTGGGTGCTGCTGAAGTCGCTGCAACCCGCGAAGCGCTGGGCTGGAAATACGCTGCGTTTGAAATCCCGCAAGATATCTATGCACAGTGGGATGCGAAAGAAGCCGGTAAAGCGAAAGAAGCTGCGTGGAACGACAAGTTTGATGCTTACGCTAAAGCGCATCCGGAACTGGCAAAAGAGTTCAAACGTCGTGTGAACGGCGAGCTGCCAGCGAACTGGGAAACCGAAGCACAGAAATTCATCGAACAGCTGCAGGCAAACCCTGCAAACATCGCCAGCCGTAAAGCATCCCAGAACGCGCTGGAAGCCTTCGGTAGAGTGTTGCCAGAATTCCTGGGCGGCTCTGCTGACCTGGCACCAAGCAACCTGACAATGTGGTCTGGTTCTAAGTCTATCGGCGACGATCAGGCGGGTAACTACATCCATTACGGCGTGCGTGAATTCGGTATGACCGCCATCACCAACGGTATCGCGCTGCACGGCGGTTTCCTGCCGTACTCTGCGACCTTCCTGATGTTTGTGGAATATGCGCGTAACGCCGTGCGTATGGCTGCGCTGATGAAAATCCGCAACGTGTTCGTTTACACCCATGACTCCATCGGTCTGGGCGAAGACGGCCCGACGCACCAGCCGGTTGAGCAAATCGCCAGCCTGCGTGTTACGCCGAACATGAGCACCTGGCGTCCTGCGGATCAGGTTGAATCTGCTGTGGCATGGAAATACGCAATTGAGCGTAACGACGGCCCGGTTACCCTGATCTTCTCCCGTCAGAACCTGACCCAGCAACCACGTACCGCTGAGCAATTAGCAAACGTGGCGCGCGGCGGTTATGTGCTGAAAGATTGCGACGGCACACCAGAAGTGATCCTGATCGCGACCGGTTCTGAAGTCGGTATCACCGTGGAAGCGGCTGATAAACTGGCGGCTGCGGGCACCAAAGTGCGTGTGGTTTCCATGCCTTCAACTGACGCCTTCGACAAACAAGACGCGGCTTACCGTGAATCTGTGTTGCCGAAAGCCGTGACAGCCCGTGTTGCTGTTGAAGCGGGTATCGCGGATTACTGGTTCAAGTATGTTGGCCTGAACGGCGCTATCGTCGGTATGCATAGCTTCGGCGAATCAGCTCCGGCAGATCTGCTGTTCAAAGAGTTCGGTTTCACTGTTGATAACGTTGTTGCTCAGGCACAGGCGTTACTGAAGTAATTCCGCTTTCTTAAAAGCTTCTTAAAAGCACCTTCGGGTGCTTTTTTTTCGCCTGCAATTTCATGCGCCGGTTCTCAGTTTCGCGCGAAATGACGCAGGTCAAACCCTTCCGCTGCGGACTCAGCTAAACTCCCTGCATTCTGACGCTGTTTCAATCCGTCGGTTTTTGAGAATAATCACTGTCGAAAAGGTGATGAAAAAGTAAAATCACTGTGAATACACGGAATTGGCTGATGTTTTTTTAAGCGTTCGGCGCGATTAATGCCTCTGCGGCTGACGAATTATTCCTTTTATTCATGGTTTGGTTTATTCTCAGCTGAACCGTTTCAGTCGGGCTATTTGAGCTTAACATCGTCACCAGGTTGTTATCGTGCCGGAAACTGAAATTTTTCTGCTGCACGCATCGTGCTGACAGATGACGATGGTGATTCACCGTAAACGCACGCTGCATTACTATAGGTGTTACTGAAATTGAGTAACAACCGTGTAACAGGGAGATGTATGCCAATACGTATTGCAATTAATGGCTTTGGTCGCATTGGCCGTAGCGTATTGCGCGCGTTATACGAATCCGGGCGTCGGGCGGAAATCTCCGTCATTGCCATCAATGAAATCGCCAGCCCTGAAGGCATGGCGCATCTGCTCAAATACGACTCCAGCCACGGGCGCTTCGCCTGGGATGTCCGTCAGGAAGGTGAAAACCTTTACGTCGGCGATGACTCCATCCGTTTACTTCACCAGCCTGATGCCAGCCAGTTGCCCTGGGGCGAACTGAGTATTGACGTGGTGCTCGATTGCACCGGCGTTTACGGCAGTCGCGAAGACGGTGAAGCCCAGCTTGCGGCCGGCGCCAAAAAAATTCTGTTCGCGCATCCCGGCGGTCATGATCTTGACGCCACAGTGGTTTACGGTGTGAACCACGATTTGCTCGAACGTCAGCACCGCATTGTGTCCAATGCGTCCTGCACCACCAACTGTATTATCCCTGTGATCAAGCTGCTCGACGATGCTTTCGGCATTGAGTCGGGCACGGTAACGACCATCCATTCTTCGATGAATGACCAGCCGGTCATCGACGCGTACCACGCGGATTTACGCCGTACGCGCGCTGCCAGCCAGTCCATCATTCCTGTCGATACCAAACTGGCCGCAGGGATCACACGCATCATGCCTAAATTCTGCGATCGCTTTGAGGCGATCTCGGTGCGCGTGCCGACAATCAATGTCACAGCCATTGATCTGAGCGTATTTGTCGAGGGTTCTGTGACGGTAGACGAGGTGAACCAGCTGCTGCAAAAGGCCGCAACAGGTGCTTTTCGTGGTATAGTTGACTATACCGAACTACCATTAGTCTCGACAGATTTTAACCACGATCCCCACAGCGCCATCGTAGATGGAACGCAGACGCGGGTAAGTGGACAGCACCTGATTAAGACACTTGTCTGGTGCGATAACGAGTGGGGTTTTGCCAACCGAATGTTGGATACAACATTGGCAATGTCCGCTAGCGGTTTCTAGTACGGCTGTTCCGGCCTTCTGGCCGAAATTGCCTTCAAGCAACTTTAAAGAGAATCAACGAGAGGATTCACCATGTCTGTTATTAAGATGAGCGATCTGGATTTAGCGGGTAAACGCGTACTGATCCGTGCTGATCTGAACGTGCCAGTTAAAGATGGCAAAGTAACGTCAGATGCACGTATCCGCGCTTCTTTACCAACCATCGAAATTGCCCTGAAACAAGGCGCACGCGTGATGGTTACCTCGCATCTGGGTCGTCCGACTGAAGGCGAATATAACGAAGAGTTTTCTCTGCTGCCGGTTGTTAACTACCTGAAAGAACATCTGAAATCTCCAGTGCGTCTGGCCAAAGATTACCTTGATGGCGTTGAAGTTGCAGAAGGCGAGCTGGTTGTTCTGGAAAACGTTCGCTTCAACAAAGGCGAAAAGAAAGACGACGAAGCACTGTCCAAAAAATATGCTGCCCTGTGTGACATCTATGTGATGGACGCATTCGGTACTGCGCACCGCGCGCAAGCTTCTACTCACGGCGTGGGCAAATTTGCGCCAATCGCGTGTGCCGGTCCGCTGCTGTCTGCAGAACTGGAAGCACTGGGTAAAGCACTGGGTAACCCGGCTCGTCCGATGGTAGCTATCGTTGGCGGTTCTAAAGTTTCTACCAAACTGACTGTTCTGGATTCCCTGTCCAAAATCGCTGACCAGCTGATCGTTGGCGGTGGTATCGCGAACACCTTCGTGGCTGCTCAAGGCAACAACGTCGGTAAATCCCTGTACGAAGCAGATCTGGTCGGTACCGCAAGCAAATTGCTGGAAACCTGCGACATTCCTGTTCCTACAGATGTTCGCGTGGCAACTGAGTTCTCTGAAACAGCCGTTGCAACTGTGAAGTCTGTTAAAGACATCAAAGATGACGAACAAATTCTCGACATGGGCGATGAGTCTGCATACCGCCTGGCTGAGATCATTAAAAACGCTAAAACCATTCTTTGGAATGGTCCTGTAGGCGTGTTCGAGTTCCCTAACTTCCGTAAAGGGACCGAGATTGTGGCGCAGGCCATTGCTGACAGCGAAGCATTCTCTATCGCAGGCGGCGGCGACACTCTGGCGGCTATCGACCTGTTCGGTATCGCTGACAAAATTTCCTATATCTCCACTGGCGGTGGCGCATTCCTGGAATTCGTTGAAGGGAAAGCACTGCCAGCGGTTGTGATGCTGGAAGAGCGTGCTAAGAAGTAATGAACCCTGAGCGGGAAGCTTACGGCTTCCTGTTCTTCTTTGCCGCGCGAGGGGCTGCACAGTGGAACTCGCGCGACATAGCAAACCGATTCAATCCATCTACGGCCGACGAATACAGGACAAAGAACTATGTCTAAAATTTTTGATTTCGTAAAACCAGGCGTTATCACTGGTGATGATGTACAGAAAGTTTTCGCTATTGCTAAAGAAAACAAATTTGCTCTGCCAGCGGTTAACTGCGTAGGCACCGACTCTATCAACGCCGTTCTCGAAGCTGCTGCGAAAGTCCGTTCACCGGTTATCGTTCAGTTCTCTAACGGTGGCGCTGCGTTCATCGCAGGTAAAGGCCTGAAAACTGACGTGCCACAAGGCGCGGCAATTCTGGGTGCAATCTCTGGCGCACACCACGTACATCAGATGGCAGAACATTACGGCGTGCCAGTCATCCTGCACACCGACCACTGCGCGAAAAAACTGCTGCCATGGATCGACGGTCTGCTGGACGCGGGTGAAGCTCACTTCGCTAAAACCGGTAAGCCACTGTTCTCTTCACACATGATCGACCTGTCTGAAGAATCCCTGGAAGAAAACATCGAAATTTGCAGCAAGTACTTAGCTCGCATGGCAAAAATCGACATGACTCTGGAAATCGAACTGGGTTGCACCGGCGGTGAAGAAGATGGCGTGGACAACAGCCATATGGACGCATCTGCACTGTACACTCAGCCGCAAGACGTTGATTACGCATACGAAAAACTGAACGCTATCAGCCCGCGTTTCACTATCGCTGCGTCATTCGGTAACGTACACGGTGTTTACAAACCAGGTAACGTTAAACTGACTCCAACGATCCTGCGTGATTCTCAGGAATACGTGTGCAAGAAACACAACCTGCCACACAACAGCCTGAACTTCGTCTTCCACGGCGGTTCCGGTTCTACTGCAGCAGAAATCAAAGAATCTGTAGGCTACGGTGTTATCAAAATGAACATCGACACCGACACCCAGTGGGCTAACTGGGACGGTATCCTGCAGTTCTACAAGAAAAACGAAGCTTACCTGCAAGGTCAGTTGGGTAACCCGGAAGGCGCGGACAAACCTAACAAGAAATTCTATGACCCGCGCGTATGGCTGCGTGCTGCACAGTCTTCCATGGTGACTCGCCTGGAACTGGCATTCAAAGAACTGAACGCAATCGACGTACTGTAATTCTTACGCTTCCGGTGCTTGACCACCGGAATGTGAGGATAATCGTCAAAGGGGCTTCGGCCCCTTTTTTATTGCCCGTTTTATCTTCACAATGTCAGTCCTGTTAACGGAAACGCCCCTGGCGGAGAAAATTATGCGCATAGCGTTGTTCGCGTTATTTGCCCTGACTTCTTTTGTTCATGCTGCTGAAACCGACTGTAAAAATGCCACGACGCAGATGGATATGAACATCTGTGCCGGACAGGATTTCAAACGCAGTGATGCGTTGTTAAATCAGGCCTACAAACAAAAAATGGCGCAGCTTTCACCGGAGCAGCAAACCAAATTCAAAGCAGCCCAGCGCAGCTGGATTGCATTTCGTGACAACGACTGCGCGTTTATGTCTTCCGGCGTTGACGGGGGTTCTGTTCAGCCGATGATCTATTCCGGCTGTCTGCAACAGAAAACCGAGCAGCGCACCAAAGAAATTAATGACATTCTGCACTGCGAAGAAGGCGATTTAAGCTGTCCTTAACATGAAGTCTGAAGGTAGAAAGCCATGAAGCCAAAATCTGTCACCCTTGATGATGTCGCGCGCCACGCGGGTGTGTCCTATCAGACCGTTTCGCGCGTACTGAATCAGGCAGCGCACGTGTCGGTAAGAACGCGTAACAAAGTCGAACAGGCGATGGCTGCGCTCAATTACGTTCCGAACCGCGTTGCCCAGCAACTGGCGGGTAAACAAAGCTTCACCCTCGGACTGGCGACCACCGAACTGGCGCTGCATGCCCCATCACAAATCGCATCGGCGATGAAAACCCGCGCAAACCAGTTAGGTTTCAACGTCGTGATTTCGATGATTGATAACCTGAGTCTGGCCGCCTGTCGCACGGCGGTGAACGAACTGATGTCGCAGCGGGTGGACGGCGTGCTGATTAATGTGCCGCTGTCGAATGATGATGCGGCTTCAATCGCACAGCTTTGTGGCAATTTACCGGCGCTGTTTCTGGATGTGGATCCAGAAGCTGACGTCTTTAAAATTCTGTTCGATCCGCACTGCGGGGCGAAGCAGGGCGTAGAGCATTTGCTGGCGCTCGGCCATCAGCAGATCGCGGTGCTGACTGGCCCGCTTGAATCCATCTCAGCGCGCCTGCGTTATGAAGGCTGGCTGAATACGCTGGCGACGCACGATATTACGCCCTGTGCGGTTCAGCACGGCGACTGGAGCGCAGCGTCGGGTTATCAGCAGGCGTTATTACTGCTCAATCAGCCGGTGCGCCCGACGGCGATTCTGGTCGCCAATGACCAGATGGCGCTCGGCGTCTTGCGCGCTGTGCACGAGTTTGGCCTGCGGGTGCCGGAACAAATCTCGGTAATTGGCTATGACGATACCGAAGACAGCGCCTTTTTCTTCCCGCCGCTGACCACCATTAAACAGGATTTCCGTCTGCTCGGTCACGAGAGCGTCAACCGGCTGGTGGATCATCTGCATAATCACGGCGATCACCACAGCGACTCGCTGTTGCTGCCCACGTCCCTGGTTGAGCGCCACACCACCGCCCGACCTGGCGCAGAAAATGTGTCACAGGAAGCGTTGTCGCAGGAACTGATCCGCATCGCCCGTCAGCTCAGCGCGCTCTGATCTTCTTTTAGTCCGTTCCTCATTTAATTGTCCATGGCGCGGATTTTGTGATCCGCGTCCCTTTCCCGCATCCCTGCGCTTTACTTACTCTCTTCGGTTACGCATGTTTATATTATTGTGAGCGCATAACAATTTACCGGGGAGAAATTATGAATTCATCAGCGGAAGATAAGTTATCATCGCTGGCCACTGTTCTGGCCCGCCGTGACTGGGAAAAACCTGCCTCGACGCAGTGCAACAGATTACCTGCGCATCCGCCATTCAGCAGCTGGCGTAATGCTCAGGAAGCCAGAGAAAATCAGCCATCAGAAAAAGTACGCAGCCTGAACGGGGAATGGGTATTCAGCTATTTCACCCGTCCGGAAGCGGTCCCGGAGCAATGGCTAAAGCAGGATCTGGCGGATGCAGATCCCGTACAGGTGCCATCCAACTGGCAACTGGCAGGTTATGACGCACCGATTTATACCAACGTACAGTATCCGATCCCTGTCAATCCGCCGTTTGTGCCTGAAGAAAATCCTACGGGTTGTTACTCGCTCACAGTTTCTGTGGATAAAGACTGGCTGAGCAACGGACAGACGCGCATCGTGTTTAACGGCGTCAATTCAGCGTTCTATTTGTGGTGCAACGGTCAGTGGATCGGCTATTCGCAGGACAGCCGTTTACCGGCGGAATTCGATCTCAGTCATGTGCTGCACTCGGGTGAAAACCGTCTGGCGGTGATGGTGCTGCGCTGGAGCGATGGCAGCTATCTGGAAGATCAGGATATGTGGCGCATGAGCGGCATCTTCCGTGATGTCACGTTGATGCATAAACCGGTGGAGCAGATTACGGATTACCAGCTGCGCACGCATCTGTTCCATGGCTTCACGCAGGCCGAGCTGGAAGTGCAGGTCAGTGCCGCCGTGCCGCAGGAAAATGCAGCTGATTATCAGGTGCGCGTCCAGTTATGGCAGGGCGATAAACCGGTCGCAGAACATCAGCAACCGCTAGGCAGCGACATTATCGATGAGCGCGGGGCGGCATATGACCGCACTACGCTGCGCCTGCCGGTCAGCCAGCCGGTTTTATGGAGCGCAGAACAACCGGCGCTGTATCGTGCCGTGATTTCCCTTATTTCTCCGCAAGGCCAGCTTATAGAAGCCGAAGCCTGTGACGTCGGTTTCCGTCAGGTGGAAATCAGCAACGGGCTGCTGAAAGTGAACGGTCAGCCGGTATTGATCCGCGGCACCAACCGCCACGAACATCATCCTGAGAACGGTCAGGTGATGGATGAAGCCACCATGCGCCGTGACATTGTGCTGATGAAACAGCACAACTTTAACGCCGTGCGCTGCTCGCATTATCCGAACCATCCGCTGTGGTACAAGCTGTGTGACGAATACGGTCTGTATGTGGTCGATGAAGCCAATATCGAAACCCACGGCATGCAACCGATGAACCGTTTGTCGGACGATCCGGTATGGTTCAACGCTTTCAGCGAACGCGTTACACGTATGGTTCAGCGCGACCGCAATCATCCGTGCATCATCATCTGGTCACTGGGCAACGAATCCGGGCATGGCGCAAACCACGACGCGCTGTACCGCTGGATCAAATCTGTCGATCCGACCCGTCCTGTGCAGTACGAAGGCGGCGGCGCTAACAGTGCTGCAACTGACATTATCTGCCCGATGTATTCCCGCGTTGAGCAAGATCAGCCGTTCCCGGCGGTACCAAAATGGTCGATTAAAAAATGGATCAGCATGCCGGATGAAACACGTCCGCTGATCCTCTGCGAATACGCTCATGCGATGGGTAACAGCTTCGGCGGTTTCGATAAATACTGGAAAGCCTTCCGTCAGTTCCCGCGCTTGCAGGGCGGTTTTGTCTGGGACTGGGTCGATCAGAGTCTGCTGCGTACCGGCGAAGACGGCGAACGTTATATGGCTTACGGCGGCGATTTTGGCGATACGCCAAACGATCGTCAGTTCTGCATGAATGGTCTGGTATTTGCCGACCGGACGCCGCATCCGTCCTTGTTCGAAGCGCAGCGCGCCCAGCAATTCTTCCAGTTCTCCCTGACCGGCACCTCGCCGCTGACGCTGGAAATTCACAGTGAATACCTGTTCCGTCACAGTGATAACGAACAGTTAGTCTGGCGCATTGAACGTGACGGCGAAGTCATCTCGCAGGGCGAAACGGTACTGAATATCGCGCCATGCGGTAAACAAACGTTAGAGCTGGGCGATATCCCGCAGGCAGAAGGTGATTTGTGGCTGAACGTCGCAGTACACCAGCCGCAGGCAACTGCGTGGTCAGAAGCGGGGCATCGCAGCGCATGGGATCAATGGCAACTGCCGCAGCCGCTGACCTTGCCGGTGCCGGAGAAAATCTCCGCCGCTGCGCCGGTTCTGGATCAGCAGGGCGACCTGATTTCCGTAGTACACGGCGCGCAACGCTGGCATTTTAGTCAGCAAACCGGCCAGCTGGAACAGTGGTTTGATGGCAAAACGCCGCGCCTGCTTAGCGCACTGCGCGACCAGTTTGTCCGTGCGCCGGTGGATAACGATATCGGCGTCAGCGAAGTCACACGTATCGATCCGAATGCCTGGGTGGAGCGCTGGAAAGCCGCCGGCATGTATCAGCTGGAATCGCGTCTGCTGAATATCTCCGCCGATCAGTTGCAGGACGGCGTGGTGATTATTACCACGCACGCGTTTATGGCGGGCGAGGAAATGCGCCTGCTGAGCCGCAAAATTTTCCGCATCGATAATCAGGGTGAGTTGCATATCAGTGCCGATGTGCGTGTGGCAGCAAACGTACCGTCGCCGGGGCGCATTGGCCTGACCTGTCAGCTGGCAGAAACAGCAGAAAACGTCAGCTGGCTGGGGCTGGGGCCACACGAAAACTACCCGGATCGCCGTCTGGCCGCACAACATGGGCGATGGACTTTGCCACTTGGCGAACTCTATACCCCATACGTTTTTCCGACCGAAAACGGCCTGCGCGGGGATACCCATGAGCTGGAATATGCCGGATGGAAACTGCGCGGTAATTTCCACTTTGGTCTTAGCCGCTACAGCCTGCAACAGCTGATGGAGACCAGTCATCGTCATTTATTGCGTGAAGAAGAGGGCACCTGGCTGAACATCGACGGCTTCCATATGGGCGTCGGCGGCGATGATTCGTGGAGCCCGAGCGTCAGCCCGGATTTCCTGCTGACAGCCGGTCAGTATCATTATTCGTTCACCATGAAACGTGCCTGACAGCCTGCGCCGCCGTGTTAATCCCCGGCGGCGCGATATTCAGACGTAAGGAAACTGCTTATGTATTACCTGAAAAATACTAACTTTTGGATGTTCGGGCTGTTCTTCTTCTTTTACTTTTTCATCATGGGTGCCTACTTCCCGTTTTTCCCGATCTGGCTGCATGATATTAACCAGATCAGCAAAAGCGACACCGGCATTATCTTCGCCAGCATTTCGCTGTTCTCGCTGTTATTCCAGCCGGTGTTCGGTTTACTCGCCGATAAACTGGGGCTGAAAAAGCATCTGCTGTGGATCATCACCGGTATGCTGATCCTGTTCGCGCCCTTCTTTATCTACGTGTTTGGCCCGTTACTGAAAATTAATATTTATCTCGGTTCGGTCGTTGGCGGGATTTACCTTGGCCTGATTTATAACGCCGGTGCGCCTGCCATTGAAGCCTATATTGAGAAAGTCAGCCGCCGCAGCAGCTTTGAATTTGGTCGTGCCCGCATGTTTGGCTGTGTCGGCTGGGCGCTGTGTGCGTCGGTAGTCGGTATCATGTTCACCATCAACAATGAGTTCGTGTTCTGGCTTGGTTCCGGCTGTGCGGTGATCCTCGCGATTCTGTTGCTGATCGCCAAACCTGAAGTCACCTCCAGCGCCCGCGTGGCTAACGAACTGGGCGCGAACAGCAAACCGTTCAATCTCAAACTGGCCGTCGAACTGCTGAAAGATAAAAAACTGTGGTTCCTGGCGTTGTACGTCATCGGCGTTTCCTGCACGTACGACGTGTTTGACCAGCAGTTTGCCAACTTCTTTACCTCGTTCTTCACATCATCTTCTGAAGGGACGCGCGTCTTTGGTTATGTGACCACCATGGGCGAACTGCTTAACGCCTGTATCATGTTCTTCGCGCCGCTGATTGTGAACCGCATTGGTGGCAAGAATGCGCTGCTGCTGGCCGGGACAATTATGTCTGTACGCATCATCGGCTCGTCTTTCGCGTCATCACCGCTGGAAGTGGTGGTACTGAAAACTCTGCATATGTTCGAGGTGCCGTTCCTGATTGTCGGTTGTTTTAAATACATTACGTCCGTATTTGAGGTGCGCTTCTCTGCGACGATTTATCTGGTGACGTTCTGCTTCTTCAAACAGGTGGCAATCATCTTTATGTCGGTGTTCGCGGGCAATATGTATGACCGTATCGGTTTCCACGGAACGTATCTGATCCTGGGCTTGGTCGCACTGACCTTCACGATAATCTCAGCCTTTACGCTGAGTGGTCGCGGGCCATTGCAGGCCTTCAAAACGCCCGAGTCGCTGAAAAACAGTCACGCAAATTCTTAATTTATCTGAAGTCTTTCCTACAGGATTGGCACTTCATCGCATTGTTAGTTAACCTTAAAGCACACTTGCTGCCCGCATCGTCGGGCGGCTTTGGTTTCTTGCAGCCCGTCAGGGTGTAATTTTGGGGTACTTTAAATGGATGATTTGAACGTTGTAGGCAGCATTAATAATGCTGGCAACTGGTTGGTGAGAAACCAGGCCTTACTGCTTCATTACGCTGTGAATATTGTGGCCGCTATTTTCATTCTGATTGTCGGTATGATTATCGCCCGCATCGTTTCCGGTGCCGTTAGCCGGGTCTTAAAAGTTCGTGGCATTGATATTACGGTTTCCGACTTCCTTTCCGCCATGGTGCGTTACGCGATTATTGCGTTCACTCTGATTGCGGTTCTGGGACGGATCGGCGTGCAAACCACGTCCGTGATTGCGGTTATCGGTGCCGCCGGTCTGGCCGTCGGTCTGGCATTGCAGGGTTCACTGTCTAACTTTGCAGCAGGCGTTTTGCTGGTGATCTTCCGTCCGTTCCGGGCCGGTGAATATGTTGACCTTGGTGGTGTGGCGGGTACTGTCACTCAGGTACAAATTTTCTCGACTACCCTGCGTACGCCGGACAACAAAATCATTGTGGTACCGAACGGTAAAATCATCGCCGGTAACATCATCAACAATTCCCGCGAACCGACCAGCCGTATCGACCTGACCATTGGCGTGGGTTATGACTCTGACATCGATCTGGTAAAGCAACTCCTCACCGAGATCGTCAGTGCCGATCCGCGTGTTTTGAAAGATAAAGACGTTGTGGTTCGTCTGAACGAAATGGCAGCCTCAACCCTGAATTTCATCGTGTACGCATGGACCAGCAACGGTGATGCGCAGAACGTGAAGTGGGATCTGCTTGAGTCGTTCAAACGCGCACTGGATAAAAACAACATCAACATTGCCTATCCGCAGATGGATGTTCACCTTTATCAGGTCGCGAATGCGGCAGGCAACCAGCAGGAAGAACGTCGCTCGTTCGAATAACACATTCCTGCCAGATTCCGATTTTCTCAGGCGCCTGCGGGCGCCTTTTTCATGCCTGACGTTTCAGCTCGTCGCTGATAAGCCAGCCTAATGAGCGATTAGAAATATCCATTTCCTCTTATGCCAGCAAAGCCCTTACACTGCGCGCAATCTTAGTTATTAACACTTTGTCATCAACCCTCTGTTATCAACTCTCGAAGGAGTTCTCCGTGCTGGCTATTTTCCTGCAAGGACTGGCGATGAGCGCCGCAATGATTTTACCGATTGGCCCGCAGAATGCGTTTGTAATGAATCAGGGCATCCGCCGTCAGTATCACCTGATGATTGCCGGATTGTGCGCGCTGAGCGATATCGCGCTGATCTGCGGCGGCATCTTTGGCGGCAGCGCGCTGCTGAGTCAATCTCCGACATTACTGTTACTGGTGAGCTGGGGTGGAGTGGCGTTTTTACTGTGGTATGGCTGGGGCGCATTTCGCACCGCATTCAGCAAAAATCCTGAACTGGCGCAGGCCGAAGTGGCGAAGCAAAGCCGCTGGAAAATTGTCGTCAGCATGCTGGCGGTCACCTGGCTAAATCCGCACGTATATCTCGATACTTTCGTGGTACTCGGCAGTCTGGGGGGCAGTCTGAGCCCTGATGAGCGTTCGTGGTTTGCGCTCGGTGCGGTCAGTGCATCGGTAATATGGTTCTTCGGGCTGGCCATCCTCGCCGCGATGCTGGCGCCGTGGCTGAATACCGGCAAAGTGCAGCGGGTCATCAATTTTATCGTTGGCGTGATCATGTGGGGCATTGCCGTACAACTGGCTCGCCAGACCGGTGTGCTTTAAGTTTTCAGCCTTAAATCAGCTTTTGTCACTAATCTTAGTTTCAGTTGTAACGGATTATGCTACGGTTTCGCAGATTGTTTTGACCTATCTATTGCCAGATCTTTGATGATTAATGGAGGCACTGTGAAACTGAAAGCATTAGCTGTAGCAGCGATGTTGGGATTAGGGACATTACCTTTGGCGTTGCAGGCGGCGGAATTACCTGCCGGACCGCACGTGGTGACGTCAGGCACGGCGAGTGTTGATGCGACGCCGGATATCGCGACGCTGGCGATTGAAGTCAGCGTGTCGGCGAATGATTCAGCCAGCGCCAAGAAACAGGCTGATGAACGCGTAGCGGCCTATTATGCGTTCCTGCAAAAAAACGGCATTGAGAAAAAAGATATCAATGCGGCCAACCTGCGTACTCAGCCGGAATACAATTACCTGAAAGACGGCACCTCACAGCTGAAAGGCTACCGTGCTGTGCGTCAGGTGCAGGTGACTTTGCGTCAGCTGGATAAACTGAACGAATTGCTGGATGGCGCACTGAAATCAGGTCTGAATGAAGTGCGTGCGGTTGAACTGGGCGTGGCTAATCCGGATAAATTCCGTGATGAAGCGCGTCAGAAAGCCATCGAAAACGCTACTCAGCAGGCGAAATCACTGGCTGAAGGCTTCAATACCAAACTGGGGCCGGTTTACAGCATTCGTTATCACGTGGCTAACTACCAGCCAATGCCGGTGGCGCGTATGTATAAAACCGCCGAAGCCGCAGGGCAGAGCGATGTCGCGCAGACCTATGAGCAGCAGAGTATTCACTTCGACGATCAGGTCGATGTGGTGTTCGAATTGCAGCCGCAGGCACCAGCACCAGCACCAGCACCAGCACCAGCACCGGCTCAGTAAACCTGACGCCGTGAAAATGAAAAACCCGCTCCGGCGGGTTTTTTGTTTTCTGAATTTAATGCCACCGGTTACGGCTATTTATCTGCTGAAAACGTTACGTCTTTTTGTGCCTCCAGTACCCGTAATCTTTCTGTCAGTGCCTGACTGACCGACACATAAGCCGTGCTGCCGAGCGCGAGACGCAGCGGCGGATTCACTTCATCGGCAGCGGCGATCATCGCCCTGACGGTGTTCAGCGCGTCGCCTTTAATGGCGAAATCACCGGATGCAATCGCACGGCGTACTTCACCGGCAGGCGTGGTTTCATAGCAGTCCATCGGCTCGGCGTGATCCAGACCTGCGCCAAATTCCGTACTGGTCGGGCCCGGTTCAATAATCAGGAAGTCGATACCAAACGGTCTCACCTCCTGCGCCACCGATTCGACAAATCCTTCAATTCCCCATTTTGTTGCATGATATAGGCTGAAATTCGGATAAGCGATCTGCCCGCCTTCTGATGAAACCTGCACAATCCGGCCGCCTCCTTGTGCGCGCAGGTGTGGCAAAACGGCGCGGATAAGCTGGATAGAACCCACCAGATTGGTGGCGATCTGTCTTTCGATTTGCCCGTCACTGACTTCTTCACCTGCGCCAAACAGGCCGTAACCGGCATTACTGACCACCACATCTATACGTCCGGCTTTGGCAAATGCAGCGCCGACGGCGGTTCGGATAGCCGATGTATCGGTGATATCGAGCATGAGGATTTGCAGCCGATCTCCATAACTTGCCAGCAAGTCGTCAAGCGCGCCCGGTTTGCGTAATGTGGCGATCACCCTGTCGCCGCGCAGAAGCAGCTGCCCGGTGAGCAGGCGTCCGAGGCCGGTGGATGTTCCGGTAATAAACCATGTCTTTGTCATTCTCAAATTCCTCAATTACAGACGTTGCCAGACATTCAGGGTAGGGCAATACTATTGGTGCGTTAATACCCAATAAACTGCATGAACAGGTGAACATTAACCACCAATGAACACGCCATCCATGAACAAACCGACTCTGGCAGAACTCCGGGCCTTTATGGCTATCGCCGAACACGGGAGTTTCCGCCGCGCCGCCGATCTTTTGGGCATCACGCGATCGTCGCTCAGCCACGTTATGCGCGGGCTGGAAGATCGCCTTGGCGCACGCCTTTTGCACCGCACTACGCGCAGTGTGTCGCTGACTGAAACGGGCGAACGCTTGCTGAAACGCATCGATCCGCTAATGAGCGGGCTGGATGCCGCGCTGGAGGATGTCGCGGGTGAGCAGGGGCGACTGACCGGTGAACTGCGCATTAACGGCAGCGAAGGCGCTATCCGCCTGTTGTTGCGGAATATTGTGCCAGAGTTCATGACGCGTTATCCCGGTGTGACGCTGGATCTGGTGGCGGAAGGAAAGCTGGTGGATATTGTCGGGCAGGGTTTTGATGCGGGGATCCGGCTGGGAGAAGCGGTTCCACGGGACATGATCGCTGTGCGGCTCAGCCCCGATTTACGATTTCTGGCCGTAGCATCACCGGATTATCTTGCTGTGTATCCGGCCCCTGAAACGCCGGATGACCTTGCTCGTCATCAGTGTTTGCGGCAGCGTCTGCCCAGCGGCAAACGCTATCGTTGGGAATTTCAAAAACGCGCAGAGGAAGTGGCAATTGATGTGCCCGGAAATCTGACGCTGGACAATACACAACTGATGGTTGAGGCCGCAGAGGACGGGCTGGGGATTGCGTATGTTCCGGAAGATTATGCGCGGGTAGCGCTGAAAGAGGGGCGCTTAATCGCGGTGCTGGAAGACTGGTGTCCGCCTGTCCCTGGTTTGTTTCTGTATTTCTCGGGAAACCGTCATGTACCTGCGGCTTTGCGGGCATTGATCGAAATGGTCCGGGAGAAAAGCGGTTAAGCACCGCTTTCCATACCGGATATTTTCATCAGTCCTGACGCAACACCTGATGACCGTGGGCGATCAGCGCGTCAGTGACTTTACGCATCATGCGGCTTTCGGGCGCAAAACGGTGCCAGTAAAGCATACGGCGCTGGAACAGGCCGGGTGTCAGGTCGATCAGTTCGCCGCTTTCCAGTTCTTTCTCGATTTGCAGATGCGGGATCATGCAGCAGGTGGTGCCCTGACGGGCCAGCTGCACAAAGGCTTCCGACGAGTTAACGATGTGGCACGGTACGCTGCCCGGCGACAAATCGAAGTTCTGTTGCAGGAACGCCTGATGCATATCGTCCAGATGGTCAAACGCCACTGCAGGCGCTTTCAGCAAAGCAGAGCGTGTCACGCCGTTCGGGAAGTAGCGGTCCGCAAAGGGCCTTGAGCCGACAAACAGATAGTCGAGCGCACCCAGCTGATCCACCAGACAACTCGGCAGCGGCTGTGGCTGAATACTCACCGCACCGACCACTTCGCCACGACGCAGACGTTCCTGCGTGCGAGTTTCATCTTCCACCTGCAAATTTAGACGGATAGGTGAATCGACCAGCACCGATTTCAGCGCCGGTAACAACCAGGTCGCCAGACTGTCGGCGTTCACCGCCAGCGAAAGCAGCAGCGGCGTATCATTGCTTTCATTATTGCTGTCACTGCCCAGCCACTCTTCTTCCAGCAATTCCACCTGATGCAGTAATGCCAGTAATTTCTGACCCTGCTCGGTCGGACGAGGCGGCACGGTACGCACCAGCAAAGGCTGGCCGAACAAATTTTCCAGTTGTTTAATGCGCTGAGAGACCGCCGATTGAGTGATGCAAAGCTTCTGTGCGGCGCGCTCAAAACCGCGCTCGCGGATCACCGCGTCCAGTGCCTGCAGCGTTCTATAGTCCGGGCGTTTCATCGGAGTTCTGTCCCTTAGATTTAATTTTATCCGAACACTATGCCACAGATTGTCAGGATTTGTGGTGAGGAAAATCTTTGTGTTTGCTGCACAATTGCACTTAATAAGTGTGATCTGGCTGCGGTGATGTTTATCCATATTGGCGGGACATGCTTTATAATCACCGGCACTATTCGTTACATCGAATCATTCACGCCACTTTCGTGTTATCAGACAGAGAAGCCATTATGACGCAGGAAGAATTGAAAAAAGCAGTTGGCTGGGCCGCACTGGATTACGTCACGCCGGGCACCATTGTCGGTGTCGGTACCGGATCTACCGCCGCACATTTCATTGACGCACTGGGTTCCATCAAAGGCCAGATTGAAGGCGCGGTTTCCAGCTCAGACGCCTCTACCGCAAAACTGAAAAGCTTAGGCATCCACGTTTTCGACAGCAACGAAGTGGACTCGCTGGATGTGTATGTTGATGGCGCGGATGAAATCAACGGCGCAATGCAGATGATCAAAGGCGGCGGTGCAGCGCTGACCCGCGAAAAAATCATTGCGGCGATTGCCAAAAAATTCATCTGTATCGTGGATGCTTCCAAGCAGGTTGATGTGCTGGGTAAATTCCCGCTGCCGGTAGAAGTGATCCCGATGGCCCGCTCTTATGTCGCGCGTGAACTGGTGAAACTCGGTGGCCTGCCGGAGTACCGTCAGAATGTCCTGACCGACAACGGCAACGTGATCCTCGACGTGCATAACCTGAGCATTATGGATGCCATCGCGCTGGAAAATAAGATCAACGGGATCGCCGGTGTCGTGACCGTCGGCCTGTTTGCTAACCGTGGTGCTGACGTGGCGCTGGTCGGGACTTCTGAAGGCGTTAAAACTGTTAAGCTGAAATAATCCAGCGATAAGCAGAAGATCTGGCTGCTCAGATAAAAGCAGCCAGACACACTCCTGTCATAACACAATGTTATGAAGATGATAATTTTCTGGCTGAATCATCTTTTCTTCAAAAGCCTTAATTTGGTGACTTATGTCACATTCCTGAAATTCTCCTCCTGAACGTCTGGCTCCATAAAATCTAACCAGCACGAAATGCTGAAAACCCTCTGGCGAGGTGAGCCTTCTGCTGCCTGTCAGGCAATCGTTTGTATTGATGATGGCGGATTTTTTGTTATGTTGACTGTGAGCAGTCACCTAGCAGTTCGATTTCAGCCAGAAAAATATAGGGTCGGGAAATGGCAAAAGTATCACTTGAGAAAGACAAGATTAAATTTTTGTTAGTGGAAGGCGTCCACCAAAGTGCGGTTGATACACTCCGCGCCGCGGGCTACACCAATATTGAATTTCACAAAGGTGCTTTAGATACGGAGTCGCTGAAAGAATCGATCCGTGATGCGCACTTTGTTGGACTCCGATCGCGTACTCAGCTGACTGAAGAAGTGTTCCAGGCAGCCGAAAAACTGGTGGCTGTTGGGTGTTTCTGTATCGGGACCAATCAGGTTGATCTGAAAGCGGCGACCCGTCGCGGTATTCCGGTCTTCAACGCACCGTTCTCCAATACCCGTTCGGTTGCCGAAATGGTGCTGGGCGAAATGCTGCTGATGATGCGTGGCATTCCTGAAGCTAACGCCAAGGCGCACCGCGGTATCTGGAACAAACTGGCTGTCGGCTCGTTTGAAGCGCGCGGTAAACGTCTGGGTATCATCGGTTACGGCCACATTGGTACGCAGCTGGGGATTCTGGCGGAAAGCCTGGGGATGCGTGTCTTCTATTATGACATCGAAAGCAAACTGCCTTTAGGCAACGCGCAGCCAATTGCCACACTGGAAGAATTGCTCAATACCAGCGACGTCGTCACGCTGCATGTGCCGGAAACAGCAGGAACCAAAGACATGATTTCTGAAGTGCAGCTGGCGCAGATGAAGCCGGGCGCACTGCTGATCAACGCCTCACGTGGTACGGTCATCGACATTCCTGCGCTGTGCAATGCGCTGCGTAACAAACATCTTTCCGGTGCGGCTATCGACGTCTTCCCGGAAGAACCGGCGACTAACAGCGACCCGTTCAATTCTCCGCTGTGTGAATTCGACAACGTATTGCTGACGCCGCACATCGGCGGTTCGACAATGGAAGCGCAGGAAGGTATCGGTCTGGAAGTCGCAGGCAAACTGGCGAAGTACTCTGACAATGGTTCAACGCTGTCAGCGGTTAACTTCCCTGAAGCCTCTCTGCCGGCGCATACCGAGAAAGCCAGCCGTCTGCTGCATATCCACGAAAATCGTCCGGGTGTGCTGACCAGCATCAACCAGATTTTTGCGGAACAGGGTATCAACATTGCTGCGCAGTACCTGCAAACCAGCCCTGAAATCGGTTATGTGGTAATTGATGCAGAAACGGATATCAATACGCTGACTACCGCGCTGCAACTGATGAAGGCCATTCCGGGCACCATCCGCGCACGTTTGCTGTACTGATTACATCAGTCGTAAATATTAAAGCCGCCGAAAGGCGGTTTTTTGCTTTCTGGTTTCAGAGAAATAAAGAAGGGATATCAGGAAAGTGAAGAATGTCGGGAGGGGATCTTACCGGGATGACTTATCATTCAGAAGTAAAAAGCATTCAGAAGTAAAAAGCACTCAGAAGTAAAAAGCATTCAGAAGTAAAAGGAGAGGGCGACCAGACCACAAAGGATCAATGATGACAGGGTGATTTCAAACTGGTAGCGGCGCAGTGTCATCTGTCAGTACCTCAGAATAAAAACCGGAGAAAAAAACACCCGGCGAGCCGGGTGTTAAATTAACAGTCTTGATAAGAGTGAGCAGTAATACTCACGAAGACTTCTTCGTTACTTCTTATGCTGCTGGCGTTGCTTTTGCAGCCGGAGCAGCTTTCTTAGCATGTTTCACGTGTTTTTTAGCAGCCTGAGCTTTCTGAGCTACCGGAGCAGCTTTCTTGGCATGTTTCACGTGTTTTTTAGCAGCCTGGGCTTTCTGAGCTACCGGTGCAGCTTTCTTGGCATGTTTCACGTGTTTTTTAGCAGCCTGGGCTTTCTGAGCTACTGGTGCAGCTTTCTTAGCATGTTTCACGTGTTTTTTGGCAGCCTGGGCTTTTTGAGCTACTGGCGCTTTCTTAGCTGCTTTTTTGTGTTTCTTGGCAGCCTGGGCTTTTTGCACAGGTTTTTTGTGTGCTTTGTGTTTGGTCGCATGAGCCGGAGCAGCGGTAGTTGCTGTTGCAGCTGGTGCTGGAGTTGCGGTGGTTTCAGCAGCGAAAGCAACTGAAGACAGGCCCATTGCAGCGGCTACAACCAGAGCTAATACTTTTTTCATGTGTAATTCCTTAAGAATTTTTGGTTTATGTGTCCACCCCACTGCGGGGCCGGTGAGAGAATAATAGGCGTGACGAACAGCGCTGTCCGTGAGTGATTGGTATCGGCGTGTAACGGTATGTATAAATAAAGAGATGTGTTTTATTTCAGAGTGTTAGTGGGGATGATGTGTGGTTTGGCGTAAAGATAACCTGCTTAGTTACAACATACTAAATGTTGCTTGCAGCTTATGGTGTATCTGCGCTTTACAGCGATGTTTTATTGTCTGGCATTACCATGTCCATACTTTACCTGGCGTAATTACTTCAGGTAACGGCACATCCCAGTGTTCTGTCGGCAACGCATCCACATGCTGGCAATCGTGCGCCAGACCTATCGGATACGGCCCGCCTTCCTGCCAGTTTTCCAGAGTACGGTCATAAAAGCCGCCACCCATCCCTAAACGGTGCCCGGTGCTGTCGAAGGCGACCAGTGGCGTCAGGATGATATTCAGCTGTAATAAAGGAATGACCTGTGCGACGTCCAGCTGCGGCTCAAGGATTTTGAGGCGATTGCGGACCAGCGGTGTTTCGGGCGTATAACGCAGAAAAAGCAGATTACCCGCAGAGAAAGGGTGTAGTACCGGCAGGCAAAGTTGCTTACCTTCGCGCCATAAGCGGTCGATCAGGGGGGCTGTATCCAGCTCGCCATCAAAAGACAGAAAGACGGAAATGTTTTTTGCGGATTGAATCTCAGGATGCGTGGCGACACGTTCTGCGGCCTGATGGGCAAAATGCGTTTGCTGCTCAGCGGTCAAAGAGTTTCTGCGTTGGCGAATTTCAGTGCGGATAATTTGTCGGGCTGAAGCGAAATGAGGAGTGTAGGGCATAGATACAAACACCAGAAAGGGATGTACCGAAAAGAAAGGGGAATCTCCGAGATGCCGTCGCAGGCTGTAACCCTTGAACCCATGGTTCAAGGTGAACGTGCTGTCGCAGTCTTTAGGCTTCTCGGACGGACCGAGCATGCGCACCGATTACGGATCATCACATTCTGTTGGTACTAATTATCGGCTCAGGGGACGGGCCCGCTGGCGAACATCTCAGAGAAATTTTTTACCGTTTCTGACGACCTGTGACCAGTCAGTCAGCAACGTGTGTTATTCGAAAGGCGCCCCTTCACGTTCAGAGATCCGGCCTTGTTCGAGCAAAGCTTGCTCGATGGTTTGTTGCAGCATCCGAATGCGTTGTTCCATATTGGATGCATAGTCGCGCGTTTTCAACCTTTCCTGAGCAAGTTCGTGACATACGTTTAATGCCGCGATGAAAACCAGTTGCTCTGTATTGGTGACTCTAGTGCGAACTTTCAGATCTTGCAACCGCTGATTAAGATCATCAGCTGCCAGATTCAGTGCTTCCTGTTGTTCTGGCGGACAATTCACTCGTAAAGAGCGACCAAAAATTTGAATATCTACCGGTTGTGCAGACATGCCACCTTCCTGCTGATTTATTCGTCCGCCCCAACGTGACCACTACGACCTGGCGCAGGATGTTGGAAGCGGGCGCCACTATAACTATCTCAATACCAGGTTACAACCCTATGACCGGCTGACTGCTGCCCGATTGTTCAGGGCGTGCCATTCATGCCTTATACCACCCCATCGCGGGCTGCTAATCTGGTACTACGACAGACCTTGGTGGTAGCATAACACGAACTTAACCGACCAACGATGGCGAATGCGCATGTCTATTGAGAATACTTACCCTACTTACGATTCGTTGGATCAAAACCTGAAACAACAATCGGTTGCTTTGACCGCAGCAGAAATGCACGGTTTGATCAGTGGCTTGCTGTGCGGTGGCAATCGCGACGGCAGCTGGCTGACGATGGTGCATGACCTGACGAACGAAGGCATGGCCTTCCCGCACACGCTGGCAGATTTGCTGCAACAACTGCGCAAAGTGACGTCAGATACCCTCGAAGATGACAGCTTTGAATTTAAAATGCTGATGCCTGACGATGAGAAACACGTCTTTGAGCGTGCCGATGCGCTGGCCGGATGGGTGAACCATTTCCTGCTCGGTCTGGGCATGATGCAGCCTAAACTTGCTAAAGTGAAAGGCGAAGTCGGTGAAGCTATCGATGATTTGCGTAGCATCGCGCAACTCGGTTACGACGAAGATGAAGATCAGGAACAACTGGCGCAATCTTTAGAGGAAGTTGTCGAATACGTTCGCGTCGCAGCGATTCTTTGCTTTGGTGAATTTGGTCACAGCCGCCCGACGGCTGCGGAAAACCACCGTACATTGCATTAATGGTTGATGGCATTAACCGAACATTGCACACATTAAAACGATTTCAGGAGAAGGTGATGACTCAGCAAGAGTTTGAGAATCGTCGTCAGGCGCTGTTAGCGAAGATGGCACCGGGAAGCGCTGCGATAATTTTTTCTGCGCCGGAAGCAACACGCAGTGCTGACAGTGAATACCCGTATCGTCAGAGCAGTGATTTCTGGTACTTCACCGGTTTCAATGAACCGGAAGCGGTGCTTATCCTGGTGAAAAGTGATGAAAATCATAACCACAGCGTACTGTTTAACCGTGTGCGTGATCTCACCGCTGAAATCTGGTTTGGCCGTCGTTTAGGTCAGGATGCCGCGCCCGCCAAACTTGGCGTGACCAAAGCGCTGCCTTTTGACGACATCAACGACCAGTTGCATCTGCTGCTCAACGGCCTTGATGTGGTGTATCACGCGCAAGGCGATTACGCCTATGCCGATGAAATCGTAAACCGTGCCATGGAAAAACTGCGCAAAGGCTTCCGCCAGAATTTCTCTGCTCCTGCGACTGTCATTGACTGGCGTCCATGGGTGCACGACATGCGCCTGTTCAAATCAGCGGAAGAAATCGCCATCATGCGCCGTGCCGGACACATTACCGCGCTGGCGCATACCCGTGCGATGGAAAAATGCCGTCCGGGCATGTTTGAATATCAGCTTGAAGGCGAAATTCATCACGAATTTAACCGTCACGGCGCGCGTTATCCGTCCTACAACACCATCGTGGGCGGCGGCGAAAACGGCTGCATTCTGCATTACACCGAAAATGAATGCGAACTGCGTGACGGCGATTTAGTGCTGATCGACGCCGGTTGTGAATATCAGGGCTATGCCGGTGATATCACCCGTACGTTCCCGGTGAACGGCAAATTCAGCAAAGCGCAGCGCGAAATCTACGACATCGTGCTGGCGTCAGAATACAAAGCGCTGGAAGTCTTCGGGCCGGGCAGCAGCATTCAGGCCGCAACCGAAGCCGCAGTGCGCGTGATGATTGAAGGCCTGATCAAACTCGGCGTGATGAAGGGCGACGTTGAAACCCTTTACGCTGAGCAGGCGCACAAACAGTTCTTCATGCACGGTTTATCGCACTGGCTGGGGCTGGACGTTCATGACGTGGGGCATTACGGCTCGGCAGATCGCAGCCGTACGCTGGAACCTGGCATGGTACTGACCGTTGAACCTGGCCTGTATATCGCGCCGGACGCGGACGTACCTGAAGCTTACCGTGGCATCGGTATCCGTATCGAAGACGACATTCTGATCACCGCCACCGGCATTGAAATTCTGACCGGCGATGTGGTGAAAGAAGCCGATGAAATTGAAGCATTAATGGCGGCGGCACAGAAATAATATGAGCATAGTCATTGTTGGCGGCGGAATGACCGGTGCCTCGCTGGCGCTGGCGATTTCCTCGCTGACGCAGGGCAGTTTGCCGGTGCATCTGGTGGAAGCCACTGCACCGGATCATCATGGACATCCTGGTTTTGATGCCCGCTCGATTGCGCTGGCGCAGGGAACCTGCCAGCAGTTGGCCCGTGCTGGCATCTGGCCGGCCCTGAAAGCTATCGCCACGCCAATACGTGATATTCACGTCAGTGATCGCGGTCATGCGGCTTTTGTGAATCTCAATGCTGCGCATTACGGCGTCGAAGCGCTCGGGCAGGTGGTTGAGTTGCATGAAGTCGGCAAACGGCTGTTTGCCATGCTGAAAAATGCCCCCGGCGTCACGCTGCATTGCCCGGCGAAAGTCACGGATGTCGCGCGTTCGCAGGATTCTGCCAGTGTCACGCTTGATACCGGTGAAACGCTGACCGCGCAGCTGCTTGTCGCCGCTGACGGTTCACATTCTTCGCTGGCAAAAGCCTGCAACATTGGCTGGCAGCGTGAGGATTATGGTCAGATCGCTGTCATTGCCAACGTGGCAACCAGCGAGCCGCACAACAATCGTGCTTTTGAGCGCTTCACAAAACACGGGCCGCTGGCACTGCTGCCAATGTCCGATGGACGCAGCTCGCTGGTCTGGTGTCATCCGCGCGAAGCGAAAGAAGAGATTGATCACTGGAGCGAAGCGCAGTTCCTCAGCGAGCTGCAAAAAGCGTTTGGCTGGCGTCTGGGCACTATAAAACAGGCCGGTAAACGTTTCAGCTATCCGCTGCAATTACAGCAAGCCAACAGTCATATCAGCCATCGTCTGGCACTGGTCGGCAATGCAGCACAAACGCTGCATCCGATTGCCGGACAGGGGTTTAATCTCGGTCTGCGTGATGTCATGACACTGGCGGAAACGCTGGCTAATGCGACGGCGAATGGCAGCGATGTCGGCAGTTACCGCGTACTGAGTGACTATCAGCAGCGCCGCCAGCCCGATCAACAGGCAACCGTCGGCGTGACCGATGGCCTGATCCACCTTTTTGCCAACCGCTGGCTGCCGCTAATGGTCGGACGTAATCTCGGTTTACTGGCGATGGAAGGCATTACGCCGTTGCGCGATGCGTTCACCCGCAGAACTTTAGGTTGGGTTGACCGTTAAGCCTTACAGGAAAAATTATGCAATCTTTTGATGTGGTTATCGCCGGTGGCGGAATGGTGGGCCTGGCGCTGGCGTGTGGTTTACAGGGCAGCGGTCTGCGCGTGGCGGTGCTGGAAAACCAGCAACCCGATCTCGATTCACCGTTACCGGAACAGCCGGGTTTACGGGTTTCAGCTATTAATGCTGCCAGTGAACGTCTGCTGAAATATATCGGCGTCTGGGACAATATTATTGCTCAGCGCGCCAATGCCTATCAGGGGATGGAAGTCTGGGATCGCGACAGCTTCGGCAAAATCGCGTTCCGTGGCGAAGAGTATGGTTTCAGCCATCTCGGCCACATCATTGAAAACCAGGTGATACATCGCGCCTTATGGCAACGTGCAGAACAATCTTCCGACATCACTTTGCTCGCGCCGGCCACATTGAAAAATGTGGCGTGGGGCGAAAACGAGGCGTTTATCACCCTCAATGATGATCGTCAGCTCACTGCACGGTTAGTGGTCGGCGCGGACGGCGCGCAGTCGTGGCTGCGTCAGCACGCTGATATCCCGCTGACATTCTGGGATTATCGCCATCATGCACTGGTTGCGACCATCCGCACTGAAGAGCCGCACCAGTCTGTTGCACGCCAGGTCTTCCACGGTGAAGGCATTCTGGCATTTCTGCCGCTGGCCGATACCCATTTATCTTCTATTGTCTGGTCAGTTTCGCCGGATGAAGCGCAGCGCCTGAGCGCGCTGGAGCCTGAAGAGTTCAACAAAATCCTCGCCAGTACCTTTGACCTGCGCCTGGGTATTTGTACCGTAGAAAGCGAGCGCCTGACCTTCCCGCTGACCGGTCGTTATGCCCGCAGCTTTGCCGGACCACGTCTGGCGCTGGTGGGCGATGCGGCGCATACCGTGCATCCGCTGGCCGGTCAGGGCGTCAACTTAGGTTTCATGGATGCCGCAGAACTGGCATCTGAAATCAGACGACTGCAAAAAGAAGGCAAAGATTTCGGCCAGCACATGTATTTGCGCCGTTACGAGCGCCGTCGTAAACACAGCGCCGCGCTGATGCTGGCGGGTATGCAGGGCTTCCGCGAACTGTTTGCCGGTGACAATCCTGCCAAAAAACTGTTGCGGGATATCGGCCTGACGCTGGCGGATTCTCTTCCGGGCGTGAAACCGAAACTGGTGCGTCAGGCGATGGGGCTGAATGATTTACCTGAGTGGTTACAGGACGATTCACTTCGATTGAAATAATCTAATTTCAGCTCAGTTTTTCCATTACATTTTCTAATCCGGGGCCGGATTTCTCATTCTGCAAATGGTGAGAAATCCGGCCTTGTCGTTATATAACATCGACACTTTTGATGTTTATTTGTAGATTTTGCGTCACAAACCCCAGTTTGCCAGTCAAAAACTCTGCACAATGCCCTTGTGAAATCACTGACATCTATCCCGCTCTGCATATTTTAACTTATGGTTAGTGAGCTTATTCAGTGGTAAGTTCGAGCGAGGGTATCGTTTGCGCCACCACGCAAAATCCCGTCATCATTCGAGCTATCTCCGCGTTGGCTTCCTTCGCGAACCCCAGTCACATACTTATGTATGCTCCCGGGGATTCACTCAGTTGCCGCCTTGATCTGACTCGAATGATTTTGGGCTTTTACGTGGTGTGCCGTTTATGCATTTGTATTCAAATGAGGAATAAGATGGTTAAGCAGACTCAGCTTTATGAACAACATGTTGCGTGCGGCGCGCGTATGGTCGATTTCCACGGCTGGATGATGCCTTTGCATTATGGCTCTCAGCTGGATGAACACCACATCGTGCGTCAGGATGCCGGTATGTTTGACGTCTCGCACATGACCATTGTCGATCTCCACGGTGCCCGTACCCGTGAATTCCTCCGTTATCTTCTGGCGAACGATGTCGCCAAGCTCACCGTTCCCGGCAAAGCGCTGTACACCGGCATGCTCAATGCGTCCGGCGGCGTGATAGACGACCTGATCGTTTACTTCCTCAACGAAAATTATTTCCGTCTGGTGGTTAACTCCGCTACTCGTGAGAAAGATCTGGCATGGATTTCGCAGCATGCAGAACCGTACGCTGTTGAACTGACGGTGCGTGATGATCTGGCGCTGGTCGCTGTGCAGGGGCCGCAGGCGAAAGAAAAAGCGGAAACCTTGTTCACCGCTGAACAAAAACAAGCGGTCGCGGGCATGAAGCCGTTCTTTGGCGTTCAGGCGGGCGATCTGTTTATCGCCACCACCGGTTATACCGGCGAAGCGGGTTATGAAATCGCGCTGCCGCAAGAGCAGGTGGCCGATTTCTGGCAGAAATTGCTGGCCGCAGGCGTGAAACCCGCCGGTCTGGGCGCACGCGACACGCTGCGTCTGGAAGCTGGCATGAATCTCTACGGTCAGGAAATGGACGAAGGCGTGTCACCACTGGCGGCCAACATGAGCTGGACCATCGCCTGGCTCCCGGAAGACCGTAACTTTATTGGCCGTGACGCACTGGAAAGACAGCGCGAGCAGGGCACTGAACAGCTGGTCGGCCTGGTGATGACCGAGAAAGGCGTATTGCGTAACGAACTGCCGGTACGATTCACCGACAGCGCGGGCAACACGCTGGAAGGCGTGATCACCAGCGGCTCATTCTCTCCGACGCTGGGCTACAGTATTGCACTGGCGCGCGTTCCGGCGGGCATTGGCGAAAACGCTATTGTGCAAATCCGTAACCGCGAAATGCCGGTAAAAGTCACTAAGCCAGGTTTTGTCCGTAACGGCAAACCACTGGTGCAGTAAAGAATTCGTAATAAAAATTATCCAGTTAACGCTGAATTAAGCACTTTTTTGGAGAAAGTAACATGAGCAATGTTCCAGCAGATTTGAAATACGCCTCTTCCCACGAGTGGGTACGTTCAGAAGGCAACGGCGTTTACACCGTAGGCATCACCGAACACGCGCAGGAATTACTGGGCGACATGGTTTTCGTTGATCTGCCAGAAGTCGGCCGCCAAGTCGCTGCCGGTGAAGACTGTGCCGTAGCTGAATCCGTCAAAGCGGCGTCAGATATTTATTCTCCAATCAGCGGCGAAATCGTTGCGGTTAACGGCGAACTGGAAGGTTCTCCGGAGCTGGTAAACAGCGAGCCCTACGGCACCGGTTTCCTGTTCCAGATTAAAGCGTCAGACGAAAGCGAACTGGCTAAGCTGCTTGATGCAGAAGCCTATTCAGCATCCATTGAAGACTGATTAAACACTGTTTACCCGCCCCGCAACCCGCTTGCGGGGCAGATCCCGACCCGTAGCTTTTGTCAGTATCCCAAGACACCTCCAGCAGATTTCAGGAATGCGTAGCAAATGACTCAGACTCTCAGCCAACTCGAACACAGCGAAGCCTTTATCGGCCGCCATATCGGTCCGTCTTCTCAGCAGCAACAGCAAATGCTGGAAACGGTCGGTGCGGATTCCTTAAACGCGCTGATCCAGCAGATCGTTCCGGTCGATATCCAGTTACCTGGCCCGCCAGCTGTCGGCGATGCCGTGACGGAACATCAGGCGCTGGCTGAGCTTAAAGCCATTGCCAGCCAGAACCAGCGCTATAAATCCTACATCGGTATGGGTTACAGCGCGGTGCTGACGCCGCCGGTTATCCTGCGCAATATGCTGGAAAATCCGGGCTGGTATACCGCTTACACGCCGTATCAGCCGGAAGTGTCGCAGGGCCGTCTTGAAGCATTGCTGAACTTCCAGCAACTGACGTTAGATCTGACCGGTCTGGATCTGGCTTCTGCTTCTTTGCTCGATGAAGCGACTGCCGCCGCCGAAGCGATGGCGCTGGCAAAACGTGCCAGCAAACTGAAAGACGCTAACCGTTTCTTCGTGGCGGACGACGTGCACCCGCAAACGCTGGATGTGGTACGCACCCGTGCGGAAACCTTCGGTTTTGACATCATCGTTGATAAAGCGGAAAAAGTGCTCGAGCTGGAAGGCGTGTTCGGCGTGCTGTTGCAGCAGGTTGGCACTACCGGCGAAGTTCATGATTACACCGCGCTGCTGGGCGAACTGAAATCCCGCAAAATTATTACCAGCGTTGCCGCGGATATTATGGCGCTGGTGCTGCTGGCCGCACCGGGTAAGCAGGGCGCAGACGTGGTCTTCGGTTCTGCGCAACGCTTTGGTGTGCCGATGGGCTACGGTGGTCCGCACGCGGCCTTCTTCGCCTGCGTAGACGAATTCAAACGTTCCATGCCGGGCCGTATCATCGGTGTTTCCCGTGATGCCGCAGGCAAAACTGCACTGCGTATGGCGATGCAGACCCGCGAGCAACATATCCGCCGCGAAAAAGCCAACTCCAACATTTGTACCTCGCAGGTTTTACTGGCGAACATTGCCAGCCTGTATGCGGTATTCCACGGCCCTGAAGGCCTGAAACGCATTGCGTCACGCATTCATCGTCTGACCGACATTCTGGCCGCTGGCCTGAAACAGGGCGGCCTGACGCTGCGTCATAACACCTGGTTCGATACGCTGACCGTTGAAGTTAAAGACAAAGCCGCCGTGCTGGAACGCGCGCTGAGTTTCGGTCTGAACCTGCGTACTGACATTCACGGCGCAGTCGGTATCACTCTGGACGAAGCGACGTCCCGCGAAGACGTTCAGATTCTGTTTGCCGCCCTGCTGGGTGACGATAACGGTCTGGATATAGACAAACTGGACAAAGCCGCATCGACCGACAGCAACTCTATTCCTGCGGCGATGCTGCGTGTGGATCCGATCCTGACCCATCCGGTATTCAACCAGTACCACAGCGAAACCGAGATGATGCGTTATATGCACCGTCTGGAGAAAAAGGATCTGGCGCTGAATCAGGCGATGATCCCGCTGGGTTCCTGCACCATGAAACTGAACGCTGCGGCAGAAATGATCCCGATTACCTGGCCGGAATTCGCTGAACTGCACCCGTTCTGCCCGACAGAACAGGCTGGCGGTTATCAGCAAATGATTGGTCAGCTGTCACAATGGCTGGTTCAGCTCACCGGTTACGACGCTGTGTGTATGCAGCCAAACTCCGGCGCACAGGGTGAATATGCGGGTCTGCTGGCGATTCGTCGTTACCACGAAAGCCGTAACGAAAGTGCTCGTCACATCTGCCTGATCCCAAGTTCAGCGCACGGTACCAACCCGGCTTCCGCGCAGATGGCGAGCATGACCGTTGTGGTGGTCGCGTGTGACAAACAGGGCAACATCGACCTGAGTGACCTGCGTGAGAAAGCCGCGAAAGCGGGCGACGAACTGTCTTGTATCATGGTGACTTACCCGTCAACGCACGGCGTTTACGAAGAAACCATCCGTGAAGTTTGCCAGATTGTGCATCAGTACGGCGGTCAGGTTTACCTCGATGGCGCGAACATGAACGCACAGGTCGGCATTACGACTCCGGGTTACATCGGCGCTGACGTCTCGCACCTTAACCTGCATAAAACCTTCTGTATTCCTCACGGCGGCGGCGGTCCGGGCATGGGCCCAATTGGTGTGAAATCACATCTGGCTCCGTTCGTTCCGGGTCACAGCGTGGTGCAGATTGACGGCGTGCTGACCCAAAACGGCGCAGTTTCTGCGGCTCCGTTCGGCAGCGCTTCCATCCTGCCAATCAGCTGGATGTACATCCGCATGATGGGCGCGGAAGGCCTGAAACAAGCCAGCCAGGTGGCAATTCTGAATGCCAACTACATTGCGACCCGTCTGAAAGACGCCTATCCGGTGCTGTATACCGGCCGTGATGACCGTGTGGCGCACGAATGCATTCTGGATATTCGTCCGCTGAAAGAGACGACCGGTATCAGTGAAATGGATATCGCCAAACGTCTCATCGATTACGGATTCCACGCGCCGACCATGTCCTTCCCGGTTGCCGGTACGCTGATGGTTGAGCCGACCGAATCCGAAAGCAAAGTGGAACTGGATCGCTTCATTGATGCGCTGCTGGCAATTCGCAGTGAAATCGACCGTGTAGCGAAAGGCGAATGGCCGCTGGAAGACAACCCGCTGGTGAACGCGCCGCACGTGCAGAATGAGCTGGTCAGTGACTGGAACCATCCGTACACCCGCGAAGTGGCGGTATTCCCGGCCGGTTACGACAATAAATACTGGCCGACCGTGAAACGTCTGGATGACGTGTACGGGGACAGGAATTTGTTCTGTTCGTGTGTACCGATGTCAGATTACGAGTAAGACCCGTTTTGACTGAGGCCGCCATTATCTGCGGCCTCAGCTAACGTCAAAATCAAGGGCGTGGGCGCCGGCCCACACCGGGTTAAGGGGGGTAAACGCGCCCCTTAACAATCCTGCGTTTTTTCACTCCGCGCTGTCGCATTCACGATGGACATGCACCACTAAAATAGTGAGTGGCGCAAAATGCCATCGCTGCGCGATCCCCTCATTTCAGGCTTCGAGCCTTTCGGTCTCGAACCGTTCATTCGGTGTCATTTTTGATCACGCCAATGCGCTTTTCTAAAAGATAAAAGACAATCTTCTTTTGAATTCAAGATCGTGCAGGCGATAAGCCACCCTTGAGGCCAGTGTGGGTGGCAACCCACGACCTTGACTTTGCAGTTGAATTTTCCTCTTCTACACTTTGCACACTTCCCCCACTGGAGTATTCAATGAAAATCGCTCTCGTCACCGGCGCCAGCCGCGGCATTGGCCGTGCAACGGCTCTGCTTCTTGCGCAGCAGGGTTACGCCGTCGGTGTGAATTACGTGAATAACGAAACCGCAGCACAATCTGTTATCGATGAAATCCATCAGGCTGGTGGTAAAGCAATTGCGCTGAAGGCTGATATTGCCGATGAAGCGCAGGTTGTCGCGATGTTCAAACAGCTCAGCGCCGAACTCGGCCCGATCACCGCGCTGGTGAATAATGCCGGGATTTTGTTCCAGCAGACCACCATTGAAAATCTCTCCGCCGAACGTATCAATAAAGTGCTGTCTACCAACGTGACCGGGTATTTCCTGTGCTGCCGCGAGGCGGTGAAAATCATGTCGCATCGGCATGGCGGAAAGGGCGGGGCGATTGTGAATGTGTCCTCAGCGGCCTCCCGTCTGGGCGCACCGGGCGAATATGTCGATTACGCGGCATCAAAAGGCGCGGTGGATACCCTGACCACCGGTCTGGCGCTGGAAGTGGCGGCTTACGGTATTCGCGTAAACTGCGTGCGTCCCGGCCTGATTTATACCGAAATGCATGCCAGCGGCGGAGAGCCTGGGCGTGTCGATCGCGTGAAAGCCAATCTGCCGATGCAGCGCGGCGGTCAGCCGGAAGAAGTCGCACAGGCGATTTCCTGGCTGCTGTCGGATTCCGCCTCTTACGCCACCGGCAGCTTTCTCGAGCTGGCAGGCGGCAGGTAATCAGAATCAGTCACTGATAACGGGGATCACTCCTCGTTAACTCCCCGTTAACTCCCCGTTAACTCCCCTCAAACGGTCAACTCCACACAATCGGTCATTAACGGTCATCAGATTGCGCGAGGAATTGTGACCGTTTGCAAATCTGTTGCTGTCTTGTTGCAACGCAAATGACGATTTAATGCCGTTCCCGCCACAGATCCAAACTTTAACATTTCATCTTTTCTCACCTTTTCGTGACAACTATCACAGGACGATTGTGGCAAAAAATGCGCACAGTCGCCTTTGAGGCACTGCGCATTCCGTAAACACCCGGCTGCGTATCCTATTTGACATCGGGAAAGAGGAATCACCACATGCTGCCAGTAGAGCGACATCGTTATATCACCGAAATTCTCAGCCAGCGCGGACGCATCCTGGTGCAGGAAGTGGCGCAGTTATGCCGCATCTCGCTGGAAACCGCGCGGCGGGATCTGGCGCTGCTGGAAAAGCGCGGCGTGCTGTTACGCAGCCACGGCGGCGCGGTGTTTATGGAGCATTCGGCGGGCGAAAAAACCTATGTGCCTTCGCAGATTGAACAGGGTGAATCCTTCCGTGACCGCAGTAATCAGTCGCCGGACAGTAAAACGCGCATCGCCAAACGCGCATTACAGCTGATCAATCCCGGCGATTGCTTGCTGCTCGACAGCAGTTCCAGCAGTTGGTTTCTGGCGCGTCAGTTGCCCGACATTCAGCTGGTGGTGCTGACCAACTCGGTTCACATCATCCAGACGCTGGCGGTGAAAGCTAACGTGCGGGTGATCGGACTGGGCGGTGAATACTCGGCGAAATACGAAGATTTCGTCGGCGTGCTGGCAGAGCAAATGCTGAAAGAGTTCGTCATCAACAAACTGTTTTTCTCCTGTCACGGCATCAGCCACGAAGGCGGCATCCGTGAAAGTAACGAGCATCATGCGCGGCTGAAACAGCAAATGCTGCTTTCCTCCGAGCACAAAATTTTGCTGGCTGACTCCAGCAAATTCGGCCGCCGCTCCTTTGCGCGGATCTGCCACTACCGGGAAATCGACACACTGATAACAGACCATCTGGAGGATGAAGAATTCCGCCAGGAACTGGCCTGGAGCAACGTTAACGTGATTGAAGTTTCTCCGTCACCCCTACAGAAAAAAACTAAAAACAGCCGCAACGGCCCGTTAGCTGCGGCACATAACTGACCTACCAGGAGAGTAAACATGATCAAGAAATCCGTTCTTGCCTGCCTGTTCGCCACAGCCATGTTGTCCCTGTCTGCGCACGCCGCCGACAAAATCCGCATGGGCGTGGTGGTGAAAGTCGGCGGTAACGCCTGGTTCAACGCGATGGAAGCCGGGATAAAAAGCGAAGCGGCCAAACGCGGGATCGACGCGTGGCAGGTCGGGCCGACCAGCGCGGATCCGGCGTTGCAGGTGCGTGCGATTGAAGATCTGATCGCCCAGAAAGTGGATGTGATCGGCGTAGTGCCGAACGATGCCCGCGTGCTGGAGCCGGTACTGAAACGCGCTCACGACGCCGGGATCAAAGTCATCGTGCATGAATCACCGGATCAGAAATATGCCGACTGGGATTTCGAAATGGTCGATGCCACGCAGCACGGCATTAACCACATGGTCGCGCTGGCGCAGTGCATGAAAGAGAAAGGTGATTACGCGGTATACGTCGGAAGTCTTACCGTGCCACTGCATCAGAAATGGGCCGATGCCGCCATCAATTATCAGAAAGAACACTATCCGAATATGCATCTGGTCGGCGACAAATTTGGCGTGGGTGAATCCCTCGATGACAGCATCCGTACCACTAACGACCTGATGTCCAAAGACGCCAATATGAAAGGCATTCTGGCTATCGGTTCACAAGGCCCGATTGGCGCAGGTCGCGCGGTGCTTAACCGTGGCAAAACTAACGACATCTGCGTATTCGGACCATTCAGTCCGGGCCAGGGCGCAAGTCTGGTGAAAGCCGGCGCCATCAAAGGCGGCTTTATCTGGAACCCGATGGTCGCCGGTGAAGTCTTTGTGCGCATCGCCGAGAAGCTGGAAAAAGGCGAAAAAATCACTGACGGCATGACCATTGAAGGCATGGGCAAAGTGAAAGTCGACGAGGCAACGCGCACCATTCTGGGCAACGAAACCGAAAGCCTGGACAAAGCGAACCTGCCGAAACTGGTCAAAATGGGGCTGTAATCATGGCAATCTCCGAGATCATTCAAACAGATAACGCGCCGCTGATTGATGTGCAAAACCTGTCGGTGACCTTTGGCGGGCAGCGTGCGCTCAACGACATTTCCCTGCGGCTGATGCAGGGCGAAGTTCACTGCCTGGCGGGCACCAACGGCTGCGGAAAAAGTACGTTGATCAAAGTGATCTCGGGGGTTTATCAGCCGGATAACGGCTGCCAGATCACGCTCAGTTCGCCCTCGCAGGGCAGCCAGAGTTTCAGCAAACTGTCTCCGGATCAGGCGCGGCAGTTTGGCGTGCAGGTGATTTATCAGGACTTGTCGTTGTTCCCGAACCTCAGCGTGTTCGAGAACATCGCCTTCGACCACAACTTACAGGGGCTGATGGGCTGGTATCGCCCGTCACGTCTGCGGGAAACCGCGCAACGCATTCTGACTGAACTCAATTACACCCTCGATCTCGACAGCAAAGTTTCGGCACTGCCGATTGCCCAGCGTCAGCAGGTGGCGATTTGCCGGGCGCTGGTCGCCGATGCGCGATTAGTGATTATGGATGAACCGACCGCCTCGCTGACCCGAACTGAAGTGAATCAGTTGCTGCGCACTGTGCATTACCTGAAAAGCAAAGGCATCAGCGTGGTGTTCGTCAGCCATCGTCTCGATGAAGTGCTGGAGATTTCCGACAGCGTGACGGTTATCCGCGACGGTAAAAAAGTCGGGACGTTCCCGGCCTCCGAAGTCAGCAGCGAACGCCTGACCGAGCTGATGACCGGCCTGAAACTCGATTACCGCCTGAAAGCCGCCAACATGAATGACGAACGCATCATGCTGGAAACCGACAAACTCAGCCGCGCAGGGCAGTATCACGATGTCAGTTTCAAACTGCACGCCGGCGAAGTGCTCGGTTTATGCGGCCTGCTCGGTTCCGGCCGTACTGAACTGGCGCTCAGTCTGTTTGGCATGACTAAACCGGACAGCGGCAAAATCTACCTCGACAGTAAACCGGTGCGTTTTCGCAGCCACGAAGACGCGATCAAATCCGGCGTCGGTTACGTCTCGGAAGATCGCCTGACGCTCGGCCTGATCCAGCAGCAATCCGTCGGCGACAACACCGTGCTGGCGATCATGGATCAGTTGCGCAGCCGTTTTCACCTGATCGACGAATACCGTAAAAACAAGATCATCCAGCAGTGGATCGAAAAACTCGGCGTCAAAGTCGCCAGTCCTGAACAGGCGATTTCCACGCTTTCCGGCGGCAATCAGCAAAAGATCGTGCTCGCGAAATGGGTGCTGACGCAGCCGAAAATCCTGATCCTTGATTCCCCAACGGTCGGCGTCGATGTCGGCGCGAAAGCCAGCATTTATCAGCTGATCCACCAGCTGGCGGAGGAGGGGATTTCTATCCTGCTGATTTCCGACGAAGTGCCGGAAGTCTATTTCAACTGCGACCGCGTGCTGCATTTCAGTGAGGGCACGGTGGTTGGCGAATATCTGCCGGGCGCGATCACCCAGCAACAACTTGCGGAGGCGGTCAATGCTTAAGCTCAGCCGGTTACGCCCGTCCAGCAACGAAGGTTATTTAGCCTGGGTATTGCTGGTGGTGATTGTCACCTTTTCCTTACTCAGCAATCAGTTTCTGACCTTGCAGAACCTGCTGGATCTGACTGAAAGCTACGCCGTCAGCGGCATTTTTGCCCTCGGCCTGTTCGTGGTGCTGGTCACCGGCGGTATCGATATTTCGTTCGCTGCCGTGGCTTCTGTCGTGCAGTACATCATCGCCACGCTGGCGATCCACTACGGCCTGAGCAGCCCGACCGGCAGCATTTTACTGGCGGTCGCCATCGGCACGGTGCTGGGGATGATCAACGCCATTCTGATCTACTGCCTGCGCATCGTGTCGATCATCGTCACCATCAGTATGCAGTCGCTGCTGTTTGGCATGCTGATGTGGCTGACCAACGGCACCAGTCTGTATGACCTGCCGGACTGGCTGACGACGCCAATCCGCGTGCTGCCGTTCAGCGTCGGCGAACAGCATTATCAGATTGGTTTGCCGGTGGTGGTGATGCTGTCGGTCGCCGGGCTGAGCTGGATCCTGCTCAACAAAACCCATCTCGGACGCCAGTTGTTTGCGGTGGGAGGCGATCAGGAATCTGCGCGCCGTATCGGTATCCGTGTCGGGTTATTGCATCTGTTTGCTTACGGATATCTCGGCGCGATGGCGGCGATTGGCGGCCTGGTGCAGGTGTATCGCGTCGGTGAAGTGGTGCCGAATGCGCTGGTCGGCGGCGAGCTGGATGTGCTGGCAGCGGCAGTACTTGGCGGTGCCAGCCTTAATGGCGGCAAAGGCAGCGTGGTCGGCACTCTGATGGGCGTGTTCCTGATTGGCGTGCTGAAAAATGGCCTCAATCTGATCGGCGTTTCCAGCTATTTCATGAACATCGTCATCGGCGTGGTGATCGTCGCGGCCATCACCGTCACCCATTACAAGAAACGCAAAGAAACCGAAGTCGGCTTCGCCTGAGGAAAACCGCTATGTTCGCAAAAAGCAGAAATGTGAGTCTTAAAGCGAAGCCCGATGCGCGGCCTCGCCTGAAAATCGCTTCCCTGAAAATAGATAGCACGACATTGGGATTATCGCTGTTATTGCTGGTGGTGATCATCGGCTTCAGCCTGGCGATGCCGGGGCGCTTCTTCAGTGACGCCACCTTTATGAGCGTCGCCTTCCAGCTGCCGGAACTCGGTTTACTGACGCTGGCGATGTTTATCCCGATCCTCAGCGGTGGCCTGAACCTGTGCATTATCGCCACCGCCAACCTGACCAGTTTACTGATGGCGTGGGTGTTTCTCACCTGGCTGCCACCGGATGCCAGCATGGCGATGCAGGCGGTCTGGCTGACGCTGGCATTGGTCGGCGCAATGATTCTGGCGCTGGTGATTGGCATGCTGACCGGCGCGCTGGTGGCGTATGTCGGCGCGCATCCGATTCTGGTGACGCTGGCGACCATGACCATGGTGAACGGCGTCGGCATCTACCTTTCACGCGGCGCGGCGATCAGCGGTATGCCGGATATCGTGCGCTTTATCGGCGCGGAAACCCTGCTCGGGGTGCCGGTTCCGCTGATTATCTTCCTGCTGACCGCAGCCTTAATCGCGGTGTTTTTAGAACGCACACGCCTCGGTAAATACATCTACATGAGCGGCAGCAACATCAACGCCACCCATTTCAGCGGCATCAATACCCACCGCGTGCTGATTGCCATCTACGTGATTTCCAGCATGTTATGCGTGATTGCCGGACTCATCATGATGGCGCGTTTCAACTCGGCGCGCATGGGCTACGGCGACTCGTATCTGTTGCTGACGGTGCTGGCCATCATTCTTGGCGGCACCGACCCCAACGGCGGCTTCGGCAAAGTCGCAGGTGTGGTGCTCTCGCTGATTGTCCTGCAGGTGATTTCCACCGGCCTGAATCTGATGAACGTCAGCCCGCATTTCAGCCTGGCGATGTGGGGCGCGGTACTGATTGTGGTGCTGGCGCTGAAATTCTTCCGCAGCCGTTATCTGCAAAAAAGGGCAGGGCGAATGAGCGCTGCCAAAGCGCGGGCGGCTCAACCTTAAACACTTTTTTAAAATTGCCTCTGACTTAGGAAAACATCATGGAATACAAAATTTCTCCGTCGCTGATGTGCATGAGCCTCATCGACATTAAACAGCAACTTGAAGTGCTGAACCGCCGCGCCGATATGCTGCACATCGACATCATGGACGGCCATTACGTCAAAAATATCACGCTGTCGCCGTTCTTTATTGAGCAGATCCGCCCGCATACGCCGCTGGTTCTGGACGTGCATATGATGGTGGAAAACCCGGCTGACTTTATCGAGCCAATAGCCAAAGCCGGTGCCGATTTTATCTGTCCGCACGCAGAAACCATTAACCGCGACGCGTTCCGCATCATCAATCAGATCCGCTCGCTGGGTAAAAAAGTCGGCGTGGTGCTCAATCCCGCGACACCGGTGGAATACATCCAGCACTACATTCATCTGCTGGATAAAATCACCGTGATGACCGTCGATCCGGGCTATGCCGGTCAGCCGTTCATCCCTGAAATGCTGGGGAAAATCGCGCAACTGCGTGACCTCAAACAGCAAAAAGGCTACCGCTATCTGATCGAAATCGACGGCTCCTGCAACCTGCGCACCTATCAGGATCTGATGGGCGCGGGAGCGGAAGTGCTGATCGTCGGCAGTTCCGGCCTGTTCACGCTGGACAACGATCTGGATGTTGCCTGGGACAAAATGCTCGATCAGATGCGTCAGGCGCGTCACGCAGCCTGAGGGCAGGAGAGCCGTATGCCGCACTTTCTTGGAGTGGATGTCGGGGGCACCAATACCCGTTTAATGCTGATGGACAGCCAGCAAAATTTTCGCGGCTACCAAAAAACCCCGACCCAAAGCTGGGCGGGGCAGACTGACCCGTTACAGGGGCTGGAAAACCTGATCACGGCGTATTTGCAGGAACAGGATCCGCATCATCAGGTGGCGCAAGTCATGCTCGGGCTGCCGGGTGTATTGTCCCGCGATCGCCAAACCGTGCTGTCGCTGCCGTTTATCTCCGCACTGGATAATCAGCCGGTGGCGGCGATGCTCTTGCAACGTTTACACCTGCCGGTGGCGATGGATAAAGACGTAAACCATCTGATGTGGTGGGATTTAACACGGCACAGTGCGCTGCCGGATGTTGCTGTCGGGCTGTATCTCGGCACCGGGCTGGGCAACAGTTTGTGGATCAACGGCGATTTTTACCACGGCGCGCACGGCGGTGCGGGTGAACTGGGGCACATTCCGCTGGCGGGGAATCCGTTGCTTTGTCCCTGCGGCAAAACCGGCTGCGTCGAGACGCTGACGTCCGGCAACTGGCTGACCGGCTGGGCGCGGCAACATGCGCCACAAACGCCGTTCGCCGACCTGTTTGTACGTCATGCCGGGCATGTGGATTTAACTGAATTTGTGGCACGACTGGCGCGCACCGTCGCCAGTGAAATGAACATTCTGGATCCCGAATATCTGGTGCTGGGCGGTGGCGTGCTGGCGATGGAGAACTTCCCGCTGGTCGAACTGGAACAGCAGTTACGCAGTCATCTGCGCAGCCCGTATCCGGCGAACGGCCTGACCATTCATTTCAGCGCCGTCACCGACGAGACCGGTTGCCGTGGCGCATGTTTAGCCGCACAGCGCGTTTTTCCGTCGCAGCCAGCTCTGGCAGCCGGAACATTTTCCTTCAGGAGAGAGGCATGAACAAAGGCAAGGTATGCGTATTTGGGTCTTTCAACCTCGATATCGTGGCAGGCATGGCGCGTTTCCCCAAACCGGGAGAATCACTGATTGCGCGCAACAGCATGATGGGCGCGGGCGGCAAGGGCGCCAACCAGGCGGTCGCCGCACTGCGTGCCGGTGCGCGTGTGCATTACATCGGTAAAGTTGGTCGCGATGATTTCGGCATGTTTGCCCGCCGCCATCTCGACAGCGCCGGTTTCGACGCCGTCACGTTGTTCTCCACCAGCGAATGCCCGACCGGCAACGCGTTGATTTATGTCGCCGGAGCCGATGCCGAAAATATGATTGCCGTTGATCCGGGCGCAAACCTGACGGTCACCGACGAAGAAGTCGAACAGTGCCGTCCGGCCGTCGCCGCCGCTGATATCCTGCTGACACAGCTGGAAAATAACCTGCCAGCGATTGAAAAACTGATCGGTATCGCGAAGGACAACGGCACTTACATTATCCTCAACCCCGCGCCGTTCCAGCCCGTTTCTGACCATTTACTGGCTCAGGTGGATTTACTCACGCCCAATGCCACAGAATGCACGCTGCTGACCGGCATTGAAGTCTGCGATATTCCCTCCGCCGAACGCGCTGCTCACGCGCTGCACGCCAAAGGGATCCAGGCGCTGATCATCACGCTGGGCACGCAGGGCGCATTGCTTTCGGTGAACGGCGAAACGCAGATTATTCAGGCCTGTCCGGCGACCCCGGTCGATACCACCGGCGCAGGCGACGCCTTTAACGGCGCGCTGGCCTCCCAGCTTGCCGCCGGCGCCACACTCCCCGAAGCCGCACAATTCGCATCTGCTTATGCTTCTGTATGTGTGGAACGCGCAGGCGCAGCCGCATCAATGCCGACGTATGAAGAAGCACGTGAAAGAATGGGGGTTGTGGTGGTTTGAAGCAGGGTTTTCTTTGCTCCTTCCCCTCTCACGAGGGGAAGGGTTTTATTACTTCAGCCAGCCCTGCTGATGCGCATTATCCAGATGAGTGCGGATATGCAGCCACAGTTCAGGATGGATATCGGCGATAAAGGCATTACGTGCCAGAACCTGCTCGAGACGGATATTGTTTTCCACCCAGCTCTGACCCTGATTATTCAGGTTCATGACCATCGGCATCACGCGGTCGATCACCAGCGCAAAGCGCGCTTCAGGGGTTTCGCCCGCTTCATATTCATTCCACAAATCCAGGAACTGCGTGCTCATGGGCACAGGCAGCAGGCCGAACAGGCGTTTCGCTGCAATGATTTCCTGATCGTGAACCGCCGCGCGGGCAGCGAGATCGTAAACCAGCACATCACCGGCATCGATTTCGACGATGTCGTGGATCAGCGCCATGCGGATGACTTTATTGATATCAACGCCTTCCGGTGCGAAAGGGGCCAGAGACATTGCTGCCACGGCGAAATGCCAGCTGTGTTCTGCGGAGTTTTCCTGACGCTCAGTGCCTAACACTTTGGTGCGACGTTGCACGCTTTTCAGCTTGTCGATTTCCATCAGGAACTGAAAAACTTCGGTCATTGCCCCAAAATTCAGCGGGGTAGTTGCTGCAGACATACTAAAACCTTAGTCATATTGACGGCATGGTAAACGGCGTTATTTTCATTTTTCCGCTACACCTTAGTCGCTTGATATAAAAAAATCATGTTTTTGGGTGCGGAAAATCCCGCTGTAGTCTGAATGTCACTTTGGTAAATTATAAACAAAGCGAATGAATTGAAGGGCTTCACAGTCGAGGATGAGTGAAATGATGATCCGGCTAAGAGACTGTTACATCAGATAATACTCATTTTAAGCTTACAGATGTACACTGGAATTGTTCTCAGTTAAGCTAATTCCGTCGGAACGTTTTATAAACAATGATTTTTACTTTTTTGTCTTGAGGATCCTCAACGTATGGGTAAGTTGTCTCCATCACCACAGGGATATCCGTGGGCTGAAGAAATTGCTAACAGCCTGAGTCACGGCGTTGGTCTGGTTTTTGGGATTGTCGGGCTGGTGTTGTTGCTGGTTCAGGCAGTTGGCGATAACGCCAGCGCCATGGCAATCACCAGCTACAGTTTGTACGGCGGCAGCATGATTTTGCTGTATCTGGCCTCCACGCTGTATCACGCGATACCGCATCAGAAAGCCAAATACTGGCTGAAAAAATTTGACCACTGCGCGATTTATTTACTGATTGCCGGGACCTACACGCCGTTCCTGCTGGTCGGGCTTAATTCCCCGCTGGCGAAAGGACTGATGGCGGTGATCTGGGGGCTGGCGCTGTTCGGCGTAATTTTTAAACTGGCGTTTGCTCACCGTTTTGAAGTGCTTTCGCTGGTCACTTATCTGACGATGGGCTGGCTGTCGCTGATAGTGATTTACCAGCTGGCGACTACACTTTCGCTGGGTGGCGTAGCCTTACTGGCGCTGGGCGGTGTGGTGTACACGCTGGGCGTTATTTTCTATGCCTCTAAACGCTTTCGTTTCGGTCACGCCATCTGGCACGGGTTCGTGCTCGGCGGCAGTGCCTGCCACTTTTTGGCCATCTATTTTTACGTCTGATTTGTTTAATGAAAGTCAGTAAAAGGAAAGCGGAGCCTGATGCTCCGCTTTTTTGTGCCTGCTATTTACCGCGCTTGCCCGCATCCGGCGTGTCCGACCACCATTGCACCAGTGAAGGCACTGGCCGCAAATCGTAGTGCGCTTCGCCCAGCAAATGATTGAGGATTTTCGCCGAGCGCCACGCGGTCAGCGTCAGTTGCCCTTCGGCGCTGCCGTGACTGTGAATACCGGCATTCACTGCGTAAATGCGGTTCTGCTCAGGGCCGTCCCAGCGCAGGTTGAAATTCGGCTGAAGCGGCAAATGTTGTTCGCGGTCATAGGGGATGCGGTCCAGCAAAGGCTCGAGATAATCCGGTAAACCGGGGCGATAGCCAGTCGCCAGGATCACGATATCGGCACTGAAATGCTCCTCGCATTTTTCCAGCCCGTGTTTTGCCTGCAAACTGAAATCACCGCCCGCATTACGTACGATATGATCGAGCGCGCGGTGGGGCAATAAACGCACGTTACGCGGCTGATGCAGCACATCGAAACGGTGATACAGCTGCTTATAAATATCTTCCAGCGTGTGATAACTGATGCCATCCGAAGGCAGTTTTTGCGTGGCGATTTCCTGCTCACGTACGTCTTCCGGCAGCGTATAAAAGTAATTCACATACTCCGGCGTGAAATATTCATTGGTGAAAATCGATTCATCCAGCGGCTGAAAATTCGGGCGTCGTGATATCCAGCTCAGTTCGGCAAATTCGCCCCAGTGGCCGCTCAGCGCGTTAAGAATAATGTCCGCGCCGCTTTGTCCGCCACCGACGACGGCCACGCGTTTGCCGGTGAAATCCGGTTCGCGTAGTTCAATCTCAGCCGCATGAAAACAGTTTTCGCCCAGCGCCGCCCGCGCCGGTTTGGGGATCCACGGTGCATGGCCGGTGCCGAGGCAAATATTGCGCGCACGGTGCTCGCCTGTTTTACTCTGCACGATAAATTCCTGCCGCTTGTCATCGAAATCAATGCGCTCAACCGGCTCGGAAAAATGCAGGTCAGGGATGCGGTCGCACGCCCAGCGCAGATAATCGGAAAACTCATCGCGGCTGATGATCAGTTGTTCCGTCGCCAGAAAGCGGTAAATTTTCTTCTGTTCCACCAGATAATTGATGAAAGAAAACTCGCTGCGCGGGGCGACGGTGGTCACCAGATCCTGCAACACATAGGTTTGCATGGTGGCTGTCGGCAGCAACATGCCGGGGTGCCAGCTGAATTCCGGATTAGCGTCGAAGAAAGCAGCGTCGAGTTTTCCGGTATCTTTAGCCATCGCGGCGAGGCTTAAATTAAAGGGACCAATACCAATACCTATCAAATCCTTCGCGGACATCTTTCTGTTCCTTGTGTTTTTAGGATATTTTGGAAGCTCTGTTAAGCATAGGCCAGCCGCCCGCGACTGACATAGTTCTCGATAACTTATAGAAATATTCCTAAACTCAGTGACTTCGCCGTTCCTTACTCAATGATTAAAAAGGATTTGCTATGACCCGCCTGCGCCGTTTTAAACAAGTCGATGTGTTCACCGCCCAGCCGCTGAAAGGCAACGCCCTGGCCGTGATACTCGATGCCGAAGGACTGACAGACGCCGAGATGTTTGCAATGGCCCGCTGGACGAATCTTGCGGAAACGGCGTTTGTGCTCAAACCCGCTTCACCACAAGCCGATTATCGCGTAAGGATTTTCACTACCGATAAAGAACTGCCGTTCGCCGGACACCCAACGCTTGGCACAGCTTACGCGCTATTGCAAAGCGGGTTGCAGCCGAAAAATCCGGGATATCTTGTCCAGGAATGTGGCGTCGGGCTGGTGCAGGTGAAACAGCTGGCAGAAGGCGGACAGGCCTTTTCCGCGCCGCCAGCGAAACAGAGTCCGCTTGATGCTCAGCATCTGGAATTGCTGGCTAAGGCGTTACGTGGCGGAAAGATTCAGGCAGAAGTTACGCCAGTCAACGTCGATATGGGGATCATCTGGCTGGTGGTGCGGATGGAAAGCGCGCAGGAATGTCTGAATATCACCGCTGATGCCGCCGCTGTCAGCCAGCTGCAAACGCAACTGGGCATTAACGGTATCGCGGTTTACGGTTTGCACGATAAAAACGGTCCGGCGGATTATGAAGTGCGTGCGATTATTGATGAGGACGGCGTGCTGAAAGAAGATCCGGTCACCGGCAGCGCCAATGCCTGTCTGGCGCGGGTGCTGAAAGCCGCGAATTTCCCTGACGGAGAACATATGGCACAAACTTATCGCGTGCGGCAGGGGACTAAACTCCAGCGCGATGGCCGCGTAACCGTGACGTTTGTCGATGGCGAACCCTGGATCGGCGGCGATACATGTACGCTGATCGACGGCACGTTAGATCTCTGATCAGCGTGACCGCGCACTGGCGCTGCTGAAAGCGTGGAAACTATTTGTCGCTCATGACCAGCAAATACCGGCACGGCTCAGTGCCGGGATTACTGAAGGTGATCGGCAAATCCACGCCGAACGTCAGCGCATCGCCTGCCGATAGCACATACTTTTCCGTGCCATAATCGACAGTCAGCGACCCTTCCACCAGCCACAGACGTTGTTTATACGCCTGATGACTCCAGCCCGGATAACTGACGCGCGCGGCGGCTGGCAGCGTAATTTCCACCAGTTCCGGACCGCCGTTTTCCTCATGCGCCGTCACCTGACGCCGCAGATAACCGATATCCGGATCCTGCCACACTTCCTGCTGTGCAAGCGGACGTAATGGCGCGGGTTGTTGGTTATCTTCTGACAGCAACTGCGCGAGCGAAACACCCAGACTGGCGGCCAGACGACCTAAAAGGCTGGCGCTCGGACTGCTGTCCTGCCGTTCAATTTTGGAGATCATCGCTTTACTGACACCTGAACTGCTGGCCAGTTGTTCCAGGCTCAAACCCTGTGTTTTACGCAAAGACTGCAAACGTGTGGCGATCAGTTGGTCGATTGACATGGGATCCGTTCCGTTGTTTACTTTTGTGGAATTAATTCTACTATAGTGGAATTAAACATCAAACGGAAGTCACCGGGGAAGAACTGATGAAAATGATCACCTGTACCGAACGCCAGCACGCTGTCGCTATTCTGGATATTTTTAATGATGCGATCCTGACATCCACCGCGTTGTATGACTATAAACCGCGTCATATCGACAGCATGACAACCTGGTTTGCCACTAAACTGACCCATAACTTTCCGGTGATCGGGCTGGAAGACGCGCAGGGCGTACTGCTGGGTTTTGCCAGTTACGGCACGTTCCGCGCCTGGCCTGCGTATAAATATTCGGTCGAACATTCGATTTATATTCATAAAGATCACCGTGGCAAAGGGTTGGGTAAAATCTTGCTTAATGCACTGGTGGATGCCGCACGTGAACGTGGCGTACATACGCTGATTGGCGCGATTGACGCGGCCAACAGCGGCAGTATTGCCCTGCACGAAAAAAATGGATTCAGTCATACCGGGACCATTAAACAGGCGGCATTTAAATTTGACCGCTGGCTGGATCTGGCCTTTTATCAGATGATCCTCGACACGCCGTTAAAGCCGGTGGCAGGCTAAAAGTCCGGCATTGAATGAGAAAGCAAGCGCCGGAGGGTGCAAGGGATAATGGCGGCTTATGCTGACAGTCATCCAGTCGGGAAACGTGAGGCAGAAAATGTCAGGTAAAACACAAGTCATCAACAAAACGGTAGCGGAAAACTCAGCCTCTGAGTCGGTGAAGGATCCACGCTGGCAGGCGGTCATCAGCTGTGATGCGAACGCGGATGGCAAATTTGTTTACGCGGTAAAAACCACCGGTATTTACTGCGCGCCTTCATGCCCGTCACGGCAGCCGAATCCGGAAAATATTCTCTATTTTGATGATGCCGAAGCCGCAGAAGAGGCAGGATTTCGCCCGTGCAAACGCTGCCGTCAGGGACTGATTTCACTGGCGCAGTTTCACGCTCAGCGGGTAGCTCAGGCCTGCCGCATGCTGGAAGGATCTGCCGGGATGTTGACGCTTAATCAGCTGGCCGCCGAAGTAGGCATCAGTGCTTATCACTTTCATCGCCTGTTTAAGGCGCAAACCGGCGTGACGCCCAAAGAGTATCAGCAGGCGCAGCGCGCCCGGCGTGTACGTGAAATGCTGGCTGATTCTGCAACGATAACCGAAGCGATCCACGCGGCCGGATATCCTTCCGATGGCCGGTTTTACGAAACGTCCGCAGCCACGCTGGGCATGACGCCGCAAAATTTCCGCTCCGGTGGCCGCGATGTGCGCGTCTGGTTTGCCATCGGAAAATCTTCACTGGGCGATATTCTGGTTGCCGAAAGTCAGCGGGGGATCTGCGCCATTTTACTGGGCGACGATCCTGAAAAGTTGATCAATGAGCTGCAAAACAGTTTTCCACAAGCGGAATTGCTGGGCGGCGATCCGGATTTCGAGCAGCGAATTGCTGTGGTTGTTGGCTTTGTCGAAGTGCCTCAGATTGGGCTGGATTTGCCGCTGGATATTCGCGGAACGGCTTTCCAGCAGCGCGTCTGGCAGGCATTACGTGATATCCCACCGGGAAATACCGCCAGTTATGCCGAGATTGCCACTAAAATTGGTTCGCCTAAATCAGTCCGCGCTGTTGCCGGAGCCTGCGCCGCAAACCTGCTGGCAGTCGCCATTCCCTGTCATCGGGTGGTTAAAACGGGCGGTAATATTTCTGGTTACCGCTGGGGTGTGGAACGAAAACGCAGTTTGCTGGCGCGGGAAGAGAAAGGCTGACTATACTCAGCTGACATTATGATTTTCCGAACATTTTGATGAAGAGGGATGCCGTGCCAGCCTGCACTATACGGATTGCTGAACCGAAAGATATTGATTCACTGGCTGAATTACACGTTGCCATCTGGCGTGATACTTATCGCGAACTGGCACCGCCGGAAGCCTTTAACGCGCTTGATGTTCCGCGTCGTAAATCTTTCTGGCAGGATAAATTTGCGCATCCTGCTGCCGGTCAGGGCATTTTTATCGCGGAAGTTGACGGCAAATTAGCCGGATTCAGTCTGGCTTCGGCTTCTTCAAACCCTGAATTTGGCGAGATGGCCGAAATCAAATTCCTGTATGTTTCGCCTGCATTTAAGCGTCAGGGGATTGGCAAACTGCTGATTGCCAAAGCCGCAACACATCTGGCGGGTGAAGGTTTTAAAAGTGCAGGGCTGGGAGTTGTAGAAGGCAACGAGCCTGCAATTAGGTTCTACCGTGCCCTGGGGGGGCTGGAATCAGGGCGCTATACCGATGCAGGTCCGCTGTGGCGTTCGCCTAATATTATCTACGCGTGGCCTGATGTAACGGTATTGTCTGCGCTAAATTCCTGAGCGGTTTTCATTGAAGGACCGGTTCTGCCTGCGTCAGTAAACAACGCAGGCAATGCCTGTCAGCGCAGTTCTTCCAGACGATGTTTCTGCTGACCTTCCGCATTGAAATTATCTGCACTTAACCAGCGATCAAACGCTGCCTTTGAGGCTGGCCATTCGTGGTCAAGAACCGAATACCAGCAGGTATCACGGTTGTGGCCTTTATTGATGATGGCCTGACGGAACATACCTTCATACTCAAACCCGAAGCGTTTTGCGGCCAGTTTTGACGGCTCATTCAGGCTGTGGCATTTCCATTCGCAGCGGCGATATTTCAGGGTATCGAACAGATAACGTTGCAGCAGGTAAATGGCTTCAGTGCCAAAACGTGTGCGTTTCATCAGCGGTGACCAGTTCACCCAGCCAATTTCGGCAACGCCATTCACGGCATCGATACGCATCAGAGAAACGCTGCCCACGGCGCGCTGTGTTTCATTATCCACCACCGCGAAAAACAGCGGATCTTCACTTTTTTCCTGCTGGGAAATAAACACGTCGCAATCTGCCTGCGTTGCAGGGCGATCGACGGCGAGATAGGTCCAGTCCCGATTGTCATCAATGCTGTGCCAGGCGTTAAATAAATCCTCACTGTGGCGTTCGCAGGACAGAGGCTCAAGATGACACCAGAGGCCATCAAGCTGAACATGCACAGGGCGCTCGCGGGGCTGCCAGTCGGGAAGGGCGTCACCGATGGGTTGGCCAAAATGGTTCAGGGTGGTCATAGCAGTTCCCATTTTACTATTAATGAACTTCCATAAAATCAGAATGGAATGACAGCTGCAACCTGCACTTTACTAAAATCCTGAAAGCGGGCGCGGGCCCGCTTGGTTAATACAGGCGGGTCATAATCGCCCGGCACTGCCACAAATCCGGATTTTTTCTTCCACGACTTTTTGCATCGCGAGTTTTCCCGGCACGATGTATTTTCGCGGATCGTTAGCGTCCGGATGTTCTGCAAAATACGCTTTCACAGCATCCGCAAAGGCAATTTTCAGCTCGGTCGCGACGTTCACTTTACAGATCCCCAGACCGATTGCCCGGTAGATCATCTCCTCCGGAATCCCCGATGCACCGTGCAGAACCAGCGGAATATCAACCTGCTGGCGGATTTGTCCAAGACGGGTGAAATCCAGTTTGGGTTCTCCCTGATACAAGCCGTGAGCAGAACCAATGGCGACAGCCAGCGAATCAATTCGCGTCGCTTCAACAAAGTGTTTCGCCACTATCGGATCAGTAAAGTAGCTGTCGCCTTCTTCCACCACCAGGTCGTCTTCCTGACCGCCCAGGCGGCCTAATTCCGCTTCGACACTGACATCAAAGCCATGACAGAGCCTGACGGCTTCGCTCACCTGTTTAATATTGTCCGCCAGCGGGAAGTGCGAGGCGTCGATCATGACGGAGCGGATCCCCGCACGGACTTTGCTTTCTATATCCCGCAGATCCTCATGATGATCCAGATGCAGTGCCAGTGGGATGCGGTATCTTCGCGCAGCCTCGTGGCATATCGAGATCAGGTAATCTGTTCCGGCATAACTGAATGTGCCCGGTGTTCCTGCAAGGATCACCGGAGAACTCATGGCCGCCGCGGTTTCGGCTACCACCTGCACTGTCTCCAGATTGTGGACGTTGAAAGCAGGCACAGCATAACTGTCGCGCTGCGCGGCAAGCAGCATTTCCCTGTTTGAAATCAGATACATTGTTTCAGCTCCCTGTCATATCCAGTAAAATTTTCCCTGTCATCGGCTTTCCTGCGAGTGCCGTCACTTCCCTGACAAAGTCTTCCGGTGCTCCAATACTTGCGATCAGCGCGTCAAGATTTATCCTTTTCTCTGCAAAAAGTTGCGTGGCTTGCTGCCATTCACTGCCCGGCCAGGGGGCGGAATAATTCATCCAGCTGCCCAGCAGCGTCAGTTCTTTGCGCAGGATATGGCTGAAGGTAGAAACGTTCAGGGTAAGATCCTTGTGTAACGTCCCGACCAGCGCCACCTGGGCTTTAGGGCCGGCAATATCGAGGGAAAGCGCAACAGTTTGCGGCGTGCCTGCTGTTTCTACGATCAACTGATTAAAGCGTCGTTCTTGTGTTTTCTGCCGAATGTCGTCTGCGCTCAGCGTTGCGCTGTTAAAGGCATGGCTGGCACCGGTTTCCAGCGCAAGAGCCAGACGCTGAGGATTGATATCAACAGCCGTCACCGATTTTGCTCCCAGAGCGCTGGCCGCCTGAATGATGAGTTGTCCGATGGTGCCTGCGCCAATCACAATGACCTCTTTGTCCTGACAGCCACCGGCCAGTTTGAGGGCATGCAGACCTACCGTAATGGGCTCGAGGAAAGCGCCCTGCAAAAGGGAGGCATTTCCTGGCAATTTGAACAAGTTTTTGCGGGAAACTACCGCATATTCAGCGTGTCCTCCCTCGCGGCGGGAGCCAATAAAGTCATAGTGTTTGCACTGCGAATAAGCGGCTTTCTTGCACTCTTCACATTCAAAGCATGGGAGTAAAGGAACGCAGGCCACGGCATCACCTTCCTGTAGGTCGTGAATATCCTTCCCGATACTGACGACATGACCGCTAAATTCATGGCCGAGGGTAATGGGATAATAATGCGAACTGTTTGCGAAGATACGCGGGATATCTGACCCGCAAAGACCTGAATAGGCGATGCGAACCAGCACATCACCGGAGCTTTTGAGTTCCGGAACCGGGCGATCTTCAACTGTCATCTTCCCGCCGGTGTGTACCACAACAGATTTCATAGTCGGTTTCCTTGAGCGGGGGGATCCCCCCCGCTGAGATGAAGTTAAGAATTGGCCTGTGCAATCACTGCTTGTTTTTCAGCCTGCGTAAACTGGCGGGCACGACGCCATGTCAGGAAGACCCCGATGGCATAGACGACGCCGATCACGCTCAGTCCTGCGATATTCTTCAGTGTGCAGAGCTGAATCAGCAGATAGGTGACAGGTGAGCCGCCCTGATCCATAGATGCTACTCTTCCCCCTGCGGTAAGTGCGCCAGCATTGGCAGCCAGTTGTGTATGCAGATCAATAGTCTGAGTAGCAATCCACAACGTGATGCTCATGATGATGCAGCCGGAGATAAGCGTGCGGAACAAGTTACCCTGATGTACCGCTACGGCGATGGCAACGAAGAAACCGATAGTGGCGAGGTCCCCGAACGGCAGGACCTGATTGCCAGGTACCAGTACGGCAATCAGGATGGTCAGCGGAATAAAGATCAGGCTGGCAGATACCACGGCGGTGTGCCCGAGCAGCAGCGCGGGATCCAGACCAATCAGGAATTCCTGTCCGCCAAAGCGGGCTTGCAAACGGGTACGGGCATGGCGGGCAATGGGGGTTAAGCCGTCCATGATCGGTTTGATCACTCGTGGCATCAGGAGCATCACTGCCGCTGTTTTCACCGCCAGCTGCAGCACGCCCTTTGCGTCGTAACCGGCGAGGAAACCAATAATCAACCCCATCACAAAACCGACAGTCACCGGTTCACCAAACGGCCCGAAACGCTTTTGCACATCGTCAGCGCTGAAGTGAATTTTGTTCAGCCCCGGGATTTTCCCGATAACAGTATCAACCAGCACAGCGATCGGGCCGAGATAGGCCGAAGAACCATGCGGGATCGCAATGCCTTCAAGATTGAAGAAATCCCGGGTATCTTTCGCAAACCAGTCACCCAGTTTGTAGATAAACGCCGCATGGATAACGACACCCATAATCCCCAGCCAGTAAGAGCCGGTGGCGAGATGCAGCATGGCGCCAGTGAACGTCATGTGCCAGATGTTCCAGATATCCACATTGACGACACGCGTCATACGGGTCAGCAACATCACAATATTCACACCGATGGCAATCGGGATGGCAACCAGTGCAATTTGTGAAGCCCAGGTCATTGGGGCTGAACCTGGCCAGCCAATATCAACCACCTGCAGGTTGATTTCGAAGTGCTCTGCCATGGCTTTTGCCGCTGGCCCGATGGAATCGAGCATCAGGCCGATGACTAATCCGATCCCGACAAAACCTATGCCAATATGAATTGCTGATTTAAAAGAATCCCCCAGTTTCATCCCCAGTATCAGAGAGAAAACGATGATGACGCCGGGCAACATGACTGTTGGCCCGAGGTCGAGGATGTAGCGCATTATTTCAGTAAACATGGCTTACTCCTGTAACAGGGTCAGTATTTGCTGGCGCAACGTATCCATGCCTACACCTGAGATAAACGGCATCCCGTGAACGACCGGAATGCTGCCGAATGTGCGGTCGACTTTGGCGGTGGTACAAATCAGATGAGCACCGTCCATATAGGTTTCGATCTCCGTTACGCGACACTGCACGAGATCCACTTGTATGCCATGTGCTTCACACAGTTCTTTGATTTCTTCTGCTGCCAGCGTAGAGGTGGCAACAGCTCCGCCACAGGCGACTATAATTTTTCGCTTCACGGTAAAACTCCTCAATAGGTTGTTTTTGATATTATTTTTTTAGGTAAGACGTCGGGTTCAATGTTGAGAATGCGCTCAGGTGCACGCTTCGGAACGCTTCTCCGGTGATGAGATAAAAATGCGGCTTCTAAACAGCGTGGAAAGCTGCTCTTCAGGCGCCGTCAGCAAGCTTTCGCAAAAAACGGGATCTTGTAACTGGCTGAATAACTGGCGTAGTAACTTCAGCTGTTCTGCCGGATGAGTGACTATCAGGGCAATAATCAGTGAGGCCGGAATGGTTCCGTCGTCATCTGCCTGAAAAAATTCCACTGCGGTATCGGGTCTGATGAGATAAATCGCCGGACAGCGGGCATGTGTCGCTTCACAGTGGGGAATGGCGACGGCATGGTGTTCCAGCTGGATGCCTGTTGGGAATTCAGCTTCGCGGTTTACCAGGGCTTGCGGATACGTCGTTTCCACTATGCCTTCCTGCACCATACGTTCACCGATGTGCGTAAGCGCCTCGTGATGATCCGCAAAACTGATGCCGGTTTTGACGAAAACCTCGCAGTTATGCATGGCAGGCTCCTTCCTTAAGGGATTGCGCAGGTGTGCAGCCGAAATGATAAGCGCGTAAAACATCCTGGATTTTATCGATGATAAGTTCGTGCGGATCGCTGGCTAGTTCGCCGTTCATCACCCTTTCAAACTGAGCGGGGAGGTACTGGCTCAGTAATCCCAGAGGGATTGCCACTGATTGCAGGTTGGTGATTAAGACTTCCATCGCCCGGTTAATGCGGGTGTGAGGCCAGTAATAGCGAATGCGATCGGACAGGCTGAAATGCAGGTCGATGAGCGAGAGGCTGAATGTCGAATGGTAATATTTTTTCCAGTAACCGGGCTCATCCAGCATAACGCTATCTATAACCGTCAGGATCTGGCTGCGGGACTCGGGCGCAATCAGTACCTGTTCAATGTTTGCCAGCGCGAAAACGGCTTCCCGTAAGGCAAAAGTCAACGCCGGCCCCACTTTCAGGATGGCGAAGTGATCGTTCACCAGGCTGCGGTAGGAATCACGGGTCTGGTAATCGGTAGAATGTGCCTCGTAAATTAGCGGAGTTGTCGCAATATACGCGGACAGATCCCGGGCGAGCTCCGGCTGGTAGTGGATTACACGGCTATGATCGAATTCCACGCCGGGCTGGACCACGACGGCGATAATCCTGTTTATTGCATCATTCAGCCCAAGCTCACTAAATGCCTGATGGTGCATATCGAGTGTGGCTTTGGCATCTGCGGCTTTCGTGATATGAACCTGCTCGATAGAGGAGGATTCACCGCCGGGCACAGGAACTTCTGTACCAATGACATAGGTCAGCTGCTTTTTCTGCTGTGGAGTGGCTACCCTTTCTGCGACCTGACATAAGCGCGCAGCGCGTTGAGCCACAACAAGTGGATCCAGAGGGACAGGATCATCTGCGCATGACATAGACGCATCCAGATGAATTTTGCTGAACCCCGCTTCGACATAGCGGGCAATCAGCACCTCGGCTTTTGCCATCGCACTTTCAGCGCTTTCGTTCTGCCAGCAGTTTGGTCCCAGGTGATCCCCACCTAAAATCAAACGATGCATCGGGAATCCTATATTTTCGGCGATCGCGAGAACGAAATCTCGAAAATCCATCGGCAGCATCCCGGTGTATCCGCCAAATTGATTGACCTGGTTTGAGGTCGCTTCGATCAGCACTTTGCGGTCTGTATGCAGGTCTTCGCGTAACGCCGCTTCAATCACCAGAGGATGTGCAGAGCACACTGAGCAAATCCCAATTCTTTCGCTTGTCTTGTGTTTAGCAATAATGTCTTTCATTTTCTGCCTCCGTTTGTTTCCGAAGAGGATCGTACCTTTGCGAAAGGCAAACAATAGCGTTTTCCGCATTATGTGATGGTGATCGAAATGTTTCGTAAGTTTATTGCATTCGTTTTCTTTCGTTTTAAGTGGTGTCTCGGGAAATGAGAAGATAAAGTCTGAGAATGCAGCCAAGACACATCCGGAGTTGCTATGATTCACAGCGCCGGGAATTTTTACTCCTCATTGAGGGGGCTTTTGTTTACACTGTGGGGAATATGACCTTTCGGATTACTCATAATGAATACTTATGAACGTCGCCATAAAATCATTGAGTTAGTGAATGAAAATGGCAGTGTTTTAGTGGCTGATCTTTCGAGTGCTTTCGAAGTTTCAGAAGTGACCATTCGTTCGGATTTGAGTCTGCTGGAGCAAAAAGGCGCACTTAGCCGTTTTCATGGTGGTGCGGCAAGATGGACGGCGAAGAACGCTTCCGGTCACGACAAACAGCCGGGGGAATTGGTACTGGAAGAACGCTACCTTCAGGCCAGTGACCCCAAAAAACGTATCGCGCAGGCGGCGGCTGGCATGGTTAAGCCCGGCGATACCGTGATCCTCGACAGTGGTAGCACCACGATGTTACTGGCCGAGGAGTTAGTAAAATCAGGAGACATCACGGTTATTACCAATAATCTTCCTGCTGCTTTTGTTTTGTCTGAAAATCCAGACATTACACTGGTCGTTTGCGGCGGAACGTTGCGGCATAAAACCCGCTCCTTACATGGCAATATCACGGAATATGCGTTGCAGGGTATCGTCGCTAACCTGATGTTTGTCGGCGCTGATGGTCTTGATGCGGCTACCGGAATTACTACCTTTAATGAAGGCTACAGCATCAGCGGAATTATGGCCGAGGCCGCTCAGCATGTGGTGGTCGTCACCGACTCCACAAAATTTGGACGACGCGGATATAACCTGGTGCTGCCTATGGAAAAAATTGACACCATCATTACTGACGCGGGTATCAGCAATAATGTGCTGCAGGCGCTTCAGCAAACGTCGACAGAGATTATTGTTGTTTAATCTTTATCCGGTTTCTGACTTCAACCTGTGCTGACTTTATGGCTGCTGATGACTAAAAGATACGGGCACAACTGAGGATTGCGCAGACGCGCGAGGAAGATTTTAGCTTTTTCAGTAACAGCTATTGATAAGTGGAAGCGGTATTCAAAAAGTTGGCCGCAGAGCAAGATGCCTGCGGCGACGGGAAAGCAATCAGGATTTTTTGTTATAGACTTCAAAGGTGAAGTATTTCTTTTCCAGCGTCTGATAAGTGCCGTTTTTGTAGATTTCTGCCAGTGCATTATTAATCAGTGTGAGATGCGCCTGGTCATCTTTGCGCAGGCCAATTGCCGTGCCTTCACCTAAGTAACTGGTATCCGTCAATGGCTCACCTGCAAAAGCATAACCCGTGCCTTCAGGCGTTTTTAGAAAGCCCGTTTCTGCCTATGTCAGCCGCCGGTGGCCGTTAAAGTCGCGATGATCAGTAAGGTGATTTTTTTCACAAGTGTTCTCCGCTGGTACTCAATAAAAACAAACCCCGCCAGGCTGTGACGAAGGTCAAAGAGTGTTTTCTATTTTGAATATGACGACCGGACTGATTGTGGTCAAGCGGCGAACTTATGTTCAAAACGGGCAGCAGTGAGACATAACGACGATTGGTTTTTGGGCAGAACAAATGAGGGATTTACGGGGTAGGTTGCAGGGGAAGTTTTATTTTTCATTTTAAAAACAACAGGGTAAATCTGAAGATGTCTGAAGCTAACAGGCAAAAAAATCGCCTTTATCCAAAGGGATAAAGGCGATTTAAGGTTTACCTTTGACTTAATATGACATTGTCAAAGGCTGTTCATTGAAGATTACTTGGCTTTATCGATGAAGAATTTTATTGAAAGGGCTTTGTTATCAAATGACCTATTTGAAAGGTCGGGGATCATTTCACCTGACTTCACATCAATATAAGACCCCTGATAGTCACGTTTATCATACACGCGTGCGGTATAACCCTCAGCAACCTTTACTGAAGACATCTTACCACCGAAATTAGGCATATATTCCCAATATTCATAACCCCCATCGAGCAATGGAGTATCCCCCATAATGTTTACCCAGTCGCCACGATAAAAGCTTTCTGTATAACCAATCGCTTTAACAACCTGAACAGATGATGCAGCTTTGTTCATATCGATGCCTATCCGGGTCATATCATATTTAGATTGAGTTTTATCATAGTTATATATGTGCGTAGTTCCTTTGAACTGGCAGTCAGAGAATAAACGTATACCCAAAGAACTTTCTGGTATTGTCACGGACGACACTTCGTCATTGGCTTCAAAACCGTTTTTCATCTTCACACCGGTTAAGCAAGCGATGTCACCAGTGATATCCAGGCTATCACCAGTATAACCACCGTTCTGGAACAGCGTGGCTTTAAGACCGGTCACAGGTGTTGGCTCTGGAGTCGGCTCTGGAGTCGGCTCTGGAGTTGGCTCTGGAGTTGGCTCTGGCTGCGGAGTTGTTTCAGTATCGAATACTTTATAGATGTTACCACCGCTGCTGAGAAGTTCATCGGTTAATGTCATAGTCACAATATCAACCTGCAGGCCGTCTTTGTAGCGGTACAATTTGATTTCGTCACCCACTCTCATGGTAGGTTTCCAGGTTCCTTTTACAGTCTGACTGGCATCATCAATAGCGACACTGCCGTTCATAATACTGCTTTTCTGACTCTTACCTACAAATTTACCGTTAAGTTGAATGGTGTAGTTACCATATGAACGATATGCATTATCCGTTTCGGTAAGAACCAGAGCTGGTTGACCGTTCTGAATCGCCATGTCAAAGCTGATCAATTCACCTGCGATCTCCGCACGTGCCATCTGCTCTTTATCAAGTTTAATTGTTTCAATCGGCGTAGTGACACCATTCGAATAGTTATACAGATAAAGCTCGTCGCCTTGATTTAAGGTAGGCGTCCATGAACAAGTCACGGTATTAGCGGCATCATTAACATCTTTGATGGCATGATCAGTACATTCGCCATTCTGGCTTTTACCATAGAATTTATTATTAATTTGAATGGTGTAGTTCATATTCTTAGCTTCATGCGCAGCACGATCTAAGGTTAAGTGTACTGAAGGCGTGCCATTTTTGATGACCACACTGAAGTCTTTCACGCTTCCAATGACCGATATAACTGGTTTTGGATCTGGTGTTGGATCTGGTGTTGGATCTGGTGTCGGCAGCGGGGTGGTCACAAGAGCCTTGACGATATTACCCAGCTCGTGTTCTGGTGTGTCACCGCTGATATCCCACAGAATCGCGCCACCAAAGCCTTGCGCATTGATGAAGTCTACTTTCTCGCGAATGGACTGCGGATCGTCATAGGTCAGGAATTCTTGCTTAGTTTCGCTATACAGGTACGGAACGTGTGACTCTGAATCCCAGTAACGGGTGTAATCACCGCTGGACAGTTTTTGCTTCAGCACATACCAAGGGTTAGTACCTGTTAATTGATCTCCGTCGTCCCATGCGCCTTTGACTGTCGCGGCACCGGTGTTAAACATGCCCGGTAAACCAGCAACGATTTCCGTACCCGGGACATGGCCCCAGCCACGACCGTAATAAGGGATCCCCATCATCAGCTTGGCTTTTGGTACTTGCCAGGTTTCGACGTAAGCAGTCATGGTGTCGGCCACGTTCAGCTCTTTATCTTCATCATGGCTGTTTTCATACAGTGGTGCGTTATGACCGGTTAATGGATCAAAAGCACCGTGGATGTCATACGCCATCACGTTTACGCTATCCAGCAATGGCGCGGTCACAGCCGGGTTGATGTACTGAATGTTGTTGTGGTTGGTGGTGACTGCCGCAGAAAGTTGATAGTACTTATCATCTTTCAGACCCTGTGCATCCAGCTTGCTGCGTAGAGACTGGATAAGCTTGGTGAATTGCGCTTTTTCAGCTTCGGTGTCCGGGTATTCCCAGTCAATGTCCAGGCCGTCGAAATTCCACTGCGCCATATAGCTGACCATGCTGTTGGCCAGTTTCTCAAGACCTGCATCCGTAGCAGTTGCGTTTTCGAAGACACCTTCCTGAGAGTTATTCCAGCCACCGACAGAAATCATATGCGCCACGTTGGCCGCTTCTGTGCGTTTATCCAGATCTTTGATCAGGCTCGGAGCTTTGTCGGTGTCATGCATGGTCACTACACCGTCTTTGACCACCGCAAAACCGTAGTTCAGGTGGGTCAGGCCAGAGTAGTCAACTTTATCCGGGGTAAAGAAGTTATGTGCTTCATACACACCCCATTCCGGGAAGTAGCCAATCACTTTACGCTCAGCAGCCACGCGGGCCTTTTCACGGGTCTGCAGATCGATTGCGTTCTGGCCGGTATACGGCGTGAACTGGAAGGTGGCGTAAGGCTTGATATTAATCGCATCGCCGGATTTCCAAACCGGATCAGTGCCCGGGCTGATGCCCTGATCAACCCACCATTGTGCAGTCCAGTAATATCCGAGGAAGCGAACGGTATCACCGCCTTTATAGGTGCGGTTCGGATCGTAGTCTTCGGAGATAATAGCCAGTTCTTGTTTCGGCGCGACTTCTGCTAAAACAGTACCAGGGAAGTTGTTTTGCGATGCTTCGGTATACGCAGTCCAGGTGTGACCACCATCTTTGGTGATCATCATCGAGTAATCGAGGCCTGAGAAGGTGTTCGTCTCGTCATTTCCCGCCACGGTGGCAGCTGACGAAATTATCGGGAATCCAATAGCTGAAAACAGGATTGCCGCAGTTAATTTATTTAAGCGCATAAATAGCTTCCAAATTTGTCCATAAACTCGTTATTCACGAGGGATGCAAAAAAAATACGCGCCTTTATATCATTTACATTGTCTGCATAGTATTTAATTATATATTAAGAACGAATAAATCAAACTTACCCATATGTATTTAAACAATAAAGATATATTCATCATTTAAATAAATGTTTTTGATGTCAATTATAATTAAATGTAATTATTGATAATAGGTGCAGAAACTGAGCTCACTATCAGCTTCTTTGGATGCCAAAGACAGACTCCTCAAAGGCCCTGATCTTGGCAGTAGTGAGTCAAAACGGGGCGGTTTTGGGGTTCACTCAATCATAAATTGTGGATCTGAAAAGACCCGTTTTGAGCGAGGTAGCGGGTAAGCGTAAAACTTTACCATTAGACGATGTTATAGCTATTTCTCTTGAATCATATTGGTTTGGATGCAGGAGGACTAGTATGCGGTCGTTTTTAAAAAGTATTTGTGTCTTATTGTTTTTATAATGAAAGCCATAGAACTTCACTTGTTTATTTTAATTTAAATGAGTCTTAAAAATACTTACGATTTTTTATTAAAAGCTTCGACGATGTGCCTGAAACCCTACCATATTGGGTACAAAATACGCGATGGGAATCAGTGAAGTCGATGCAGGACTAAGAAAATCCTGACATTCCGATTATTTTGGAACAGCTCAATAACGAATTCACATCGGTGGCTCTTTTTCAGAGGTCCCGGGGAAAATTAAAGATACAAAAAAGCCCGCAGGGCTTACGCCTTGCGGGCTTTCAGGACTTCGTTGGATGGCTCTGGTAACCATCAACCAAGAATTTGGTGGAGCTGGGGGGATTTGAACCCCCGTCCGAAATTACTACACCGTCGGCACTACATGCTTAGTCCAATCTTTACATTCGCCGGTTAGCTGCGGATGGACACGCCACTAACAAACTATCCTGATTGGGTTTAACGCTTTCACCCCAGGCAAGGTGTCCACGCGATCTCTTTTGGGTTTGACCTCTCTTGATCCCCGTCCTAAGAGCGGAGGCTAGGGAGAGAGGGCTCTAAGCAGGGTATTAAGCTGCTAGGGCGTAGTTTTCGTCGTTTGCGACTATTTTTTTGCGGCTTTTTACGAGGCAAACCGCCCCTCGGCATGCTCCTTGGGCTTCGCAAATCCCGTCGAATCCAGAATCAGCCCCAAGTACTGTTATGCAGTATACCAGAAAAAGAACACGCTAAGCCAGAGACTTAGCGGTTTGAGTTCTTCATGATACGTGCTTTGTCTACTTTCCATTCACGATCTTTAATGTCATCGCGCTTGTCGTGCTCTTTCTTACCTTTAGCCAGACCGATCTTCACTTTTGACCAGGCATTTTTCCAGTACAAGGAAAGCGCCACGACGGTGTAACCATCACGACTGACTTTTCCGAAAAGCGTTTCTAATTCTCGCTTCTTCAGCAGTAATTTTCTCGTACGGGTAGGGTCGCAGACGATATGACTCGACGCCACGTTAAGAGGTTGAATGGTTGCGCCAAATAAATAGGCTTCACCGTCGCGGAATGTGACATAGCTGTCAGAGATGTTTGCTTTACCAGCGCGCATCGATTTGACTTCCCATCCCTGCAAAGCAAGCCCCGCCTCGATTTCATCTTCAATGAAATATTCATGGCGAGCGCGTTTGTTCATCGCGATAGTCGCGGAACCGGGTTTATGTGCTTTTTTCTTTGTCATAGTGATACTTATTATACTGTAAGCGATGCCGATTGAAATCCCCACGCTGTCAGAGTGGGGTGTTTTTCATGTTTGTGGCGAGCTGTGCTTCGTAGTTTTTATTACCGCGCGGATAAATGGTATTATCTGTACGTTTTATGACACCTGGAAAATGATATGCCACAGATAAGTCGTTCTGCGCTTGTACCCTTCAGCGTGGAGCAGATGTACACCCTGGTTAATGATGTCGATGCTTATCCGCAGTTTCTGCCCGGTTGTACCGGCAGCCGCATTTTAGAAAACAGCGATACGTCCATGACCGCCGCCGTTGATGTTTCGAAAGCGGGCATCAGTAAGACTTTTACAACCAAAAATACGTTAATCAGCAATAAGCGCATTGATATGCAGCTGGTTGATGGTCCTTTCCGCAAACTGACCGGAGGATGGGATTTCATCGAACTTAGCCCCGACGCATGTAAAGTTCAGCTTAGCCTTGATTTCGAATTTACCAATAAATTGATTGAGTTAGCGTTCGGAAAAATCTTTAAAGAACTGGCAGGCAGTATGGTTCAGGCGTTCACGATGCGCGCAAAAGAGGTTTACAGTGTCTGAGATCCGCGTTGAAGTCGTCTATGCACTGCCGGAACGTCAGTACCTGCGCACGGTGAAACTGGAAGAAGGGAGTAGCGTAGAGGAGGCGGTCAAGGCTTCCGGTTTGCTTGAGTTACGCAGTGATATCGATTTGAAGCAGAATAAACTGGGTATCTACAGCCGCCCGGTAAAGCTTGCCGATACGGTGAGTGACGGAGATCGTATTGAGATTTATCGGCCATTAATTGCTGACCCGAAAGAGTTACGGCGGATTCGCGCCGAACGTTCTAAAAAATAAGGCGCCTCAGGCGCCTTATTTTTTTACCCTGAAAGATGATTTTTGGTAGTTACCAGAGACCATCACACCGGGGCGATTTATTTTTGATCGCTCAACTTCGGTTTGTTGTCGATATTGGTCAGTTCACCCGCCTGGTTGAAGGTCAGCGTCAATGTTTGCTGTGTTACACCTTCGTGGCCTGGCTCCTGACGGAACACGTAGAACCAAACATCACTGCCAAACGGGTCGTGCAGCATCGGCGTGCCAAGAACATAAGCAACTTGTTGTTTAGTCATACCGGTATGAATTTTTTGAACATCCGCAGGAGATAAGTAATTCCCCTGGTTGATATCAGGCCGATAAACCACCTTTTCCAGAGTGGAACAGCCCGCAGTAAGCATTACAAGAGCTACAGCGGCGGCAGTTAGCGTTTTACAGCGCATAGTCATTACATTCCTTTAGGGCATAAGATGCCGATGATAATAGACCTTTCATCAGTTTGAAACCTTTGCGGGGCACCTGTATGACCGCTTAAATGTAAAAAAGTTGAGCTTTTTACGCAGCGAGCAGCTCTTTTGCATTGGCCAGCGTGTTTCGGGTGACTTCACTTCCGCCCAGCAGACGCGCCAGTTCCTGCAAACGCGCCTTTTTATCAAGCCGGTTCATTTGCGTTTCTGTCACTTCGCCGTCGGTTTCTTTGCTGACAAAATAATGCTGATGTCCGCAACCTGCAACCTGAGGTAAGTGAGTCACACACATAACTTGCGTGGATTCACCTAACTGGCGCAGCAACCGGCCAACAATGGCTGCCGTTGGTCCACTGATGCCAACGTCAACTTCATCGAAGATAAGCGCCGGAGTTTCCATTTTTTGCGCCGTAATAACCTGGATCGCCAGTGCAATACGGGAAAGCTCACCACCGGAGGCTACTTTGGCCAGCGCCTGAAGCGGCTGACCCGGGTTAGTGGTGACCTGGAATTCCAGACGGTCAGCCCCCTCCATGTTCAGGTGTTCTGGTTCGAACTGCACCTGAATCTTGAATTTACCGTGCGGCATGGAAAGTGCCTGCATGCTTTGCGTAATCAGATGTGTAAGTTCATCGGCGAAATACTGGCGTTTTTCATGCAGCTGTTCAGCAACCGCTACTGCCTGCTGATAATGACGCTGTACCGCTTCGCTCAGCTCTGCCTGATTGGTTTCCTGATCATCCAGTGCCTGCTGTTCTTCAAGCAACTGGCGATGCAATTCTGGCAGTTCTTCTGCGCTGACATGGTGCTTGCGTGCAAGATTCATCTGGCGGGACAGGCGCTGTTCCAGTTCGTATAAGCGGTTTGGATCCATTTCCAGGCGTTCACTGTAGTGGCGCAGTTCATCGCTGGCTTCGCTGACCTGAATGGAGGCATCGTCGAGCATGACGATCAGATCGTTCATTTTGCTGTCGAGCTCAGCAAGTTCAGTCAGCTGATTACGTGCGGTATAAAGCAAACTGACAATGTTTTGCTCTTCGCCATCGGCCAGAAGATATAGCGCGCTTTGGCTCAGGGAAAGCAGCTGTCCGCTGTTTGCCAGACGTTTGTATTCTTCATCGATTTGTTCGTACTCACCGGCCTGAGGGGCGAATTCGTTCAGTTCTTTCAACTGATATTGCAACAACTGACGGCGCGATTCGCGCTCGCTGACTTGCTGCTGATATTGTGCCAGCTGACGGCAGCTCTGATGCCAGTTTTGGTAAGCTTTGCGCATTTCAGCCAACAGCAGGGGCTGATCGGCATAAGCATCGAGCAGATCTTTCTGATGCTCAGGCTTGAGTAAAAGCTGATGGGCGTGTTGTCCGTGAATTTGGATCAGATGCTGACCCAGCTCGCGAAGCTGTGACAAAGGCACGGGCGTGCCGTTAATGAAACCGCGGGAACGACCATCGCTGCTGATGGTACGGCGCAGCAGGCAATCCTGCCCTTCGTCGAGCTGGTTTTCTGCCAGCCAGTGTTTTGCAGAAGGTGTATCAGCCAGAGTGAAGCGGGCGCAGATATCGGCACGACTCGCACCCAGGCGCACCATGCTGCCGTCTGCGCGACTGCCAAGGCAAAGCCCGAGCGCATCAATAGCGATGGACTTACCGGCACCGGTTTCACCGGTGATTGCCGTCATACCGGCATGAAAATCGATTTCTAATTCGCGGACAATGGCAAAGTTACTGATAGTTAATTGCGCCAGCATGATCACCTTCCTGTACATAACAACAGACCTGTAATTACATACAGTATAAACTGGTTTTATATACAGTAAAGGGGCTGGCGAATTATTTTTATCTGATCAGAAGAGTTTTTTTGACCATCCGAGTTTTGTGCTTAATGTATTGAAATAGCTGTAGTCTTTCGGGTGGATCAGATTCAGGTGGAACTCGCTGCGGCGGATGACCACTTCTTCACCCGGTTGAATCGGCAGGGCAATCTGGCTGTCACAGCTGATTTCAAGGTCATTGCTCATATGTGAGAACCGCAGACAAATCGTACTGCTGCTGTTAATAACCAGCGGGCGCGCAGAAAGTGTGTGCGGGAACATCGGCACCAGCGCAATAGCTTCTAACGTCGGCGTCAGGATCGGACCGCCACCTGATAGCGAATAGGCGGTAGAGCCGGTTGGTGTCGAAATAATCAGACCGTCCGAACGTTGGGAGAAGGCGAATTTGTCGTCAATATAGACTTCAAATTCAATCATGTGTGCGACTTTTCCCGGATGAAGGACGACTTCATTGATAGCAGTGCTCACGCGACATTGCTGGTCTTTGCAGCGTACCATGGCCTCCAGCAGGAAACGTTGTTCGCTGATGTATTCGCCCTGCAGAACGTCATCGAGTTGCTGCAAAGCGTTATCCGGGTCCAGATCGGTCAGAAAACCGAGATTGCCACGGTTGATGCCGATGACTTTGATGTCATAGCGTGCCAGAACGCGTGCGGCGCCCAGCATGTTACCGTCGCCGCCGACAACAACGGCCAGATCGGCCAGTTTACCGATTTCTGCCAGACTGCCGGTCGTGGCGTTTTCAAGGGCTAAATCTTGTGCCACCTGTCGCTCAACAATGACCTGATAACCTTTTGAGATTAACCAGTGGTAAAGCATTTCATGGGTGGCAAGTGCTGAAGGATGACGAGGGTGTCCGACAATCCCAATGCACTCAAATTTTTTATTCATCGCTGTGGTTATCCTCAGCAGGGTGTGATGACCCCTGCATTATGACCGGTTTCATTAAAAACCAAACCTTGAAACCCCGGTTTTGATCCCCATAATAAGCCAAGTAGCAAGATTAATGCTAAAACGCGGAGAGATTCATGAGTAGTAAAGAACATAAGACACCTGACGAGCAAGTCTCTGAAGAACTGAATCAGGAACAAGAGCTGCAAGCGGAAGCGGAAACCCAGGCGGCAGATGTCGTTGACCCGCGCGATGAACGTATTGCTGAACTGGAAGCACAGCTGAAAGAACTCCAGCAGCGCGAGCGTGACAGCCTGCTGCGTGCTAAAGCGGAAGTGGAAAACATCCGTCGTCGCACCGAACTGGATATCGAGAAAGCGCATAAATTCGCTCTGGAGAAATTCTCCGGCGAGCTGCTGCCTGTTATCGATAATCTGGAACGTGCTCTGGATCTGGCTGATAAATCCAATTCAGAACTGGCAGGTTTGATTGAAGGCGTCGAGCTGACCCTGAAATCTCTGCTGGATGCTGTGCGTAAGTTCGGTATGGAAGTGGTGAGCGATATCCACGTGCCTTTCAATCCGGAACTGCACCAGGCGATGACGATGATGGAATCCGAAGAGCTGGAACCTAATTACGTGATGATGGTGATGCAAAAGGGTTACACGCTGAACGGCCGTCTGTTACGCCCTGCAATGGTTGCGGTTTCCAAAGCAAAAGCCTGATTCTGTGTTTAGCAGACTGATATAACGAAAGAGGCACCTTCGCGGGTGCCTCTTTTTTATGCCTGTTCAGGTCGCATTTATGCCTGTTCAGGCAATACCGGCACCCAGTCAATCGGTGCCAGACCCTGTTGTTCCAGTAAGACATTCGCCTGTGAGAAATGTTTACATCCCAGAAAACCGCGATGTGCAGAAAGCGGAGAAGGGTGCGGCGCTTTCAAAACATGATGGCGGTTGCGGTCGATAATATTACCCTTCTTCTGCGCGTGAGAGCCCCACAGCAAAAAGACAATTCCTTCACGATTTTCGTTCAGCGCGGCAATAACTTTATCGGTAAAGGTTTCCCAGCCTAGTTTGGCATGTGAGTGCGCCTGACCCCCTTCGACGGTCAAAACCGTATTCAGCAGCAGCACGCCCTGATCGGCCCAGCTTTGCAGATAGCCGTGAGACGGTCGTACGAAGCCGGGAATGTCGGTGGCCAGTTCTTTATACATGTTCACTAAAGAAGGCGGGGCAGGGATACCCGGACGGACAGAAAATGATAATCCGTGAGCCTGGTTGGGGCCATGGTAAGGATCCTGACCCAGGATCACCACTTTGACGTCTGCCAGTTCAGCGGAACGAAAGGCGTTGAACACATCCTGCTGTGGCGGATAAATGGTTTTGCCTGCCGCGCGTTCTGCCGCGACAAACTTCAATGTATCAACGAAATAGGATTGTTCTTTTTCCTGACCAATCACGTCATGCCAGGTGAGAGTAGTAGACATTGACGCTCTCCTTTTGAAGGTAATTTTAAACTGGCAGTAGCTTACCTGCTCATTCTGCTGAGTGAAACCCGCACGCGCTTTTGCTGATGTTTATCTGCGACTTAACGTTCTATGCAGAATTTGTTGATAATTTACAAAAATAATTTAATCAGGCGCCTTGAGAAAATTGATATAAAACATAAATATGCCGAGGGTGAGAAATACCCACAGGGAAAAGATTGATATTTATCAAAGAATGCGGGGTGCTCTGCTGTTATATCTGACAACAGGAAAACAGGTTGTGATTCAGCCTGACATCAATCAATTAACAGTATCGTAGCCAACTTGGAGGCAACATATGATCACCGGGATCCAAATTACTAAAACCGACAACGAAGCGCTGAAAAACTCTTTCTGGCTGCTCGATGATGAAAAAGCAGAAGCTCGCTGTGTATGTGCAAAAGCGGGTTTTGCGGAAGACCAGATTGTGGCTGTCAGCGATCTTGGCAAGTTTGAATACCGTGAAGTGCCAATGGAAGTTCAGCCGACCGTGCGCGTGGAAGGTGGTCAGCACCTGAACGTTAACGTACTGCGTCGTGAAACGCTGGAAGATGCGGTTAAACATCCTGAGAAATACCCACAGCTGACTATTCGTGTGTCTGGCTATGCGGTACGTTTCAACTCACTGACTGCTGAACAGCAGCGTGACGTGATTACCCGTACTTTCACTGAAAGCCTGTAATCGCCTCTGAGCGTTTCAGTTTTCAGGTAATAGCAGGAATAAAAAAACCGCCTTTAGGGGCGGTTTTTCTTTGCATCAAATCAGGCCTGATTAGGAGGCGTCTTTTGCTGCGTCAGGTTTAACGCGGCGCTTGCCGACGTTTTTGCTGTCACGATGGCGAACTTTCACTTTCACCTTCGATTTTTCCTGATCCGCTTTCTGCTTCTCTTTACGTTTCGCCAGCACTTTCTTCGATGGCTTACCGGTCACTTTTTCACTAGGTGCTTTGGTCTTAGGACGGAAGCCTTCCAGCACGCGCGCTTTAAGTGGTTCATTCAGGTAACGACCGATTTTACCGAGCAGCAGATGGTCATGCGCTTCCACGAAGGAAATCGCGGTGCCTTTGCGGCCAGCACGACCGGTACGGCCGATGCGGTGCAGATAGATATCAGCGGTCAGCGGCAGGTCAAAGTTGAAGACGTGGCTGATGTCGTTGATATCCAGACCGCGCGCGGCGATGTCGGTGGCAACCAGCACGTTAACGCGATCTTCGACCATACGTTTAACGGCTTCGGTACGTTTAACCTGTACCATTTCGCCTTCGAGATAGCAGGAGTTAATCCCTGCTTCGCGTAACCAGGCAACCAGTTCATGCACACGCTCGCGCTTACGCACGAAGATCACCGATTTAGTGACATCTTCCTGTTTCAGCAAATGGATCAGCATCTGGGTTTTATGCACCAGATCGTCGGCACGGTAATACCATTGCAGGATCTTTTTGCGTTCGCGGCGTGACGGGTCGGCTTCGATTTCTACCGGCTCAGTCAGAATGCGTTCTGCGAATTCACGGATGGCTTCCCCTTCCAGCGTTGCGGAGAACAGCAACGTCTGTTTGCGCCAGCGTGCTTCGGCAGAAATGGTTTCGATGTCCTGCGCAAAACCCATGTCCAGCATGCGGTCGGCTTCGTCGAGGATCAGCGTCTCGATTGCGCGGCAGTCGAAGTTTTCTTCTTTAATGTATTGCAGCAAACGTCCGGTTGTCGCAACGACAATGTCCTGGTTTTCGCTGAACACTTCGGCATGGTTCATATAAGCCACGCCGCCAGTGATGGTCGCGATATCCAGTTCGGTATGTTTGGCTAACTCACGCGCCTGTTCAGCAACCTGCATAGCAAGTTCACGGGTTGGCGTGAGGATCAGAATTCGTGGCGGACCAGATTTCTTACGCGGGAAATCCAGCAAATGCTGCAATGCAGGCAGCAGGAACGCCGCTGTTTTGCCGGTGCCGGTAGGAGCCGAACCCAACACATCGCGTCCGTCCATTGCTGGCGGAATGGCCTCTGCCTGAATGACAGTAGGACGGCTATAGCCTTTGTCGCCAAGGGCTTCAATCAGGCGTTCATCGAGTTCGAGTTCGGAAAAAGTGGTTACAGTCATGGTCTACCTCTACTTGGGGCGCCGATTATAGACGTGTTAGACGCGATCTTCACCTATTTAAGCGGTTTGCGTGGCTTTTACTCTGCTTCTCTTTGCCCTATGCTACGACAGTTTTCGTTCCCGGCCCTGCTGGCTGGCGTTATTACGGTGAAATGAGTGACAAAAGAAGTCAGTTCCGCACAGCCTTTACGGCGCAATGGTTTTACCTTTAAACAGTTTTTCGTCGCACATGACCGTTGCGCGATGAAAGTTGGCACAGACGGTGTTCTGCTGGGTGCGACTGCGCCGGTCACTCAGGCACGACGTGTTCTTGATATTGGCTGTGGCAGCGGTCTGATTGCCATGATGCTGGCACAGCGCAGCGAATCTAACACTGTTATCGATGCCGTAGAACTGGAACCTGCGGCCGCCGGACAGGCAGCTGAAAACTTCCGCGAATCAGTCTGGGCGAATAGATTGTCTGTCCATGCGCAGGATATTAATGAGTACGCGCAAAAATATCCTGCTCAGTATGATCTGATTGTCAGCAATCCGCCTTATTTTGAATCGGCCGTTGCCTGCCGCGATGAAGCCCGTAATGCTGCCCGTTACACAGAAACCCTGACACATGAAGCGCTGCTTGAATGCGCGCAGATGCTGATTGCGCCGGAAGGGCTGTTCAGCGTTGTTCTGCCCTATGACATCGGTCTGGCATTTGAAACGCTGGCTCACCAGAACGGCTGGTTCAGTGCGTGGCGCATGGCCGTTCGAGACCGGCCGGGAAAACCGCTTAACCGTTTGCTGCTGACATTATCAAGGCAATTTGTTGAACGCACGGATGAGGAACTGGCATTGCGGAAATCGGAAGGCGTTTACAGCGAAGAGTTCTGCACGCTGATCACCGATTTCTATCTGAATTATTAACGGGGCAAAGGGTGAGGGGCCGAAAAGTGCGTTCCTTCGCACTCTTTCGAAACTAACACTGTAAAACCTATGGCTGCAAAATAGTGGGCTGCGGATTTTCCTGTAAATCAGGATAATCGAGCGTGTAATGCAGGCCACGACTTTCTTTACGCTCCAGCGCACTGCGGACGATCAGTTCAGCCACCAGCACCAGATTTCTCAATTCCAGCAGATTATTGGAAATACGGAAGTTGGCGTAATACTCGTCAATTTCCTGTTGCAGCGTCATGATGCGGCGCAGTGCGCGCTCCAGGCGTTTCGTTGTACGCACAATTCCCACGTAGTCCCACATAAACAGGCGCAGCTCATGCCAGTTATGCTGGATAACCACCTGTTCATCGGAATTGTCCACCCGGCTTTCATCCCACTGCGGAATGTTTTTTGCCAGCTTGGCATGAGGCAGGCGCTTAATAATGTCTTCCGCTGCCGACCAGCCGTACACCACACATTCCAGCAGTGAGTTAGAAGCCAGACGGTTAGCGCCATGCAGACCGGTATAGCTGACTTCGCCAATCGCATACAAACCATCGAGATCGGTACGACCGTGCTGATCTACCATCACGCCGCCGCAGGTATAATGCGCAGCCGGCACGATCGGAATGGGCTGTCTGGTCAGGTCGATGCCCAGCGATTGCAGCTTTTCATCAATCATCGGGAAATGATGCTTAATGAATTCCGGCGGGCGATGGCTGATATCGAGATACATGCAGTCTGCACCGAGACGTTTCATTTCATGGTCGATAGCACGTGCAACAACATCACGCGGCGCCAGTTCGCCTCGTTCATCGAAATCAGGCATAAACCGCGTGCCATCCGGACGTTTGAGCAGGGCACCTTCGCCACGCAGCGCTTCGGTCAGCAGGAAGTTACGCGCCTGAGGATGATAGAGGCAGGTCGGATGGAACTGATTGAATTCCAGATTGGCAACCCGACAACCTGCACGCCACGCCATGGCGACGCCATCGCCTGAAGAGATATCCGGGTTAGTGGTGTACTGATACACCTTAGCGGCACCGCCTGTGGCGAGAACAACGGCTTTGGCTCGCAGTGTTTCTACATGCTCTTTGTCGCGGTTCCAGACATAGGCACCGACCACGCGTTGGGTGCCCGGTAATCCAAGTTTGCTTGAGGTAATTAAATCAACGGCATTATAGCGTTCTTTCACGCAAATATTGGCGTGCGCCCTTGCTTTCCCAACCAGCGTAGTCTCTACTTCTTTACCTGTAGCATCAGCAGCATGCAGGATCCTACGGTGGCTGTGACCGCCTTCGCGTGTCAGATGATAACGCTCTTCTGAGCTCGCGTTGGTTTCGGTATCAAACAGGACGCCCTGGTCGATCAACCATTGCACACAATGTCGTGCATTGCTGGCGATAAATTCAACAGCTTCTTTATCGCATAAGCCTGCGCCGGCAATTAATGTGTCATCAACATGTGAGGCAATGCTGTCTGCTTCGTCGAAAACGGCGGCAATTCCGCCCTGGGCGTAAAACGTAGAGCCTTCGTTGAGGGGGCCTTTACTGAGAACAGTGACGTGACAGTGGTCTGCAAGTCGCAAAGCCAGAGAAAGGCCCGCAGCGCCACTTCCGATTATCAATACATCGCTAACAAATTCAGATGAAGGTTGCATAACGTATGATGTTTGCAGAAGAAGAGGGAAATTCATGTTAGCCTAAACCTCCGTGCAAAAGCCACGGGCTTAAGACTTCAATAGAAAAAACAATGGCGATGTGGAACTAATCGTTCCATGTGAACTCCAAGCAGTACTTGCTCAGGAATATAATGATGAAAGCTGGCAGTACGATTCTAAGCGCGGAGATAGTTTTGGGGAGATTTTACCTCGGATGAGCGAGCAGTTAGCCGATCAAGTTCTGGTTGAGCGGGTCCAGAAGGGTGATCAAAAATCGTTCAATTTACTGGTTATTCGTTACCAGCATAAAGTAGCGAGCCTTGTATCCCGCTACGTGCCACAAGGCGATGTGCCTGATGTGGTTCAGGAATCTTTTATCAAAGCGTATCGTGCGCTGGAATCTTTCCGCGGCGACAGTGCTTTTTATACCTGGCTGTATCGTATTGCAGTCAACACAGCGAAAAATTATCTGGTCGCTCAGGGGCGTCGTCCGCCATCCAGTGATGTCGATGCGAACGAAGCCGAGAATTTCGAAAGTGGCGGTGCCCTGAAAGAAATTTCGAACCCTGAGAACTTAATGTTGTCTGAAGAATTACGACAGATAGTTTTCCGTACTATTGAAGCACTTCCTGAAGATCTTCGCATGGCGATCACCTTAAGGGAGTTAGATGGATTGAGCTACGAAGAAATAGCCGCCATCATGGATTGTCCGGTGGGTACGGTAAGATCCCGTATATTCCGTGCCCGGGAAGCAATTGATAACAAGGTTCAGCCGCTCATCCAGCGTTAGAGATGACGGACACAGGAAGGGTACTTAGGCATGCAGAAAGAAAAGCTTTCCGCTCTGATGGATGGTGAAGCCATTGATTCTGAACTGTTGAGTTCTTTGTCAACAGATTCCAAGCTTCAGCAAGACTGGCAGAGTTATCATTTGATCCGCGATACCTTACGCGGTGATATTGGGAATGTGGTGCATCTGGATATCGCAGACCGTGTGGCCGCAGCGCTGGCAAACGAGCCGGTTAAACTGGTGCCGGGTTCCGCAACAGAATCGCAGCCTCAGCCTCATACCTGGCAAAAAATGCCTTTCTGGCAGAAGGTGCGCCCTTGGGCGAGCCAGCTGACTCAGGTTGGCGTAGCTGCTTGCGTATCGCTGGCTGTGATTGTCGGTGTGCAGCACTATAACCAGCCTGACGCGTCGGGCGCTTCTCCGGAAACGCCAGCATTTAATACTTTGCCAATGATGGGTAAAGCCTCTCCGGTCAGCTTCGGCGTGCCAAATGAAGGCAATACCACCAGCGGGCAACAAAATGTGCAGGAGCAACGTAAGCGTATCAATGCTATGTTGCAGGATTACGAACTGCAACGCCGCTTGCATTCTGAGCAACTTCAGCTCGAACCTGTTACTCCACAGCAAGCCGCTGTTCAGGTCCCAGGAACTCAGTCTTTAGGAACGCAAACGCAGTAATGAAGCAATTTTGGTTTGCCGCTTGTTTAGTGACGGGCAGCCTGCTTACTCCAAGTATCGCCTCGGCAGATCCCACTTCCGAGGCGTTATTACAAGGGATGGGTAAAGCCAGTCAGTCGCTGAATTATGAAATGGGTTTTATCAACATCACGAAGCAAGGGATTGATTCCTTTCGCTATCGTCATGCTGTTTCTAATCAATCCTCGCTCGCTCAACTGGTACTGATGGATGGTCCGCGCCGTGAAATTGTCCAGCGCGGAAAAGACATCAGCTACTTCGAGACCGGGCTTCAGCCTTTTACTCTGGATGGCGATCATATTGTTGATTCCCTGCCCTCCATTGTATTCAGCGATTTCTCCCAGCTGTCAAAATACTATGATTTCATCGCCGTAGGTCGCGCGCGTGCCGCAGACCGTCTGAGCCAGGTGATCCGCGTGGTTTCGCGTGATGGCACAAGGTTCAGCTATGTTATCTGGATTGATGAGCAGACTAAGTTGCCAATGCGTGTGGATTTATTAGATCGCGATGGCGAAACGCTGGAACAGTTCAGGGTCATCAGCTTTGATGATGGTAATCAAGTCATAGTGGCTCTTGCTGATCTTGAGAAAGCCAATCTGCCGCCGGTACTTTCGTTACCTGCTTCTGAGCCGATTAAGTTTGGATGGCAAGTGAAATGGCTTCCGGCGGGGGTAGCTGAAGTGGCGAGCAGTCGCAGAAGCTTGCCAAATATGCCAGTCACGATAGAATCCCGTTTGTATACTGACGGATTGTTCAGCTTCTCTGTCAATATCAGTGCTACCACTAACGGCCCCTCTGAGCAGTTAATCAGACAAGGGCGAAGAACCGTACAAACGGAAGTTCGTAACGGTAATGAGATTACTGTCGTCGGTGAATTGCCGCCTTCCACAGCAAAACGTATTGCTGAAAGCATTGTTTTCTCTGCCAAATGACTTTTGGCTAAATAAATCCGGGTGATTGTATGATGAAAGAATGGGCCACTGTGGTGTCGTGGCAAAACGGTATTGCATCACTGCGCTGTGAAACGCAGTCCGGTTGCAGTAGCTGCCATTCGCGTTCAGGTTGTGGTGCCCGGGTGCTGAATGAACTGGGACCACAGACTGGCCATAATCTTCAGGTCAGTTTTGCTGAGCCCCTTGAGCCGGGTCAGAAAGTTGAACTGGGAATACCGGAGGGCAGTTTGCTGCGCTCTGCATTTCTGGTTTATATGACACCGCTGTTTGGGGTGATTGCCGGAGGCGGAATACTGCAGGCTCTGTTTAAAGCAGACATGTACGCAGTGATCGGTGCCGTGCTGGGCGGCGGTCTGGGATTTATCATCGCCAAAGCACTGGCGGCAAAAGTCGACGGTAAATCGGGCTATCAGCCGGTGGTTTTGCAGGTGGGATTACCGCCGAACGCATTCCGTTATTCTGCGGATAACGAGCTTCCTTCGTAATATGTGACTTCTTTCGTGCTACCCGGAACGATGCGAAAACAAATGCCACTGACTCAGACGAGCCAGTGGCATTTTTAGTTTCTGACCGGGATACGGTTCTGAATCATATGCTCAATCAGGGCGATGAAAAGATCGGCACTGGAGAGTGAAGTATAGGCAACAGAGAACAAAATCCGGCCGTGTTTATCAAGCAATCTGATTAACGGGCTGTTGCTCCCGCCGCTGATAAACTGAATGTCTTCAACGGGTATTGTCTTTCCTTCTTCGGTGGTCAGCATTAATGCACTCAACCGGATCCTTTTCTCGTTCATTGTCAGAAGGTTAGAACCGATAAAGCGTTTCAGTCCGCAGTGCGAATTTACCATGCAGGTAAAAAGAATGTCTCCGCCCTGCGCTAGCGTATTCAAAGCCCAGGGGCCACGAAACATCAGTTGTTCATTCTTAATAACATCAATCAGCCGTTCTGAATTAGCAATGTTCGGCGTGATCCGGTGCCATGTTTTGCTATTTTCCTCACGGAACATCATCGTATTTAAAATGCGACGTGTATATTTACCCGTTCTGAAACGGTATATATCCGAGATTCTGTCGAACGGAATAAACCGGTTCTTTTTATCTAGCTGGCTTATAACCAAAATACCATTTTCATGAAGCTGATAGACCTGATTCGGTCGAATCAAACGTCTCAATAAAATAAGCACGACACCGAGCGCAATGCTCAGCAAGGCAGATACCACCACGCTATGCAGCCCGTCAGCGGTATGGCCGAAGGCGAGGAAAAAAGCGATTTGTACGGCACCGCCCACCAGCAAAAGCACTGAAAGGACCAGAGTGATCCAAGAGTTGGCTTTGGCAAAGCCATGCTGACTGAGCAGCCGCCCTTCATTGATCATATTGATAACCTTGTGACCGGATTGAATTAATAATAAAAAAACGAATGAATAGGAAGAATGAGAATTAAAACTTTGTGAATTGAAATAATGTAATTTCTTTTATAACAATATATTAGGTGTGCAAGTGCGTTTTTGTATATGGGCATTTTCCTAAAACCTGCCTGAGTCTAAAAAACACAGACGAAATGCCCAAAAAAAGTCAGGGCGACGCTGAAAGAACAGTCCGGGAATGAAAACAAATGAAAATGTGGGGATTTCCTTCAGAAAAAGCACGCATAATCTGGAGTTAGGATGTACCGATACTAGGTTTTCACGGTGCTGGCATGTAGAATGCTGCGACTTAGGCGAAAGACAGCCAACCTACAAACCGTCGCTGTATGTTCATGGCGAATGATTCAGAAATACCAAGGTAGAAAAACTTTTATAATGAAGCATATACGAAATTTCTCCATTATTGCCCACATTGACCACGGTAAGTCGACGCTGTCAGACCGTATTATTCAAATTTGCGGCGGCTTGTCCGATCGTGAAATGGAAGCGCAGGTTCTCGATTCTATGGATCTTGAGCGCGAGCGCGGTATCACCATCAAAGCGCAAAGCGTGACGCTCGATTACAAAGCGAAAGATGGGCAGATTTACCACCTGAACTTTATCGATACTCCCGGACATGTCGACTTCTCCTACGAAGTTTCCCGCTCACTGGCCGCCTGTGAAGGCGCATTGCTGGTTGTGGATGCGGGTCAGGGCGTAGAAGCGCAGACGCTGGCGAACTGCTACACTGCGATGGAAATGGATCTGGAAGTAGTTCCGGTTCTGAACAAAATCGATTTGCCTGCTGCTGATCCTGACCGCGCAGCTCAGGAAATTGAAGACATCGTGGGAATTGATGCGACGGATGCAGTCCGTTGTTCAGCTAAAACCGGTGTGGGTGTGCCTGAAGTTCTGGAGCGTCTGGTGCGTGATGTTCCGCCACCGGAAGGTGATCCTGATGCGCCATTGCAGGCTCTGATCATCGACTCCTGGTTCGATAACTATCTTGGCGTGGTTTCTCTGGTGCGTATCAAAAACGGCACCATGAGAAAAGGCGACAAAATCAAAGTTATGAGTACCGGACAGGTGTATAACGCCGATCGTCTGGGTATCTTCACGCCTAAACGTGTTGATAAAGACATTCTGAACTGCGGCGAAGTAGGCTGGCTGGTTTGTGCGATCAAAGACATCCTTGGCGCACCAGTGGGCGATACCCTGACGCTGGCTCGTCAGCCTGCAGAAAAGGCTTTGCCTGGTTTCAAGAAAGTGAAACCTCAGGTGTATGCTGGTCTGTTCCCGGTCAGTTCCGATGACTATGAAAACTTCCGCGATGCGTTAGGCAAATTGAGCCTCAACGATGCTTCCCTGTTCTATGAACCGGAAAGTTCTACCGCGCTGGGCTTTGGTTTCCGTTGTGGCTTCCTCGGTCTGCTGCACATGGAAATCATTCAGGAACGTCTGGAACGTGAATACGATCTGGACTTGATCACCACGGCACCGACCGTTGTGTACGAAGTTCTGACCACCGGCAACGAAACCATCTATGTCGACAGCCCGTCTAAGCTTCCGGCGCTGAATAACATTCTGGAATTACGCGAGCCAATTGCTGAGTGTCACATGCTGATGCCGCAGGAATATCTGGGCAGCGTGATCACCTTGTGTATTGAGAAACGTGGCGTGCAGACCAATATGGTCTATCACGGCAATCAGGTTGCGCTGACGTATGAAATTCCGATGGCTGAAGTAGTCCTCGATTTCTTCGACCGTCTGAAATCAACATCGCGCGGCTATGCGTCCCTCGATTACAATTTCAAACGTTTTCAGACTTCTGACATGGTGCGTGTTGATGTTCTAATCAACGGCGACCGTGTGGATGCACTGGCACTGATTACTCACCGTGGCAATTCACAGTTCCGTGGACGCCAGCTGGTTGAGAAGATGCAGGAACTGATCCCGCGTCAGCAGTTCGACATTGCTATTCAGGCGGCAATTGGTGCTCACATCATTGCCCGTTCCACCGTGAAGCAATTACGTAAAAACGTTCTCGCCAAATGTTATGGCGGTGACGTCAGCCGTAAGAAGAAACTTCTGCAGAAGCAGAAAGACGGTAAGAAACGCATGAAACAAGTGGGTAACGTTGAGTTACCGCAGGAAGCGTTCCTGGCCATTCTTCACGTGGGTAAAGAAAGCAAATAAATCCTCATTGAGTTGTAGGGAGTATGCATGGCTAACATGTTTGCCCTGATCCTGGCGATTGCAACGCTGGTTTCAGGGATTATCTGGTGCCTTGATCGCTTCAAGCTGGCACCTGCACGCCGGGCTAAAATTGCGAAAATTAAGGCTGAAACGGGCGGGGCGGTTGACGATACAACGCTGAGCAAAGTCGCGAAGCAGCCAGGCTGGGTGGAAACCTGTGCTTCTGTATTCCCGGTATTGTTAGTTGTGTTTGTGGTGCGTTCATTTATTTATGAACCGTTCCAGATCCCATCTGGCTCTATGATGCCAACGTTGCTTATTGGCGATTTCATTGTGGTTGAGAAATATGCTTATGGCCTGAAGGATCCTATTACCCAGACCAAGCTTATCCCGACCGGTGAACCAAAACGCGGCGATGTGGTGGTATTTAAATATCCGCTTAATCCAAGCGTGGACTATATTAAACGTCTGGTCGGTTTGCCAGGCGACCGGGTGACTTACGATCCGTTCAGCAAGCAGGTGACCGTTCAGCCAGCCTGCGACAGCGGCAAAAATTGCAACACGGCTTTGGCGGTGACTTATGACACCGGCGTTGCCAGCGATTTCGTGCAGACTTTTGGTCAGTCTTCTGGTGGCGAAGCCAGCAGTGGTTTCTTTGAAACGCCACCGACAGGCAATGTTCCGCAAGACGGTGTCCGTCTTGTTCAGCGTAATGAAACGCTGGGCAATGTCACGCATCGTATTCTGACTGTGCCGGGCGCGCGTGACCAACTGGGTGCGTATTATCAGCAACCGGGCCAACCGCTGGGGACATGGGTCGTTCCTGCCGGCCATTATTTCATGATGGGCGATAACCGTGATAACAGCGCTGACAGCCGTTATTGGGGCTTTGTACCTGAAAAGAATTTAGTGGGTAAAGCGTCTGCAATTTGGATGAGCTTTAAAAAACAGGAAGGTGAATGGCCTACCGGTGTTCGTTTAAGCCGTATCGGTGGAATTCATTAATTAATGGTGCCCGTTAGCGCAGCATTATATTTCCACTCGTTGTAGAATATCCTTTCGGGCGATAAAAGTTGGCTCCCCTGATTTTACGTTTTTATTTAAAACGAACAGGAGGAGCCACTGCAAACGAAACAGCTTTGGATTGGCTTAGGGCGAAGCAGGCCTGTTCCGTATGCTGAAGTTTTTGACGCATTCTTGATCTATTGGTAACTCATGAATCCCATCGTAATAAACAGGCTTCAGCGGAAGCTGGGCTACACTTTTCAACAGCAGGAGCTTTTATTGCAGGCACTGACTCACCGCAGCGCAAGCAGTAAACACAATGAGCGTTTAGAGTTCCTGGGTGACTCAATTCTTAGTTATGTAATAGCTAACGCGCTGTACCATCGTTTTCCTCGTGTAGACGAGGGCGATATGAGTCGTATGCGTGCCACGCTGGTACGTGGAAATACGTTAGCTGAAATGGCACGTGAATTCGATCTCGGCGAATGCTTACGCTTAGGGCCGGGCGAATTGAAAAGTGGTGGTTTCCGCCGCGAGTCGATTCTTGCGGATACGGTGGAGGCACTCATTGGCGGCGTGTTCCTGGACAGTGATATCCAGACCGTCGAAAAGCTGATTCTCGATTGGTACCGTAGTCGTTTAGACGAAATCAGTCCCGGTGATAAGCAGAAAGACCCAAAAACCCGTTTACAGGAGTTTTTGCAAGGTCGTCATCTGCCGTTGCCTTCTTATCTGGTTGTGCAGGTTCGCGGTGAAGCGCACGATCAGGAGTTTACCATCCACTGCCAGGTCAGTGGCTTGAACCAGCCGGTTGTAGGAACCGGTTCAAGCCGCCGTAAAGCCGAGCAGGCGGCAGCGGAACAAGCGCTGATACAGCTGGAGCTTGAATGAGCGAAGAAAAGAATTACTGTGGTTTTGTTGCAATCGTAGGCCGTCCTAACGTCGGTAAATCTACCTTGCTGAATGAATTATTGGGGCAGAAAATCTCCATTACTTCCCGCAAACCGCAAACCACGCGTCACCGCATCATGGGTATCCACACCGAAGGGCCATACCAGGCTATCTACGTGGACACCCCGGGGCTGCACATCGAAGAAAAACGTGCCATTAACCGTCTGATGAACCGCGCTGCAAGCAGCTCGATTGGTGATGTAGAACTGGTGATCTTCGTGGTTGAAGGCACTCACTGGACTCCGGATGACGAAATGGTGGTCAACAAACTGCGTGATTTGAAATCACCGGTTCTGCTGGCAATCAACAAGATTGATAACGTCACCGATAAGTCTAAATTGCTGCCACATTTGCAATTCTTGAGTGAGCAGATGAACTTCGTTGATATCGTGCCTATCTCAGCAGAGAAAGGCACCAACGTGGATACCATTGCAGCTCTGGTGCGCAAACGTCTGCCGGAAGCGGTTCACCACTTCCCGGAAGATTACATCACTGACCGTTCACAGCGCTTCATGGCCTCTGAAATCATCCGTGAAAAACTGATGCGTTTCCTCGGCGAAGAATTGCCGTATTCCGTGACCGTAGAAATCGAACGCTTCGTCAGCAATGAACGCGGCGGTTACGATATCAATGGCCTGATTCTGGTAGAACGTGAAGGCCAGAAGAAAATGGTTATCGGCAACAAAGGCTCTAAAATCAAGACGATTGGCATTGAAGCCCGCCAGGACATGGAAAACATGTTTGAAGCGAAAGTCCATCTTGAGTTGTGGGTTAAGGTCAAATCCGGCTGGGCAGACGACGAACGTGCGCTGCGTAGCCTGGGTTATGTAGACGACTTATAAGGTCCGCGCCTATGGAAGGCTGGCAACGCGCATTTGTTTTGCATGGGCGACCTTACAGTGAAACCAGTCTCATGCTGGATTTATTCACTGAGGGACAAGGGCGGGTACGCATACTGGCTAAAGGTGCGCGTGGCCGCCGGTCCAATTTAAAAGGCTGCCTGCAGCCTTTTACGCCTTTATTGGTTCGCTGGAGCGGGCGGGGAGAAGTCAAAACCCTGCGTAATGCCGAGCCGGTTTCTCTGGCACTTCCCCTTTCAGGTCTGATGCTTTACAGCGGCCTGTACGTCAATGAACTCGTTTCCCGCGTACTTGAGCAGGAAGCTAATTACTCTTCGTTATTCTTCGACTATCTTAATTGTCTGCAAAATCTTGCCAGCGCCAGTGGTTCGCCTGAGTACGCTTTGCGTCAGTTTGAACTCTCGCTTTTACACCATCTGGGCTATGGCGTGGATTTCCTGCATTGCGCGGGCAGTGGCGAAGAAGTCAGCGACACCATGACCTACCGCTATCGTGAAGAAAAAGGCTTTATCGCCAGTCTGGTCATTGATAATTCCAGCTTCACCGGGCGTGATTTGAAAGCGCTGGCCAGCCGGGATTTTCCGGATGTTTCCACGCTGCGTGCTGCAAAACGTTTTACCCGCATGGCACTGAAACCCTATCTCGGCGGCAAGCCCCTGAAAAGTCGTGAGCTATTTCGCCAGTTTCAGGTCAAAAAGCCTGTCTCACCTTCTGACAATTCTTCCAGCTAATTCAGATTCCGGGCTACACGTCGCTACTCTCAAGGGTGTAAACTGCAGAAAGTAGCTTTTCTGATCCACTCATAAATCAATTCATTCTCAAATCTGGAGCTGTTATGGCTGAGTTGCTGTTGGGCGTTAACATTGATCACATCGCGACACTGCGTAATGCACGTGGTACGGCTTACCCTGATCCGGTTCAGGCGGCATTCATCGCTGAACAGGCTGGTGCTGATGGGATCACCGTCCACCTGCGTGAGGATCGCCGTCATATCACCGACCGCGACGTGCGCCTACTGCGTCAGACTATCCAAACCCGCATGAATCTTGAAATGGCTGTCACCGATGAAATGGTCGGGATTGCCTGCGAAGTTTTGCCGCATTTCTGCTGCCTGGTGCCGGAAAAACGCGAGGAAGTGACTACCGAAGGCGGTCTGGATGTCGCCGGTCAGATAGATAAAATGACCGTTGCCGTTTCCCGTCTGAGCGAAGCGGGCATTCTGGTTTCCCTGTTTATCGACCCGGATTTGCGCCAGATTGATGCTGCCGTCGCGGTCGGTGCGCCTTACATCGAAATTCATACCGGTGCGTATGCGGAAGCGAAGACTGATCTTGAGCGTCAGGCTGAGCTGGAACGTATTAAGCAGGGTGCAGCTTATGCAGCAGGCAAAGGTTTGAAAGTAAACGCCGGTCACGGGCTGACGTACCATAACGTGCAGCCGATCGCGGCACTGCCGGAAATGCATGAGCTGAATATCGGCCACGCTATCATCGGTCAGGCGGTTATCGACGGCTTATCCGGTGCAGTACGTGAAATGAAAAATCTGATGAGAGAAGCCCGCCGGTAATGAGCATTTTAGGTTTAGGTACGGACATTGTTGAAATTTCCCGTATCGAAGCAGTGATTGAACGCAGCGGCGACCGGCTGGCGAAGCGTATTTTATGCGCCAATGAATGGGCTGTTTATCAGCAACATCAGCAGCCGGTTCGTTTTCTGGCGAAGCGGTTTGCCGTCAAGGAAGCCGCAGCTAAAGCGCTGGGAACCGGTATTCGCAACGGCCTGGCATTTGAGCAGTTTGAAGTCGTCAATGATGTGCTGGGTAAGCCGGGGCTGGTTTTTCATGCCCGCGCGGCAGAAATGGCGGCGGAAATGGGCGTGAAATCCGTGCATGTTACGCTTGCCGATGAGCGCCGTTATGCCTGTGCGACGGTTATTATTGAAAACTGATTTGTTGCATCATTCCGTCAGTTAAACGGCGTGATGCAATACCACAAACTTATCCCAAAGCTGTTCGTTAGTTTCGGTGTGTTGCGGATTGATGATGATGGTATTGTCGATTGGGCAGACGCTCTGACAGGTCGGTTTGTCGTAATGACCGACACATTCCGTGCAACGATCGCTGTCAATTTCGTAAATATCATTGCCCATCGAGATCGCCTGATTCGGGCACTCCGGTTCGCACATATCGCAATTAATGCATTTGTGTGTGATCAGCAGGGCCATGGCGTTTTCTCATATCGTTCAGTCATCAGGGCGCGCAGTATAGCAGAATTGCGCTGGCACAGGGTCTACGTCAGTGCCTTTCCGCTCCCTGAATGATCCTGATCAAACCAGCTTTTTGACCAGTTCTTCGCTGTGGCGGATCCGCTCCGGTGCATGTTCGGTATCCTGCTGAACCAGCGCAACAAACAGCAGATCGGTCAGTGAATATTGTGCCGTTGTGGCCGACAAAGCGGCTCCGCGTGTGGTCGGTAATTCTGCGACGGTGTACAAACAATGATCGGCCTGTTGTTGCAGGGTATTGGGTGAAAACCCGGTGATCGCCAGCACCTTAGCGCCACTTTCCCGGGCAACCCGTGCCGCCAGATTGATTTCGCTGCGTTCACCGCTGAACGAAATCGCCAGCAATAAATCTTCTTTTGAAAGCGCCTGAGCTGTAGCAATCAGCACATGTGTGTCCGACTCTGCGATGGCTGTGACGCCAATTTTCAACAGTTTATACGCCAGATCCTTAGCCACCAGTCCGGATGCCCCGATGCCCGTCAGAATGATTTTTCGGGCACTGCTCAGCATCGACAATGCGATTTGCAAACGGGGCTCGCTGTTGATATCGAGCGTTGCGCGCAAAGCCGATTGTTTTTCTGTCAGCAGTTTCTCGCCCACAACGTGCAGACTGTCGGTGCTCAGGATCTGATTGTGTACGGTGACAGGTTCGCTGTTTTTGGGGGATGCAAGGGATTCGCTCATGGCGAGTTTCAGCGCAGGAAAGCCTTTATAACCGAGTTTTTGCGCGAACTTCACCACGCCAGACTGGCTGACTCCCGCCATTTCGGCCAGTTTTTGTGAGCTCATATGACGCGCTTTTTCTGGCTGAGCCAGTAAAAAATCAGCCAGTTTACGGTCATTTTGTGCCAGTGTCGGATACAGCTGGCGGATACGGATCATACAACTCATGGTGGCTTATCCCGGCTTCTCAGAATACGTAGGTCACGTTTTGCGGATTATGTTATCTAAAATAGCAAATATTCCTCGCAATGATGAATAAAATATTCAAGTATTATGCAATAAATTTGAATTAAAAATTCAGGAGAAAAACATGAACAGCCCCCTTAACTTAGGCGCACTCGTTTCCGAGAGCCGTAATCCGGATACGATCAACTTAGATGAAATGTCTTCACTGGAATTAGCCACCTGTTTCAATCAGGAAGACCGCAAAGTTCCTGAGGCCATCAGTAAAGTTCTGCCGCAAATTGCGCAGGCGATCGATAAAGCCGCGGCCTCATTTAAAGCGGGCGGTCGTCTGATTTATCTCGGCGCGGGGACCAGCGGGCGTCTGGGCGTTCTCGATGCATCGGAATGTCCGCCAACGTTCGGCGTGCCGCACGGCATAGTTATCGGCCTGATTGCCGGTGGTCCCGGTGCATTACTCAAAGCGGTAGAAGGGGCCGAAGACAGCGAAGCGCTGGGCGTTGAAGATTTAAAGGATCTGCATCTGAGCGCGGATGACACCGTTGTCGGATTAGCGGCGAGCGGCCGCACACCTTACGTGATCGGCGCGTTGCGCTACGCCACGGAACTGGGTTGTGCCACGGTGGCGATTTCCTGTAATCCGGATTCACCGATTGCGCAGGAAGCGACGATCGCCATTTCTCCCGTTGTCGGGCCCGAGGCGCTGACCGGTTCCACTCGTCTGAAATCCGGTACTGCGCAGAAGCTGGTACTGAACATGATTTCTACCGGTGCGATGGTGAAAACCGGCAAGGTCTATCAGAACCTGATGGTCGACGTGAAAGCGACCAACGTCAAACTAGTCGATCGTGCCTGCCGCATTGTTGTGGAAGCCACCGGCGCGGCACGCAGTGATGCTGAACTGGCGCTTTCTCAGACTGATTTCGAAGTGAAACCGGCCATTCTCATGTTACTGGCGGGCATTGATGCACCACAGGCAAAAGCGCGTCTGGAGCAACATAACGGCTACCTTCGCGCCGCGCTGGCGGGCTAAATCAGGAGAAAAGCATGGCGACAGCAATGGATAAAACTCACCTGCTGGCTTCTAAGATTTTGCAGGGTGTGGGCGGCGAAGGGAATATCAGCAAGCTGGAAAACTGCATGACCCGTGTACGCGTGGAAGTTTTTGACGATGCGTGCCTGGATCTGACCAGCCTGAAAACGCTGGAGGGGATTAAAGGTTATCTCAGGCAGGGCGAGCAGCATCAGTTTATCGTCGGGCCGGGGGCAGCAGCCAAAGTCGTGGACGCCATGCGCCTGTTGCTGAGCCCTGCGGGAACAGCCAGTGCGGCGGGTGAAAGTGATATAGCCCGCAACAAAGCCAGTGCCAAAGCCAAATACTCAGCGCCGATGAGTGGCGCGCTGCGAAAACTGGCGGATGTTTTCATTCCGCTGATCCCGGCATTTATCGCTTCAGGTCTGATTATGGGCATTATTAATCTGCTCAAACGGCCTGATATCGCCGGTTCCATTGCGACTGATTATCCTAATATTCTCGGCCTGCTGGCGATATTCGGCGGCGCTGTATTTGCCATCATGAATATTCTGGTCGGTGTGAATGCTGCCCGCGTGTTTGGCGGTTCACAGGCCATGGGCGGCGTGATGGCGGGGATCCTTTCCAGTCCGGCGCTGGCGCAAATTACGCTGTTTGGCGAAACATTACAGCCGGGGCGTGGCGGGGTGATTGCGGTCTTGCTGGTCGTCGCGCTGATGTGCTGGCTCGAAAAACGGCTGCGCCAGTGGCTGCCTGAATCGGTCGAACTGATCCTCAATCCGCTGATCACCACGCTGATCACTGCGACGCTGGCAATTGTTATCCTCCAGCCGATCGGCGGTTATATCTCTGACGGCATCGCGCACGGCGTCAATATTGCTATCGACAAAGGCGGATTACTGGTCGGTGCAGTGCTGGCCGGAGCCTTTCTGCCGCTGGTGCTTTCCGGGCTTCATCAGGGGCTGGTGCCTATCCACGTAGAGCTTATTCAGGCGCACGGTTCCAATCCGCTGTTGCCCATTCTGGCGATGGCGGGTGTCGGACAGGTCGGCGCGGCGATTGCGGTTTACATGAAAACGCGTAACGCACGGCTGAAAAAAGTGATTAAAGGTGCGCTGCCGGTGGGAATACTGGGCATTGGTGAGCCGTTGATTTTCGGGGTGACGCTACCGCTTGGCCGGCCATTTATTGGCGCCTGTCTGGGCGGAGCCGTGGGCGGCGCGCTAATCTGTTACTGGAAAGTCGCTACGGTCATCACGTTTGGTATTTCCGGGTTGCCGCTGGCGCTGACCATTATTTCTGGCAAAGTGATGTTGTATCTGGCCGGTTTAGTCATTACGGTATTAGCTGGTTTTATTTTTACCTGGCTGATGGGGTTTAACGATCCCGAGGAGTAATGGATTGAGTACGAAGCCTGATCGACGGGTGGTCTTTTTTGACCTGGATGGAACGCTGCATCAGCAGGACATGTTCGGAACCTTCCTGCGTTTTTTGCTAAAAAAAATGCCGCAGAACCTGGTTCTGGTGGTGCCTTTATTGCCGCTGATTGGCGCAGGACTATTCTTTCAGGGGCGTGCAACACGCTGGCCGATGAGTCTGTTGCTGTGGGCCATTACCTTTGGTCACAGTGAGGCACGCCTGAAAGCGCTGGAGCTGCAATTCGTGACTGCGTTTCGCGAAAAAGTGGTGGAGTTTCCGGTGGTACAACGCCGGTTGCGCGAATATCTGGACAGCGATGATACCGAAGTGTGGCTGATCACCGGTTCTCCTGAGAACCTGGTGCAGCAGGTTTATAACGCATCGCTGTTTTTACCGCAGGTACGTCTGGTGGGCAGCCGTATCGCGCGGGGTAAAGGCGGCTGGGTGCTGCCTCTGCGCTGTCTCGGTGAGGAAAAAGTTGTACAGCTCGAAAGCCGGATTGGCTCACCGCTGAAACTTTACAGTGGTTACAGCGACAGCAAACAGGACAACCCGCTGTTGTTCTTTTGCGAGCACCGTTTTCGTGTCAGTAAGCAGGGCGAATTGCAGCAACTGGAATAAATACCGCAGGATGTTTCAGACAAAAAACAGGCCATTTCTGGCCTGTTTTTATTTGGGCATATTCTTTAGTAATCAGAACGCAGCTTTGAAAATCCCTACCACATCGGCATGCGTACCCTGAATCGGGTTAGTCAGTGCGCAGGCATCTTTCAGGGCGTTGGTCGCCAGTGTATTAAAATCTTCTTCTTTCACGTTCAGGTCGCGTAATCCGGCAGGAATATCGACATCACGCGCCAGCTGACGGATAGCATCGATACAGGCTTTTGCACCTTCTGCATCACTCATCGCTGAAACATCAATGTGCATCGCGGCAGCAACGTCTTTCAGACGCGGGCTGGCAACGCGGGCGTTGTATTCCTGCACAAACGGCAGCAGGACGGCATTACAAACGCCATGCGGCAGGTTATAGAAACCGCCTAACTGGTGCGCCATGGCGTGTACATAACCGAGCGACGCATTGTTAAATGCCATCCCGGCGAGAAACTGTGCGTAAGCCATGTCTTCGCGAGCCTGCATATTTTTACCGTCTTTCACTGCAGTGCGCAGTGAGTCGGTAATCATGGTAATCGCTTTCAGCGCACAGGCATCCGTTATCGGGTTTGCCGCGCTGGATACATAGGCTTCGATCGCGTGAGTCAGCGCATCCATCCCGGTGGCAGCAGTCAGCCCTTTTGGCATGCCGACCATCAGATGCGGGTCATTGACTGACATCAGCGGCGTCACGTTTTTATCCACGATAGCCATTTTGATATGGCGTTCTTCATCGGTAATGATGCAAAAACGCGTCATTTCTGAAGCCGTACCGGCAGTCGTGTTGATAGAAATCAGCGGCAACTGGGGTTTAGCAGAACGGTCAACGCCTTCGTAATCGTTGATGTTGCCGCCGTTAGTGGCCAGCAACGCGATACCTTTGGCGCAGTCATGCGGTGAACCGCCGCCAAGTGAGATCACGCAATCGCAGGCATCTTTTTTCAGGATCTCCAGCCCTTCACGCACATTGCGGGTGGTTGGGTTAGGGTTTGTTCCATGATAAACGCTGCTTTGCACGTCGCTTTTTGCCAGTAATTCCTGAACCTGTTTAACCACGCCGATATCGAATAACACTTTATCCGTGACGATCAGGGCATGGCGGAAACCATGCTGCGCGATAGCGGTAGCCGCATCATTAAGCGCGCCAGAACCAATAACGTTAACGGACGGGATAAAGAAAGTTGCAGTAGCCATAATTGTTTTCCTTGTTGTCAGCTCTTGGTAGGTACAAGGAAACCTTAATGTTGTTACCGGTAACATCATTTGATCTGGCGCAAGAATACGCAGATTAACCCGGCTAATTTCCTGATCTAATGACTATGAAATGTAAGGTTATTATCTGTTGGCATAAGCCATTTCTGCTATCAGAACCGCGGGTTATCATCATTAAGTAATACTTCCTGTTACCGCTGATGAACTGTACGCGCGATATCGATTATGGCCCGTGGGCGGGCGGCACGAACAAAGGTATAATGGCGCGGATTAAAATGACTGAGGTTGAAGTGGCAGTGACAGAATTAGCAGAAATAAATGACGACGAACGCTGGATGCAATACGCAATGACTTTGGCGCTGAAGGCGCAGGAGGAGGGCGAAGTGCCGGTGGGCGCCGTGCTGGTTTTGGACAATCAGGTGATTGGCGAGGGCTGGAACCGTTCTATCGGACATCATGATCCGACGGCGCACGCGGAAATCATGGCGTTACGTCAGGGCGGCAGCGCGGTGCAAAACTACCGACTGCTGGATGCCATACTGTATGTCACTCTTGAGCCTTGCGTGATGTGCGCCGGCGCGATGGTCCACAGCCGGATCCGTCGGGTGGTGTATGGCGCAGCCGATGCCAAAACCGGTGCAGCGGGTTCCCTGATGGATGTTCTGCGCCATCCCGGCATGAATCATCAGGTAGAAATCACGTCGGGCGTTCTGGCTGATGCCTGTTCTGAACAGCTGAGTGCGTTCTTTCGTTTTCGCCGCAGCCAGAAAAAAGCGCTGCGGCTGGCAGAGCGCGCAGCTCAGGCCGGTGACATCATTTCTGATAATCCTAAAGAATAAGGCTGTTCAGGCCTTATTTCCCCAGTGCTTCCTGTGCATCCACTACCGGATATCCCTGACCCAGCTGAGCCTGTAGCGCCGCCTTCTGCGCCTGCTGCTTCTCTTTTTCCATCAGATACCCCACCAGACTGAGCTGATAGCGGCGGATATTTTCCACATAATTATACGCCTGCGTGCCGCGGGCATAACCGTAAGTCGTCCGGCTTAAGAAGCGTTTCTGATTAAGCATCGGCAGCCGTTGCTTCACATCCGCCCAGCTGTCCGGATTCCCCTTTTGCTGTGCGGTCAGCTTGCGGGCGTCCAGCATATGGCCGTAGCCCATATTATATGCCGCCAGTGCAAACCAGATCCGTTCATCCTGCGGAATAGATCCCGGCATTTTATCCATCAGATGCGACAGATACTGCGCACCGCCACGGATACTTTGTTCGGCATCTGTCCGGTCATCGACATTCAGCCCGCCAGCCGTCGCGCGGGTCAGCATCATTACGCCACGCACACCGGTCGGTGATTTCGCCAGCGGATCCCAGTGAGATTCCTGATAAGCGATAGCGGCCAGCAAACGCCAGTCGATGTTCTGAGCATATTTTTCAAACAGCGGCTGCAAATCCGGCAGCGTCGTGTCGATGGCGTTCAGGAAAGTACGGGTATCGACATAATCGAAATCGCCCACGTGCCCGAGGTATTTTTCCTCCAGTTTTTCCAGCGTACCGTCCTCTGAAATCTGACTGAAGAAATCCAGCATAGCGGCAGCAAGGCTGTCGTCATCAGGTTGTTTGCGGTAATACCAGGTGACCGGTTCATCGTCTGTGGCATCAAAGGCCACCGCAAGGCGCGGATAGACGCGCTGCATCAGGGCGATGGTGACCGAATCCCCCAGCGTATAATCGAGTTTGCCGTTTTCAACCTGTTGCAACAGGTCGCGGGGTGACAATTTATCGGTGGTGGTCCAGTTGAGGTCTGGATATTTTTGGCTGGCAGCTTCCAGCGTGGCGATATGCGCACTGCCAGCAGACACTACCAGCGAGCCTTTGATGTCGGCGAAACTTTTCGGGCGCACAGCACCCTGCCGGTAAACCAGCTGCTGCGATACGGAATAGTATTCCGGGCCGGCGCGGTAGTTTTTCAGGCGCTCATTGTTGTACACCAGACCGGAAGCCAGCATGTCGGTTTTACCATGATCAAGATCGTCGAACATGCTCTCGATGGTGGTGTGCTGAGAAATCACCAGCTTCACGCCCAGATAATCTGCGAAGCGTTTAGCCAGTTCATAATCGAAGCCCAGATTGCCTTCAGGGGAGTCCATAAAAGTCAGTGGAGAATTGAGCGTGCTGACGCGCAATTCTCCACGGGATTTTATCTGATCCAGCTGGTCACCTTCACCTCTGTGCCACGGCACGGCAGGCCACAAGGCCAGTGCCAGTAACAGGGCGGCGATCCCCATCAGAACATAATTAATTTTTAGTCGCGTCAAATAGTTATCTCGCTGCGGCGCTCTTGTTTTTTTACGCTATGCTGTGCAGTTAGTATGGTTATATCCCCAGTGCTGACGCATTTTGCTCAACAAAACGGCAGTCTGCAACTTTATTCATAATAGCCATGATAACGGTAAGGCTATAAAGGAATATGAAGTTTCCCGACGCAAACGGTTTCGTCGGACGCCAGCTTTCTTTATAATAGCCCGCGTTTTCCCCCTGTTGCGCCCAATGAAGCACTGTGGTCAGTGTCTTCGAAGACGAGAGATCTGTGATTATGGAAATACTGCGTGGTTCGCCCGCTTTGTCGGCTTTTCGCATTAACAAATTGTTGTCCCGTTGTCAGGAAGCACGTCTTCCGGTCAGCGATATCTACGCCGAATATGTACACTTTGCCGACGTCAGCGCACCGCTGAATTCGGACGAACAAACCAAGTTACAACGCCTCCTGAAATACGGTCCTTCTCTCGCTGAACACGCTCCTTCTGGTCGTTTATTGCTGGTCACCCCGCGTCCGGGCACCATTTCTCCCTGGTCTTCCAAAGCTACCGACATCGCCCACAATTGCGGTTTGTCACAGGTTCTGCGCCTTGAGCGTGGTCTGGCATTTTATGTTCAGGCACCGCAACTGACCGAAGCACAGTGGAACGAACTGGGCGCATTGCTGCATGACCGCATGATGGAAACCGTGTTTACCCGTCTGGAAGACGCCAGCGCGCTGTTCGCGCAGCATCAGCCAACCCCGGTGCAACATGTGGATATCCTCGGCGTTGGCCGTGGCGCACTCGAAGCCGCCAACACCAAATTAGGTCTGGCGCTGGCGCAGGATGAAATTGATTACCTGATGGAAGCCTTTACGTCGTTGGGGCGCAACCCGACAGACATCGAATTGTATATGTTCGCACAGGCCAACTCAGAACACTGCCGCCACAAAATCTTCAACGCAGACTGGATTATCGACGGCGAAACCCAGCCGAAATCCCTGTTCAAGATGATTAAAAACACCTTCGAACAGACCCCTGATCACGTGCTGTCCGCGTATAAAGATAACGCCGCCGTGATGGAAGGTTCGCAGGTCGGTCGTTTCTACGCCGATGCGAAAGACGGTTTGTACGATTTCCATCAGGAGCAGGCGCATATCCTGATGAAGGTTGAAACCCATAACCACCCGACGGCGATCTCTCCATGGCCGGGTGCGGCAACCGGTTCAGGCGGTGAAATCCGTGACGAAGGTGCAACGGGGCGCGGCGCAAAACCGAAAGCCGGTCTGGTTGGTTTCTCTGTTTCCAACCTGCGCATTCCTGGCTTTGAACAGCCGTGGGAAGAAGATTTCGGTAAGCCGGATCGTATCGTTACTGCGCTGGATATCATGACCGACGGCCCGCTGGGCGGCGCAGCCTTTAACAACGAATTTGGTCGTCCGGCGCTGCTGGGCTACTTCCGTACTTACGAAGAAAACGTCAACAGCCACAACGGCCCTGAGCTGCGCGGTTACCACAAACCGATCATGCTGGCCGGTGGTATTGGCAACATCCGCGCGGATCACGTGCAGAAAGGTGAAATCACCGTTGGCGCAAAACTGATTGTACTGGGTGGTCCGGCGATGAATATCGGTCTGGGCGGCGGTGCGGCTTCTTCCATGGCATCGGGACAGTCTGACGCGGATCTGGATTTTGCGTCCGTACAGCGCGACAACCCGGAAATGGAACGCCGTTGTCAGGAAGTGATCGACCGTTGCTGGCAGCTGGGCGAAGCCAACCCGATCCTGTTTATCCATGACGTCGGTGCCGGCGGTTTATCCAACGCCATGCCGGAACTGGTCAGCGATGGCAACCGTGGTGGCTGTTTCCAGCTGCGCGACATCCTGAACGACGAACCGGGTATGAGCCCGCTGGAAGTCTGGTGTAACGAATCGCAGGAACGCTATGTACTGGCTGTTTCTCCGGCTCAGCTGGAACAGTTCGATGCTATCTGCCAGCGTGAGCGTGCACCTTATGCCGTGATTGGTGAAGCGACTGAAGAAATGCATCTTTCTCTGGAAGACAGCCATTTCGACAACCAGCCAATTGATATGCCGCTGGACGTTCTGCTGGGTAAAACCCCGAAAATGACCCGCGATGTCACCACGCTGAAAGCGAAAGGCGACGACCTGAATGCGGAAAACATTCAGATTGCAGAAGCGGTAAAACGCGTTCTGCACCTGCCAGCCGTGGCAGAGAAAACTTTCCTGATCACCATCGGCGACCGCACCGTCACCGGCATGGTGGCGCGTGACCAGATGGTTGGTCCGTGGCAGATCCCGGTCGCTGACTGTGCGGTCACCACCGCCAGCCTCGACAGCTATCACGGCGAAGCGATGTCACTGGGCGAACGTGCGCCAATTGCCTTGCTGGATTTCGCCGCTTCTGGCCGCATGGCCGTTGGCGAAGCGCTGACTAACATTGCCGCCGTCGAAATCGGCAGCCTGAAACGCGTTAAGCTTTCTGCTAACTGGATGTCTGCGGCCGGTCACCCGGGCGAAGATGCGGGTCTGTATGCCGCAGTAAAAGCGGTGGGTGAAGAACTTTGTCCGGCGCTGGGTATCACCATTCCGGTGGGCAAAGACTCCATGTCGATGAAAACCCGCTGGCAGGAAGGTAATGAACAACGTGAGATGACGTCACCGCTGTCACTGGTGATCACCGCGTTTGCCCGCGTCGAAGACGTGCGCCACACCGTGACGCCGCAACTGCGCACCGATAAAGGTGACACTGCGTTGCTGCTGGTCGATTTAGGTGCCGGTCATAACGCACTGGGCGCGACGGCGCTGGCACAGGTTTACCGTCAGCTCGGCAATACGCCAGCGGATGTGCGCAGCGCACAGCAACTGGGTGGTTTCTTCAACGCTATGCAGGCGCTGGTGTCTGAGCAGAAATTACTGGCTTATCACGACCGTTCCGACGGTGGTCTGCTGGTGACGCTGGCTGAAATGGCCTTCGCGGGACATTGCGGTCTGACCGCAGATATCGCAGCGCTGGGCACTGATTCGCTGGCGGCATTGTTTAACGAAGAACTGGGCGCGGTGATCCAGGTTCGTAAATCTGACCGTGAGGCGGTTGAGAAAACGCTGGCTGATTTTGGTCTGGCAGACTGCACGCATTACCTCGGCAGCGTCGAAACCGGTGACCGTTTCATCATTTCGTCGGGTGATAAGCCTGTGTACAGCGAAAGCCGCACCACGCTGCGTACCTGGTGGGCTGAAACGACCTGGCAGATGCAGCGTTTGCGCGACAACCCTGAATGTGCCGATCAGGAACATCAGGCCAAAACCAACGATCTGGATCCGGGCCTGAACGTCAAACTGAACTTTGCCCCTGACGAAGACGTGGCTGCACCTTACATCGCGAAGGGCGCGCGTCCGAAAGTTGCCGTGCTGCGCGAGCAGGGCGTGAACTCCCACGTTGAAATGGCTGCGGCCTTCCATCGTGCCGGTTTCGATGCGGTTGATGTCCACATGAGTGATTTGCTGGCGGGTCGCCGTGATTTGCAGGATTTCCATACGCTGGTGGCGTGCGGCGGATTCTCTTACGGTGATGTGCTGGGCGCGGGTGAAGGCTGGGCGAAGTCAGTGCTGTTCAACGACCGCGTGCGTGAAGAGTTCGAAGAATTCTTCCACCGCCCGCAAACGCTGGCGCTGGGTGTATGTAACGGCTGTCAGATGATGTCGAACCTGAAAGAGCTGATCCCGGGCGCAGAACATTGGCCACGCTTCGTGCGTAACCTGTCAGACCGTTTTGAAGCGCGTTTCAGCCTGGTTGAAGTGACTGCCAGCCCGTCGATGTTCATGCAGGGGATGGCCGGCTCACGTATGCCAATCGCGGTTTCCCACGGCGAAGGCCATGTGGAAGTGCGTGACGCTGCGCATCTGGCACAAATCGAGCACAGCAATCTGGTGGCGCTGCGCTTTGTGGATAATAACGGTCAGGCAACCGAAGCGTATCCGGCGAACCCGAACGGCTCCCCGAACGGGATCACTGCTGTGACCAACCTGTCAGGTCGCGTTACTGTGATGATGCCGCACCCTGAGCGTGTTTTCCGTACCGTCAGTAACTCCTGGCATCCGGAAGAGTGGGGTGAAGACAGCCCGTGGATGCGCATGTTCCGTAATGCGCGTAAACAGCTTGGCTGATGCTAAATAAGCTCCAGTAATAAAAATCCGCAGTGCGAAAGCCTGCGGATTTTTTTGTCTGACTTACCGCAACGGAAGTAACGCTAACTCTCTGTTTTTTAATAGTTATGTCATTTAATATTCATTAAATTGATTGTTGCTTAATTAATCATTAACTATTTATATGTAATCATCGTCATATAATGCCCAGGTCAACTCAACAGGGCTTATACGCCAATGAAAAATATCATTTTCGCGAATATTCGTGCAGCACTCGCTTGCCCAATTTTTATGCTTTCATTATTAATATCCCTTAATGTGCAGGCACAGGATCACCCTGGTAATTCCACGGTGGAGAATTTTTCCCCGCAGGAAAATAATGAAGGCTTATGGGATTCATTCACCAATAATATTGCTGAAACGTGGAATACACCGCAGCAGCAAGATCTCTTTCTTCCGGTATTAACTCGTCATAACCGGCATACACACAGCAAAAAACAAATCGAAGGATATAACGAACATCCGTGGGGCGGAGGTTACGGTATTTCGCGTTATGATGAGAAAGGAAACTGGCACGGCATTTATGCGATGGCCTTTAAAGATTCTTTTAATAAATGGGAGCCTGTTGCCGGTTACGCTTATGAAAAGATATGGCAGCCGCTTGATGATAAAGAATTCCGCTTAGGGGCAGGGTACATTACCGCCGTTTCAGCCCGTGACAATTATGATTACATTCCTTTTCCCATGGTGCTGCCGCTGGTATCAGCAGGCTATTCAAGGCTGACGTTCCAGACAACCTACGTGCCGGGAACCAACAGCAAAGGGAACGTCCTGTTCGGCTGGTTCCGTTTTCAGTTTTAATCGTCTGAGTAAGGTGAGGGGAAAGTATTAAGAAAATCCCCGTTATGTTTTTCGGTTTATTCTTATTGGTGAGTTTTTTAAGTAAATTAATTGCCTAAACAGACCCTACATATTTTAGGGATAATTCCTATAATGAATTACGGAAAGACTTTAAATTCATGAGATTGAATAAACAGACGTTTTTTGTTACTTCTTTGTTTAGTTTATAAAGACATTATTTGTCTATGATACTCTCCTGACGCAGGGAGCTATTACAGATATGATGATCAAGAAAGTAATCGGTTGTGCAGGTATGATACTAACGCTGGGTATGAGCTCATCCGTGTGGGCAAATAACAGCGGGATTAATCCGGTCAGCGATCCGGATACCATCCAGTATAAATCGCTGGCTGCGAACGTGTGGTCAGACTTTACAGATAAAGTCTCAACGACATGGAATGATTCTGATTCACAGGATCTGTATCTGCCGGTGATCACCTGGCATAACCGTCTGACATACGATAAAGAGAAAACCGATCGTTATAACGAACGTCCATGGGGCGGGGGTTATGGTATTTCCCGTTATGATGAAAAAGGCAACTGGAACGGCATTTATTTTATGGCGTTTAAAGACTCCCATAATAAATGGGAACCGATCGGCGGTTATGGCTGGGAAAAAATATGGACACCTGCAGAAGATAAAAACTTTCGGTTAGGTTTAGGTTATACCGCGGCGGTGACGGCGCGTGACGACTATAACTATATTCCTATTCCGATCGTGTTACCGCTGGCTTCCATCGGCTATAACAAACTGACCTTTCAGGCGACGTATATTCCGGGAACCTACAATAACGGCAACGTTTTCTTTGCCTGGCTGCGGTATCAGTTCTGAAGCGCTTTCTTTATGAATGAGTTTTGTGACTGAACAAAGTCCGGGCACAGGTTGTGAACCTGATCCCCCAATTTTGATGAATATTCCACTATGCTAAAAATTCACCGCAAGAATCAATCTGTTGGGTTCTGCGGTGATTTTTTGTTTTCAGGGAATCTGTAAAACACTTCATCAAGAGGATCACTCGTGAAAAAAGCATCCCGTTATCTTGCGTTATCTGCACTTGCCTGCGTTTTCCCCCTCTCGCTTCCTGCCGCTCAGGCGGCTCAGTCTGATAATTTAGAACTCCAGCAAGTCCTGGTGCTCAGCCGTCACGGTATCCGTGCGCCGCTGGTCAATTACGGTGACGTGCTTGCCGAATCCACGACGCACACCTGGCCGGTGTGGAAAACGGAAGGCGGGTTGCTGACGCCGAAAGGCGGCCAGAATTCTGAACATATGGGCCAGTACTTCCGCGCATGGCTGGCGAAAGATAAATTGCTGCCTGCAACCGGCTGCCCGGAAAGTGCGCAGGTCTTTACTTATGCCAACAGCTTGCCGCGCACCATTGATACCGCAAAACATTTCTCCACCGGTGCTTTCCCGGGCTGCGACGTTTCAGTTATTAATCGCGTAGAAATCGGCAAAATGGATCCGGTGTTCAACCCGATTATTACCGCTGATGTGAACGATACTTTCAAAACCAACGCGCTGAATTCTGTTAACCAGCATGCTGGCGAGGGCGGTCTGGCGGGGCTGAATCAGCGCCTCAAGCCAAATTACCAGCTGCTGGAAAGTATCCTCGATTATAAAAACAGTAAAACCTGCAAAGAAAAACAGCAGTGCGATCTGGCTTCGCAGCCATCAGAAGTCGTGCTGACGCAGGGTAAAGAACCGGGTATTACGGGGCCGCTGCGAATGGCGACCGGCGCGGCGGATGCGTTTATGCTGCAATACTACGAGGGTTACCCGATGAAAGACGTGGCGTGGGGGAAAATAACGACGCCGGAGCAGTGGAAGAAACTGGAGGATATCAAAAACCTTTATCACGAAACGCTGTTCGGCTCCCCGGCGATTGCTGCCAACGCCGCTAAACCGTTGCTGACCTTTATTTCCGGTGTGCTGGATCCGAAACTGGCAACGACCGCCGATCAGAAAGCCGCGCAGCAGGCAAAACTGGCGGTGCTGGTCGGGCATGATTCCAATATCGCGTCACTGCTTGCGGCACTGAAAACCCAGGATTACCAGCTGCCGGGTCAGTACGAACGTACGCCAATCAACGGGACCGTGGTCTTCCAGCGCTGGCACGATAAAAAGACCGATAAAGACCTGATGAAAATCGAGTATGTATATCCGACCGCCCGTCAGTTGCGCAACAATGTAGCGCTGAGCCTGAAAAATCCACCGGAACGCGTCACGCTGCAAATCGAAGGTTGTACCGTTGATAAGCAAGGTTTCTGCCCGATGGAGCAATTTAATCAGGCCGTGCAAAAGGATTTACAGGGCTGATGCCTTAAGCCGCTAACTGGCAATAGATAGCGTTTTAAGTTAGTTAGCGGCAGCTTTCCTCAGCCAGATAATGTGCCAAAGTTTCCTCACTCTGGCACATTATGGCGTCCTCTTCGTTTTACCTTAGCGCCCGTCAGCGGGCAGAGATTGCTTCCCGCTCCGCCCGTTTCTGGTGGCGGTTGGAAATCCCCACCTGGACACTGATCGCCACGGTTTACAGCGGCTGGTTTGCGCTGGTCTATTTCTGGGAAGATCTCGGTCCGTGGATTGCCACGCCTGCGCTTATCTGGTTCACGGCCTGGTATATGTCGCTGCAACACGAACTCATTCACGGGCACCCGACCCGTAAACCCTGGCTGAATCAGCTGCTCGGCACGCTGCCGCTGGCGGTCTGGTATCCCTATGGTTTATACCGCGACACGCATTTACAGCATCATCGTAATGAACATCTGACGCTGCCGGGCGATGACCCCGAGGCCTATTATTTCAGCCGCGCCAGCTGGGAAAGCTTGTCGCCGCTGATGAAAGCCGTTGTTCGTCTGCGTAACACACTGCCGGGACGGATGCTGATCGGGCCACTGCTGGATATTTCCGCCACGCTGACCGGCGCCCTGACGGCGTTATTGCGCGGTGACTGGCGCACAGTCGGCATGTGGGATTTCCACGGGGTTTTGCTGACAGGTTTGTTGTACTGGATGTCGCTGCACGGCCTGTCTGCCGGATATTTCATTCTGGCGGTGAGCTATCCGGCGCTGAGCCTGACCAAAGTCCGTTCTTTTTATGAACATCGCGCCGAACATTCGCCACAGGCACGCTCAACCCTAAATGAGGCCGGTTTTATCTGGCGGCTGCTGTTTCTTAATCTCAATTATCATCTGGTACATCACGATTTGCCGGGCGTGCCGTGGTTCGCACTGCGTCAGGTGTATTTTGCTGAACGCGAAGCTTATATTGCGCGCAGCGAGGGGTTTGTGGTGAAAGGTTACCGGCAATGGTTCAGGCAACATTCGCAGAAACCGGTTTGTGTAGAAGCGCATCCGTTTGCCAGCACTCGTGAGCCGGTGCAAACCGCGCGCAGCGACTATGATTATCAGCAGGAAACCCCCTGACGGAGTGGCCAGATGATGCTGATGTCTTTACCGATGTATGCTGTTTCTGTACCGGACGTGGAAGCTTTTGCCGGTGTTCTGCGGGAAAAACTGAAGCGCGCAGGTCTGATTGCCACACCGCAATCGCTGAGCTGGCCGCAGAATTTATTGATGCACTGGCAGCAGCCGGATTTGCTTCTGAGCCAGACCTGTGGTTTTCCGCTGGTAGAAAGCCTGCCGGATGTTCAGCTGGTCGGCACTTTCAGTTACCGCGCGCCGGGCTGCGACGGGTATCGATACCGCAGTTTTTTGCTGGCGCGTGATGAAGATGCAAAACTGCATTTGCCTGATTTTCGTCACCGGCGGCTGGCGTTCAACAGCACCGATTCTCAGTCCGGATACAACAGCCTGCGGGCGCTGGTGGCACCCCTGGCGCAGGCAGGAAAATTTTTCTCTCAGGCCACAGCAACCGGCAGCCATCGTGAATCCCTGCATTATGTTCAGCAAAACCGGGCAGATCTGGCGGCGATCGACTGCGTGACGCTGGCGCTATTGCACCGCCACGATCCGTCAGCGCTCAGCGGTCTGGTGATTATCGGCCAGACGGCGGCCGTGCCGGGTTTGCCGCTGATCACTTCGTCACAAACGTCTCCGGAACATCTGTCCATTTTGCGTCAGGCATTGCATGAAATCTCGCATGAGTCGGTCGCTAAACCGTTGCTGATTGAAGAGTTCAGTGAAGTGCCGCGTCAGGCATATAGCGTGATTACATTGATGAAAAATATTGCTCAGGAGTTTGGCGTCCGCGAACTGACCACGTCATAACGCTCTGAATATTGCATAAAAACCGGGCCTGGGCGCCCGGTAGTGATATCTGAGTAGCGATAAATCAGTGCGTTTCGATAGGGAAATCTTCGTTCACATCGCCCCATTCAGCCCATGAACCGTCGTAAAGCTGCACATCTTTAACACCCAGAGAATCCAGTCCGAACGCCAGCGCCGCTGCGGTTACACCGGAACCACAACTGGTGATCACCGGTTTATTCAGATCAACGCCCAGCCGTTCGAACGTCGCTTTCAGCTCAGGTGGCGATTTCAGATGCCCGTCTTGTGTCAGTTCGGTAAACGGAACGCTGAGGCTGCCAGGAATATGGCCGCCATGCAGCCCTGGACGCGGTTCCGGCGCTTCGGCTTTAAAACGCGCCAGAGAACGGGCGTCGATAATCTGTACCTTGCCAAGCGCGTCTTTTACCTGCTCCGCACTGACGACGACCGGACGCACCAGTTTGGCGTTAAAGGTGGTCGGGACGCGGATGTGCTCGCCGCTTTGTGTGGGTTTCCCTTCAGCAATCCACGCATTCAGGCCGCCATCCAGCACGCGTACGCTTTTCGCGCCAAAGCTGGTCAGCATCCACCATACGCGGGGCGCGGAGAACAGATCGCCCTCATCATACAGCACGATGGTTTGCGTATCCGCAACGCCCAAACGGCTCATTGAGGCAGCGAATTCCTCTGCGGTCGGCATCATATGCGGCAGACCGGTGGAGCAGTCAGAAATGCTGTCGACTTCCACATAAATCGCGTTGGGAATGTGCGCTTCAAGATATTTGCCATGAAAATCCACCGGCGGCGTAATGCCCGGTTTGGATTTACGACAATCGATAATGACGACATCCGGTGAGTTCAGATTTTTTGCCAGCCATTGTGTAGAAACGGTATGGGTAGAAAAAGTCATGTTCTGTTGCCTTATCTTTTTTGTGAAACCAGCCTCAGAGATCGCCCGGGATCAAAGAATACATCCAGGCGTCACGCGGCTGACCGTGATAATAAAGCCGGTTGCGGTGCAGACCTTCGGACGTCGCGCCCGCTTTTTCTGCCACCCTGCGGCTGCTTTCATTGCCGTCCATCACGACGATTTCCAGACGGGTCAGCTCCAGTTCAGTAAACGCAAAACGCGCAGCGGCTTTGACCGCCAGCGTTGCCAGTCCCCGGCCGGTATAACCGGTGCGGATCCAATAGCCAAGATTGGAAAACTTATATTCCTGAACGATGCGGTTGATGCCCACGCTGCCAATCAGATTCCCGCCGGAGCGTTCAAAAACACAGAAATTGAATTCTGCCCCGCGATGACGCTTTTGCTCACTGTCGGTGAGATATTTGCGGCTGTCATCAGGGGAATATTTATCGGTACACCAGCTTTCCCAGGCACCAATTTCAGCCACCGAGGCCTGAACGGCGGCAAAGTGGGTGATGGCTTCCAGCTCCGTAGCAACGCGGATTTCTATTTCTTCATCCTGATAAATCTGGCGTGTCAGCATGGGCGTTATCCTGTTATTGAGGAGACCAATAAGTCAGCCTCACATATCATGTGTCCGTCTGTCAATTGGCGAAAATACCGGTTAAGTCAGAAAAAATAAGCCAGAAAAACAGCAGGCTGTCTGCTAAACGCTTTACTCTTCCGGCAGCAACATCACCAGCTTGCATTCGGCATATCCCGCCGGAAAAAATGTCTGCTGCCGGTAGCGAATTTCACCGCTCAGCGGATGGTTAAAGCGCCGCTCGCCACCTTCGCGAGCCAGCACTTCCTGTTGTGTCCACCACTGGCTGAATTCGGCGCTGCGTTCCCGTAACCGCTGCACCGCCTGGCGGACCGCTTCGGAATGAGGGTAATGGCTGGTTTCAGCCCGAAATTCTGCCACCACGCGCTTGGCGCGCTCCGGCCAGTTTGTCACCAGCTGGCGCGCCAGCGGATGCAGAAACATAAAATCCAGCAAATTAGGATTTTCATCCACGCCCAGCCAGCCGCTGAAGAGCACACCCGCCTGCGGATTCCACGCCAGCACATTCCAGCAACTGTCGAGCAGATAACCGGGGCAGGTCAGCTGATTGACGTAATCTTTCAGGCCCGCGTCCGGCGCGGCGGAAGACGGCAACGCTTCAGGGTCTTTCACCGATGCGAGGCTGAATAAATACTCGCGTGCGGCAGGCTCCATACGCAGCGATTTCGCCAGCCGGTCAAGCGTGGCGGCTGAAATCGACACATCGCGTCCCTGTTCAATCCACGTATACCAGGTTGCGCTGATACCGCTGATTTGTGCCAGCTCCTCACGCCTCAGCCCGCTGGTTCTGCGACGGGGTGAGCCTGGTAAACCCACCATTTCCGGCGTCACCCGTTCGCGGTGTGTGCGTAAAAAGGTTCCCAGCGCCCTGGGGCCACTGAGCGACTCTGCGATATCAATCATGACATCCTCTTAAACGTGAGTTCTTAGACAGGAACTTACTTATACCAGTATAAACGCTCATATTGTACCCGTATAAAACAATGCCTATAGTGATTTTGAGGTCATTTGAAACCGCGTTCTTCCCTAATAAATCAATAAAAAAACAAGACAGACAGGAGCAATGATGAACATTAAAAACACCCATACTCAGGCCGTTGATAAGCAGTTTGGCTCGCAGGCAAAAGATTATCTGACCAGTGCCGTTCACTCACAGGGCGCGGATCTGCAACGTCTGGCGACGCTGCTGGCACCTTTTCCGGATGCGCATGTGGTCGATCTGGGATGTGGCGCGGGGCACGCCAGTTTTGTGGCTGCCCGCGTCGTTAAAAATGTGGTTGCCTACGATTTGTCGGCGCAGATGCTGGACGTCGTGGCGCAGGCGGCAAAAGATAAAGAGCTGAATAACATTACGGTACAGCAGGGCGTTGCGGAGTCACTGCCGTTTGACGACAGCAGCGCGGATATCATTATCAGCCGTTATTCGGCACACCACTGGCATGATGTCGGGCAGGCGCTGCGTGAAGTGGCGCGTGTGCTGAAACCGGGCGGAAAGTTCATCATGATGGATGTGGTATCGCCGGGGCACCCGTTGCTGGATATTTATCTGCAAACGATTGAAGTGCTGCGCGATACTTCTCATGTCCGCAACTATTCCCCAGGTGAATGGCTGAACATGGCTTCAGAAGCCGGTCTGATTGCCCGCGAAGTCACTACCGACCGCCTGCCGCTGGAATTCACCAGCTGGATAGCGCGTATGCGCACGCCGGAGCATTTCGCCGTCGCTATCCGCGAGCTGCAAAAAGTGATGTCTGAGGATGTGATAAAACACTTTGATATCCAAACTGACGGCTCATTTACCAGCGATATTATGATGCTGGTCGCGTCGAAAAACTAAATAATTGCGGTGTGATGCGCCCTCCGTTGAACGGAGGGCGTGAAATTATCTTCTTACTTCTTACTTCTTACTTCTTACCAAACATTTTCTTGCCCAGCAGTACCAGCGCCAGTACCGCGGCACCCACCACCAGACCAACGACCAAATCAGTCGCGCCGGTAATCAGCGTATTAACCCAACTCTCATGGCCGTGTGTCAGCGGTTCAATCAGGCTGTGCATGAACGGTAAACCATGGCTGATAATGCTGCCGCCGACCAGGAACATCGCGATGGTGCCGACAACCGACAGTATCTTCATCAGCCAGGGCGCGAGATTCACAATACCGCGTCCGAAGGCGCGTACAGCATTCATCATGCCGCTTTCGCCGTTCAGCTTACTCAGGTACAAACCGGCGTCGTCAATTTTCACAATCGCTCCCACCAGGCCATATACACCGATAGTCATTGCCACGGCAATCAGCACCATCACAGTGACCTGATTAAGGAAAGGTGCTGATGACACAATCCCCAGTGAGATCACAATGATTTCAGCAGAGAGAATAAAGTCAGTGCGAACGGCACCTTTGACCTTTTCTTTTTCCTGCTTTTTAGCATCGGCTTCATTTTTTACCTCAGCCGACGCCGGTTTTTCTTCTTCGTGATGGTCACCGGGCATGAATTTGTGGGCGACTTTTTCGAAACCCTCGTAACACAGATAGGCGCCGCCAATCATCAGTAAAGGTGTGATCGCCCAGGGAATAAAGGCGCTGATCAGTAACGCCAGAGGAACCAGAATCGCTTTATTGATCATGGAACCTTTTGCGACAGCCCAGACGATCGGTAATTCCCGGTCGGCTTTTACTCCGGTAACCTGCTGTGCGTTCAGCGCCAGATCGTCGCCCAACACGCTGGCTGTTTTTTTAGCGGCGACTTTACTCATCGCCGCGACATCATCAAGAATCGATGCAATATCATCGATCAATGCCAGAAGACTTCCACCCGCCATAAATACTCCCTTTTATCATTGTGCAAAGGCTTTCCGCACGCGCGGAGCCTGAACTCTGCTGTTCCGACCTTGCATCAGATCACAGCAACAGAAAATTCATAAAAAATAATCATATCAGTGATTGCATAGCGGCGTCGATTTGTGCGAATGTTGTCCCGTTCTTAAATAACTTTGAAATCTCTTCATAGTTTCTCCATTAAATATCCTCATTTTTCCAGCAGTTATACCGGCAGAAATATTTCTTTGCATTCTCTCCTCATTTTTACCACAAAGGTTAAATTTCTTTACGTTCGATTACGTCGCCTTTCATTGCTTCGCTGATAATTAACTCAACGGATAACTTCCGCTCCATTAATTAACTAAACTAACGAAAGAAAGGTGCGTATTATGAAACTCTTACCTGCAATCACAGCTGTTGCTATTACCGTTGCTTCATTCTCTGCTCTTGCTGCTACGCCAATTTCAGAAATGCAGGCGCAAAGTGGTAATTTCCAGTCCCTGGGTGTTGTTTCAGTGAGCGCACCTAATACCGTCCCGGGCAGCATGCGTGACCAGCTGAACCAGGTCGCCAGCGACAAAGGTGCAACACACTACCGTGTCATCGGCCAGGGTACGCCGGGCGATTCAAGCCTGAACCGTGCAAGCGTTGAGTTGTATAAATAAACTCAGCTTTTATAGAAAGCCTTTTTTATAAAATCTGATTAAGGTTATTTCCCGTAGCGAGAAGGCCAATGTCATCTGACATTGGCCTTTTTATTACCATCATTTATAGCTTCTTTTGAGAATCATCCCATGTGTTTTAATTTATCCTCTTCTTTTTGATAATAATTTCTCTTATTAATCATTTCGTAAGAATTTTTGCGTTATATAAGGGTCTATGTCCTCAGGAGGAGTTAATATGCTGAATGCCGCAAGAATGACAATCAAGAACACCGGGGTCTCGATTCAGAACCAATTTTTCTATTTACAGAATTTTATTACTTCACCAAGAACGATGGGGACGCTGATGCCGTCATCCCCGTGGTTGTGCCATGCGATGCTTAGCCAGATTGACTGGGCGACGTCGCTGGAGATAGCTGAACTGGGCGCAGCCGACGGGGTGCTGACCCGCCGCATTCTCAGCCGGATGCGTGCTGACGCGAAACTCGAAGCATTTGAAATTCAGCCTGCGTTTGTCCGCAAGCTAAACCAGATGGACGATCCCCGTTTGCAGGTGATGGCGCATTCTGCTGAGCATATGAGTACGCAGTACGACGCTGTATTCTCCTGTTTACCGCTGCTGTCGATGCCAGTGCGAACCAGCATCCGGATTTTGCAGGCTACCCGCCAGCAGTTGAAAGAAAAGGACGGGGTACTTGTTTTGTTCCAGTACAGCCATCTCTCTGAGAAATTACTGTCACGCTACTTCACCTGGAAAAAAATTCGTGTGGTGAAGAATTTTCCGCCGGCGCTGGTGTATATCTGTAAACCTCGCTGATACAGTTACTTATGGAAGCTGGATCGCAAAGCTGCCCGCAGGCCTTTGCGGAACAAGGATTTTTCAGTATGATGAGCACCATAGCGTAAATAAAACGCTACAGAAGCTTCACCGGCAGGTGATAAAAATCTGCCAGTGAGGCTTTTTTGTTGTACTATCTGGCGAGTACATTTTCAGGCCAGTACAATGACCATTTTTGATGTTCACACTTCATATTGATGATGGATTTTCATCAGGCGGGCTAACGGCTCCCGGGGAATAAAGGATAGCGGTAATGACACAACCCATTTTCATGGTAGGCGCGCGCGGTGCGGGTAAAACGACGGTCGGCAGCGCTCTGGCGAAAGCACTGGGCTATAAATTTGTCGATACCGATCTGACATTGCTGCGCACCTCTGGCATGAGCGTGGCGGACATCGTTGAGCGTGAAGGCTGGGAGGGTTTCCGCTGCCGTGAAACTGAAACGCTGAAAGCGATTTGCGCGCCCTTCACGGTGATTGCGACCGGTGGCGGCGTGGTGCTGGCGCAGGAAAACCGCGATTTCATGCGTGATGCAGGAACGGTTATCTATCTGCGTTCGCCGGCTTCGACGCTGGCCAACCGTCTGGAAGATGCCCCGCTGGAAGATCAGCGACCTACGCTGACGGGTAAACCGATTACCGAAGAAATGATGGAAGTCCTGAATGAGCGCGAAGCCCTTTATCAGCAGGCTGCGCATCATGTCGTAGACGGAACGCTGGATCCTGCGGGTGTGGTGAATGCAATTCTTGATGCGCTGGCACTGCCGGTCGCGCGTTAAATCCTCCGCCACCAACTCTGAAGACGAGCCCCTGTGGCTCGTTTTTTTATGCCCCAAAATCCTGAAGTGGCGGAAGGTGTAAATTAAACGGGCCATTTTTGTGATGAATGTCACGGGTGCTTAAGTATTGTACGCAGTGATGTGCAGGCGTAAAGTAATCACTCAGGTTATTAATTTTTACGTCCACTTCTGCAACGGAACCCATGATGAAAATCCTGAAACACTTCTTCAGCCAGCATGCGAAAGCGATGCCCGCGATATGGTCAGTGACGATCATTCTTGTTGAAGCCTCTATCGCACTCTATATTTTGCGCAATATTTAATCAAAATTATCTGCTGAGTTTTACGTCCGTCACCTCATTATTACTCGGCATTCAACCTCTCTTTCTGTGAATTGAATGGCTTTAGGAATTTCTTTAAGCATATTCATTTATCTTTCTTCTTGTGCGTGGAAAATAAACGGCTTGACGCTGACACGTATCAGCTTTAGTTTTTAATTAACTTAACAGGAACCCTGTTCCATATACCGGAACTGCCTCCTTATGACTACTTTAGAAAATGCAGCAGCAGTGCTGAAGTTATTTTCCAAAAAGGGGGTCCGACAGGGACATCCCGGTTTGTCATTCAGTGATGTCGTCGAAAATTTAAAATTACCTAAAAGCACGGTATCGCGTTTGCTAATGACCATGGAAACGCAAGGGTTGCTGGAGCGTGATCCGGACAGCCGTCTTTATCAGATTGGAAAGTTATTACTGGCCGTCTCAAGCCATTATTTATCGGCGCCGCTGGTGGATTTGGCGTCGCCTTATATGACGCAACTCAGTCAGCTTACGCAATGTACCGGTTACATCTCGATGCTGGAAGGGCGTGACATTATGGTGATGCGTATGTTCCCCGGCAGAACCTATTTGCAAGTGGTCACTCCGGCGGGAAGCCTTTTACCCGCGCATGAAACGGCGATTGGCCGGGCCATTTTATCGCGTTATTCCGATGAAGAAGTCCGTGAGCGTTTTAGCGGTAACTATGAAGCGCATTCTGTGAATGCACCGAAAAGTCTGGACGTTTTGTTATCTCGCCTGGCTGAAGTGCGACTGACCGGCGTGTCTTTTGCCAATAATGAAACGCTGCTGGGAATAAGTACGTTAGCGACCAGCATTTTTAATAAGCATCGCAATGAACTCGTGGGGTTGTGTTTATCTTTTCCTTCCCCCGCGCAGGGAAAAGAAATTCCGGAAGGGATCAGGGAAGGGCTGATTGCCGTAACCCGGCAACTCGCCGAAAAATTGGGTGATGAGTATTGGCATTTACCAGAGCGGTAATTAACCGCGAAAGTAATGACTAATAACGGACCCGGAAAATCGCAGTTTTCAATATTTGCCAACACCAGGGGCCTTATGTCAGATCAACCTGCTAAAAATAATAAGGAAAATCCGCTAAAGGATATTGGCACTCTCATCGTGATGATCCTGCTGTCTGTTTTGGGCGCAATCATCGGAGTTCAGCTGATTACCACATTGGGCGTGACGCCTAATACGTCGATTATCGGTGCGCTGTTTGCCATGTTACTGGCGCGCATCCCGATGCAGGCTTTTCAGCGTTACCGTTCTGTTCACACGCAGAATCTGGCGCAAACTGTGATTTCTTCCGCGACCTTTGGTGCGGCAAACAGCTTGCTGATGCCGATCGCCATCCCTTATGTCATGGGCCAGCCGCAACTGATTATGCCGATGTTTACCGGCGTAGCGGTGGCGATGTTGCTCGATGCCTACCTGCTTTATCGTCTGTTTGATACCAAAGTGTTCCCGGCCAGTAATGCGTGGCCACCGGGCGTTGCTGCCGCTGAAGCCATCAAAGCCGGTGATAACGGCGGGCGTCAGGCGTGGTTGCTGGTCGCGGGTGTGGTGGTCGGGCTGGCGGGCGCGATGCTTAAGATTCCGATGGCGGCCTTCGGCACGGCGTTTATCGGCAATATCTGGGCGCTGAGCATGTTTGGCATCGGTTTGCTTATCCGCGCTTATGCCCAGCCGCTTGCCGGTTTAGATCTTAATGCGATGTATATTCCGCACGGCATGATGGTCGGTGCCGGGCTGGTATCGCTGCTGCAGGTGATTCAGGTGGTGCGTGCTAAAAACGCCGACGCCAAAACCACTTTTACCCAACCAGCGAAAGAAGTGCGCAAAGCACTCGGGCTGGGCGCATTCGGCTATATCGCTATTGCCGCACTGCTGGCGCTGGGGGGCGGGCTGTACAGCGAAATGTCAGTCAGCATGCTGATTGCATTTGTGATTTACGCCGCCTTTGCCGCGTTCTTCCATGAGCTGATTGTCGGAATTGCCGCGATGCATTCTGGCTGGTTCCCGGCCTTTGCCGTGGCGCTGATCACGTTGATTATCGGCATACTGATTGGCTTCCCGCCTATGGCGCTGTGCGTGCTGACCGGCTTTACAGCCGCGACCGGCCCGGCGTTCGCCGACATGGGCTTCGATCTGAAAGCCGGATTCATTCTGCGCGGTTACGGCAAAGATTTGCGTGCCGAACTTTATGGCCGCCGTATCCAGTTATTCGCCGCTTTACTCGCCTTTATTATCGCCATTCCTGTGGTCTGGTACGCCCATTACGGCTACTTCGCGCAGGATTTAGTACCGCCAGTTGCGCGGGTTTATGCCAAAACCATTCAGGCCGGCGCACAGCCTGGAATTGCGCACAGTTTGCTGATCTGGGCCATTCCGGGCGCATTAATACAGCTGATTGGCGGCCCGAAACGTCAGCTCGGCGTACTGCTCGCCACCGGTTTGCTGATCAACAGCGTGATGGCCGGTTGGGCAGTCGTCTGCGGCATCGTGCTGCGCATTATCATTATTCGAATCTGGGGTGAAAAAGGGCGTACACCAATGGAAGTGCTGGCGGCAGGATTTATTGCCGGAGACGCACTTTACAGCTTCTTCACCTCGGTTTTCAGCGCCAAAAAGTAGTGAGTACCGCACCAACACCAGGGCTTAATCAGCCAGCACGACACACCGACTGTTCCACGATGAACAGCGCCCGCGACCGTTTTGCCACTGCGCCTTATGCGCCGGTTGCGGGGTTTTAAGAGGATTTTGTGATGAGTTTGCAACAGACATTAACCGTATTCGAACTGATTGACAGTGCACATGTCAGCGGCCAGGACATTGTGGACTTATTCGCCCGTTATCCGGGGATCACCGCCAGTACACACCGTGCGGAGGGCCCGAAAGGCGGTACCGATTTTGTCCGCATTACCGTGCCGGGCAGCAAAGGGAAGAGCAGCGGCGGCACTGCGCCCACGCTCGGAATCATTGGTCGTCTGGGCGGCATCGGTGCGCGTCCGACGCGTATCGGGCTGGTATCCGATGCCGACGGCGCCATTGCCGCCGTCACCAGCGCACTGAAGCTGGCCGACATGCAGCGCAAAGGTGATGTGCTGGAAGGCGATGTGATTATCACGACGCACATTTGCCCGAACGCGCCGACCCGTCCGCACGATCCGGTTGATTTTATGGATTCGCCGATTGATGACGTGACCATGAATGATAACGAAGTGGTTGAAGGCGTGGACGCGATACTTTCTATCGACACCACCAAAGGCAACCGCATTATCAATCACAAGGGATTCGCGATTTCGCCGACGGTGAAAGAGGGCTACATCCTGCGTGTTTCCGAAGATTTACTGCGCATTATGGAAATGACCAGCGGCAAACCGGCAGTCACTTTCCCGATCACCACGCAGGACATCACGCCTTACGGCAATGGTGTACATCACCTGAACAGCATTCTGCAACCGTCAACGGCGACCAGCGTTCCGGTTGTCGGTGTGGCGATTACAGCGGAATCTGTGGTGCCCGGTTGTGGCACCGGCGCAAGTCATGAAGTGGATATCGCACTGGCGGCGAAGTTCGCCGTTGAAGTCGCGAAAGAGTTTGGCCGCGGCACCTGTCAGTTCTTTGATGCCGATGAATATCAACTCCTGTTGTCGCTGTACGGAAGCTTGCGTCACCTGCAAAACCGGAAGTAACACCATGATGACATCCTTTGCAACGTTAACCATCGGACAGGCGCCACGCAGCGATATTATGCCGCTGCTGATGGCGCATCTGCCAGCCGGGTCAGTCACGCATGTTGGCTTACTGGACGGGTTAAGCACCGGGCAAATTGAGCAGCGCTATGCGCCTGCCGAAGGCGACGCTGTGCTGGTCACCCGTTTGCTGGATGGTTCGCAAGTAAATCTTGCCGCGCCGCGCGTAGAGCGAGGCTTACAGGAAAAGATTGATGTGCTCGAAGCGCTGGGCTGCATGACCATTCTGCTGCTGTGTACCGGCGAGTTTAACCATCTGCACGCAAATAATGCCCTGCTTCTCGAACCTGACCGCATTATCCCGCCACTGATTAGCTCGATTATCGGCCAGCACCGCGCAGGCATTGTGGTACCGGTAGAATCCCAGGTGGTTGAACAGGCCAACAAGTGGCGCAAATTAGCCAAAGCGCCGTGTTTTGCGGTCGCCAGCCCGTATCTTTCTGATGACAAGACCCTGACGGAAGCCGCGATGCGTCTGGCTGAACAGGGTGCGGAAGTGGTGGTGCTCGACTGCATCGGCTTTAACCGGCATCACGAGGATGTGCTGAAAAAGCATCTGAATATTCCGGTGGTGTTATCGAATGTATTGATGGCAAAACTGGCGGCGGAGCTGGTGGTCTGAGGATGTGACGGACAGGGCATACAGCTATCCACAATGGCACTGTGTGACCGTAAAATCAAATCAGTGACGCCGCTTTGCGGGCGGTGTCGTCTGGTGCAGATAAAGCGGTAATAATCAGTGACAGAAGACGCTTTCTGCCCCTAATATGAAGGCTCTGAAAATTATCGCAAAGGGCCAATCTATGTTGAAAAATAATGAGTATTTTGACGGGAAAGTGAAGTCGATTGGTTTCGACAGCGAAAGTACGGGTTCAGCCAGCGTTGGCGTGATGGCCGTCGGTGAATACACGTTCGGTACCGCAAAGCCGGAAGAAATGACCGTCATCAGCGGCTCACTGAAAGTGCTGATCCCGGGATCTCCGGACTGGCAGGTGTTTAAGCCAGGCGAAACTTTCTATATTCCGGGTAAAAGTGAATTCAACTTACAGGTCGGCGAAACGACTTCGTACTTGTGTAAATACCTGACCAAATAATATACAGACACAGTACAAACAAAAAGGCGCTCATGAGCGCCTTTTTTACGTTCTGCATCCGGTCTTAGCGTTGTGCTTCGCCGCCCAATGCTTCGATCAGGTTCTGGATAAGCGCCGCCAGTTCACCCGTCATCAGCACGAAATCAGCATCGAAACGTCCGGCGAAATCTTCGCGGTCGATGTCTTCATTTTGATCACGAATAACGTCGCTGAATTTCAGGCGTTTAATGCTGCCGTCGTCGGCCAGCACCACGGCGATACGTTCCTGCCAGTCAACGGCCAGCTTGGTGACCAGTTTGCCATTTTCGATATGCGTGGCGATTTCGTCACTGACCAGCGCCTGTTTTTTACAGCGGATCACGCCGCCTTCTTCCAGAATTGCTTTCAGCTCGGCTTCGTCCTGTAAGGTGAAACCGGCAGGCGTTTCGCCTGAACGTACCCATTCGGTCAGCGTCAGCTCGATCGGGCTTTCCATGGTCAGCGGCACCACCGGCAGCGAACCGAGGCTTTTACGCAGCAGCGCCAGCATATCTTCGGCTTTCTTGGCGCTGGCGGCATCGACCATGATCAGGCCGTTAACGGTATCAATCCACATGAACGTCTGGCTGAAGCGGCTGAATGCGCGCGGCATCAGGCTGTGCAGCACTTCATCTTTCAGGGAATCTTTTTCGGTCTTTTTCAGCTTACGGTGCTGTTCGCCTTCGAGCTGATCAATTTTGGCCTGTAACTCTTGTTTGATAACCGGAGAAGGCAGAATTTTTTCTTCTTTGCGTGCGCAGATCAGGATCTGCCCGCCGTTGACGTGAGTCAGCGCGTCGCCACCGTGAGAACCCATCGGTGAAACCCAGCCGGTTTTCGCCATATCCTGGCTGCCGCACGGGGTAAAGGTGAAAGCACTGAGCTGTTTTTCCATTTCGTCAGCAGATAACGAAACTTCACGGCTCAAACGGTAAACCAACAAATTCTTAAACCATAACATGGCGTTATCCCTGTCCCGGCGCACTCGTGGTACGCTGAATAAATGAATGCAGGGCGGCATGATAACCAATTGAGCGCCGGTCGTCGTTAAGAAATCGCCGTGGCCTGTAACATTGCATAACAGCTTATTCTGGTGACAGAGGCCACTGGCTTCTAAACTGAACAGACTCAGAAAAACTGACCCTGCAGGACATAAAAAGGAGAATAAAACGTGCGAATTGGCATTGATTTAGGCGGCACAAAAATAGAAGTCATTGCGTTATCGGATGAAGGCAAAGAGCTGTTTCGCAAACGGGTCGATACGCCGAGAAATGACTACGAGCGCACACTCAAGGCGATTGAAGGGCTGGTGCTGGACGCCGAGAAAGGCACCGGACAGCGCGGCAGCGTGGGGCTGGGGATCCCCGGCACGTTATCGCCGTTTACCGGCAAAGTGAAGAATGCCAATTCGGTCTGGCTGAACGGTCAGCAACTGGATGAGGATCTGGCGCTGTTGCTCAAACGCGAAGTGCATATTGCAAACGACGCCAATTGCCTGGCGGTTTCCGAAGCCACCGACGGGGCAGGTGCAGGCCGTCACACCGTATTCGCCGTGATTATCGGCACCGGCTGCGGTTCCGGCATTGCGCTTAACGGCGTGGCGCACGCGGGCGGCAACGGCAACGCAGGCGAGTGGGGCCACAATCCGCTGCCGTGGCAGGATGAGGAAGAAATCCAGTTTGCCCGCGAAGTCCCGTGCTACTGCGGAAAATCAGGCTGCGTCGAAACGTTTGTTTCCGGCACCGGATTTGCCGAAGACTACTTCCGTCATTCCGGTCAGCGTTTAAACGGCGCAGAGATTATTGCGCTGGTTGAGCGGGGCGATGAAACGGCGGAACTGGCGCTGGGTCGTTATGAGCGTCGTCTGGCTAAGGCGCTGGCAAACGTAGTGAATATTCTCGATCCGGACGTAATTGTCTTCGGTGGCGGCATGAGTAATGTGGATCGTTTGTATCAGACCGTGCCGCTGCTGGTTAAACAATGGGTATTTGGCGGGGAATGTGAAACGCCAATGCTCAAAGCGGTTCACGGTGATTCGAGCGGAGTGCGTGGCGCTGCCTGGCTGTGGCCGCAATCGCGTTTTGCGTTGTAAGTTCTTCATCAATTTTCAGGGGGCAGAGTTTGCGCCCCTGATCTCATTCATAATCCAGCAGTTAAAGCGCCATCTCCCGTTTAAATACGTCCAGCGTGTGCGCCTTCACGCGGATAAATTCCGGGTGGCTCATGATTTCAGAACCACGCGGACGCGGCAGGTCAAACGGCACAATTTCTGCAATCTGCGTCGGTCGTCGTGTCAGCAGTAAAATCTCATCCGCCAGAAACACTGCATCCTCGAGATCATGCGACACAATCAGCATGGTGACGCCAGTCGCCAGCTGCACTTCCTGCAATTTATCGCGGATAAACAGCGTCATCTCGAAATCCAGCGCCGAGAAAGGCTCGTCGAGGAACATCACTTCCGGACGCGTCGCCAGCGCCCGCATGATGCACACGGTTTGCTGCTGGCCGCCGGAAAGCTCATACGGATAGCGTTTCAGGTCGAAGCGGATATCAAACATTTGCGTCAGTTCTTCGACCCGCGCATTGACGTCCGCTTTGCTCATGCCGTGTCGGATCAGCGGGTAGGCGATATTGGCGCGGGCACTCATCCACGGAAACAGCGCGTCGCGGTAGTTCTGAAACACATAACCGATGGTGGTCTGCGCCAGCGTTTTGCCGTCGAACAGAATGTCGCCTTTATCCACCGGGATCAGCCCGGCGATCATGTTCATTAACGTCGATTTACCGCAGCCGTTCGGGCCGAAGATCGACACGATCTTTCCACGCGGTAAGTCGAGATTGAGATCGGTATACAGCGGCTGTCCGGCAAACGCCTTGCTCAGTCCGCGGATCGTCACATGGGTATCCGGGCGCGTGGCGTACTGCGGCAACTGCGGGCCTTTGTAATCGGGGTTCAGCGAGAGAGGTTGCGTCATGCTTTGCTACTCCAGTGGACGGTTTTTTTCTCGATCAGCAAAAAAGCCAGATTCAGCAGATAACCCAGCGCGCCGGTGATCAGGATTGAGGCGTACATGTCTTTGATGTTAAACACCTGCTGGGCATCGATGATCCGGTGGCCGAGGCCGGTTTCCGATCCGATGAACATTTCAGCGACGATCACGATCACCAGCGCAATTGACACACCGGTGCGCAGGCCAACGAAGGTTTGCGCCAGGCTTTCCATCAGCAGAATGTCTTTAAAAATATGCCAGCGGGAAATTCCCATCACTTTGGCCGCCATCAGCCGGGTTTTCTTGGCATTCATCACGCCGTACGCGCTGTTAAACAGGATAACCAGCACCGCGGCAAAGGCGGCGATGGCAATTTTATTAGCATCGGTAATGCCGAAAATCAGCATAAACAGCGGGATCAGCGCTGATGACGGCGTGGAGCGGAAGAAGTCGATCAGAAATTCCAGGCTGCGATAGATCTTTTCATTGCTGCCTAAAATGACGCCGAGCGGCACGCCTATCACTGCGGCAAAAGCAAAGGATACCAGCGTGCGGTAAAGGGTTGCGCCGATGTCGGTGCGCATGGAAGCATCGAAAAATGACTGGAACATGTAGCCAATCGTCTCGACGGGCGAGGGCAGAAGCACCGGGTTCAGCCATTTTGCGCTGACGGCCAGTTGCCAGAATAAAAACAGCAGCACCGGGCCGACCAGCGGCAGTAACCTTGAAGACCAGCGTGAAGTCATCCTGTTTCTCCTTATCCTTTATAAATCAGCGAAGCAACATCGACCGGTTTGCTGAAGATTTTTCTTTCCGTAAAGACGTCATAAAATTTCTGGAACCATTGCAGGTTGTCGCCTTTTAAATCGGGATACATCACAAAGCCCGGCAGCGGCACCTCTTTCACCAGTGCCGGTTCTATGCTGGTGTAACCGGCGACGTTTTCGCGAGCCTTGTCAGGATGTGCCGCAATGAATTCCACCGCTTTCTGATAAGCGGCAATAAACTTTTTGGTTTCTTCCGGTTTGCTGGCGATAAAACTGGAGTTCAGCGCCGCGGCGCCGCCGAACCAGGGCGCGTCTTCATTGCCGAGCACGTATTTAGAAATGACGCCGGTTTCCAGCGTGCGGGAAAGGTTTTTCATGCGCCCGACGGTGCCGGTGGGTTCGAGTGTATACACGCCGTCAATTTGTCCGGCGGCCAGCGCAGGTGCGTGCTGCCCGACCGGCAGTTCGATCACTGAAGGATTAGTGAAACCATTTTTCTCCAGAATGATCTTCGCCATCGTCACGTTCTGGATCCCCGGCCCGCAGGCGATCTTCTTACCTTTCAGATCGCTGATCGCTTTCGCAGTGCTGTTCAGCGGCACCAGAAATTCATCCAGAACCAGCTGATGATTGGACGGATTCGAGCAGATGATTTTGAACAAATCCGGTGAGGTGATAGCCCCCAGACCCAGCGCGCCTGTGGCCGTGCCGTTAGCGCACCCTTGGATCCTGCCGGTAATCATCCCCTCGACAATTTGCTGTGCGCTGGCGAATTTAACGCCTTTTACATTCAGTCCGGCTTCTTTAAAAAAGCCCTGTTCCAGCGCCACATATAACGGTAAACCGCCGACAATCGGCCAGTAACCAATGCGGATTTCATCGTCATCAGCTGCAAAGACCGAGGTCGGGATCATACCGCCAAGCGTGGAGACGCCGCCGGTGATGGCGAGCCATTTCATCAGCTGGCGGCGTTTTTTATCGACTTCAGGTTTGATGTTATTCATGGGCGGTTCCCTTAACGGTTATGCAGGCGCTGCAACTTGTACTGCAACTTGTATACATAACGTTAAGCACAGGGCGTGCCAGTTTATCGGCAGGAGGGAATAAGCGGGAATTCAGCGGGTTGGGAACAATGAGCGCACTGCGCTGGTGCGAATTTTGCGCAGTTGCTCACAATCAGGATCCATTGCGGAGCAGATGGCTAGCAATTTACCCGCCAGTTGCTCCGCAGGATAATCTGTCAGACTTTAAATTCACTGCTCAGGCGGCTGACGCCCAGACCGTTCACCTTAGTCACTTTGATTTGCACCGGAATACGGTCTTTCATCGCTTCCACATGGCTGATCACGCCAATGGTTTTGCCCGAGGCATTCAGGCTGTCGAGCGCGTCCAGCGCGGTATCCAGCGTATCGGCGTCGAGTGTGCCAAAACCTTCATCGAGAAACAGCGAGTCGATGCGGGTTTTATCACTGACCAGGTCAGACAGCGCCAGCGCCAGTGCCAGACTGACCAGGAAGCTTTCACCGCCGGATAAGGTGCGGGTATCGCGCACGGCGTCCGCCTGCCAGGTATCGACCACCTGTAATTCCAGCGCATCGCTGGTTTTGCGCTGCAACAAATATCGCCCGTGCAGTTTTTCGAGCTGAAGGTTCGCCAGATACACCAGATGGTCGAGCGTCAGTCCCTGCGCGAATTTACGGAATTTTGCGCCGTCGCTGGAGCCAATCATCTGATTCAGATAACCCCAGTCATCGCAGGTCAGCTGCGCCTGGGCAATCTGAGCTATCAGCGCCTGTTGTCCGCTGTGGCGTAATGTGTCACTTTCCAGCTGGTTTTTCACTTCGCCCAGACGTTGCTGTAAAGCTTTCAGCTGTTGCGTCAGTTCTGCCTGCTGCGCTGTCAGAACGTCAAGATCGCTTTCTGTTTCACTCAGATGAGCCGGGCGGGCAAGACGATGTTTTTCGAGCTGCTGACCGGCATCCGCCAGTAACGCCTGCGCCTGCGCCAGTTGTTGTTGCAGATTTTCTTTGCGTTGCTGAAGCTGCTGACGAAGTGCGTCATCCAGCAGCGCCAGTTTCACCGCGGCTTCATTGGCAAATCCGCTGGCACTCAGCGCCTGTTGCCACGCCTGCTCCGCCTGCGTCAGTTGTTCTGTGGCCTGCAACTGTTGCTGTTGCGTGCTCGCCAGTTGCCCGGCCAGCTGATCGCGCTGTTCCTGCGCTTTTTGCAATGCGGTTTGCGCGTCACTGACCGCTTTTTCTGCCGCCTGTTGTTGCTGATGTAAGTGCTCGCGAACCTGCGCCACCTGGCGGTTGCCGAACAGTTCAAGGCGTTGAGCAGTTAGTTCTGAAAGGTTTTTTTCGCCTTCTGCAAACAACTTTTGCAGCCGTTCGACGTCTTGCTGAGATTTCGCCTGCGTCTCTTCCAGCCGGGTAACGCGTTCGGTCAGCAATGCGCTTTGCTGCTGCACTTTCTGCTGCGCGTTCAGTGCGTCATTCAGGGCATCTTTCGCCTGTTGCAGCGCCCGGGCCAGCTGTTCGTGCTGGCTAATCAGCGCCTGCGATTGTTGTTCTTCTTCATCGCGGGCAGTCAGCCATTGAGTGATGTCGGCGGTATCATGTAGCGTAAACGTCAGGTTCAGCGGTGCGCTGAGCTGTTGCCAGTTTGCGGTATGCGCATTCAGTTGCTGCTGGTCTTGCTCCAGCTGGATTTGCAGCCGCGTTTGCTGTTCTTTCAGACTTTTAATTTTTGTTGCCAGTTCGATACCGCTGGCTTTTGCCGCATCGAACTCCAGTTGCATTTTCTCGAGGCGCTGCGCCGTTTCAGAGGGTTTGACCTCCTGATAATGTTCAATCGCCGGATGCGATGTGGAACCGCACAGCGGGCAGGCTTTGCCGCTTTGCAGATTCGCACGTTCGGCTTCGAGGCTGACGATCAGCATTTCCTGTTTATGCAGTGCCTTAACGTCGTTGAGATGCTCCAGCTGTTTCTGACATTGCAGGCGGATGGTGCCCAGACGCTGTTCTTCTTCAGCCAGTTGCGTCTGATACTGAACGAAATCTTTTTGCTGTTGCTGCACGCGCTGATTCAGCTGCGGGAAAATTTGCGCGAGTGAAAACAGCTGTTGCCGCACCGGACGCAGCTGCGTGAGTTCGGATTGTCGTTTCTGCAATGCTGCCAGCGGGTGCTGTTTTTCCAGCTCAGTCAGACGCTGTTGCGCAGTGTTGAGTGCGCCGGTCAGCGCTGTCTGGCGGGTCGTATGCTGGCGGCTTTCTTCGTCCAGCTTCTGTCGTTCGGCGGTCATTTGCACCAGCGTCGCGTTATGCTCACTGACAAGTTTCTGCACATCAGTGACAGACTGCTGTGTTTCAGTCAGTGATTTACGCAAACGGGTGATTTCGCCATCTAGCGGCAGGATTTTTTCTTCGATCAGCGTTTGGGTCTGACGCTGTTCTTCCGCCTGTTTCTGACGTGCCGTTTGCGACTGCTCCACAGCCAGATTCAGCGGCGTCATTTGCGCGATTTGCTGTTCCTGCTGCTGCGTCAGGTGCGCCAGTTGCTGCTGAAGACGTTGCGATTCATCCTGACAACGCTGGCGATCGTTGAGCAACGGACGCAGTTTTTCTGCCGGTTCGCTGCGCGCCAGTTGCTGTAACTGCGGCGCGGCGGCCAGATTTTCCTGCTCGGCGGCGGTCAGTTGTTGCTGAGATTGCTGCTGTTTTTGCTGCACCTGCTGCCACTGTTGCAGCCAGTTCAGATCCTGCTGGCGCTGTTGCGCCTGCTGACTGAGCGTGATTTCCTGCGCGTTCAGTTCAGCAAGTTGTGCTTCAAGCGTCTGGCGCTGTTCTTCGCTGAGCAGTTCGATCCCGGCCATGCGCTGGTGCAGACCATCAAGCGTTATCCGCGCTTCTTTATGTTGCTCAAATACTCGCTCAGACAGCAGCCCGTAAATTTCTGTGCCGGTCAGTTCCTCCAGCAGTTCGGCGCGGTCATTGGCATCGGCATTCAGGAATGCGGCAAATTGCCCCTGAGACAGCATCATGGATTTGGTGAAGCGACCGAAATCCAGCCCGGTCAGTGTGGCGATGGCATCGAGTTTATCGCGCACTTTATCGGCCAGAATTTTGCCGTCGGCCAGCAATGCCAGCTCTACTTTCGGTGCCTGCAGATTGCCGTCCGGCGAGTTTTTGGCGCGGCGCTGACTCCAGAACGCGCGATAACCGACGCCTTTGACTTCAAACTCCACTTCGGCCAGCGATTCGGCGGTGTGGCGCGTCATCAGCTCGTTCTGGCTTGGCGTGATGTTCAGCCGTGGCGTCTGATGATACAGCGCCAGACAGATGGCATCGAGCAGGGTGGTTTTCCCCGCGCCGGTCGGACCGGTGATGGCGAACAATCCGTTGCTGGCAAAAGGCTCAGCGGTGAAATCAATTTTCCATTCGCCTTCCAGCGAGTTCAGGTTTTTTAAACGCAAACTGAGAATTTTCATTGTGCGCTGTCCTCCGCATTCTGACCACTGGTGACCTGTTCAACAACCTGCGCAAACAGCGTGCGCATCCGCGCCTGACGCGGTTCGTCAGGATCCGGTTCCAGTGCCAGCCGTCTTTCAAAGACGTCACTGACGCTCAGTTCGCTGAGTGTCTCTTTTTCCTGTTGCTCAATGCTGTTGATACGCTGTTCTTTACTGCGGCGTAAAAGCACCACTTCTACTGGCAAATCTGCCGTCAGAGCCTGAATGCGGCGCTGAATATCACTGAGATAATCCTGCGTGGCGACTTCAATATCCAGCCACACCGGTTTGGCCGGATCGCCGCCTTCGAACTGCGCCAGTTGTTTTTCGATTTCTGCCAGCGAGCCTTTGATTATCTGCATGGGCTGGAAAACGGGAATTTCCAGCGTGTCGATGGCGTTGAGCGTCGCGCCCTCAAAGTCCAGTAAGTACACACTTTTGGCTTTACTCAGTTCATCAAAACTCAGCGCAATCGGCGAACCGCTGTAACGGATATGTTCGGTTTTGGCGACGCACTGTGCGCGGTGAATATGACCAAGTGCCACGTAATCGACCGGCGGAAACGCCTGCGCGGGGAAGGCATCGAGTGTGCCTATATAGATGTCGCGCACGGAATCGGAGGTGCTGACGCCAACCGTGGTCAGATGGCCGGTGGCAATGATCGGTAGCGAAACGCCGAGTTCGTCCCGTTTGGTCTGCGCGGCCTGCCACAATGCGTCATAATGCGCGGCGATGGCTTCCTGTAATGCCAGCTGTTTGTCGCTGCCGGATTGTCCCGCCTGACTGGCGAGCAAATCACGCGGACGTAAAAAGGGTATAGCGCAAAGTACCGCGCCAGGTTTTCCGTCACGCTGGTTGAGCACCAGAATCTGTTCTGAGAGGTTTTCACCGACGGTGGCAATCACCCGCGTATTCAGGCAGGAAAGCAGTTCTCGCGATTCATTGAGCGTGGCGACAGAATCGTGATTCCCGGCCAGTACAATCAGCTGACAGCCGGTTTGTTGCAGTTCGACGACGAAACGGTTGTAAAGCTCTCGGGCATAGCTGGGCGGCGAACCGGTATCGAATATATCGCCTGCCACAATCACGACATCTACCTGATGTTGCTGCACCTGACCGGTCAGCCAGCGCAAAAATGCCTGATGTTCGGCGGCGCGGCTTTTGGTGAAAAAGTACTGGCCGAGGTGCCAGTCTGACGTGTGGATCAGGCGCATGAGACTCCCGTATGGATCTGGATGACGACAATGGGGCAAAGTATAAACGTCGGCGGGGGACGCTGTCCCCGATAAATCAGACCAATTTCAGCGAGATGGCAGCTGAATAGAAGAAATGTCTCTGTCATATTTGACTGTAATGAACCATCCTTTCTATTCATAAATCTGTCACAAAACTGACGCATAATGGCGCCCGCAATCAAATAAAAGATCGCTAACCTATTGGCAGGACCTACGATGGCAAGACGTATACTGGTGGTTGAAGACGAAGCTCCAATCCGTGAAATGGTGTGTTTTGTACTGGAACAGAATGGCTATCAGGCAGTAGAAGCTGAAGATTTTGATTCAGCCGTTGGCCAGCTGGTAGAACCTTACCCTGAACTTATCCTGCTCGACTGGATGTTACCCGGCGGTTCCGGTATTCAGTTTATCAAACATCTCAAACGTGAAGCGCTGACCCGCGAAATTCCGGTCATGATGCTGACCGCCCGCGGTGAAGAAGAAGACAGGGTGCGCGGCCTGGAAGTCGGTGCCGATGATTACATCACCAAACCGTTTTCTCCAAAAGAACTGGTTGCCCGCATTAAAGCCGTGATGCGACGCATCTCGCCAATGGCGGTGGAAGAAGTGATCGACATGCAGGGTTTAAGCCTGGATCCGTCGTCTCACCGTGTGATGGCCAACGAGCAGGCGCTCGATATGGGGCCGACCGAATTTAAATTATTGCACTTCTTTATGACCCACTCCGAACGTGTTTACAGCCGCGAACAGTTGCTCAATAACGTCTGGGGCACTAACGTTTATGTGGAAGATCGCACGGTAGACGTGCATATTCGTCGTTTACGTAAAGCGCTGGAAACCAGTGGACATGACAGAATGATCCAGACTGTTCGTGGAACCGGATACCGTTTTTCAACGCGTTATTGAGTCCCCACAGCGGAGAATCTGTGTGCTAGAACGTTTGTCATGGAAACGATTGGCCGGTGAATTCTTTCTCTTTTGCCTGCCCGCGTTAATCCTCGGTATCTTCGTCGGCCATTTCGGCTGGCTCCTCTTTGCGTCGCTGCTGGCGGCGCTGGGCTGGAATTATTACAACCAGCTCAAACTCTCTCACTGGCTGTGGCTTGACCGCAGCATAACCCCGCCGAATGGCCGCTGGAGCTGGGAGCCTCTGTTTTACGGGCTAAACCAGATGCAGATGCGTAACCGCCGTCGCCGTCGCGAATTAGGTCAGCTCATTAAACGTTTCCGCAGTGGTGCCGAATCATTACCCGATGCGGTGGTACTGACGACGGAAGAGGGCAATATTTTCTGGTGTAACGGGCTGGCGCAAGATTTGCTCGGTTTCCGCTGGCCGGAAGATAACGGACAACACATCTTTAACCTGCTGCGTTATCCCGAGTTTCGTACCTGGATCCAGACCCGTGATTTCAGCCGTGCCCTGAATCTGCAACTCAATAACGAGCATTACGTCGAGTTTCGCGTTATGCCTTATTCCGAAGGGCAATTGCTGATGGTGGCGCGTGATGTTACCCAGATGCGTCAGCTCGAAGGTGCGCGTCGTAACTTCTTCGCTAACGTCAGTCATGAACTGAGAACCCCGCTGACTGTATTGCAGGGATATCTGGAAATGATGGAAGACGCCAAGCTGGAAGAGCCGTTTCGTACCAAAGCGCTGGACACCATGCAGGAGCAGACGCGGCGCATGGACGGGCTGGTCAAGCAGCTGCTGACATTGTCGAAAATCGAAGCGTCAGCAAATATCGATATGCACGAGAAAGTCGATATTCCGGTAATGCTCGGCATGCTGGAGCGCGAAGTGCAATCTTTAAGCGGTGGCCGTCACGAAGTGGTGTTCCGTGTAAACGAGAAACTGAAGGTCTTTGGCAATGAAGATCAGTTACGCAGCGCGGTGTCGAATCTGGTGTACAACGCCGTCAACCACACCCCGGCGGGGACGCGGATAGAAGTCAGCTGGCAACAAACGCCGCATGGCGCACAGTTCCAGATCAGTGATAACGGGCCGGGTATTGCGCCGCAACACCTGCCGCGCCTGACTGAACGTTTCTACCGTGTCGATAAAGCGCGTTCGCGCCAGACGGGCGGCAGCGGTCTGGGGCTGGCCATCGTCAAACATGCCCTGAGTCATCACAACGCCAAACTTGAAGTGATGAGTGAAGTCGGCGTCGGTACCCGCTTTATATTTACACTGGCACCGAAACTGATTGTTCCTCAGGAACAGGCCAGCCAAAGCGATGTGAAGGGATAAAAAGAAGCCACAGCCCACGCTGTGGCTTCTTTTAGCAGATGATCTGTAAACCTTTTTCTTCGATCAGCATCAGTAAGATCAGAGCAGCACCGGTGGGTTTGGTTTCATCCCGCTCCCATTTTTGAATGCTGTTAGCCGACATATTGATGAGTCTGGCCAGCACGCCCTGGCTGATTTTTTCTTTTTCCCGCAGCGCGCGTATACGTTCGGCAGAGCTTTCTGCAAAGGCTCTCAGCCTTTCCTCCTGTACGGCTTCATCCACAATGTTGTTAATTTCGCGCATCGTGGTTTGTGAAACGGTGCCCGACTCATGAAAACGCTGAGCTATGCGCTGTGCCTTGAGCAGAAGTTCATCAGTCATGTTGTTTTACCTCGATTATCAGTCCCAGATTTAAATCTTTAGAGAGCTGCATATCTGAAATATTTAAAAGTTCGCGAGCCAGTGATTTAAACACTCTTAAGGCAGGCTCTGAGATTTCACGCCCTGATTTTGGGACATTTTTCTTTTCCCATCCCGCCATAAAAAAGATTCGCTCGTCAAAGCGGAAAGCAATCAGTGCCCGGCCAAACCCTGATTTCGACCTTCCTGTCGGTGCAATTCTTTTCTTGTAAATGTTGCCAGAAAAATCTGCATCAAAAAGTCCGTTTGCCAGTTCATGTGCAGACTTGAGGATATCCTTTTCCCACAGTTTGCTATCGGTCATGAAGTCGTGAAAATCCTCTGTAACAAAAATACGTAAACCGTTCATGCCATCGTCCCTGGTAAAATAAACTATAGTATTTATTACTACAGATCGCAAGGCTGCAAATATTGTTCAGCATCATGAAACATCGCTAAGTGAACATGAATTTTATTCACGTCCCATGAAGATTCCTCTGTTGCCCGTGAAGCATCTGCATGACAGTATCCTGTTAAAGACGTTTAGACATCCAGATGTCTAAATATAACGTAAGGTAATTATTTACTTAATGAATCATTCGCATTTCGCCAATGGCGGGATGTCATAAGGAGTTCTTCATGCAACGTACAACACCTCCATTCCGCGCTGACGTCGTTGGCAGTTTCCTGCGCCCGGCCGCTATTAAAGAAGCCCGTAAGCAATTTCAGTCCGGTGAAATTGATGCCGCGCAACTGCGTGCCGTAGAAGATACCGAAATCCGCCGGGTGGTGGATTTGCAGCGTGAAGCCGGTCTGCAAGTGGTCACTGACGGGGAATTCCGCCGCGCATGGTGGCACTTTGATTTCTTCGAAGGTCTGGAAGGCGTTGAAGGTTACGATGCGGTGCAGGGGATCCAGTTCAACGGCGTACAGACTAAAGCACGCAGCATCAAAGTCGTCAGCAAACTCGGTTTCGGCTCACACCCGATGCTGGAAGATTTCCGTTTCCTGAAAAGCATCAGCGGAAGTGCAGTGCCGAAAATGACCATTCCAAGCCCGAGCGTGATGCATTTCCGCGGTGGCCGTAACGCGATCAGTAAAGAAGTGTATCCGGATCTGAAAGACTACTTTGACGATCTGGCGCAGGTTTACCGTGACGCGATTAAGGCGTTTTATGATGCCGGTTGTCGTTATCTGCAACTTGATGACACCGTCTGGGCATACCTGTGTTCTGAAGATCAGAAGAAACAAATCCGCGAACGTGGCGACTCTCCGGAAGAGTTAGCGCGCACTTACGCCGATGTGCTGAACAAAGCGATTGCCGGTAAACCGGATGATCTGGTGATTGGTCTGCATGTCTGTCGGGGCAACTTCCGTTCCACCTGGATTTCAGAAGGCGGCTATGAGCCGGTGGCAGAGATTCTGTTTGGTGGCGTGAACATCGATGCCTTCTTCCTGGAATATGACAACGAGCGTTCCGGAGGCTTTGAGCCGCTGCGTTTTATCAAAAAAGGCCATCAGCAGGCGGTTTTGGGTCTGATCACGACCAAATCCGGTGAGCTTGAACTGGCGAAAACGGTGGAGGCACGTCTGGCCGAAGCAGCAGAATATCTGGATATCAACCAGATTTGCCTCAGCCCGCAATGTGGTTTCGCTTCAACGGAAGAGGGCAACAGCCTGACCGAAGCGCAGCAGTGGGAAAAGCTGAAGCTGGTCGTCGATATCGCCGCCCGCGTCTGGTAATGCCAGGGCATGGTCGAATTTTGACCTTGTAAAAATGCTGTAAACTGTGCGTGAAATAACCTGAGAGTGGTGATTTCACGCATTTTTCGTCTTACCGGAGCATATCTTGTGCTTCATTAGTTCAAAAATCATACATATCATATGGCGTGTTTTTCGTTGTATTTAGTGAATATGCCTGTCTTATATTGTTAATCTGGTTAAACACTCTGCTTTTTGGATCTCGGCTTGCCTTTATACGCTATAAACGTTTACCTTAGCGTCCGCTGTCGCTCGATACTCCCTGCATAACAACGTAATTATCTGCATATCATCAGGCGTTTTTAGCTTACTTCGTTCCTCATCGGGTGCTCTCTGGCTCTTTTATGCCATTCATCCTTCTGACGACGTGGCACGGCGACGGCAACGGACACTTTATTCATTTGAACAGGCAACACGACACCAATCATGAGTACTCGTTTAACAAATAAAGATATTATGGCGCTGGGTTTCATGACCTTCGCCTTATTCGTCGGGGCCGGGAATATTATTTTCCCGCCAATGGTTGGCCTGCAGGCAGGTCATGACGTCTGGTGGGCTGCCGCCGGATTTATGATCACCGCGGTCGGACTCCCGGTGATGACGGTAATTGCACTTGCGCGCGTTGGCGGCGGTGTGGATGCCCTGAGTACGCCAATTGGTCGTGGTGCCGGTATTCTTCTGGCCACCGTCTGTTATCTGGCGGTAGGGCCGCTGTTTGCCACGCCGCGTACCGCAACGGTTTCGTTTGAAGTGGGTATCGCGCCGATGACCGGTGATGGCCCGCTGCCACTGCTGATTTACAGCGTGATTTATTTCAGCCTGGTTATCGGTATTTCCCTGTATCCGGGCCGTTTGCTTGATACTGTCGGACATTTCCTGGCACCGCTGAAAATGGTGGCTCTGGCTGCGCTGGGTATCGCTGCACTGCTGTGGCCTGCCGGTCAGCCAATGCCTGCTGTCGGTGCTTACCAGACCGTTCCTTTCTCCAGTGGCTTTGTAAATGGCTATCTGACCATGGATACGCTGGGTGCGCTGGTGTTCGGTATCGTTATTGTTAATGCCGCGCGTTCCCGTGGTGTATCTGATGCGAAATTGCTGACCCGTTATACCGTTCTTGCCGGTCTGATCGCTGGTCTGGGACTGATGCTGGTTTATCTGAGCCTGTTCAAACTCGGCGAAAACAGCGCCTCGCTGGTGCCGGATGCGACCAACGGTGCGGTTATCCTGCATGCTTACGTCGCTCATACTTTTGGTAGTGTTGGCAGCTTCTTCTTAGGTGCGCTGATTTTCATCGCCTGTATGGTGACAGCGGTTGGCCTGACCTGCGCCTGTGCGGAATTTTTTGCCCAATATCTGCCGCTGTCTTACAAAACGCTGGTATTCATTCTGGGTCTGTTCTCCATGCTGGTGTCCAACCTCGGGTTGAGCCATCTGATTGCAATTTCAGTGCCGGTACTGACCGCGATTTATCCGCCATGTATCGCACTGGTTGTGCTGAGCTTTACCTTGCGCTGGTGGAACAGCACCACACGCATTGTGGCGCCGGTCATGGTAGTGAGCCTGGTGTTCGGCATTATTGACGGTATTAAGGCTTCTGCTTTTGCTGATCTGATGCCAGCCTGGACCGCGAACCTGCCACTGGCTGCGCAAGGTCTTGCCTGGTTACCACCGTCATTATTAATGCTGGTACTGGTCGGGATTTATGACAAAATCAGCGGCCCGCGCAGCGTCACCGCGCACCAATGATTATCGGGTGAATGTTCGAAGACCAGAAAGAATGATCGTCTGAAGAATATTTAGCCAATCAGGCCACGGAGAACCCTTCCGTGGCTTTTTCATTGGCAGGCTAAAAGTCATTTTTTAGAATACGATTTTTGATAGTTAAAAAACAACACGGGTTAATGCACATGCAGCAAGAAGCTGAACAACCAACAGCGCAGAACGAAGCGCCGGGCACGAAGTTAAAACGTGGCCTGACAACGCGCCATATTCGCTTTATGGCACTGGGATCAGCCATCGGAACCGGACTGTTTTATGGCTCGGCAGATGCCATCAAAATGGCGGGGCCGAGTGTATTGCTGGCGTATCTGGTCGGTGGGATCATCGCGTTTATCATCATGCGCGCCCTCGGTGAGATGTCCGTTCACAACCCGCAGAGCGGTTCATTCTCCCGTTATGCGCAGGATTATCTCGGGCCGATGGCGGGTTACATCACCGGCTGGACGTATTGTTTCGAAATCCTGATCGTTGCCATTGCTGATGTGACGGCATTCGGCATTTATATGGGCGTCTGGTTCCCGGATGTGCCGCAATGGACCTGGGTGCTCAGCGTGGTGCTGATTATCGGCGCAATCAATCTGGTCAGCGTGAAAGTCTTCGGCGAGCTGGAGTTCTGGTTCTCCTTCTTCAAAGTACTGACCATCATCATCATGATCGTGGCAGGCTTTGGCATTATTTTCTGGGGCATTGGTAACGGCGGACAGGCGACCGGTATCCACAATCTGTGGAGCAACGGCGGCTTCTTCAGCCAGGGTATCATGGGGACGATTCTGTCGCTCCAGCTGGTGATGTTTGCTTACGGCGGCATTGAGATCATCGGCATCACAGCCGGTGAAGCTGAGAATCCAAAGCAATCCATTCCGAAAGCCATCAACTCTGTTCCGCTGCGTATTCTGGTGTTTTACGTGGGTACGCTGTTTGTGATTATGTCCATTTTCCCATGGAATCAGGTGGGTACGCAGGGCAGTCCGTTCGTTCTGACCTTCCAGCATATGGGCATTACGGCGGCAGCGGCTATTCTCAATTTCGTGGTGATCACCGCGTCGCTTTCTGCCATTAACAGTGACGTGTTCGGCGTGGGCCGCATGCTGCACGGTATGGCAGAGCAGGGACAGGCACCGAAAATGTTCAGCAAGGTTTCGCGTCTGGGGACGCCGTGGGTCACTGTCCTGGTGATGATGGCGGCGCTGCTGGTGGCGGTTTACCTGAACTACATCATGCCGTCAAACGTGTTCCTGGTGATCGCGTCTCTGGCGACGTTCGCAACTGTCTGGGTGTGGATTATGATCCTGTTCTCCCAGATTGGTTTCCGTCGCAAGCTGAGCAAACAGCAGGTTAAAGAACTGGAGTTTCCGCTGCGTGGCGGTGTTTACACCTCCGTGTTCGGTATCATTTTCCTGGTGTTCATCATTGGCCTGATTGGTTACTTCCCGGATACCCGTATTTCGCTGTATGTCGGGATGATTTGGGTTGTGGCGCTGCTGGTCGGTTATGCCTTTAAACTGCGCAATGACCGCAAAAAACAAGCGCTGGCGCTGAACAACAAAGCGTAAGCAAGCACTTACCTTCCGGTAAAGAAAAGCCCCCGGGATCTGATGATCCCGGGGGCTTTTTACTGTTTATAAATTTTATTAACGAAATCATTCTGGCTATATCAAGGCGGCAACTGAGTACATACTCGGGAGCTTACACAGGTAAGTGACCGGGGTGAATGAAGGCAGCCAACGCAGAAATAGCGTGAAGGATGCCGGTTAATAGCCGATGGCCGCACCTGCGGGGCGTCGCACATCATTCGCGCCGTACAGATAACCTTCGCGCACCTTGCCTGAAACTGCCGAGTCATTACCTGAGGTCGCGGATGTCACGCCAGCGGCACCCGGTAATCCCACCATAATCAGCTCTGCGGCACCCCACGGCGTTTGTTCCACCATTTTGTAACCCATCTTCTGCAGGATGTTCAGGCTGTCCTGTGAAACGCCGCGCTGCTCGTAATAGACTTCATCCGGCAACCACTGATGATGAATACGTGGCGCATTCACCGCTTCCTGCGGTGGCATACCGTGGTCGATAACATTCAGCGCCGTTTGCAGAGTGATGGTGATGATGCGCGAACCGCCAGGCGAGCCGAGAACCATGAAGGTTTTGCCGTCTTTGGTCACTAAACTCGGACTCATAGACGATAGTGGGCGCTTACCGGGGGCGATTGCGTTTTTAACGCCCTGCACCAGGCCGAAGAGGTTTTTCTCACCGACTTTGGTGGTGAAGTCATCCATTTCATCATTAAGGAAGAAACCGGTTCCTGGCGCGATGACCACAGAGCCAAACAAGCCATTAATGGTGTAAGTGGTTGAGACGGCGTTACCCATTTTATCGACGATAGAGTAATGGGTGGTTTCCGGTTTCTCGTGCGGTTCCATCCCCGGCTGAACGGCTGTGGAAGGCGTGGCTTTATCTGCTTCTATTTTCTTACGAATTTCTTCGGCGTAGCTTTTACTGATCAGGCGGTCGATCGGGTTTTTCACAAATTCCGGATCGCCAAGATAGGTATTGCGGTCCATGTAAGCATGGCGCATGGCTTCGGTGAGCACGTGAATCGACGCCGCTGAGTTGAAGCCCATGCTCTTGATGTCGTAGCCCTCAACGATGTTGAGAATTTCACACATTGTCACTCCACCGGAGCTTGGCGGCGGTGCGGACACGAATTTATAGCCGCGATAGCTGCAGGTGATCGGCGCGTCCTCAGTGACTTTATAGTTCGCGAAATCTGCCGCTGTCAGGATACCGCCGCCTTTTTTCGAGGCCGCTTCCACCGCTGCCGGGATTTTGCCTTTATAGAAAGCATCCGGCCCGTGTTTTGAAATAAATTCCAGCGTATTGGCTAAATCGGTTTGAACCAGTTTATCGCCCGGCTGTAGTGCGCTGCCGTCTTTACGCAGGAAAATGCGCGCTGCCTCAGGATCTTCTTTGAAGCGGTCAACCTTGGTATCAAGAATATCGGTATCGGCGCGGGTCAGCACAAAGCCCTGACGGGCAAGTTCAATCGCCGGTGCCATCACCTGCTGGCGCGTCAGTTTGCCGTATTCCTTCTGCACCGTATCCAGGCCCAGTACTGTGCCCGGTACACCCGCCGCGAGATATCCGTACAGGCTGGCGCCTTTTTTCACATTCCCGTCTGCGTCCAGATACATATTGGCGCTGGCGGCGGCAGGTGCGGTTTCGCGGAAGTTAATGAAAGTGTCTTTACCATCAGCAAGATGCACCGTCATGAAGCCTCCGCCGCCGATATTGCCACAACATGGGTTCACGACGGCCTGCGCGTAGCCAACGGCCACAGCGGCATCAATGGCGTTTCCGCCCATTTTTAGAATATCGACCCCGACCTGAGAGGCCAGATATTGCGAAGTGACAACCATGCCGTTTTTGGCTTCAACCGCAGGGCTGGACGCGGCGTACAACGGAAAGCTGGTCAGCAAGGTCAGCGCGATGAGTGATTTCCGTAACATAGGGGCTCCTGTTTATTACCCTGTCTAATGAGTCATAACCTTCAGGTTATTGTGTGATAACGCTTTTTTTGGGTGTTTTATCCGATCAGAACTATGCAAACTGCACGCCATAATGACCGGAGTGGAACATTTTCAGCGTAGACGTAAAACAGGCAAAACGGGGAGGGGGAAGGGGAAATTGTGATCGTGTCGGATGGCAGGCAAAAAAAACGGCCAGCTTAGCTGACCGTTATTGACCTTGAAATCCGTGAAGGGATTACAGGTTTGACGCGTTTTCTGTCAGGTATTTAGCCACGCCGTCCGGAGAAGCGCCCATACCTTTTTTGCCTTTTTCCCACTGAGCCGGGCACACTTCGCCGTGCTCTTCGTGGAATTGCAGTGCGTCAACCATACGCAGCATTTCGTCGATGTTACGACCCAGTGGCAGATCATTCACTACCTGGTGACGTACAACGCCTTCTTTGTCGATCAGGAAAGAGCCGCGCAGTGCAACGCCAGCGTCCGGATGTTCGATACCGTAGGCTTTCTGAATTTCGCGTTTGATGTCAGCAACCATCGCGTATTTAACAGGACCGATACCGCCTTTCTCAACAGGGGTGTTACGCCATGCGTTGTGAACGAACTCGGAGTCGAAGGACACGCCTACCACTTCTACGCCACGTTTCTGGAATTCTTCGTAACGGTGATCGAAAGCGATCAGCTCAGAAGGACAAACGAAAGTGAAGTCCATTGGCCAGAAGAAGATAACAGTAGGTTTGCCTGCAGTGTGTTTTTTGAAGTTGAAGTTTTCAACTACTTCGCCGCTACCGAGAACTGCTGCTGCGGTGAAGTCAGGGGCTGGACGAGTTACCAGAACCATAATATTACTCCTTATGAAACCCTTACGGGCGTCGTAGGTGAGAAGGAAGGGTGAACAAAACGACTGCCAGTATAGGGGCAACCCTCGGGTGAATAAACCCCATCGCACCAATCAATCAGATAGCATCCGGCTATCAGTCTTTGATGTAAGTCCCATACTTTTTTAACAACAACCTTTTGTATTGCAGGGAATTGCGGATGGAATCACAAAATTCGCGGTGTTTGTCAGATTTTCCGGTCTTTCGCCTGTTGCATCATGACCGGATAAAACTGCCAAAAAAGCTGTTCGAGAGCATCGTAATTGAGCTCGATATCATGGAAAGAACCGGTCAGCGCGCCGAGTTTTGGCCGCCGGTTAGCCATGCCGCGCAATACGTCGCCAATAAAAGGCAGCACGGCATAACGTTCCATCCAGCGTTCCGGCCATAAATACGCATTCAGATTCTGGAAACGTTCCGGCATTTCAGGCAACTGCGGCTCGATTTCCTGCTGGCAGTCGTCAAGAAAATCTTCCAGCGACTGTTGCGGATGAATTGTGGCCCAGTGACGTGAGAGAAAATGATCCCAGACCACATCGAGCGTGATGGGCGCGACGCGGCGAAAATCTTCACGAAAATAGCTGCGGGCAATTTTCACTTCCGGCAGCGAATCGGTCATGGTATCTACGCGGCGATGCATGCGGATCCCGCTGACAATTTCAGCTGAATATTGTCCGTCAGGATTGCCGCGAACGAAGTCAGCCAGCAGGTTGCCGGTCAGGGAACTTTGAGCCAGTGAGGCCAGATGGAGGTGAGCGAGAAAATTCATGACGGCAGTATAACGCAGGAAAGTTGATCTCTGACAGGGCAGCGGGTGCCTTTATTGACGCAGATGCTTGCAGGGGATGCCCCGTCCCTCTAGACTAAGCCGCCTGTTTTTGTCGTTAAGTGAAGTGAAAAGCCATGCGTGTTGCCGATTTTTCTTTTGAACTCCCTGAATCCCTGATTGCGCGCTATCCGCAGACCCAGCGCAGCGGCTGTCGTTTGTTGTCTCTGGACGGGCCGAGCGGTGAGTTAACGCACGGCGTGTTCACCGATATTCTCGATAAAATCCATCCCGGCGATTTGCTGGTATTTAACAATACCCGCGTGATCCCGGCCCGGGTGTTTGGCCGTAAGGTCAGCGGCGGAAAAATTGAAGTGCTGGTTGAGCGTGTGCTCGATTCGCACCGCGTTCTGGCGCATGTGCGTGCGTCCAAATCGCCAAAACCGGGTGCAGAACTGCTGCTTGGTGATAAAGAAGATATTAAAGCGACGATGGTGGCGCGCCACGATACGTTGTTCGAGCTGGAATTTAATGAAGATCGTGATGTCTTTACTCTGCTCAACGAAATCGGCCATATGCCGCTGCCGCCTTATATCGACCGCCCTGATGAAGATGCTGACCGTGAACTGTATCAGACCGTCTACAGCGAACGTCCGGGCGCGGTAGCTGCGCCAACCGCTGGCTTGCATTTCGATGAGCCGCTGATGGATGCGCTGAAAGCCAAAGGTGTGGAGTTTGCTTTCGTCACACTGCACGTGGGCGCAGGGACTTTCCAGCCGGTTCGCGTGGACACCATTGAAGACCACATCATGCACGCCGAGTATGCCGAAGTGCCTCAGGAAGTCGTGGATGCGGTGCTGGCGTGTAAAGCGCGCGGCAATAAAGTGGTGGCCGTGGGCACAACGTCTGTGCGTTCGCTGGAAAGTGCGGCGAAGGCCAGTGAAGATGCATTGATTGCGCCATTCTTCGGCGATACCAAAATCTTCATCTATCCGGGTTATCACTATCAGGTGATTGATTCCCTGATTACCAATTTCCACCTGCCTGAATCGACGCTGATCATGCTGGTGTCGGCGTTTGCCGGCTATAAAAATACGATGAATGCCTATCATCAGGCCGTCGCAGAGCAGTACCGTTTCTTTAGTTATGGGGATGCGATGTTCATCAACCGTAACCCGCTGGCGCCGCAGGAAGTGGTCGGCCAGTAGCCTTTTTGTAATTACCGGTCCGGACGCACTCGGTGCATTCGGGCTTTCTTTTCCGGGCATCATGCCACGGACTTAACCTCATCAGACTGTTTCTCTGATGCTGGAGGCAATGTGAAGTACGAATTAAGCACTACCGATGGCCGCGCACGTCGCGGACGTCTGGTCTTTGAACGTGGCGTAGTCGAAACCCCGGCCTTTATGCCAGTGGGTACTTACGGCACCGTAAAAGGCATGACCCCGGAAGAAGTAAAGGAAACTGGCGCACAGATTTTGCTGGGTAACACTTTCCACCTGTGGCTGCGTCCGGGGCAGGAAATCATGAAGCTGCACGGCGACCTGCATGATTTCATGAACTGGCACGGCCCGATCCTCACCGATTCCGGCGGTTTCCAGGTATTCAGCCTGGGCGCGATGCGTAAAATCAAAGAAGAAGGTGTGCATTTCCGCAATCCGATCAACGGGGATCCTGTCTTCCTGAGCCCTGAAAAATCGATGGAAATCCAAAACGATCTGGGTTCGGACATCGTGATGATCTTCGACGAATGTACGCCTTATCCTGCTGACTGGGATTACGCAAAACGTTCTATGGAGATGTCTTTGCGCTGGGCAAAACGTAGCCGCGATCGCTTCAACGAATTGAATAATAAGAATGCTTTGTTCGGTATTATTCAGGGCAGCGTTTACGAAGATTTACGAGATGTATCATTAAAAGGGCTGGTAGATATCGGCTTTGATGGTTACGCTGTGGGCGGCCTGGCGGTAGGTGAGCCAAAAGAAGATATGCACCGTATCCTCGAACACGTTTGCCCGCAAATCCCGGAAGACAAACCTCGTTATCTGATGGGTGTCGGTAAACCGGAAGATTTGGTGGAAGGCGTGCGTCGCGGTATCGATATGTTTGACTGCGTGATGCCAACGCGTAATGCGCGAAATGGTCATCTTTTCGTGACCGATGGCATCGTGAAAATCCGAAATGCGAAGCATAAAGATGACACGTCAACGCTCGACGAACACTGTGATTGCTACACATGTCGCAATTACAGCCGCGCTTACTTGCATCATCTTGACCGTTGCAACGAAATTCTCGGTGCGCGGTTAAATACGATCCATAATCTGCGCTATTACCAGCGTCTGATGGCCGGTTTACGCCAGGCTATTGAAGAGGGTAAATTAGAAGCGTTTGTGACAGACTTCTACGAGCGTAAAGGCAAGCCTGTTCCGCCTTTAAACTTCTGATTTCTTTTTCGTATCGGCATCTTCGAAAGGGGGTGCCGATTTTATAATTTCTTGAACCGGCATTATGGGGTATTGTGCGAGACGTTTCATCGCCAGACTCCGGGTCGGATTCTCGGTTTGTATTACATCAATTTGCTTCACAACAACAATGAGGGAATTTAAATGAGTCTTTTCATTTCCGATGCAGTCGCAGCGACCGGCGCACCGTCACAGGGAAGTCCTTACTCTCTGGTTATCATGCTGGTGGTTTTTGGTCTAATCTTCTATTTCATGATCCTGCGCCCGCAGCAGAAACGTTCTAAAGAACACAAAAAACTGATGGACTCTATCGGTAAAGGTGACGAAGTCATGACCACCGGTGGTCTGATCGGTCGCGTAACTAAAGTAGCCGAAACCGGTTATGTGGTTATCGCACTGAACGACACCAACGAAGTGATGATCAAACGTGACTTCGTGGCAGCAGTTCTGCCAAAAGGCACGATGAAGTCTATCTAATTTTCGATTTTCCCGAAGGGAACTGCCGTGTTAAACCGTTATCCTGCGTGGAAGTATCTGATGTTGATCGTTGTGGTCATCGTCGGTTTGCTTTATGCACTTCCCAACCTTTATGGTGAGGATCCGGCTGTTCAAATCACTGGTGCTCGGGGTTCCGACGCCAGTGAAGCAACGCTGGACCAAGTCCGTAACGTATTAGATCAAAGCAAAATCCAGATCAAATCAGTTGCTCTGGAGAATGGCGCTATTCTTGCCCGTTTCAAAGACACGGATGTACAGCTCCGTGCACGTGAAGCGCTGACTGAAGCGCTGGGCGACAAGTTTGTTATTGCACTGAACCTCGCGCCGGCAACGCCGCGCTGGTTGAGCATGCTGGGCGCTGAGCCGATGAAGCTGGGCCTCGACTTGCGTGGTGGTGTTCACTTCCTGATGGAAGTGGATATGGATACCGCGCTGAGTAAGCTGCAAGAGCAAACGATGGACAACATGCGCAGCGACCTGCGCGACAAGAATATTCCTTATGCCACGGTGCGTAAGCTCGACAACTATGGCGTTGAAGTGCGTTTCCGCGATGCTGCTACCCGTGATTCTGCGGTCAGCTACCTGAGCCCACGTCACCGCGATTTAGTGATCACCAACAGCGGCGATAATGCAGCTCGCGTGGTGATGACTGATGCTCGCCTGAGTGAAGCGCGCGAGTATGCCGTTCAGCAAAACATCACTATCCTGCGTAACCGTGTCAACCAACTGGGTGTCGCCGAGCCGCTGGTACAGCGTCAGGGTGCTGACCGTATCGTGGTTGAGTTGCCGGGTATTCAGGATACTGCGCGTGCTAAAGAAATTTTAGGCGCGACCGCGACTCTGGAATTCCGTCTGGTAAACACCAATGTGGATGCTTCTGCTGCTTCAACCGGTCGTGTACCGGGCGACAGCGAAGTGAAAAACATGCGTGATGGCCGTCCGGTAGTTCTGTACAAACGCGTGATCCTGACCGGTGACCACATCACTGATTCTACATCCAGCATGGATGAGTACAATCAGCCGCAGGTTAACATCTCTCTCGACAGCGCTGGCGGTAACGCCATGTCTAACTTCACGAAGGATAACATCGGCAAACCGATGGCTACCCTGTTCGTGGAATATAAAGACAGCGGTAAGAAAGATGCGAATGGCCGTTCGATTCTGGCGAAACAGGAAGAAGTCATCAACGTGGCGACGATTCAGTCACGTCTGGGTAACAGCTTCCGTATCACCGGGGTGAACGATCCGAATGAAGCCCGTCAGCTGTCTCTGCTGCTGCGCGCCGGTGCGTTGATCGCGCCAATTCAGATTGTTGAAGAACGTACTATCGGCCCGACCTTAGGGATGCAAAACATCACTCAGGGTCTGGAAGCGTGCTTGTGGGGTCTGGTGGCATCCATTCTGTTCATGGTGGTTTGGTACCGTAAGTTCGGCATTATTGCCACGACTGCGCTGGTGGCTAACCTGATTCTGATTGTTGGGATCATGTCGCTGCTGCCGGGTGCAACGCTGACCATGCCGGGTATTGCCGGTATCGTGCTGACGCTGGCGGTAGCCGTCGACGCCAACGTACTGATAAACGAACGTATCAAGGAAGAGCTGAAGAACGGTCGTTCCGTTCAGCAGGCGATTCATGAAGGCTATAAAGGCGCGTTCTCCAGTATCGTCGATGCCAACATTACTACCCTGATCACGGCAATTATTCTTTATGCAGTGGGTACCGGTTCGATCAAAGGCTTTGCTATCACCACCGCTATCGGTGTGGCAACCTCGATGTTTACGTCGATCGTGGGAACCCGTGCAATCGTGAACCTGGTTTACGGCGGCAAACGCATTAAAAAGCTGTCTATCTGAGGAGTGCGTTGTGGCACAGCAACAACCATATACTGTTGAACAACTGAACTACGGCCGTAAAGTCATCGACTTTATGCGCTGGGACAACGTGGCCTTCTGTATTTCAGGCCTGTTGTTTATCGCTTCCGTCGCGATTATGGGTGTTCGCGGATTCAACTGGGGTCTGGACTTCACTGGCGGTACCGTCATTGAAATCAGCCTCAGTCAGCCCGCTAACCTCGACGACATGCGCGCCGATCTGGAAAAAGCAGGATTCAAGGATCCTGTTGTTCAGAACTTTGGCAGCAGCCGTGACGTGATGGTTCGCCTTCCGCCTGTTTCCGGTAATGCCGGTCAGGAACTGGGGAATAAAGTCCTTAGCCTGGTAAACGCTGATATCGACAAAGACGCCACCGTAAAACGTGTCGAGTTTGTGGGTCCGAGCGTGGGTAACGATCTGGCGCAGGCTGGCGGCATGGCGCTGCTGATGGCGCTGATTTGTATCCTGATTTACGTCGGGTTCCGTTTTGAATGGCGACTGGCGCTGGGTGCAGTAATCGCACTGGCGCACGACGTGATCATCACCATGGGCGTATTGTCGCTGTTCAGGATCGAAATTGACCTGACCATTATCGCGTCCCTGATGTCGGTTATCGGCTACTCGCTGAATGACTCCATCGTGGTGTCGGACCGTATTCGTGAAAACTTCCGCAAAATTCGTCGCGGTAACTCTTACGAAATCATGAACGTGTCCCTGACCCAGACGTTAAGCCGTACCATTATGACCTCAGCAACCACGCTGATGGTGGTACTGATGCTCTATATCTTTGGCGGTGCGTTGCTGGAAGGCTTCTCTCTGACCATGTTGATTGGTGTGTCAATTGGTACTGTTTCGTCAATCTACGTGGCGTCTGCGCTGGCTCTGAAACTGGGCATGAAGCGTGAACACATGTTGCAGCAGAAAGTGGAAAAAGAGGGCGCAGATCAGCCTTCGATTCTTCCGTAATTTGCCGATGGTTCAGCTACCGACCTGAAAACAAAAACCCCGCGATGCGGGGTTTTTTTTGGTTTGTAATTCGCTGCTGCTATTTAGCCACGACAGGCGTTGTGGCAGTCGCTACGACCGGCTGTGTCGCCAAGATATTATGCAGGTGTACAAATCCCAGCGTGTCGACAGTCACCTGATTAAACTTCACCTCGACGGTTTTCACCGGCCCCGGTAATAAATCTGGCTCGACGGTAATCGTCTGGGTTTGCATATCGACGGTCAGCGGTTTGCCGGTGACCGGATCCAGCTGTCCCCAGCTTAAAGAAGCCGTAAACGGCGGCAATGGCTGACCGGAGGTGTTTTTGATTTCAAGCACGGCCTGAATGCCGGTGGCATCGGGTGCGACGCGGGTCAGCTGAACTTCCAGCTGGCCGATATCACTTTTCAGCAGCGCGGCGCTTTTCGCTGCCGGCAATAAATACACGCCATTCGATGACTGGCGGTTAAGCGTGGTCTGCTGCTCCAGCGCGATGGCCAGATCTGTCAGGCGTTGCAGTTTTTGATTGAGCTGACCCACTTCCGTTTTAAGTTCCGGCATTTGAGGATTTTGCTTCGCGCAGCCCGCCAGACTGAATAACGCGGCACAGGCCAGTAAAAATCGCGGGTGTTTCGTCATATCAGAGACTTCCTTTCATCTGCCCGTTGAAACATTCCGTCCGGGCACCAATATAGATAGCTAAGTTTAACCCGATGTCGATGAAAGTAGCGACAGCCTTTGTTGTCGGCACACTTCGGGTTAAACTAATGTCCAATTGAGTTCGCGATCAGGAAGTGCTATGCATTGCCCATTTTGTGCCGCTGTTGATACTAAAGTCATCGATTCCCGTCTGGTAGGCGATGGATCGCAGGTTCGCCGCCGCCGTCAGTGTCTGGTGTGCCATGAGCGTTTCACCACCTTTGAAGTGGCTGAACTGGTGATGCCACGCGTCATTAAAAGCAATGAAGTTCGCGAACCTTTCAACGAAGACAAACTTCGCGGCGGTTTTCTCAAAGCGCTGGAAAAACGCCCGGTCAGCTCTGATGATGTCGAAACGGCCATCAGTCACATTAAGTCGCAACTGCGCGCAACCGGCGAACGTGAAATCCCGGCCAAGATGATCGGCAATCTGGTGATGGACGCCCTGAAAGGGCTGGATAAAGTCGCTTATATTCGCTTCGCATCGGTGTATCGCAGCTTCGAAGATATCCGTGAATTTGGTGAAGAGATCGCCCGTCTTCAGGACTAAGGAAAGCTGATGCTGCCTGACCAACCGTCTTCTGTTCAAAATCTTTCTGATGAATCATCTGCTGATGAACGCTATATGGCGCGCGCTTTCGAACTGGCGCGTCTCGGACGTTTTACCACCACGCCCAATCCTAATGTGGGATGCGTCATTGTATTAAATGGCGAAATTGTCGGCGAAGGCTATCATTTGCGTGCCGGTGAACCGCACGCCGAAGTCCATGCTTTGCGCATGGCCGGTGAGAAAGCCCGCGGCGCGACTGCCTACGTAACCCTCGAACCTTGCAGCCATCACGGGCGCACACCGCCTTGTGCCGATGCCTTGCTGGCCGCCGGTGTCAGCCGCGTGGTCGCCGCGATGCAGGATCCGAATCCGGAAGTCGCCGGTCGCGGTTTATACCGCCTTAAACAGAATGGTATTGACGTCAGCCACGGGCTGATGCATTCCCAGGCAGAAGCCGTAAACCTCGGTTTTCTCAAACGCATGCGTACAGGTTTTCCTTACGTGCAGCTGAAAATGGGCGCGTCTCTGGATGGGAGGACGGCGATGGCTTCCGGCGAAAGCCAGTGGATCACGTCTCCGGCAGCCCGTGCGGATGTTCAGCGTTTTCGTGCTGAAAGCTCGGCCATTCTGAGCACCAGCGCCACCGTGCTGGCCGATAATCCTTCGCTGAATGTACGCTGGAGCGAGCTGGGCAGCGAAGTGCAGGCAATCTATCCCGAGGGAAATCTGCGCCAGCCGCTGCGTATCATTCTCGACAGTCAGAATCGTGTTACACCGCAGCATCAGCTGGTGAATATTCCCGGTGATGTCTTGCTGGCGCGCCTTGAAGCCGATTCGCAGGTCTGGCCGGAGTCCGTCGAACAATGGCGCGTGGCCGGGCGCGATAACCGTATTGATCTGGTTCTGCTGATGATGCAGCTGGCAAAACGCCAGATAAACGCCATCTGGGTGGAAGCGGGCGCGCAGCTGGCCGGCGCCTTATTACAAGCGGGTCTGGTTGATGAATTAATCGTTTATATGGCGCCTAAGTTATTGGGTAATAATGGGCGAGCACTTTGCGAGTTGCCCGGTTTACAACATCTGACTGATGCGCCGGAGTTTGCTTTCAGCGATATCCGCCAGATTGGCCCTGACTTACGTTTACGCCTGAAACCGGTGTACTGAGAATTTTACTCCCCCCTGATGGAATGACGTTAAAAGCGCATGTCCAGACAGGGTAATTTTATGATAGAATCCGCCCCCCTGCGGCTGGGGTTGAGAAACTCCTGAACCCACTTTAAGGAAAACTATGAACGTTATCGAAGGTGTTGTAGCCACGCCTAACGCGCGCGTAGCGATCGCGATTGCTCGTTTTAACAACTTTATCAACGACAGCCTGCTTTCCGGCGCTGTTGATGCGTTAAAGCGTATCGGTCAGGTCAGCGATGACAACATCACCGTAGTCTGGGTCCCGGGCGCATACGAATTGCCTCTGGCAACTCGTGCACTGGCTGAAAGCGGTAAATTTGACGCGGTTGTTGCACTTGGCACCGTGATCCGCGGGGGCACTGCCCACTTTGAATTTGTAGCGGGCGAATGCAGCTCTGGCCTGTCCAGCGTTGCCATGAACAGCGAAATCCCGGTTGCCTTTGGCGTGCTGACCACAGAAAGCATTGAACAAGCCATCGAACGCGCAGGGACAAAAGCCGGTAACAAAGGTGCAGAAGCTGCACTGACCGCGCTTGAAATGATTAATGTTATCAAGGCTATTAAGGCCTGAATCTAGTTAAGGGGAAATCCGTGAAACCTGCTGCTCGTCGCCGCGCCCGTGAATGTGCCGTTCAGGCGCTTTACTCCTGGCAGTTGTCGAAAAATGACATCGCCGATGTTGAATTAGAATTCCTGACCGAGCAGGATGTCAAAGACGTAGACATTGCCTATTTCCGCGAACTGCTGGCTGGTGTAGCAAACAGTGCTGAGAAACTCGATGCACTGATGGCGCCATACCTGTCCCGCCAGCTGGATGAACTGGGCCAGGTGGAAAGAGCGATTTTGCGTCTGGCTCTGTTTGAGCTGAGCAAACGCCAGGACGTCCCTTACAAAGTGGCGATCAACGAAGCCATTGAACTGGCGAAAACTTTTGGTGCGGAAGACAGCCATAAGTTCGTCAACGGTGTGCTGGATAAAGCAGGCCCGCATATTCGTAAAAAATGATCATCAAAAAAGTGCCGGCTTCAGTCACAAATGGCGACAGTCATTTTCGCCTGAATACCGCCTCTGTTGATAATCTGGTGATGTCACCTGGTTTATCTTTTGTGTGACACCCCTCTTAAGGCCGGATTTCCGGCCTTAAGTCATTCTAACGATTTGGAAATGTACTATGTCATGCGGCGAATTTGATGTAATCACTCGCTACTTTAACCGTTACAGAACCGCCCGACAGGACGTTCATTTAGGCATTGGTGATGATTGTGCCTTACTGACGGTTGGCGAGAAGCAGCTGTTAGCAGTCAGTACCGACACTCTGGTTGAAGGCATTCATTTTCTAAAAACGATTTCACCGGCCGATTTGGGCTATAAAGCGCTGGCGGTAAACCTCAGTGATCTGGCCGCGATGGGCGCTGATCCTGCCTGGGTTTCCCTTGCACTGACGTTACCGGAAGTCAACGCCGACTGGCTGCAGGCATTCAGCGACAGTCTGTTTGATCAACTTAATTATTACGGCATGCAGCTGATTGGCGGCGACACCACCCGCGGTCCGCTGAGCATGACGTTAACCATTCAGGGGCTGGTACCCGCAGGGCGCGCATTAACCCGTTCCGGCGCCGGTATTGGTGACTGGATTTTCGTGACCGGAACGCTGGGTGACAGCGCAGCGGGGCTCGCCATTCTGCTGGAACAGCTGAATGTGACGGAGTCCGATACCCGTGAATTCCTGCTCAAACGTCATCTTCGGCCGTCGCCGCGCGTGTTGCAGGGGCAGGCATTGCGTGATTTGGCAACCTCCGCTATCGATCTCTCTGACGGGCTGATTTCGGATCTTAAACATATACTGAATGCCAGTGAATGCGGTGCTCGCCTCGATCTCGATGCCATCCCGTTATCTGCCGCATTAAAGAATGTCACGGATCCTGAGCAGGCGCTGAAATGGGCACTGACTGGTGGCGAAGATTACGAGCTTTGCTTTACCGTCCCGGAAATCAACCGTGGCGCGCTGGATGTAGCGCTGAGCCATCTGGGTGTTGATTTCACCTGTATCGGTCAGATTGCGCCGCTGTCTGAAGGGATTAAATTTTTGCGTTCAGGCGCACCGGTAGAACTTGAATGGCAGGGTTTTGATCACTTTGCCGCAGAGGAATTGCTGTGAATATTGGCCGTAAAAAACGCCCAGCCGGGTATAAAGGCAAAACCGGTGATCCGGTTCAGGACATGGCTGCGGCCAAAAAACGTTTAAATCTGCGTAATCCCTGGCATTTGCTGGCGACCGGTTTTGGCAGCGGATTATTCCCGGTCGGGCCGGGCACCGCAGGTTCCATCGCCGCGATCCCATTCTGGATTGTTATGACGTACCTGCCGTGGCAGGTCTATTCCATGATCGTCATGTTCAGTATCTGTATCGGCGTGTATCTCTGCCGTCAGACCGCGCGCGACATGCGGGTTCATGACCACGGCAGCATCGTGTGGGATGAATTTGTTGGCATGTGGATCACGCTGATGGCGATCCCTGTGAATGACTGGCGCTGGGTGTTGATCGGCTTTATCGTTTTCCGCGTACTGGATATCTGGAAACCCTGGCCGATCCGCTGGTTTGACCGCAACGTGCAGGGCGGAATGGGCATCATGATCGATGATGTCGTCGCCGGTGTATTGGGTGCGGCGATCATCTATCTGATCGGGCATCACTGGCCGCTTGGTTTGTTCTGATCTGCATTAAAGAGCAGTAAAATGGCGTTGCCAGGTTTGCCCTGACAACGCCTTTTTTATGACTTCACATTTGTTCAAATCACTTCGGATCATTTGAAACCGGTGGCTTCGTGCGGCACATAGGCCATTTCCAGTTCAGCGATTTCTTCAATGGAGAGTTTTATCTCCAGTGCGGCGACAGCATCTTCCAGATGAGCTGCGCGTGAAGCGCCGATAATCGGGGCCGTTACCACGTGCTTACTCAGGATCCACGCCAGTGCGATCTGCGCGCGCGGTACGCCGTGATCTTCGGCAATTTTACCCACACGTTCAGCGATTTTACCGTCAGCTTCATCGGTAGCGTCGTACAACGTTTTGGCAAAATTGTCGGAAACTGAACGTGCAGTGGTTTCTCCCCACGGACGGGTCAGTTTGCCGCGTGCCAGCGGACTCCACGGCAACACCGCGATATTCCTTTCCAGACACAGCGGATACATTTCGTTTTCTTCTTCACGCTGGATCAGATTGTATTGATCCTGCATCGACACAAAGCTCGCCCAGCCATTTTGCGCTGAGACATCCAGCGCCTGTTTAAACTGATGCGCATGCATGGATGACGCACCGATAAAGCGTGCCTTACCGGCTTTCACGACGTCGTTCAGCGCTTCCAGCGTTTCCTCAATCGGCGTTTCGTAATCCCAGCGATGGATTTGCAGCAGGTCGACATATTCCATGCCAAGGCGGCGCAGGCTGTCATCAATAGATTGCATAATCGAGGCGCGCGACAGTCCCGGCTTCAGGCCAGTGACCGCGTTATAGACTTTGGTGGCGACGACAATCTCATCGCGTTTTGCGAAGTCTTTCAGGGCGCGACCGACGATTTCTTCACTGCTGCCGTCGGAATAACTGTTGGCGGTATCAAAGAAATTGATACCCGCGTCGAGTGCCTGCTTAATGATCGGGCGGCTGCTTTCTTCGGGCAGCGTCCAGGCATGAGTTCCGCGATCGGGTTCGCCAAACGTCATACAGCCCAGACACAGGCGTGAGACGTTCAGACCGGTTTTTCCTAAGGTGGTGTATTGCATGACATCTCCTGGTAAACACAAGTTTATTTCAGAAGCCGTGGAAAATGATTAGCTTGCTATAACTGTAGCTCACAGAACGAGATGAACGTGTGACAAAGAAGGGAGTGGGGAAGGAAATTCCCCTCTTTCAGACTAAAAGAGGGGAGGATAATCAGGCCAGCCAGTTGGTGATCTGACGGTCGATGCCTTCGGCATCCAGCCCTACATCATGACGGATTTCGTCCTGCGTGCCCTGCGGGACAAAGCTGTCCGCCAGACCGATATTCAGCACCGGCACCAGGATACGCTTAGACATCAGCAGTTCGTTCACGCCGCTGCCTGCGCCGCCCATGATGGCGTTTTCTTCAAGCGTGACCAGCACTTCATGGCTGGCGGCCAGTTCCTGAATTAACGCGTCATCCAGCGGTTTCACAAAGCGCATATCCACCACGGTGGCGTTACGTTTTTCTGCCGCAGCCAGCGCTTCCGGCAGCAATGTACCAAAGTTGAGGATCGCGACTTTCTCGCCTTCACGGCGCACCACGCCTTTACCGATGGGCAATGACGCCAGCGGTTCACAGGTGGCACCCGTCCCGTTACCACGCGGATAACGCACGGCAACCGGCCCGCTGTTATGGTGATAACCGGTATGCAGCATCTGACGACATTCGTTCTCGTCGCTCGGCGTCATGATGGTCATGTTCGGGATGCAGCGCAGGAAAGAGAGATCGAATGCGCCTTGATGCGTTTGTCCGTCGGCACCGACGATACCGCCGCGATCGATGGCAAACAGCACCGGCAGATTCTGGATCGCCACATCGTGGATCACCTGATCGTAAGCCCGTTGCAGGAATGTCGAGTAGATTGCGACGATCGGTTTGTATCCGCCAATTGCCAGACCGGCGGCAAATGTCACCGCGTGCTGCTCGGCAATCGCCACATCGAAATACTGTTGCGGGTATTCACGCGAGAAACGCACCATGCCCGAGCCTTCACGCATCGCTGGCGTGACTGCCATCAGCTTGCTGTCTTTGGCAGCGGTTTCGCACAACCAGTCACCGAAAATCCTCGAATACGTTGGCAGACCTTCTTTGCTTTTCGGCAGTGTGCCGGAAGCCGGATCGAATTTCGGCACCGCATGGAAACTGATCGGATCTTTTTCGGCGGGCTCGTAGCCTTTGCCTTTTTTGGTCATGATATGCAGCAACTGCGGCCCTTTCAGGTCGCGCATATTTTTCAGCGTCTGCACCAGCGCCACCACGTCGTGACCATCCACTGGTCCGATATAGTTAAAGCCGAGTTCTTCAAACAGCGTGCCCGGCACCATCATGCCTTTCAGATGTTCTTCGGTACGGCGCACCAGTTCTTTAATCGGTGGCAAGCCGGAAAGGACTTTCTTACCGCCTTCACGCAGGCGTGAATACAGTTTGCCGGACAAGAGCTGTGCCAGATGATTATTCAGCGCACCGACGTTTTCAGAAATCGACATTTCGTTGTCGTTGAGGATAACCAGCATGTCGGGTTTGATATCGCCCGCATGGTTCATCGCTTCAAACGCCATACCCGCGGTGATCGCGCCGTCGCCAATCACGCACACAGTGCGGCGGCCTTTGCCTTCACGCTCGGCAGCCACAGCCATTCCCAGACCTGCACTGATGGACGTCGATGAGTGACCCACGGACAACGTGTCGTATTCGCTTTCACCGCGCCACGGGAACGGGTGCAGACCGCCTTTCTGGCGGATGGTAGAAATACGGTCACGGCGGCCGGTCAGAATTTTGTGCGGATAGGCCTGATGGCCGACATCCCAGACAACGTGGTCGAATGGCGTGTTGTAGACATAATGCATCGCAACGGTCAGTTCCACCGTTCCCAGACCGGACGCAAAGTGTCCGCTGGACTGGCTGACGCTGGCCAATAAATATTGGCGCAGTTCATCGCAGAGCTTAGGCAGATTCTCTTTAGGGAGTGAGCGGAGATCTTCAGGATCCTCCGCCAGCGCCAGTGTCGGGTATTTGGCTAATTCAAGACTCATCAGTTGCTCATAGTAAGTTTAATTATCGCGTTCAATGATAAAGCTGGCTAACGCGAGAAGTGGCGCGGTGTTGTAAGAAAGTGCTGCCAGCTGATCCAGTGCTGAAACGGCTTCCTGATACAGGTCCATGGCCTTGGCCTTGGCGCCGTCCAGCCCCAGCAGGGCAGGGTAGGTACTTTTTCCCAGCTGCTGATCAGCGCCCTGGCGTTTACCAAGTGTGGCGGTATCGCCAACCACGTCCAAAATATCGTCCTGGACCTGAAACGCCAAGCCAATGGCTTGCGCGTAGTTATCCAGTATAGGCAAAACGGCGCGTCCGGTTTCACCGGCAGCCAGCGCACCCATGCGTACCGCGGCGCGGATCAGCGCACCGGTTTTATGACGGTGAATTTTTTCTAACGCTTCAAGACCGACCTGCTGACCTTCAGCGGCCAAATCCAGAGCCTGGCCGCCACACATGCCGCTGGCACCGCTGGCGCTGGCCAGTTCGGAAATCATCGCCAGACGATCTTTTACCGCGACGTCTGGCATTTCACTGTCAGCCAGAATTGAGAATGCGAGCGTCTGCAGCGCATCACCGGCCAGAATCGCATTGGCTTCGCCAAATTTAATGTGGCAGGTCGGCTGGCCGCGACGTAAATCGTCGTCGTCCATCGCCGGTAAATCATCGTGGATCAGGGAATACGCGTGGATACATTCCACGGCCGCCGCGGGTGCATCAAGATTCTTTAAATCAAGGCTGAACAACTGACCGCTGGCGTAAACCAGATACGGGCGCAGACGTTTACCGCCCAGCAGCGCGCCGTAACGCATCGCCTCAACCAGCGGTAAATCTGCCAGTGGCTGTGCGCTGACATACGCCGTTAAGACTTCATCCACACGCTTTTGCTTCGCGCGCAGCTCATGCGTAAACCCGTCAGCACCGGAAAAGGAAATCGCTTCAGACATGACCAGTTACTCGGCTTCTGGGGTGAACGGGGTCAGCGGAGCATCGTTGTCGCTGTCGAGCAGGATCTGAACACGTTGTTCTGCCTGTTGCAGCTTTTGCTGTCCCTGACGCGCCAGCTGGACGCCTTGCTCAAATTCGTTAAGTGCGTCTTCCAGAGGCAGCTCGCCTGATTCGAGGCGGGAAACGATCTGTTCAAGTTCGGCCAGAGCCGTTTCAAAATTGGCAGGTGGTGCAGATTTTTTTGGCATAATTCTCTTTTAATATCGTTGATCAGACTGGATGATCGAAGTACTGAGGCGGCAGAGTCAGCGCTCGGCCTCAAGAGACATTCCTGTTCAGCATGACATCTGCTGCAGGGTTTTGTGCACAGAGTACCCATTTTAAGTGATATACTCTGCGCCGCAGATATTATTGCTAAGCCCAATGTGACACATATCGACCATTTGGCTTAGCAATAATAGGATCCTAGATCCTTATTCAGCGACTTACTACCCCGTTTTTTCACCCGCTAACAAAAGACTGCCATGAAGTTTATCATTAAATTGTTCCCTGAAATCACCATCAAGAGCCAATCTGTGCGTTTGCGCTTCATTAAGATCCTCTCAAGCAGCATTCGCAATATCGTGCGACCGCATGATGAGACGCTGGCGGTGGTTCGCCACTGGGATCATATCGAAGTTCGCAGCAAAGACGAAAGCAAACACGACCTGATCCAGGAATTGCTCTGCCGCATTCCGGGTATCCGTTATGTTGAAGAAGTCGAAGACCGTCCTTATACCGACGTTCACAATATCTTCGAGCAAACGCTGGAAGCTTATCGTTCTGAAGTAGAAGGCAAAACCTTCTGCGTGCGCGTTAAACGTCGTGGTAAACATGACTTCACGTCGACCGAAGTAGAACGTTATGTCGGCGGCGGTCTGAATCAGCACATCGAATCGGCAAAAGTCAGCCTGAAAGATCCGCAAGTGACGGTGAAACTGGAAATCAACGACGATCAACTGGTGCTGGTGAAAAGTCGCCTCGAAGGTCAGGGCGGTTACCCGATTGGCACGCAGGAAGATGTGATCTCGCTGATTTCCGGCGGTTTCGATTCCGGCGTATCCAGTTATATGCTGATGCGTCGCGGTTGTCGTGTGCATTACTGCTTCTTTAATCTCGGCGGTGCAGCGCACGAAATCGGCGTGAAGCAGGTGGCGCATTATCTGTGGAACCGTTTCGGCAGCTCACACCGCGTCCGCTTTATCTCCGTCGATTTCGAACCGGTAGTGGGTGAAATCCTCGAAAAAGTCGAAGACGGCCAGATGGGCGTCGTCCTGAAACGTATGATGGTACGCGCGGCATCTTCCATTGCTGAGCGCTATGGCGTGCAGGCGCTGGTGACCGGCGAAGCGCTGGGCCAGGTATCCAGCCAGACGCTGACTAACCTGCGTCTGATCGACAACGTTTCTGACACGCTGATCCTGCGTCCGCTGATTTCTCACGATAAAGAGCACATCATCAAGATTGCCCGTGAAATCGGTACCGAAGATTTTGCGAAAACCATGCCGGAATATTGCGGTGTGATTTCGAAAAGTCCGACGGTGAAAGCCGTGAAAGCCAAAATTGAAGCCGAAGAAGCGATGTTCGATTTCGATGTACTGGATAAAGTGGTCAGTGAAGCGCGAAACGTCGATATTCGCGAAATTGCCGCGCAGGCCGCAGAAGTGGTGCCGGAAGTAGAAACCGTGGCCGAGTTTACTTCAACGGATATCGTGCTGGATGTACGCGCACCGGATGAAGTAGAAGCGCAGCCGCTGGCGCTGGAAAACGTTGAAGTGAAGCCATTAGCGTTCTACAAGCTGGCGACACAGTTTGGCGATCTGGACCAGAGCAAAACCTATCTGCTGTATTGCGATCGTGGCGTGATGAGTCGTTTGCAGGCGCTGTATCTGAAAGAGCAAGGTTTCGATAACGTTAAGGTATATCGTCCTTAACAAGCGTACCTTCTATAAAAAAGGGGTTCAGCCATGCTGAGTCCCTTTTTTGTTTGCTCAAATTATTCCCGGTATCTTGTGGCTCAGGATTCCCGTGCGCCTTCATCGGTATAATTATAGATCCCCGGTGCGAGAACCAGCTGAGCGGCAATCTCCGCGGCTTTTGTTTTTCCCAGCAGCAGATCGATAATCTTCAGGGCGAATTCCATCGATGTTCCCGGTCCCTGGCTGGTGAGCAGATTCACGCGTGGATCAAAAATTACCCGGCGATCGGACCATTTGTTCGGGTCGATTTTATCTTTTAAGCCCGGAAAACCGGTCATATTGCCGACCGGGAATAAATCATGATATTCCAGTACCAGCGCGGGTGCGGCGCAGATAGCGGCAACAATTTTACCGCTGACGTGCATCTGGCGGACTTTCTCTACCAGCAGCGGACTTTCGCTGAAACAGGTCGCACCGCCGAGACCGCCGGGCAATACAATCACATCATGATCTTCATCCGCGACATCCACCAGCGCGACGTCGGCCAGAATGCGCACGCCACGCGAGCAGCGGATCTCAAGATTTCCATCACCGGCGACGCTGGCGGTGGTAACGTTAATGCCCGCCCGCACCAGCAAATCAATCGCAGTAACGGCTTCTATTTCTTCGCTACCAGGTGCCAGGCAGACCAGAACTGACGCGCTCATAATCGTTTTCCTTTCTCTTAATCTGTTCAAATAAGCGGGTATTGACCGGCAGGGTCAGACCGAATTTGCGCCCGCGACGCAGAAGATAGCCGGTGATGTAATCAATTTCGGTATGACGCTGGTTGCGGATATCCTGCAACATCGATGAATGGTTGGCGGAGGTCGATTCAATCACCTGATAGACAAAGCTTAGCAACGATTCTCTGTGGATTTCGACGCCTTCAATCGCCATCACCTGCGCAACTTCCTGACAAATTTGTTCAATCTGATCGGCATACGCTACCAGGTCGCCGTTGGTACAATCATACAAAGCTGTCAGCGGATTAATCACACAGTTCACTGCCAGTTTATTCCACAGTGATGGCTTAATGTTGTCATGCCAGGCGACGTCCGGTAAGGCGTTATGCAGTGTATCCGCCAGAGAACTCAGCGCCGCACCTCGGGGTGTCACCGGGCCGATGTGCGTCGCTCCGGCAGCCACATGGACAATCGCATTGCCTTCATGTCGCGCCGCGTGGGTTGTCGCGCCCTGTAAAATTGCCAGGCGGTTAGCCGGTAATTCATCGACTGTACCCATGCCGTTATGCAGCAATAATATCGCGCAATTGTCATTGAGTATCGGCATCAGCGTGCTGACCGCGCCGGAAACCTGCCACGCTTTCAGCGTGACCAGCAGCAATTCGCTCTGCGCCAGATGTTCCGGGTCATTTGTTGGCATATTGCGGTTAAAAGCAATGCCTTCCGGCGAGATGACATTGACGGCACAGAAAGGCTGAGGAATACGGATCCATCCCTGAACATCGTGGCCTTGCTGATAAAGGGTTGAAAGCCAAAGTTGTCCCAGTGCACCGCAACCCAATACTGTTATTTTCATTGTGCCTCCAGGGATGTTGGGCGAATCACGCCCGCTAAATCGGCTGTAGAAAGAATATTCTGCTGTCCGGTTATCTTATTAGTATAGACATTCGTGCTGTAGATCACATTTTCACCTGCACTTTTTGACCATCGGGGCATTTTATGTTCGGTGTTTTGGTGTTGTTTGGCATCGACGGTTGAAGGCGGTATTATGCACGCCATATAACGTGCAATACAAAAACTACAGGGAGAAGCGATTATGCCGTCTTTTGACATTGTTTCCGAAATCGACATGCAGGAAGTGCGCAATGCCGTGGAAAATGCCAGCCGTGAACTGCAAACCCGCTGGGATTTCCGCAACATTCCTGCCAGCTTCGATCTCAACGAGAAAAACGAGAGTATCAAAGTCGCCAGTGAATCTGATTTCCAGGTAAACCAGCTGGTCGATATTCTGCGTGAGAAGCTAGCCAAACGTGGTATCGAAGGTGGTGCGCTGGAAATTCCTGAGCAGATGGATCACAGCGGTAAAACATACAGCGTTGAAGCTAAACTGCATTCTGGTATTGAATCTGCGCTGGCGAAGAAAATCGTCAAGCTGATTAAAGACAGTAAAATCAAAGTTCAGGCGCAGGTGCAGGGTGACGAAGTGCGCGTCACCGGCAAAGCACGTGATGATTTGCAGGCCGTAATGGCGTTGATCCGTAATGGCGATTTGGGCCAGCCCTTCCAGTTCAAAAACTTCCGCGACTAATAGCCTTCGTACTTCGCGCTGCAGATGCGTTGGCTAGCGGTTTTTAAAGGGACGCTGTGCGTCCCTTTTTTATAGCCTTTACTTCCGCTGGCGCAGTCTTTTCACCAGTTCGAAGTCTTTAAAATAGATCGGTTTGTCGTGCTGCATAGAGAGGTTTCCGGCGATCCCCGTCAGGATCGACATCGCACCTGCGCGGTGATCGGCAGCGCGTTTTAACGGATCGTCTTTGCGCTCGCCGAACAGGTCTTCCAGCATGGCATTATCGCCGCCGCCGTGACCGCCTTCTCCCATCTGGAATTCAGCTTTCCAGGGCTCTGCAAATAACGGGAAAACCGTGATTTCTGCTTTCTCGATACTGCCTTCATTTTCGCGTTTGCCACCGGCATTCACGTAAGACATTTCGACGATTTTCATTTCAATGCGGCCCTGGGTGCCGTTAAATACCACATTCAGTCCTTCCCACGGCAGATACGCATTCAGCGAGTAAGTCAGCTGGACTTTGTTCTGATATTTCACCAACACCGACAGCGTATCTTCAATGTTGATCCCGTCGCTGAACACGCTCTGGTCGCGGAAATAGTTATCCTCATGCTCGGCATCCAGATACAGCGCTTTGAGCTGGGCGTTGTCTTCCATATGCAGCGCAAACGGATCGTTCTGCGCCTGCGGATAACCCTGCGCGCGTGGATAAAACTGAGTAACGCCGCGTTTCTCCGCATTCTCTTTGCCGTAAAACCGCAGGTCGCCCTGAGCATAAACTTTCTCCGGCGTGCTGTTCAGCCAGAAGTTCATCAGGTCGAAATGGTGAGTGGATTTGTGTACCAGCAGGCCGCCGGAATTGCGTTTCTCACGGTGCCAGCGGCGAAAATAATCTGCACCGTGTTCGGTATTGAGCAGCCATTCAAAATGCACAGACAGCACTTCACCAATGGTGTCCTGCATCAGCAGTTCGCGCATTTTGCTGTGATGCGGTGCGTAGCGATAGTTAAACGCCACGCGCACCTGATAGCCGGTGGCATCGACGGCATCAAGAATACGCAGCGCGCGCGGCTCATCAATGGTCATCGGCTTCTCAGTTATGACGTCGCACCCCGCGTGCAGGGCGCGGACGATGTAATCGTCGTGCGTACGATCCATGCTGGTGACGATCACAATGTCCGGTTTAGTCTCGTCGAGCATCGCAGAGAAATCAGCGGCTTTCCAGGTCGATACCCGGGCGATGCCGCTTTGCTCAAGCTGGCGATTCGCATAATCCATTCGCGTCTGGTTTGTATCACAGAAGGCCACAAATTTTGCGTTGTGGCGGTATTTGCCGGTGATCGCTTCAATGTATAAACCTGAGCGTCCGCCGGTGCCAACGAGAGCATATGTTTTCATGAGATCCTCAATAGGCCCGAAAGCCGTCATCACTGACAAAAATTTTTGTTAAGGAATTCTTGAGGATAATGATTACTGAGGTTTTTTAAGTGAGGGGAGTCACGCGGTGGGGATAAAATTGAAACGCTGTGCCAGTTTGCAGGCACAGCGTTTATTACGTCATAGCGCGTCAGGCAGCGCTGACCAGTTGCTCAAGGGCTTTGCGGTTGGTCTGTTTGGTATCGACCTTCACGTATGCACTGAATTCTTCCGGTACGACAACGGCTTCTGCCACGCCTGGCTGGGCGAGAATGCGTGCCTGCAGGGCGGAATCTTTCACCGCCAGTTCAGACAAGGTAATGCGCAGGCTGCTGACATACGGCGGTTCGGTCATGGTGGAACTGACCACCAACCAGACAACGGCAATCGCTGCACAGACCAGGAATACCGCACCAGCACCGGCGTGTCCGTAAACATAACCGCCTAAACTGCCGCCAATCGCCACGCCGATAAACTGGCTGGTGGAGTAAAGTCCCATTGCGGTGCCTTTGTAGCCTGCCGGTGATTCTTTACTGATAAGCGACGGCAGAATCGCTTCCATGACGTTGAACGCCAGGAAGAACAGCTGGATACCTGCAATGACCGCCCATAAATGCAGACCCGCCGACCACAGCACGATTTCCGCCAGCAGCAGTACCGCGACGCAGCCCATGAATACCTGTTTCATGTGGCGTTTTTTCTCGGCATAGATAATCACCGGAATGACGGCGACGAATGAGGTCAGCATGGTCACCAGATACACACGCCAGTGTTCACTAGGCGGGAATCCGGCGTGTTCCATGACTTGCGGTAACACCACAAAACTCGACATCAGCAAAACGTGCAAACACAGAATGCCGAAGTTGAGTTTGAGCAGTTTGGCGTTGCTCAGCACTTTGCCAAAGCTGCCTTTCACCATGCTCGATTCACGATTGAGAATGTGAGTGGCAGGGGAGGGCACCACGGCAACGGTAATAATGATGCCGAGAATAGTCAGTACCGCGATCGCCCAGAACAGGGCGTGTAAACCCCAGGCGTGGGTGATGATCGGGCCGAGTACCATCGCAATCGCAAAGGTAATGCCGAAGCTGATGCCGATGAAAGCCATCGCTTTGGTGCGGTTTTGTTCGCGGGTCAGGTCAGAAAGCAGGGCCATCACGGCGGCGGCAATCGCGCCGGAGCCTTGCAGGGCACGACCAATGATCACGCCCCAGATAGATTCGGTTGAAGCAGCCACAATGCTGCCGATACAGAAGATGACCAGACCAAAGACGATCAGGGGTTTGCGGCCAACGCGATCAGAAAGCAGTCCAAATGGGATCTGGAAAACGGCCTGTGCCAGTCCGTAAATACCGATAGCGATGCCGATAAGCGTTTCGCTGGCGCCGGAGAGTTTCATGCCATAGGTGGTCAGCACCGGCAGAACCATGAACATGCCGAGCATGCGTAAAGAAAATACTGTCCCTAGTCCCCATGTAGCCCGACTTTCCTGCGGGGTCATCTGGTTATCGTTCACATTACTACCTCAAAATAACAATCCGACATTTTAATGATTAAGCCGGCCTGGGTAAAACGATGGATCTTTAGCAGATATTACGGGAGTGGTCTGACTGAAAGAGCAAAAGAAAAGGCCAGTATTGCTACTGGCCTTTCGCTATGATTTCAGAGCGTTACACTGAAATTGAATGTTACCAAACGTAGGTCAGCAACGATGTCGGTGCAGAATTAAAATCCACGGACATCATGAAGCTCAGCGACATGATAGTGATGATGGAGAAACCAAACAGTTTTCTTGCCCACACCACGTCGTTTTCCGTTTTGTAACCTTTCAGTGCCATGCCCAGCCACCAGATACTGACAGCGGCGGCCACAACCAGGTATTTATAACCTGCGTACCCGCTCAGGGTCAGCATCAGCGTCGCAATCATAAACGCCAGAATGTAGACGATAATATGATGCTTGGCGACGGAGATGCCTTTCACCACTGGCAGAACCGGGATGCCTGCTGCCTGATAATCTTTAAAGCGGAAGATGGCAATCGCGTACGAATGCGGCATCTGCCACAGGCTGAAGATCAGAAGCAGGATCAGGGCACCGGTATCGAACTGGCCTGAAACGGCGCAGTAACCGATAACCGGTGGCGCTGCGCCAGACAAGCTGCCGATCAACGTGCCGTATACCGAGTTGCGCTTCATGTACAGGCTGTAAACGCCGACATAAACCACAAAGCCCATCACTGCCAGCCACATCGCCAGCGGATTTGCTCCGATATACAACAACGCAAAGCCCGCAATACCCAGAATGGTCGCGTAAACCAGGCTTGTTTTCGGCGGAATAAGCCCTTTCACCAGGACCCGGTTCTTCGTTCTTTCCATGATCCGGTCGATGTCGCGGTCGATAAAGTTGTTAAATACACAACCCGATGCGACAACCAGCGAAACACCCACCAGCGTGGCGAGAAAGAGTGGGAAGTCGATGCTGCCTTTGGCAGCAAGGAGGAATCCCCCGATGACAGAAATTAAGTTGCCGAAAATAATTCCTGGTTTCGTTACTTGCAGGTATTGCTTAATCATCACGTGCAGCTCGGCTCTTTAACTGACCATCATATTGAGGTTGAGGTTATACATAATCCACAATGAGCCCACAACGACGATAAAGATAATCACAGCGGTGAACAGAAGTGCCACCAGGTTCCAGCGCTCTTCCGACGACGTATTCATGTGCAGGAAGAACACCAGATGGACAACGATCTGGATGATTGCGGACGCAACCACGGTACCCAGGATCAGTGAATGTGATGCCGTGTCGGTCATGACCATGGCAAACGGGATCACCGTCAGGATAACCGACAAGATGAAGCCAATAGCGTATGACTTCAGGCTGCCGTGGCTTGCGCCACCATGGGAAGTAGCAGAATGACTCATTACATCGCTCCCATCAGATAAACAACGGTAAACACGCAGATCCACACCACGTCCAGGAAGTGCCAGAACAGGCTCAGACACATCAGACGGGTTTTGTTGACTTCAGTCAGACCGCGACGTGAAACCTGAACCATCATAGTCAGGATCCAAATCAGACCACAGGTCACGTGCAGACCGTGGGTGGCGACCAGCGCAAAGAAGCCAGACAGGAAACCACTGCGTTGCGGGCCATAGCCTTCAGCAATCAGGTGATGGAATTCATAGAGTTCCATCCCGATGAAGCCTAAACCGAACAGGAAAGTCAGGAACAACCAGCCGTTAACAGCCGCTTTGTTGCCTTTGTTCATGCCCAGCATCGCAAAGCCGTAAGTGATACTACTGAACAGCAGGCAGAAGGTTTCTACCAGCACGAACGGCAGTTCAAAAATGTCTTTACCAGAGGGACCGCCAGCGGTCCCGTTTACCAGTACTGCATACGTTGCGAACAGGCTCGCAAACAAGATGCAGTCACTCATCAGGTAGATCCAGAAGCCGAAGACTTTGGTTGCACCTGCGTCGTGGTGCCCATGCTCAGCATGGGCCTCATCGTGGTGAGTCAGAGTATCAGTTGCCATGTTTCACACCTGCTTTACGGATTTGTTCATAATGTTGGTTTTCAATACGTTCCACTTCTTCAACTGGCACGTAGTAATCAACATCTTCGTCGAAGCTTTTCGCAATCCAGGTCACAACCAGCGCAATGAAGCTCACTGCTGCCAGCCACCAGATATCCCAGATTAAAGCGAAACCACAAACCAGACTCAGCATAGCGATGATGAAACCGGCGCCGCTGTTACGTGGCATATGAATCGGTTCATATTTAGCAGGCTGCTTGTAAGCGGTACCTTTCTCTTTCATGTCCCAGAACTCATCGCGGTCGTGAATTTGCGGCACGATAGCGAAGTTGTAGAACGGAGGAGGAGAAGAGGTTGACCACTCCAGAGTACGTGCGCCCCATGGGTCACCGGTCAGATCACGGTTCTGGTCGCGGTCGCGAACGGAAACGAAGATCATGATCAGCTGGCAGAGGATACCGCAGGCAATCAGTGCAGCACCGCATGCCGCAACAACCAGCAGCGGGTGGAACTCAGGATCGATGTTCTGGCTGACACGACGGGTCATACCCATGAAGCCCAGTACGTACAGTGGCATGAACGCAACGAAGAAACCGATGATCCAGAACCAGAATGAACGCACACCCCATTTTTCGTTCAGCGTGAAGCCGAAGGATTTAGGGAACCAGTAAGTCAGACCTGCGAAGCAACCGAAGACCACACCACCGATGATTACGTTATGGAAGTGGGCAATCAGGAACAGGCTGTTGTGCAGCACGAAGTCAGCACCCGGAACCGCCAGCAGAACGCCGGTCATACCACCCACAGAGAAGGTGATGATGAAGCCAACGGTCCACAGCATCGCTGCATTCAGCGTGATACGGCCCTGATACATGGTGAACAGCCAGTTGAAGATTTTTACCCCGGTCGGGATAGAAATGATCATCGTCATGATGCCGAAGAAGGCATTGACGTTTGCGCCTGAACCCATGGTGAAGAAGTGGTGCAGCCAAACGATGAACGACAACACGGTGATGGCGATGGTTGCCCATACCAGCGAGGTGTAACCGAACAGACGTTTTTTGGAGAACGTTGCGGTAACTTCTGAGAACACACCAAATACTGGCAGAACCAAAATGTACACTTCCGGATGGCCCCAGGCCCAAATCAGGTTGATGTACATCATCATGTTGCCGCCCATATCATTCGTGAAGAAATGGGTGCCCAGATAACGGTCTAAAGTCAGCAGTGCAACAGTCACGGTCAGGATCGGGAAGGACACGATAATCAACACGTTGGTGCACAGTGCGGCCCAGGTAAATACCGGCATTTTCATCAGCGGCATACCAGGAGCGCGCATCTTCAGGATGGTCGCAAAGAAGTTAACACCGGTCAGCAAGGTACCGACACCGGATATCTGGAGACTCCAGATCCAGTAATCTACCCCGACCCCCGGACTGTATTCCTTACCTGACAGTGGCGGATAGGCCAACCAGCCGGTCTGTGCGAATTCACCCACACCCAGAGAGATGTTGATCAACACAACAGCAGCGGCGGTAAACCAGAAGCTCACGTTGTTCAGGAACGGGAACGCAACGTCGCGCGCACCGATTTGCAAAGGAACAACCACGTTCATCAGACCGATTACGAAAGGCATCGCCATGAAGAAGATCATGATTACGCCGTGCGCGGTGAAGATTTGGTCGTAGTGATGAGGCGGCAGGAAGCCCGGTTCACCTGCAGAAGCAAGAACCTGCTGGCTACGCATCATGATGGCATCGGCAAAGCCACGCAGAAGCATGACGAAGGCCAGAATGATATACATGATACCTAATTTTTTGTGGTCGACAGACGTCAGCCACTCGGTCCACAGATACTTCCACTTACCGAAATAGGTGATGCCGGCAAGGACTGCCAGACCACCAATGATAATCGCGGCAACTGTGACCATGATAATCGGTTCATGATACGGAACCGAATCAAGCGTTAATTTTCCGAACATCGTTTATTCCTCGGCTCCGGCTGCGTGAGACTGTCCACCCATATCCATGCCTTTCATGTCGCTGCCTGCTGGCATTGGCATGGTGTGACCTTCTGGCGCTGCCTTCATGTCATGCATGGAGTATTTGCCAATGATTTCTTTGAACAAACCAGGTTTTGCAACAGAGAAGTATTCGACCGGGTTGTCGATACTCTGTGCAGCCAGTTTGTTGAAGTCATCAGTGGTTGCCAGTTGGTTCGGTGCGCTTTTCACTTTCGCTACCCAGGTGTCGAAATCGGCACGGGTTGGAGTCGCAATCGTGTTGAACTTCATGCCAGAGAAACCGCGGCCGCTGAAGCTTGCTGAGATGCCCTTGTAGGTACCGGCTTCATTTGCAATCAAATGCAACTGAGTCTGCATACCGGCCATCGCATAAATCTGCCCGCCTAACTGAGGAATAAAGAACGAGTTCATCACAGAGTCAGAAGTGACTTTGAACTGAACCGGCACATCTTTAGGAATGACGAGTTCGTTAACGGTAGCGATCCCCTGTTCCGGATAAATGAACAACCATTTCCAGTCCAGAGAAACGACTTCAACCGTCATCGGTTTTTCGTCAGTCACGATAGGCTTGAACGGGTCAAGCGAGTGGGTGGTTTTCCAGGTTATCGTTGCCAGGATGGCAATGATAATAATTGGAACTGTCCAGACGACGGCTTCAATCTTGTTGGAGTGGGACCAATCAGGACTGTATTTTGCTTTTGTGTTGGAAGCACGATACTTCCACGCAAAGGCAAACGCCATGATAATAACTGGTATAACAACGATCAGCATTAAACCGATAGCGGTTAAAATCAGCGTTCTCTGCTCGAGTCCAATTGCTCCCTTGGGATCCATCAATGCCGTATTGCAACCGCTCAACAATAACGCGGAAGCAAATAAGGACAACATCCCAATACTTTTATTGTATTTCTTAAGTCTCATCTAACGACCTCAATAACTAGGGCTCTATTGTCGCTTCAGGTGTGCGGGCATTTTACGGGAAGGTTGCAGGACTGTAAACACGCTTAAACAAGTGTCAAGCCGCTGTTGACACTTTATGTTAACGCAGTCACACATGTCACGGATCGTGACAATTTACAGTGGGCAACAATATGTTGCGTATAGATTTTTTTCTATAGTGATGAAAAACAAGGGGTGACAGATTTTCTCAATATTATTGCCGGCCGATATCCGATCGATAGGTTTAATTAATGTTAAATTAATGTTTAAAACGAGTGAAATAAAATCAACAAAAAGCGGCGGAGAAAAATTATCCCCGCGAATATTATTTTTTCTGAATTTAAATTGTTGAGTGATATTTATTGATCAGTTGTTAAATGAATGCGCCACTCATTTCAAATGAATGGCGGCAAATCATGAACGTGCGGTACGGCGCAGAGATAAAAAGTCGAGCAGACTGCCTAAAATAACACCAGTCAGACATATAAATGCGCCGGTTTCCAGCAAAACTGTCGCCAGAGCTTGCCAGGAAGCCCAGCCCATACTGTCGGCAATCAGTGTGACCAGCCACAGGATCAGCAGCACGCTTCCTGTCAGCAGAAAACGCAGCGCCCACCTGTAGGATTTTGCAAAGTGAACGCGTGGCAGGAAGCTGTCGGTGCTTTGAGTGTATTCCAGCGTCTGTCTGCAAACCGCCAGCAGCAGTAAACCGGGGACCGCCGCCACAATCGAGAAAAGATAAAACCACGGCCAGCCATAGGCTTCCACAAACCAGCCTGCAATCGGCCCGACATATACACGGCCCACGGCTGATAGCGCAGAAAGCAACGCAAACTGCGTGGCAGAAAACGAGCGGTTACACAACGTCATCAGCAATGCGACAAAGGCCGCCGTCCCCATCCCCCCGCAAAGATTTTCGAAGAAAATCGCCGTGCCCATGGTGATCAAATCTTTATCTGTAACGGCAAGGATCCAGTAACCCGCATTGGATACAGCCTGCAAAATCCCGAACAGCATCAGTGCGCGGAACAGGCTCAGACGTTGCATCAGCATCCCGCCCAGCAGGGCGCCAAAAATTGTGGCCGCCAGACCGAGCGTTTTATTTACCAGTCCGACTTCTCCGGCATCAAATCCGACGCCGCGGATCAAAAATGTGGTGCTCAGGCTGCCTGCGAATGCATCGCCCATTTTGTACATCACGATAAGTAGTAAAATCAGCCAGGCATTATTACGGCCAAAGAAGTCTTTCAGCGGTGCGACGACCGCCATTTCTAGGGTACGCGGAGCCGGTTGCGAGTTTTCAGGTTCCGGCGACAGCAGGGTGGCGATAACGCCAGTCAGCATCAGACCTGACATCAGCCAGTACATGTGCTGCCAGCCGAGATAACGGTCTGCCAGCCATAAGGCCAGTCCGCCGGATACCAGCATCGCCAGCCGGTAGCCCAGTACGGAAACCGCCGCGCCGTTCCCGCGCTCTTCCGGTGGCAATAAATCAGTTTTGTAGGCGTCGAAAACGATGTCCTGCGACGCAGAAGCGAAGGCTATCAGCACTGCCAGCGACGCCAGCCAAAATAAATCTTTGGAGGGATCCATAAATCCCATCGCGAAAATCGCCACCACCAGCAGGAGTTGCGTCAGTATCAGCCAGCCGCGTCTGCGCCCGAGGAAAGAGGGCGTATAGCGGTCCATCATTGGTGACCACAGGAATTTAAAAACGTAAGCCTGACCGACCAGCGAGAAAATCCCGATGGTTTTCAGATCGACGTTTTCCACTGTCATCCATGCCTGCAATGTGCCGGATGTCAGCGCCAGCGGTAAGCCGGAAGCAAAGCCCAGAAGCAGTAAAATGACGGTATTACGCTGCGTGAAAATCTTGAAATACTGACCTTTCATTAAAATTGTGTTCCTGCGTACCGGTGAGAGAGTGGCGCATACGCATAATAAAGGAAGGGATGCTTATCGGGAAAGACAATCACTTGCCTCAGAAAGCATTCTGCCCGGACAAGCCGGGCAGAAGTGTTCACTCTTACAGCAGAAACTTATCGCGCGTTAGCTTTGATGAAGTCGCTGATGCTGGTATCTGAGGCCATGTCGCTGATGACATCACCCAGAGTGGTGTTAACCGCATTGGTGATTTTCGCGTTAGTCGCAGACAGTGCGCCCTGAACGTTGTACGTCGAGCGGTAGTTTTTCACCTGTTTGCTGCCATTTTTAGCCGTTGCAATGATAGAGATATCGGCTTTAGTGGTGATGTTATAACGCAGGTTACCTTCCTGAACATCTGCATACAGATTGTTCACCACGATTTGCAGATCCACAGCGCCGTCAGCACCGACCATGTAACCACGGGCGGTCATTTGTTTCTCCAGAGATTCCTGCAGCAGGAAACGCAGGTCACGGGAAGGCGTAAGGGAAATCAGCTGGCCGTCACGGTTAACTTTTGCCAGTGCCTGATCCTGACGCTGGTCAGCACCGTTGATGCTGATGGTGATGCCCTGGAGGGTAGGATCCTGTGAAGGCAATACAATTTTCGGAGAAACGTCCAGCGTGTTAGTGCTGGTGGCACAGCCTGCCAGCATCAACATCGCCAGAACCGGGAAAATAATTTTCTTTAGCATGTGTATTTTCTCAATATTAATAAGGGAATAGTGCTCAAAATTTTGCCGACATCATAACATTGCCATTTTCCGGGGGAAGTCCCAAAAATCCGGAAAACGTCTTTTTTGCGCTTTTTTTCAGCAAAGAAGTCGTTAACCTGCGGATGACATTCATCATCCGTGGCGGAACAGCACTTTCTTTGACAGAATCAGCTTTGACAGGCTGAGCGGCGTTTTTATCAATCTGCAGCAGAAATTTATTGTTCTGACATGCATAGAGTCCGGAAAACAGCCTATCATTATAGAGAGATAGAAGTACCAGACAGACGCAGTTCTCAGCTGATGCGGTGTAAGGAGATTGCTATGATTCGTGAGCAAATAGAAGCAAAATTAGTTGAAGCATTCGAACCTGCGTTTCTGGAAGTGACTGACGAAAGCTATCGTCATAATGTCCCGGCAGGCTCCGAGAGCCATTTTAAAGTCGTCATGGTGTCCGATAAGTTTATCGGCGAGCGTTTCCTGGCGCGTCATCGTGCAATTTATGGAAGATTAACCGAAGAGCTGGCGGGCAGCGTTCATGCACTGGCACTGCATACTTACACCCTGAAAGAATGGGAAGGTTTGCAGGATACGGTTCCGGCCTCTCCGCCTTGTCGCGGCGCGGGCACAATGGCGTAATCGTCACGATTTGATTCAAAAAAGGCATAAATATCGGCATTTGAGACGGTAAAACTGGAACTTTCCTTGTCAGATGCGGTATTAGTAGATGCGAATTTCAAGAAACGGCCCGCGGGCCGTTTTTGTTTTTCTTCTGACGGACAGACGGCAAGGCGAAATGCCTTTGCAATGACCGCTTTTTTCGATGGATCGATTCCCGTGTGAGTTTCCTCCCGCGTAACAGATACCGTCCTCGACTCAATGCGTCTGCGTCGCTATAATGTCGCGTCTAATTTTTCCGGAATGGTTTCGGACGCTCTCGAATACAGGGCTACGTTCTGATACAGAACTGTCCCGGTTCTTAGAAGTCGTTTTCAAGGTAAGTTCGCGCACTCGATGCTGCTTCTCATCTTGAGAACGACTTCTGGAGTTGACCGAGCACTGTGATTTTTTTTTGAGGTAACAAGATGCAAGTTTCTGTTGAAACCACTCAAGGCCTTGGGCGCCGCGTAACGATTACTGTTCCTGCTGAAAGCATTGAAAAAGCAGTGAGCAGTGAACTGATCAACGTCTCTAAAAAAGTACGTATTGACGGCTTCCGTAAAGGCAAAGTACCAAGCCACATCATCGAACAGCGTTACGGCGCGTCAGTACGTCAGGACGTGCTGGGTGATCTGATGCAACGCAATTTCGTTGATGCGATCATCAAAGAAAAAATCAATCCGGCTGGCGCACCTAACTATATCCCGGGTGAGTACAAGCAAGGTGAAGACTTCAATTTCTCCGTAGAATTCGAAGTGTACCCGGAAGTTGAGCTGAAAGATCTGGAAAACATCGAAGTTGAAAAACCTGTTGTTGAAGTTAACGACGCTGATGTTGATACCATGCTGGAAACTCTGCGTAAGCAACAAGCTGACTGGAAAGAAACTGACGCTGCAGCCACTGCTGAAGACCGCGTAACCGTTGATTTCTCCGGTTCTATCGACGGTGAAGATTTCGAAGGCGGCAAAGCCTCTGATTTCGTACTGGCTATGGGCCAGGGCCGCATGATCCCAGGCTTCGAAGAAGGTCTGGTCGGTCACAAAGCGGGTGAAGAATTCACAATCGACGTGAACTTCCCGGAAGACTACCACGCTGAAAACCTGAAAGGTAAAGCAGCTAAGTTCGCGATCACTCTGAAGAAAGTTGAAGAGCGTGAACTGCCAGAACTGACGCCAGAATTCATCAAACGTTTCGGCGTGGCTGATGGTTCTGTTGAAGGTCTGCGCGCTGAAGTGCGTAAAAACATGGAACGCGAGCTGAAAGGTGCTGTTCGTAACCGCATCAAAACTCAGGCAATCGACGGTCTGGTCAGCGCTAACGAAATCGACGTGCCAGCTGCACTGATCGACGGCGAAGTAGATGTTCTGCGTCGTCAGGCTGCACAACGTTTCGGCGGCAACGAAAAACAAGCGCTGGAACTGCCACGTGAGTTGTTCGAAGAGCAAGCTAAACGTCGCGTCGTTGTTGGTCTGCTGCTGGGTGAAGTGATCAGCCAGCACGAACTGAAAGCTGACGAAGATCGCGTTAAAGCGCTGATCGAAGAAATGGCTTCTGCGTACGAAGATCCACAAGAAGTTGTTGAGTTCTACAGCAAAAACAAAGAGCTGATGAACAACATGCGTAACGTCGCTCTGGAAGAACAAGCGGTCGAAACTCTGTTGTCTAAAGCGAAAGTGACTGAAAAAGCCACTACCTTTACTGAGCTGATGAACCAGACTCAACCTGCATAAGTTAATTGCACGTTGCTGAACCTGTTTACAGGTTCGCTTCTCAGGCCCGCAGTTTTTACTGCGGGCTTTTTATTTGCTGAAAATCAGGTGTTTTTTGTTTTTGACTGTTGTTTTTGCACTATATTTATCACTATAAGGCACAGCCCACGTAGAAACCTCACACTGGCCTCATCCAGAATGGCTTTCACCGGTTCAGGACAGCGTGAGAAAAAGAAATATTCCTGCAGGCTTGAAAAAAGGGGCTAAATCCCCCAATTGATAAGAACGAACCCAGGTAAATTTGTAGTTAAAATCTGACTGATAACGACCGTCAGGCGTGTAAATGGCGACTTGGCCGCTTGAGCATAGTCATGTGTGCCTATCTCAAGTAGAATCGGTTTTAAAGAGCGCCAAACAGAATCTATTAGGAGACGGTTATGTCATACAGTGGTGAAAGAGAGCAATTTGCACCAAACATGGCGTTGGTACCCATGGTGGTTGAGCAAACTTCACGGGGCGAACGTTCATACGACATCTTCTCCCGTCTGCTTAAGGAACGCATCATCTTCCTGACAGGTCAGGTTGAAGACCATATGGCTAACCTGATTGTTGCCCAGATGCTGTTTCTGGAAGCAGAAAGTCCGGAAAAAGACATTTATCTTTATATCAACTCACCGGGTGGTGTGATCACTGCCGGTATGTCGATTTATGACACCATGCAGTTTATCAAACCGGACGTCAGCACCATTTGTATGGGGCAGGCTTGTTCAATGGGGGCATTCCTGTTGACCGCCGGTGCAGAGGGCAAACGTTTCTGTCTGCCAAACTCACGCGTGATGATCCACCAGCCACTGGGCGGTTTCCAGGGCCAGGCGACGGACATCGAAATCCACGCAAAAGAAATTCTCAAAGTGAAATCACGTATGAATGAGCTGATGGCGAAACATACGGGTAAAACTCTTGAAGAAATAGAGCGTGACACTGAGCGTGACCGTTTCCTGTCTGCTGATGAGGCTGTACAGTACGGGTTAGTGGATTCCGTATTTACCCATCGCGCCTGACGGCTTATTTCTGCCGGGCTGATGGTCTATAGTTATACTCATACGGATGTCTCAACGGCAGGTTTTGTATTAAGCAAAACCTGCCTGCCATGAGTCATAACAGGAATGAACAGACATCAGCCAATCATGCGGCTGTTGTGTAATATGGTCGTGCCGTGGTGTTCTTGTTACGCTGCGGGACTGATACTAGAGAAGAGGTTTACTGATGACAGATAAGCGCAAAGACGGTTCAGGAAAGCTGCTGTACTGCTCTTTTTGCGGCAAAAGCCAGCATGAAGTGCGTAAGCTGATTGCCGGGCCGTCAGTGTATATCTGCGATGAATGTGTCGATTTATGTAATGACATTATTCGCGAAGAGATCAAAGAAGTCGCGCCACACCGTGAACGCAGTGCATTACCGACGCCGCATGAAATCCGTCAGCACCTTGACGATTATGTCATCGGCCAGGAACCTGCGAAAAAAGTGCTGGCTGTGGCTGTGTACAACCACTACAAGCGCCTGCGTAATGGCGATACCAGCAACGGTATCGAATTAGGCAAGAGCAACATTCTGCTGATCGGGCCAACCGGTAGCGGTAAAACGCTGCTGGCTGAAACCCTGGCGCGTTTCCTGGATGTGCCATTTACGATGGCTGATGCTACCACGCTGACCGAAGCGGGTTACGTTGGTGAAGACGTCGAAAATATTATCCAGAAGCTGTTGCAGAAATGTGACTACGACGTACAGAAAGCGCAACGCGGCATTGTTTACATTGATGAAATCGATAAGATTTCCCGCAAATCTGACAACCCGTCTATCACGCGTGACGTGTCGGGCGAAGGTGTTCAGCAAGCGCTGCTGAAACTGATTGAAGGCACAGTGGCTGCCGTTCCACCGCAAGGCGGACGTAAGCATCCACAGCAAGAATTCCTGCAAGTTGATACATCGAAAATCCTCTTTATCTGTGGCGGCGCATTTGCCGGTCTGGATAAAGTGATTGGTCAGCGTATCAACACCAATACCGGTATCGGTTTTGGTGCAGAAGTGAAAGGCAAAGAACAGAAAGCGACCGAAGGTCAGTTGCTGGCGCAGGCTGAACCAGAAGATTTGATCAAATTTGGTCTGATCCCTGAGTTCATCGGCCGTCTGCCCGTGGTAGCGACCCTGAGCGAGCTGAACGAAGAAGCTCTGATTCAGATTCTGAAAGAGCCGAAAAATGCCCTGACTAAGCAATATCAGGCATTGTTCAATCTGGAAGGCGTTGAACTGGAATTCCGCGATGAAGCGCTGGTTGCGATTGCGAAAAAAGCCATGGTCCGTAAAACCGGTGCCCGTGGTCTGCGTTCCATCGTAGAAGCCGCATTGCTGGACACTATGTATGATCTGCCGTCTCTCGAAGATGTCGAAAAAGTGGTGATTGATGAGTCCGTGATTGCGGGCCAGTCAGAACCTCTGATGATTTATGGCAAACCAGAAGCACAACAGGCATCTGGCGAATAATTAGCCAATCTATCCAGAGAGTTAGCCATGAAATGGGGGATTTTGTCCCCCATTTTTTTTTCGCACATTCTTATCGTTGAATGTCAGACATTCATCCCCATATACTCAGTTAACGACTTGCTGAAACCCGTCTGACTCGTGTTTCACGAGATTTCCTTAACCTGGCGGAAGCTAAACTAAGAGAGAGCTCTATGAACCCTGAGCGTTCTGAACGCATAGAAATCCCCGTATTGCCTTTGCGCGATGTGGTGGTTTATCCGCACATGGTGATCCCGTTGTTTGTTGGCAGGGAAAAATCGATTCGGTGCCTCGAAGCTGCGATGGATCACGACAAAAAAATCATGCTGGTGGCGCAGAAAGAAGCTTCAACAGATGAGCCGGGCGTTAATGACCTCTTCTCCGTGGGTACGGTTGCCTCAATATTACAAATGCTGAAGCTCCCGGACGGCACGGTCAAAGTGCTGGTGGAAGGGTTACAACGTGCGCGTATTACGACACTTTCTGACAGTGGCGAGCATTTTGCTGCCCAGGCGGAATATCTTGAATCTCCGGCCGTGGATGAACGCGAGCAGGAAGTTCTGGTGCGTACTGCGATTAATCAGTTTGAAGGCTACATCAAGCTGAACAAAAAGATCCCGCCGGAAGTGCTGACTTCGCTGAACAGTATTGAAGATGCTGCACGTCTGGCTGACACCATCGCTGCGCATATGCCATTGAAACTCGCTGACAAACAATCCGTGCTGGAAATGTTTGATATCACCGAGCGTCTTGAATATCTGATGGCGATGATGGAATCGGAAATCGACCTGTTACAGGTTGAGAAACGCATCCGTAACCGTGTCAAAAAACAGATGGAAAAAAGCCAGCGCGAGTACTATCTGAATGAGCAAATGAAAGCGATTCAGAAAGAACTTGGCGAAATGGACGATACGCCTGACGAGCATGAGGCGCTGAAACGCAAAATCGAAGCGGCCAAAATGCCGAAAGATGCGCGTGAAAAAACCGAAGCTGAGCTGCAAAAGCTGAAAATGATGTCGCCAATGTCCGCCGAAGCCACGGTTGTCCGTGGATATATCGACTGGATGCTTCAGGTGCCATGGAATGCCCGCAGCAAAGTGAAAAAAGACCTGCTCAAAGCGCAGGAAGTTCTGGATACTGACCACTATGGTCTGGAGCGTGTCAAAGACCGCATTCTGGAATACCTCGCAGTACAGAGTCGTGTCAGCAAAATTAAAGGGCCAATCCTGTGTCTGGTCGGGCCTCCGGGTGTGGGTAAAACCTCACTGGGTCAGTCAATCGCACGTGCGACTGGCCGTCAGTATGTACGTATGGCGCTGGGTGGCGTCCGTGATGAAGCGGAAATCCGCGGTCACCGTCGTACCTATATCGGTTCCATGCCAGGCAAACTGATCCAGAAAATGGCGAAAGTCGGGGTTAAAAACCCGCTGTTCCTGCTTGATGAAATCGACAAGATGTCATCGGACATGCGTGGTGATCCCGCTTCTGCTCTTCTGGAAGTGTTGGATCCGGAACAGAACGTGGCGTTTAACGATCACTATCTGGAAGTCGATTACGACCTGTCAGATGTGATGTTTGTGGCGACCTCGAACTCGATGAATATCCCGGCTCCGCTGCTTGACCGTATGGAAGTGATCCGTCTTTCGGGCTATACCGAAGATGAAAAACTGAACATCGCCAAACAGCATTTGCTGCCGAAGCAGCTTGAGCGTAACGCGCTTAAGAAGAACGAACTGACGGTAGATGACAGTGCAATTATCGGCATTATCCGTTTCTATACCCGTGAAGCGGGTGTGCGTAGTTTAGAACGTGAGTTGTCTAAACTTTGCCGAAAAGCAGTTAAACAATTGCTGATGGATAAAAACATCAAGCACATTGAAATCAACGGCGACAACCTGAAAGATTTCCTCGGCGTGCAGAAGGTCGATTATGGCCGTGCTGATACCGAAAACCGTGTGGGCCAGGTCACTGGTCTGGCGTGGACCGAAGTGGGCGGCGAATTGCTGACCATCGAAACGGCCTGCGTACCGGGCAAAGGTAAGCTGACTTACACCGGTTCTCTGGGTGAAGTGATGCAGGAATCCATTCAGGCCGCGCTGACCGTTGTGCGTTCACGTGCTGACAAACTGGGTATCAACCCTGACTTCTACGAAAAACGCGATATTCACGTTCACGTACCAGAAGGGGCAACGCCGAAAGATGGTCCGAGTGCCGGTATCGCAATGTGTACTGCGCTGGTGTCTTGTCTGACGGGTAACCCGGTTCGTGCGGATGTTGCGATGACAGGTGAAATCACTTTGCGTGGTCTGGTTCTGCCAATTGGCGGTCTGAAAGAAAAACTGCTCGCAGCCCATCGTGGTGGCATCAAAGTGGTTCTGATCCCGGATGACAACAAACGCGATCTGGAAGAAATTCCGGCAAACGTGCTGGCAGATCTTGAGATCCACCCGGTAAAACGCATTGATGATGTTCTGAACATCGCATTGCAAAATCCGGCTTACGGCGCACTGCCGGTGGCAGCAAAATAGTGACATCAGCTTACACAGTTGAATAAAACTCAGGCTGGCAGGTGAAATCTCACTTGCCAGCTTTTTTTTGTGCCGTTAACGTAGTCAACGGTCAAAGGGTTTCAGGCTGCTTTCAGTCGCTTGCATCGCTCTGACAAGATTGATATAACAGCAGCGCGGTCACGTCTGCAGGGAAAATGCGGCGTGATGAACGAAATTAAGAGGGGATGATAAGAGTGAATAAGTCACAATTGATCGACAAAATTGCTGCCGGTGCTGATATTTCTAAAGCCGCAGCGGGACGTGTTTTAGATGCTGTTCTTGCATCTGTCACTGACACCCTGAAAGCGGGGGATGAAGTAGCTCTGGTAGGCTTCGGTACTTTCTCCGTGCGTGAACGTTCAGCACGTACTGGTCGTAACCCACAGACCGGTAAAGAAATCAGCATTGCAGCAGCCAAAGTACCTGGCTTCCGTGCAGGTAAAGCGCTGAAAGATGCCGTTAACGGCTAATTATCTGCAAGCTGACGTTATAACCGTGTGAGGCGCATCACTGATGCTTTTTCATTCAGGTCTGGTTGTTAAACAATAACCTGACGTCATCGGGCTGGTAAGGTAAGATACAAGGCGCATCGAGAACGATGCGCTTTTTTTATTACAGCGGAGTGTTGCCTCACTATGATGGACAATTTACGCGCGGCTTCCAACAACGTCGTGCTCAAAATCATTCTGGCCCTGATTATTCTGTCCTTTATTTTGACAGGGGTGGGCAACTACCTGGTCGGCGGTTCAGGCGACTATGCAGCGAAAGTGAATGGTCAGGAAATCGGTCGGGCTCAGTTAGAGCAGGCTGTGCAGAACCAGCGTAACCGGTTGCAGCAGCAACTTGGCGATCAGTTCTCTGAACTGGCGGGCAGTGACGGTTACATGCAGCAACTGCGTCAGGAATCCCTGAGCAATCTGATTGACGTCACTTTGCTGGATCAGTATTCCAAAAAATTGGGTATTGCCGTCAGCGATCAGCAGATCAAAGACGCGATTTTTGCCACCCCACAATTCCAGACTGATGGCCGTTTTGATAACGCCAAATATCTGCAAAGTATCCAGAGCATGGGATACAGCGCGGATAATTTTGCGCAGTTGATGAAACAGCAGCTTATCAGTCAGCAACTTGAGCAGGCTTACGGCCAGTCAGATTTCGTTTTGCCGGTAGAAAGCAAATCATTGGCTGCACTGCTTCTGCAGGTTCGTGAAGTACAAACCGCCACTCTTGATACCGATGCGCTGGCTGCTAAACAGCAGGTCACTGACGCAGAGTTACAGGCTTTCTACGACCAGAACAAAAACAGCTTTATTTCCCCTGAGCAGGTAAAAGTCAGCTACATCGAAATGGATGCCGCGGCCATGCAGGGCAAAACTGAAGTGACAGATGCTGATATCAGCGCCTATTACGATCAGCACAAAAGTGAGTTTGGTCAGCCTGAACGTCGCCGTTACAGCGTCATTGTCCTTAAATCACAGGCTGATGCCGACGCGGTTGCCGCCGAGCTGAAAAAAGGGACTGACTTTGCCGAACTGGCTAAGACTAAATCTACCGATGCCCTGAGCGCTAAACAGGGTGGTGATTTGGGCTGGATGGAACCTGAAACCACATTGCCAGAATTTAAGAACGCTAATCTGACGGCTAAAGGTCAGGTTTCCGGCGTGATTAAATCTGACAGCGGTTTCTTCATCCTGCGCCTTGATGACGTGACGCCTGAGCAGGTCAAACCGTTAGCGGCTGTCCGTAACGCGATCACTGACAAGCTTAAGCAGGAAAAATCACTGGATGCTTACTACGCGCTGCAACAGAAAGTCAGCGAAGCCGCAACTAATGACAATGAATCTCTGACTTCAGCCGAAGAAGTTGCAGGAACTAAAGCGGTGCATACCGACTGGTTTACCCAAAACCAAATTCCTGCTGGCATCAACTTCAAACCTGTCGTTCAGGCGATCTTTGATGGCGGTCTGATTGGTCAGGACGGTTCTCCGGGCAGTAACTCCGATATCATTACTGTCGATGGCGATCGCGCCTTTGTGGTTCGTGTAGAAGCGCATAAAGCGGAAGGCGTGAAACCTTTTGCTGAAGTGAAAGATCAGGTGACGACGCTGGTTAAACGCCAGAAAGCACAAGATCAGGCACGGATGGATGGCGAAAAACTTCTGACCGCTCTGAAAGACGGCAAAGGCGATGACGCGATGAAAGCGGCAGGTCTGAGCTTCGGTGCTGTGCAGAAAGTCCAGCGCAGTCAGCAGCCTTCTGCGTTTGAATCTAACGTCTACGCGTTGCCACATCCTCAGAAAGACCAGCCAGTTTATGGTCTGACTCAGGACAATAAAGGCAACAGCGTGCTGGTTAAACTGAATACTGTGACGCCGGGTGTCGTTCCTGAAGCGGATATCGCGCGTTTCAATCAGGAGATGCAACAAACCTCCTCGAACGTAACCTTTGATGCCTTGCTGACTAATCTGCGTCAGGAAGCGAAAATCAAATACGGTTCAGCTGCACAAAACCAGTAAACGCCGCAAAGTTTTGCAACGCGTTGCAACAAACAAAGGCCGCTTTCGCGGCCTTTTCCATATTTGAAACTTGCCCGTTGTTCGATTTTCCTGCCTGATGCACTCTCTCCGTGCTGTCAAACACATGGAGGATACAGCATGAAAAAATTAGGCATTACATCACTTTCGTTGGCTCTGGCACTGGGGCTTTCTACTCTGCCCGTTATGTTACACGCGGCACCCAATGCCACCAGCCCTGTGGCGACTACCACGGCAGCGCCGGTAACGGCTGCAGGTAAAGTCTCAGGCCCGCAAGTGAAAAAGGAGCAGGTTGCGGTTACAGATGAAAGTACTGTCAGTATCAACACTGCGACAGCAGAGGAATTTGCCAAGGTGATGAACGGGGTAGGGATGAAGAAGGCGCAGGCCATCATCAGCTATCGCGAAGAACTTGGGCAGTTTACCGATGTGGAACAACTGCGCGAAGTACCGGGAATTGGTGCTGCATTATTTGAACGTAACAAGGACCGTCTGAAATTGTGACGGATGTCGCGGCGGTAAACCCTCAACGGTTGCCGCCGTTTTCTTCTGCTAATCTCTAAAGACATCTGACCAGTTTGGTTGTATGCCTCAGACGACTATCAGGAGTTTTTTAACCACTATGCACACCTTTATCAAAGTTCGCGGCTTTCATATCGACGTCTATCAGCACGTCAACAATGCGCGCTATCTTGAATTCCTCGAAACTGCCCGCTGGGAATGGCTCGATAATCAGTCGGGTTTCCAGTGGATGAGCAAAAATAAAATCGCGTTTATCGTGGTAAATATCAACATCAATTATCGCAAACCCGCAGTGCTTGGCGATGTGTTGCGCATTGACAGCAGCATGCAGCAATTAAACGGACGCAGTGGTGTGCTGGAACAGGTTGTGACCTGTGAGGGCGAAGTGGTTGCCGATGCGACGCTGACGTTTGTCTGTATCGACTTGCGTACGCAAAAGGCGTTGCCGCTGGAAGGTGAGTTGCTGGAGCGATTACGTGAACTGGAGCTGGAAAACGACTGATTCGGCTAAGTACTGATAAACATGCTGATTAATAGAAAACGGGTGGTCTGATGGCCACCCGCTTTGCTTCTGACGTCTGCTTAATCAGCGCAGACCGGTTTTCTGCTTCAGGCTGTTCATCACGCCTGTTTTATCCTGCTGAAATTGCTGCAAACCGTTGGCGCGCAAATGACAGGCCGCACATTCGCCACAGCCATCACCGGCAATGCCGTTATAACAGGTCAGCGTTTTATGGCGGACCAGATCCAGTTGCTGATAATAATCAGCCAGCGCCCAGGTTTCGGCTTTATTCAGCCACATCAGCGGCGTTTCAAAACGGACATCGCGTGCCAGACCGAGCGAAACGGCCGTGTTCAGCGCCTTCACGAACTCATCACGGCAATCCGGATAACCGGAGAAATCTGTTTCACAAACCCCGGTGATCACCGCTTCAGCCTGGATCTGATAAGCGTAAATTGCTGCCAGTGTCAGGAATAAAATATTACGACCTGGAACGAAAGTGCTTGGCAGGCCGCCGTTATTTTCATCCCCAAAGTTAGGCACCGGAATGTTATCGCGGGTCAGGCTGCTGACGGCCAGTTCATTTAACAAGCCAACATCCAGCACCTTGTGCGCACGGGCGCCAAGTTCCACTGATAATTTCTGTGCGATTTCAATTTCAGCACGATGGCGCTGACCATAATCGAACGTGACGCAGTGGACTTCGTCATATTGCTTCAGAGCCTGAATCAGACAGGTTGTTGAATCTTGTCCGCCGCTAAAAACTACCACTGCTCTTTTCATTCTGATTACCTGTTGTTGAAACCATTATCTGAATTCACTGCCCGCCGGACAGTAAAACTGCCCTAATGTTACTTTTCTTTAGTGCCAGAGTGTAGTGAAAGAGTGTAGTGAAACAGCTCCTTCACGCATTTTCATCCTGCAGGGGCGGCGGAACCCAGGCCTGACTAAAATCGAACCAGCCCCAGGCCGTAAGCTGAACTCCGCTGATACGCGGTGGCGCACTGACCTGATATTGATAATTAAACAAGGGTGTCACGATGCCTGATTTCATCCATTTAAAGAAATGATCGCGAAGCTCATCCGAACGACGGTTTTCCTGCGGGATTTGCTGAATCACTTCCAGGCGCTGTTGCTGACACGCATAATCTTCATCGCGCAGGATCCCCGGCCAGAGCGGGTCTTGCTGTAGCCAGTTTTCAAGCGATGCTTCGGGCGATTCACCAATCAGGCGGTCCCCGAGCAGAAGATCGGCTGAGCGGAGCAACGCATCGTCCTCCCAGAGCCTGCCAGCATGGTAACCAATCTCAAGCCGACAACCTTCTTCCGCCAGCCGTTCTTTTAGCGCCTGTGCTACCAGCTCAAATTCAACCGGCGGATGAAACAGCAATGTCAGTTTTTCCGGCAGCAGAACATCCGCATCATCATGCAAAGGAATTGGCCAGCCCGGCAGCATTTCTTTGCTGGATTTCACCAGGTCATGATCGATAGGCAAATTATTTAACATGCCGCTGCGCTGGATCAGACTAACAATTTTCCGCGCCTGCGCCTCATTTAACACACCGCGCCGGAGATTGGCGGCGATATAGCAAAACCCCAGGCTGGTGCTGCGTCTTACCGGTTTTACCCGCGATAATTCTTCTTGCTCGCCAAGAATGATCCTGACCGGATGCTGACAGCTGACATTGTTCTTCTGAGCAAACAGTTGTGGCGTGATCCAAAACTCAATCGCCGCCAGATAAGGATGTTGCAGCGTATACAACGTGTGTTGCTCCAGCCGGACCAGCTCAGGGGAAAACGTGGTCAGGCGGAAAGGTCCGGCACCAATGTGCGGATCTTCAGGGTGCGAAAGCAGGCAATTGAGATCGGCAAAACGATGTGCCAGCCAGTAATCGGGTTTATCGAGATCAAATTGCAGGCATAGCGCGTGAGGCTGCGACAGTCGGGTGACGGACGCCAGATTGTGTTTGCCGCGTGACGAATTTTTTAGCTGCTGGAACCGCGCCATCAGTTGTGCTGTTTTAAGCGGCTCGCCGTTATGCCAGAACAACTGACTGCGCAGAAAAAACTGCCAGGTTTTGCCATTGTTACTGACCTGCCAGTGATGTGCCAGATCAGGCTGTGGCGCAGAGTTTCCCGGAATATAACGCGTCAGACCCGCATGAATGGTGTGGGCGAGATGCTGCTCCGCCCGCCCGGTCAGGGTCAGAGGATCCAAAGGCTGGAGAGGGCGGTAATAAGGTATGCGTAATGTGGGGGCGTCTTCCTGCCATTGTCCGCCAAGATGCGGTGCCAGCAGGGCATTGAGGTGTGTGGGATCCAGCTGGCTTAATTGCAGTGCCGCAGAATGTTCACCGTTAATCAGTAATTCCTGTAAATAGGAGCCGCGCAGATCTTCGGGTGTTCTCAGGCAGCAGAGCGAGGCGCGTTTACCGCGGCCAGCCTGTGATTTCCATTCAATCCAGCCCGCATCTTGAAAATGAGTAAGTAAAGTTCGCGTATGGCGTTCGCTACAGCAAAAAATGTCTGCCAGTTCTGCCACAGTAAGCTGAACCGGAAACGATCCGGTTTTGAGATGCAGACGCTGGAATTGATTAAGGCGGTTTTGCAGGCGCATGATAAATACGGAACCTTATTTTTCAGGTTAACTTGTTTGTTCAGCATATCGTTTGTTCAGGATATCCCACGCACGGCGCGCTGGCTTGCCGCGAAGAAAGAAAGTGTGAGCTAAAACCGGAACAGTATTCATAAACTGTTCACTATTAGTTCCGCAAATCCGGGTACATACTTTGAAAGTGAAAATTATTCCCGCTCAGAGAGGAAACATGTACCGTTTAGCTGCATTTGATATGGATGGCACGCTGCTTTTACCCGATCACACCCTGGGCGAAAAAACACTGGCAACGCTGCGTCAGCTGGCTGAAAAACCGGTAAAACTGACGTTTGCGACCGGTCGTCATTATCTTGAAATGAAAGATATTCTGGCAAATATCGGGCTGGACGGTTTCCTGATCACTGGTAACGGCACGCGTATTCATGACTTAGCCGGCCACCGGTTGCACGCAAGCGATTTGTCCGAAGATTGTGCGCATGAGCTTCTGCACACGCAATGGGATACTCCGGCCAGTCTGCACGTGTTCCGCGATGAAGGCTGGTTTACGTCGCTCGATGATCCTGACTTACTGATCCCGCACCAGTTCAGCGGTTTCCGTTACCAGTTGCAGGATCTGCGTTTATTGCCGGATTCGGGTAACAGTAAAGTGTGTTTCTGCGCGCCTCACGAAACCCTGCTGGCGCTGGTTCCTCAGCTGAAAGCGCACTTCGGACCGCGCTTAGATTTGTGTTTCTCAGCGGCAGATTGTCTGGATGTGCAGCCTGCGGGCAGCAATAAAGGCAGCGCCCTGGCACTTCTGACGGCGGGACTGGGGATTGAAATGTCTGAATGCATGGCCTTTGGCGATGCTATGAACGACAAAGAAATGCTGGAAGGCGTCGGGATGGGGCTGATAATGGGCAACGCATTACCGGTGCTGAAAGAGCAATCTCCTCACTTACAAATCATCGGGCATTGCCGCAATCAGGCGGTGTCTCACTTTTTGCAACACTGGCTGCACACTCCACACCTCACCTATTCCCCCGAATAAAAGGTATTGCAGCAAGCCGGGCCATTCTGTCCCGGCTTTTTTCCTCTTCATCTTTCAAACTCTAGCTGTGTTAGCCGCATTCTTTCACCCGAATCACTTACTCATGTAAGCTCATCGGGATTCACAAACTTGCCGCCTGCCTGCAGCACGAATTATTTTGGAAAAATATTAGTTAAGTCCTTCCAGTTGTGCAGCGTAAACGGAAATATCCCCGATATTCTTTGCCACCCAGTTGTCGTCAAAATAGGTATTCAGATAGCGTTCGCCGCTGTCGCAAAGCAGCGTGACGATCGAACCGGTTTCACCTTTCTCATGCATTTGTTTTGCCAGCTGCAAAGCGCCCCACATATTGGTGCCCGTTGAGCCACCGACTTTTCGTCCCAGCACCTTTTCTAACCAGCGGACGGTCGCCACGCTTGCGGCATCGGGCACCTGCATCATGTTGTCGATGACGTCCGGGATAAATGACGGTTCGGCGCGCGGGCGGCCAATGCCCTCAATGCGGCTGCTGCATTGCGCAGTGACGCTGGCGTCACGTTGCTGATAATAATCGTAAAATACCGAGTTTTCAGGATCTACCACCACCAGTTCGGTGTCGTGCCCCTGATAACGGATATAGCGTCCGAGCGTCGCAGAGGTTCCACCGGTACCGGCGCTCATCACCAGATAACGCGGCACCGGATGCGGCTCGCGGGACATCTGACGGAAAATACTGTCGGCAATATTGTTGTTCCCGCGCCAGTCAGTCGCGCGTTCCGCGTAGGTGAACTGATCCATATAATGACCGTTCAGTTCTCTGGCGAGTTGCTCGGAAGCCGCATAAATCTGGCTGGAATTTTCGACGAAATGACAGCGGCCGCCGTAAAACTCAATTTGCTGAATCTTGCGCGGAGCCGTACAGGAAGGCATCACGGCAATAAAAGGCAGACCCAACAGTCGGGCGAAGTAGGCTTCGGAAATGGCGGTGCTGCCCGAAGAAGCTTCAATGATGGGCGTATTTTCGCGGATCCAGCCGTTGCAAAGACCATATAAAAACAGTGAGCGTGCCAGGCGATGTTTCAGGCTGCCGGAAGGGTGGGTGCTCTCATCCTTCAGATACATCGAAATTCCGGGTAAGTCATTCAGTGTGAGACGAATTAAGTGTGTGTCGGCTGAACGTTGAAAATCGGCGTCGATTTCTTTAATGGCGTGAGTGACCCAGGAATTACGCATGTTGCAGACTCATAAAAGTGTTTGGATGGGATAAGAATAACGTAATCACCAGAGAAATAAGTTACTCTTTGACCCACGGTTTGCCGTATTTGTAGAAGTATTTTCTCCCGGAGTGCCTTATGGTAGATAAAATTGACCTCAAGCTTTTATCCCTGCTGCAAAAAGATTGCACCCTTTCCCTGAACGAACTGGCGGATGCCGTTAATCTCACTTCCACTCCCTGCTGGAAACGAATCAGGCGCCTTGAAGATGACGGGATTATTCGCGGCAAAGTGGCGTTGCTGGATGGCGATAAGCTGGGACTGAGCCTGACGGCATTTGTGCTGATCAAAACTCAGCATCACAACAGCGAATGGTATCAGCGGTTTGTACAACAGGTTGAAGCATTTCCGGAAGTACTTGGCTTCTACCGGATGGCCGGAGAATATGATTATTTATTGCAGGTGCAGGTTTCCGATATGAAAAGCTACGATAACTTTTACAAGCGACTTGTGAACGGCATTCCGGGACTGAACGATGTGACCTCAAGTTTTGCGATGGAGCGCATAAAATCGACCACCGCATTGCCCATTTAATGCAAAAGTTGCAGTAAAAAGTTTCATCAGAAACGCATGTTAACTCTGGTATCCTTGTCAGCCTGAAGAGCAAACGGGTATTTGTGATATCTGTTAACTCAATAAAATCATTATTATTTGTATGGAAAACTCTGCGTGAGACTGTTTGCACAATTAGGCTGGTATTTCCGTCGCGAATGGCGCCGGTATCTGGGTGCCGTTGCCTTGCTGATCATTATTGCTGTCCTGCAATTACTGCCGCCAAAACTGGTGGGCATAATCATTGATGGCGTAACGTCAAAACAAATGTCTTACAACGTGCTTTTCGCATGGCTGGGTCTGATGCTCGGCACAGCGATAGTCGTGTACCTGCTGCGCTATGTCTGGCGCGTACTGTTATTCGGTGCGTCCTATAAGTTGGCCGTCGAGTTACGCCAGGATTTCTTCCGCCAGCTTAGTCGTCAGCATCCGGCTTTTTATCTGCGTCATCGCACCGGCGATTTGATTGCCCGTGCCACCAACGACGTCGACCGCGTGGTGTTTGCCGCAGGCGAGGGCGTTTTGACACTGGTGGATTCACTGGTTATGGGACTTGCCGTGCTGATTGTCATGGCAACCCAGATCAGCTGGGAACTGACGCTGCTTTCGCTGGTGCCGATGCCGGTGATGGCGATCATCATCAAGCGTTACGGCGACCAGTTGCATTCCCGCTTTAAAACCGCACAGGCGGCATTTTCCTCTCTTAACGATCAGGCACAGGAAAGCCTGACCAGCATCCGCATGATCAAAGCTTTTGGTCTGGAAAACCATCAGTCATCACAATTTGCTGATGTTGCCGCGGATACCGGTGCTAAAAACCTGCGCGTAGCCCGGGTCGATGCACGTTTTGATCCGACGATTTACGTCTCCATCGGCATGGCAAATCTTCTGGCCATTGGCGGCGGCAGCTGGATGGTGGTCAACGGGCATCTGACACTCGGTGAACTGACCAGTTTTGTGATGTATCTGGGGCTGATGATCTGGCCGATGCTGGCGCTGGCGTGGATGTTCAATATCGTAGAGCGTGGCAGTGCCGCCTACAGCCGTATCCGCAGCCTGTTACAGGAAGCGCCAGCGGTGGCCGATGGCGCAACGCCTTTACCGGCGGGTCGCGCAGTACTTGAAGCGCAGATCAACAATTTCCATTATCCCGAACACCAACACGCTGCCTTAACGTCTGTGGCGTTTTCCCTGAAACCGGGGCAAATGCTCGGTTTATGTGGCCCGACGGGTTCTGGAAAAAGTACCTTGCTGGCACTGCTTCAGCGCCAGTTCGATGTGACTGAAGGCGATGTGCGTTACCACGGTCTATCACTCAAAGAGATCCGGCTTGATGACTGGCGCGCGCGGCTTGCGGTAGTCAGCCAGACGCCTTTCCTGTTTTCAGATACCGTCGCGCAGAACATTGCCCTCGGCCGGCCGGATGCCACGCAGCAAGACATTGAGGAAGTGGCACGGCTTGCCAGCGTTCACGATGACATTTTGCGTATGCCTCAGGGGTATGAAACAGAAGTCGGTGAACGTGGTGTTATGCTTTCGGGCGGCCAGAAACAACGTATTTCGATTGCCAGAGCGCTGTTGCTGAAAGCTGAAATCCTGATCCTGGATGACGCCCTGTCAGCCGTTGATGGCCGCACGGAGCATCAGATCCTGCAAAATCTGCGTCAGTGGGGCAGTGACAGAACGGTGATTATCAGTGCTCACCGGCTTTCTGCGCTGACCGAAGCCAGTGAGATTCTGGTGTTCAGTCACGGAAGCATTTCACAGCGCGGCGATCATGACGAACTGGCTGCGAAGCCGGGCTGGTATCGCGATATGTTCCGCTATCAGCAGCTTGAAGCTGCGCTGGATGATGTGCCGGAAAAGGAGGCGGAACAACATGGCTGAACAAAAAGTGAGTAAAATCCAGAAGCTCTGGCCTACGCTTAAACGTCTTCTGGGATATGGCAAACCATACAGTAAGCCTCTGTCTTATGCGGTGCTGATGCTGTGGATTGCCGCCGCAGCGGAAGTCACCGGCCCGATCCTGATCAGTTTCTTTATTGATCACTATGTGGCGAAAGGTGAAATGCCCTGGGGGAAAGTCAGTTTGCTGGCGCTGAGTTTCATCTTCCTGCAATTTCTGGCAGCAAGCTTGCACTATTTTCAGGCACTTCTGTTTAACCGTGCTGCGGTTGGCGTGGTTCAGCGTCTGCGCACCGACGTCATGGATGCGGCATTGCGTCAGCCTTTGAGCGCCTTTGATACCCAGCCGGTCGGGCAACTGATTTCGCGTGTGACCAATGATACTGAAGTGATCCGTGACCTTTATGTCACTGTTGTATCGACGGTTTTGCGCAGCATTGCGCTGATTGGCGCAATGCTGGTGGCGATGTTCAGCCTTGACTGGCGACTTGCCTCGGTGGCTATCTGCATCTTCCCGGCTGTGTTTGTGGTGATGGGGCTGTACCAGATTTACAGTACGCCGGTCGTTCGTAAAGTGCGTGCTTATCTGGCGGACATTAATGATGGCTTCAACGAAGTCATTAATGGCATGAACGTTATTCAGCAATTCCGTCAGCAAAAACGGTTTGGTGAACGACTGTCCCGCGCCAGTCAGTCACATTATATGGCCCGCATGCAGACGCTCAGGCTCGAAGGATTTTTGCTGCGGCCGTTACTCAGCTTATTTTCATCCCTGATTTTGTGCGGCCTGTTAATCTTGTTCGGTTTCAGTGCCGAAGGCTCGATTGGCGTGGGGGTTTTGTATGCTTTCATCAACTACCTCGGGCGTCTAAACGAACCTCTGATTGAGCTGACGTCGCAGCAATCCATTCTCCAGCAGGCTGTAGTCGCAGGTGAACGTATCTTTGATTTGATGGACCGGACTCAGCAGCAGTACGGACCGGACGATAAGTTGCTGACCAGCGGCGAGATTGATATTCGCGACGTCAGTTTTGCCTACCGCCCGGACAAATGGGTGCTGGAGAATATTACCCTGCATGTCCCTTCACGTGGATTTGTGGCGCTGGTCGGGCACACAGGCAGTGGCAAAAGTACGCTGGCGAATCTCCTGATGGGCTATTATCCGCTGAATAAAGGTGAGATCCGCGTCGACGGGCGTAACCTTGCTGATCTCTCGCATTCCAGTCTGCGAAAGGGAATTGCTATGGTTCAGCAGGATCCGGTGGTGCTGGCGGAATCGGTATTCTCTAACGTGACTTTAGGTCGCGATATTGATGAAGCTCAGGTCTGGCACGCACTGGATATTGTGCAGCTTTCTCCGCTGGTACGGGGAATGCCGGAAGGGTTGAATACGCGTCTGGGAGAACAGGGTAATAATCTCTCTGTCGGACAGAAGCAATTACTGGCGATGGCGCGCGTTTTGGTGCAGGCACCAGAAATTCTGATCCTTGACGAGGCAACGGCCAATATCGACTCAGGAACCGAGCAGGCAATTCAGCGTGCTTTACGTGCCATTCGTCAGCAAACAACTCTGGTTGTAATTGCACACCGGCTGTCGACGATTGTGGATGCAGATAATATTTTGGTATTGCACCGCGGGCAAGCCGTTGAGCAGGGCAACCACTTACAGCTGCTGGCAGAAAAAGGCCGGTATTATCAGATGTATCAGTTGCAACTTGCCGGGCAAGAACTGGCGTCAGCTGAGCAGGGAATTCCTTCCACAGAAAACGCATAAACTGTCAGCTGGCGTAACGCGTTCGTTACGCCAGCATTCTCTCCTCAACGTCTTATCCTCCCGCCATCCCATCCCGCGCACCGTATTCATGCAGGCAAAATACCTGCGGTTTACACATTGCACTATAAAGCAGCGATGAGCACTTAAATGGTGCGTACTCAGCAGTGTGCTGTGTGGCGAAACAACTGTGCGCCCGGTCACGATTATTCTGAAAATGCCGGTTTGCGCGGGAATTGCAGGAATCTTTCATCAGTTTCAACTCTGGCACACCCTTTGCTTTATCCCTTGCGTATCGGGCGCGAATCCTCTCGCGGTAAGCCCTTAATTCGAGGAGTGGCACAATGAAGCTGGTTACTGTGGTGATCAAACCTTTTAAGCTGGAAGACGTGCGTGAAGCGCTGTCTGCTGTTGGAATTCAGGGGCTGACCGTAACGGAAGTTAAAGGTTTTGGCCGTCAGAAAGGTCATGCCGAACTTTACCGTGGCGCGGAATACAGTGTGAACTTCCTTCCAAAAGTAAAAATCGACATTGCTATCGCTGACGATCAGCTCGATGAAGTGATCGACGTGATCAGCAAAGCGGCCTACACCGGCAAGATCGGTGATGGCAAAATTTTCGTTGCTGAATTGCAACGTGTTATCCGTATTCGTACTGGTGAAACCGACGAAGCAGCACTGTAATTTCCGGTTTTTATCTCTCATGCCAACCGGTTTGAGATAAATCAGATTAGAAAAAACAGTTTTGAGAAACAGGGGTGGGTTAATAATGAAAAAACTTTTATCCATGATGGGGCTGGGCGCAGTGGCATTATTGCCTTCGCTTGCCATGGCCGCGGCACCAGCCGCCGCCAACGGCGCTGATAACGCCTTTATGATGATTTGTACTGCGCTGGTATTGTTTATGACCGTACCTGGCGTAGCTTTGTTCTACGGCGGTTTACTGCGTTCCAAAAACGTTTTATCCATGCTGACTCAGGTTATTGTGACCTTCGCATTGGTCTGCGTTTTGTGGATCCTTTACGGTTACAGTCTGGCATTCAGCGAAGGTAACGCCTTCTTCGGTGGTTTCGGCAACGTAATGATGAAAGGCATTGGCCTGGATTCTGTTACCGGCACCTTCTCTCAGATGATCCATGTGGCATTCCAGTGTTCATTCGCCTGCATCACCGTGGCACTGATCGTCGGTGGTATCGCTGAACGTGTGCGTTTCTCTGCGGTGCTGATTTTCACCGTGATCTGGCTGACCTTCTCCTACATTCCAATGGCACACATGGTATGGGCGGGCGGTTTCCTGGCTGCTGATGGCGCGCTGGACTTCGCTGGTGGTACCGTTGTTCACATCAACGCCGCTATCGCGGGTCTGGTCGGTGCTTATCTGCTGGGCAAACGTGCCGGTTTCGGTAAAGAAGCGTTCAAACCTCACAACCTGCCAATGGTGTTCACTGGCGCTGCAATCCTGTATGTCGGCTGGTTCGGCTTTAACGCCGGCTCTGCAAGTGCAGCAAGTTCCATTGCCGCGCTGGCGTTCCTGAATACTGTGATTGCAACGGCTGGCGCAATCCTGTCCTGGACTCTGGTTGAGTGGATGGTTCGCGGCAAGCCTTCTCTGCTGGGCGCAAGCTCCGGTGCTATCGCAGGTCTGGTTGCCATCACTCCGGCGTGTGGTACGGTCGGCGTGGGCGGTGCGTTGATTATCGGTCTGGTCGGTGGTGTGACTGGCCTGTGGGGTGTCGTTACCCTGAAAAAATGGCTGCGCGTTGATGATACCTGTGACGTGTTCGGTGTTCACGGCGTCTGCGGTATCGTAGGTTGCCTGCTGACCGGCGTATTCACTTCCAGCTCTCTGGGCGGCGTGGGTTATGCAGAAGGCGTGACCATGGGCCATCAGGTTTGGGTTCAGTTCTTCAGCGTTTGCGTCACACTGGTGTGGTCTGGTGTTGTGGCCTTCATCGGTTACAAAGTGGCTGACATGATTGTAGGCCTGCGTGTTCCTGAAGAGCAGGAACGTGAAGGTCTGGATGTGAACAGCCACGGCGAAAACGCCTATAACCAGTAATGGCTCAGTAACAGGATTTCAGAGAAAGTAGTGCGCTAACTCTCTCATTAAGCAGTACAAAACAATAAAATAATGATGATATGCAAAAGGGGCGATAACGATATCGCCCCTTTTTAATGCACAGTTTTTGCCAACCGCGATCGGATAATGTTTATTCAGGCGTCCGCTGGCGGATCACGCCTTCCTGTACCGTAGAGGCAACCAGAACGCCATCACGGGTATAAAATTGTCCGCGTACAAAACCACGAGCGCCCGACGCAGATGTGCTTTCAACGGCGTATAGCAGCCAGTCATCCATACGGAAAGGGCGGTGGAACCACATCGAATGGTCGATGGTGGCGACCTGCATTCCTGGCTCAAGGAACCCGATACCATGCGGTTGCAGTGCAGTCGGCAGGAAATTGAAGTCCGAGGCATAACCCAGCAGATACTGATGGATGCGCAAATCATCCGGCATTTCTCCGTTAGCCCTGAACCAGACCGCGCGGTGAGGTTCTTCTACACTTCCCTTCAACGGGTTATGGAATTTCACCGGACGCATTTCAATCGGCTTGTGACCAATGAATTTTTCACGGAATTTTTCAGGGATCAGATGCGCCAGATTTTTGGCAATATCTGATTCAGAAACCAGCGTTTCTGGTGCCGGGACATCAGGCATGGTGTTCTGATGTTCGAAGCCGGTTTCCTGGCTCTGGAACGACGCGGTCATATAAAAAATCGGTTTGCCATGCTGAACGGCTTTTACGCGTCGTGCGCTAAAACTGTTGCCGTCTCGCAGAATTTCCACGTCATAAATGATGGGTTTGCTGCTGTCACCGGGACGCAGAAAGTAGCTATGAAAAGAGTGAATACCGCGGTCGACAGGTACGGTTTGTTTGGCCGCGTACAACGCCTGACCGACAACCTGACCACCAAAGACCTGACGCAAACCCAGATCTTCACTTTGACCACGAAACAGTCCTTCTTCGATTTTTTCCAGATCTAACAGATCCAGCAGATTTTTTAATGCCTGACTCATAGTGGCCTCATGAAAGTTACCGGTGATATTGACCTAAGTTGTTCGGGATACCGCAGGCAGGAATGTTCTGAAATACACCTTCGCTGACAGGTCTAACCTGTTAATCATAGTGGATCTTTTGAAACCTCAGAAGTCTTGTTTTATCCTCGGGGCGGCGAACTCTGGTTTTTTGTGCCATGATTAATGGGTAAGCTGGTTTAAGTCACTAAGTTCATCGTCGGCGTTGGTTACGTTTGTTACAACTTGTCGACAATCGAATAATAAAAGGGAGAAGGATCAATGAAACTTTGGCAGATAGTAGGTGGAACCGCGCTGTCTCTGACTCTTGCCGGATGCGCACAGCATCACGAGGCTCCAGCGCAGCAACCTCCAGTGAATACCGCGGCCAGCCCGGCCACTGCACCTGCGATCACCGGCCCGAACGTATCGGGTAGCGTGTTCATTAATCAGCGTGTGGCCTTGCCGCCAGATGCGGTTCTGACCGTGACCTTGTCTGATGCTTCGGTTGCTGATGCGCCGTCGCGTGTCATCTCGCAGAAAGTCGCGAGAACCCAGGGCAAACAGTCACCGTTTACCTTTATCCTGCCGTATAACCCACAGGAAATTGCGCCTAATGCGCGTGTTCTGTTAAGTGCGGCGGTGACCATTAATGGTCAGGTAACCTTTGTTACTGACAGCATCAAAGAAGTCATCAATAACGGTCAGGGCACGCGTGCCGACCTGCAACTTGTTCCGGTCGTAGCCGTCCCTGTGGCGACTAAACCGAATGCTCTGGCGCCAATGACTAACCCGTCAAATTCGGGGCTGGGCACGGCACCGGCACCGGTAAGTGCAGTTCCGACACAGTCAGCAACGTACTAATTCGTTACTCACTTATTTATTCGTGACTCGTGATGATTCAGGCACCGCTCCGGCGGTGCTTTTTTATTTGCGTAATGATGTGCGCAGAACTACCACTTCCAGCCATACTTTTCTAAATCAACTTTACCTTTCGTAAAGATTATCCCTTCGGCCAGAAGCGCCTGACGCTGACGTTTAAAGTCCTCACCCTGCAGGGAAATTTCACCGTGGCGATTAATCACCCGATGCCAGGGAAGCGTGCTGCCTTCGGGTAACTTTTTGAGCACACCGCCCACCTGACGTGCCGCCCGCGGAGAACCAGCCAGCTGAGCGACGTTGCCATAAGTCGTGACCTGACCCGGGGGAATGGCAGCGATTATCTGGAATACGCGCTGGCGAAAGCTATCGGGCTCTGACATGACATCCTCCTCAGTGTTTGGCGAACAGTATGACGCAAAAAATGTCCTTCTGTCCGTCCAGATTCAGGCGTATTGTTTAAGAAAACAACGGTTGTCGGCGGTTAACTTGCTTTTGCCTCGGGCATCACAGATAATGCCCACCGCTTCGATTCTCTCAGGAGAAATGAAGCCGACAACGTCAATGGGGGCCCTGTTGGTTCTCCCGCAACGCTAACTTGTTAACTCGGTCAGGTCCGGAAGGAAGCAGCCATAGCAGGTGTCGTGTGTGCCGGGATGTAGCTGGCAGGGCCTCCACCAATTTCAGGCCTTCCCGTTTTATCAATCCCCTTATTTTTCCGATTCATAACTCCCTCTTAGCCAAACTGCGCCCATAAAAAAGGGCACGTTATCCGCGCCCTGGTTTGCTGACTGTTTACTGGTTTTTTTTAGTGATGAACCAGCGTCGCAAAGTAATACACCAGCGGGATGGCGAGTATATACAGTCCCAAAGGCACTTCGCGCACCTTACCGGCCACCACTTTAATGATGATGTAAAACAGCAGGCCACCGGCAATCCCGGTACCGAAGCTGTTGGAAATCAGGGTAATCATCACCATCATCAGCACCGGCAGCGCATCAGTGAAGTTAGCCAAATCGACCTTGCGCAGATTACTGAACATGTTCAGGCCAATCAGGATCAGCGCAGGTGCGGTCGCTTCTTTCGGGATCATCAGTGCAACAGGTGTGAACAATAGCATCAGCAGGAACATCACTGCGGCAGACAGCGCCGTCAGGCCTGTTTTCCCCCCCGCTTCTGCAGCAGCAGACGATTCTATCAGCGCGGTTGCGGCTGGGATCCCTACAATCGGGCCGAGCGCTGCGGCAACAGAGTCCACCATGAATGGCCGGTTGATGTGTTTCATATTGCCATGTTCATCAAGCAACCCGGCTTCCCCGCCTACCGCCAGCGTCGTACCCATCGTTGAGAAGAATTCTGATGCAAAGAAGATGAACAGGAAAGGCAGGAAAGCGATATTAATCGCGCCGATCAAATCGACTTTGCCAAAAAGCGGAGCCACTGAGTGGGGCAGGGAAATCCATTGTTCAGGCAGATGCGTCACACCAAACGGAATACCGGCCACGGTCGCCAGTAAAATAGCCCAGAGGATTGCTCCAGGTACTTTGCGCGCCTGCAATCCCACGGCAAGCAGCAAACCGAGCAGCGCAATCAGCGCACCCGGCGCGGTGAAATCGCCTAACGCCAGTGCATGTGTCTTTGCATTAGCCATCACCAGTCCGGCGTTACGAAAACCGAGCAGGGCAACGAAAATACCAATCGATGCCGTCAGACCGAGTTTGATGGACTGCGGCACAGAACGTGTGACGACTTCCCGCAGACCAAAAACTGTCATCACGAAGAATAAAATACCCGACCAGCAGGCTATCCCTAATGCGATGGGCCAGCTGATGCCGTCACCGGCCAGCGTGACGCCGACCAGCACGGAACCACCGATGCCCGGGCCGACCATAAACGGCAGATTAGCGTAGAACGCCATTAATAATGAGCCCAGCACAAATACCAGGATCACGCCGGTTGTCGCCGCGCCTTTGTCCATCCCGCTCACCGCCAGCAAACCGGGGATCACCACCAGCAAATAAGCAGCGGCGAGGAATCCGGTGATCCCTGCCAGACATTCGGTTTTCACCCGGGTCTGGCGCTGATGTAAATGAAAGCGTCGCTGCAACCAGCTTTGCTGCGTTGAGGTTGCTACGTTTTTCACAGAACTTTCAGACATGCTTAAATTCCCCTGACAATAATTTTTATAATGTTGTGTTTGCTATCATTTCTGCTCCGGCGTGGCACCGGGCATTTCAGAATTATTCCGGCCAGATTTCCAGAACCGGGTCGACGATTTCACGCAGTCCGCCGTCAGTGAGGCCTAAGTCAGTCAGATGCGGCCCGGCATTACACGCCAGACACGTGCCCTCGATGGCTTTGAAAACGCGGTAAGGGGGTTTCCAGTCGGCTATCTGTGCGCTGAGTTCACGCAGATTTTTAAATTGTTCAGCCAGTTGTTCCGCAGGCAATTCAGAGAGCATTCCGGCAATGGGCATATCTACTTTTGCCAGCAATGTGCCATTCTGGCTGAGTGCCATTCCGCCGCCGCTGGAGATGAGCTGATTCGCCGCCACAACCATATCTGCGGGGGAACGTCCCAGTACCACCAGATTATGTGAATCGTGCGAGTAGGAGGTGGCAATCGCTCCGCGCAGTTCTCCCCAGCCTTCCAGTAATGCCATTTTTGGGGTGGCGTCATGCCGCCCGTGGCGGTGCTGCACCCAAATCAGGCTGAAGCCTTCCGGGAGTTGTACAACGTCGTCTTTGACGTCAACGGTCACTTCGCTCCACTGTGTAAAGCGTGCGCCTTTAATATTACGCAGGCGGGCTTTGCCGTTTGTCAGCCCCGGAACTTTCATGCAGAAGTCGTCTGCAATGAGGGCACTGAGCCGCATTGTGTCACGAGGAGGTGTCACACCACTGGCCGCCGCTGGCGTGAAGAGAAGTTTGCTCTCTTTTGCCACACACTTCCCTGCCACGTATACGGTGTGCGGATGCAGATTTTCCAGTGAATCAAACGCGATGATATCTGCCGTACGGCCTGGCGCTATCAGCCCTAAATCTGAACGTTGCATGCGTATAGCGGCGTTGAAAGTCGCCATGCGCAATACATCTTCTGCACGTAACCCGTGTGAAATTAGCAACTTGACTAACGCAATCAGCCCGCCTTTTTCCAGCAGATGATCGGGCGGAACATCATCAGTACACAGCGTAATCTGTGAGGAAAGATGTGGCAGCGCCAGCAACGCAGCAGCGATATCCGGCAGAAGATAAGGATGGGAGCCGCGGATTTGCAGCGTCAGACCGGCGCGCAGTTTTTCCAGTGCATCTTGCGCAGAAGTCAGTTCGTGATCAGAGGTGACGCCAGCCGCCAGATAGGCTTGCAACTGTTCATCTTTCAGCCCGCGGGCATGGCCTTCGATCAGTTTGCCGCTGTTTAAACCGGCCTCGAGAACTTCCAGCATCCGCCCGCTGCCATTAATCACGCCGTGCATATCCATGACTTCGGCAACCCCGGCGACTTCCGGCCAGCTCAGCATGGTTTGCATTTCCTGACCGTGAAAGTCAGCGCCGGACATTTCTAAACCGGGAGTGGAAGGGACGCTGGAAGGGGCTGCGCAAATCACGCGCAGAGGTAAATTACGGCTCGACTCAACGGCATATTGCACCCCGGCGACGCCCAGCACATTCGCCAGCTCGTGCGGATCCCAGAACACGGTGGTCGTTCCCTGAGCAACGACAATTCCGGCGTATTTTTCCGGCGAAAGGTGAGAGCTTTCGATATGCACATGGGTGTCGATAAGTCCCGGCGAAAGATAGCGACCGGTTAAGTCATCGACATTTTCTGCCTGAGAGAATTTTCCACGCGGATGGACGCTGGCAATCATATTGCCGGTGATCCCGACATCGGCTTCGCGAATCTCTCCCGTCACCATATCGATAACGTTTGCGTTGATAAGCAGACGATCAAAAGGAATTTTCCCTAACGCAGCCTGAACCGCGCGCTGGCGCAGGGGTAACGGAGCAATGTTTTCGGTCATGTCAGTATCCGGATTTACAAAGTGATTGGGCTAATGTAGGGAGAGGGAATGCCTTTGCACAGATGAATTATTTTATCCGTTTATAAGATGCGGTTATGCTGAGCAAACGTTTTCTATTTTTAGCGGGATCCCTGACCATCATGTCTGAACCCTGGCGCCGGTTGCCTGCGCTCTCCCTCAAGCAAATTCAATACTTTGTAACGCTGGCGCAGTTACGCAGTTTCACCGACACGGCGAACCGTCTGGCGATCAGTCAGCCAGCTTTAAGCAGCGCACTGCGGCAAATTGAATCAGTACTGGGGGGGAAATTATTAAACCGCACCGCTCAGGGAGTCAGCCTGACCGAACAGGGCGAAGCTGTTTTACCTTATGCAGAAAGGCTACTGAATACAGCGCATAGTGCCTTCGATGATATGCAACAAATCATGCGGCAGGGGGGTGATGGAACGTTACGTATCGGATTGGTCCCTTCAGTCAGTACGTTGTTATTCCCGGCTGTTCCGCAGTTATTATCGGAATATTTCCCTGATATGCGTGTGGAATTTCATGACCTGACAAACGATGCATTATTACTGGAACTGGAGAACGGATCTGTGGATTTTGGTATCGGTGCGACCGACAGCACGGTGCCTGATTCTGTCGCGATATATCCGTTGCTGGAAGATCCTTTTGTGGCGGTGATCCGGCGCGATGATCCCCTATCAGAAGGGCATAATATCCCCTGGAAACAACTGGCTAAAAGGGATATTGCTTTGTTTTCAAAAGGAAATGTCAGCAGGCTGGTGAGTTCATTAATTGAAAGTCACAGGCTGAATTTGCGGGTGAGTTATCGCGTGGATTTTCAGGAGACGTTATATGGTTTAGTTCGTTCGCGTCTGGCCCTGGCGATATTGCCAGAATTATATACAGCAACACTTAATGATGATGAATTAACAGTGGTTCATCTGCAGCAACCCACATTAAGTCGTACAGTGGCGATGATGCGTAAGCCAACGCCTCTGCGCTCGCCTGTAACAGAACAATGTTTCCAGTTTCTTTTACAAACATTCCACCGGCAGATCAAAGAGAAAGCAGAAAGAAATATCTGAAGAAATAGTTAAAAATTGCTTAAGTTATATTGTATGAATTATGAGCGTCAGGCCGAAAGGTATTTCGACCTGACTCTGTCTGTCAGCGTACAAATTTCCAGACTGATACCGGGATTTTATCGTACAGCTTGTTCATCGTTAGCTCCGCTAAACGATGATCAGCTGCTGAGTAAAACAATTCCAGCTCGTCGTCGGACAGTTCATACTTATTCTTTTCAATGACACGTTCAAGTGTATCAATAGTGGTGCATTTTCTTAAACGCATCAAATAGTCGATTTTGTTCATCTTAGCCTTTTCATTTTTATCTGATGACTGCATATAAATTATTACTCAAGTCTTCATTAGGGTACAGATGTAGTCCCCTGAGAACATTCTGAATAATCGCTTCTTGGTCTTTTGCCATTGGCGTAAATCAGAATCGTTAATTCCATAATTGCTGAACAGGGTGTAGGTATCATCCAGATACTCTTCAACCAGATCACTTAAATGGGTATCGTCCGGATACTTAATTTTAAAGCTCATCACAAAGGATGCAATGTGCTCAATCAGTTCGTTGAGTTGCAGGTTAACAGCAGAAGTAGGGTCGTTGACCCAACCGTGGTGACTGTCACCCAGTGTCGCGATGCCTTCATCATACAACATTTCATTCAGGTAGCGTAACTGAGCGATATCGTGCCGCTTAGGCGAGTACTCATCCATATCATCCCCTCCGTAATGGTTTATTCGGTGTTGATAACACTCTGTGAGTAAACAACAAAACTTGATGGCTTACAGAAAACGGCTCTCACTACTAACGCTATGAACAGATAACGCTATGAACTGACTTATACATCAAAGACAATCTCAGTCTTTGAGATGAACTTTCTCGGTCTTATTACACAACATATAATTTAAATATAATTCATTTTGAGAAAGCTGCGCAAACGTATTACTCAAACTTACAATTCTTCAGCCGTTGAACCTTTGAACAAATCAATAATATCAAACTCCAGACCTGCCGGCTTTACAAGGAATGTGACACTTTGCGTCGTGAACTCTTGTGCATTAATGTCCAGACAACCGTTGAAAATCGTCCATCTGAACTGGTAATTCATCGAATAACAATTTTCGCCAATTGCAACGATTGACACGATTTGCAAAGAATTTGGTTCATAACGTGCATTTTCTGAGAAGTAAGTTAAATCGCCAATTAATGACTCTTCAATTTCAGATAAATAACGTTCAATAATCTGCAGCAAATCTGAAGGAGTCAGATTTTCCCCATTAATAGGGTAGGGGATAAATTTTTTCACCGGTTTTCGCCTTTGAACTCCATACCTTTCTATTATTGCATACTTTTATCAGGATGTGTTTTGAGCAGAGAAAAAAATTTCCACTGCGGAAAAACATAACTTTCTGATTGTAATGACAATTAGTTTCTGTTCATCAATTTTTACCCTTTTCTAACAATTTTGCCTGGCCCAGGGTGTGCATTCCCCGTTCCGAAAGGACATCTGGTAAAAAATCGAAACAGTTCACGTGTTGATACAAAACCGAGTGTGTGATGTTATATTGTAACGAATGGAGGGGCTATGACCAAAACACTCTTTACACTTTCTTCGCCAGTACGCTGTCTCGCTGTGCTGGCTGTACTGGCTATTTTATGGGCCGCAATTTACTGGGCAATATCGCTACCATGATTTTTGTTAACAATGTTGAAGTCGGCTATGACCGCCGGGCGGTTGCGATGCCGGTCAGCGGGCAATTTCTTTCGGGCTCACTGACGGCTGTTATCGGGGCTAACGGGGCGGGTAAATCCACTTTCCTCAAAACGCTGGCTGGCCTTCAGCAGGCGGTTGCGGGCAATATTACCTTCACCGGCGGAAAACGTCCGCGTCTGGCCTATTTACCGCAGCAGGCGGAATTGGATCGCGGTTTTCCGATCAGCGTATTCGACCTGGTCGCGATGGGGTGCTGGCCGCAAAGCGGACTTTTCGGCGGCATAAATCAGCAGTCAGCCACCGCAGTAACTCAGGCGCTTGAGACGGTCGGGATGACTGAAATGTCGCATTTGCCCGTAGGTTCGCTTTCCGGTGGTCAGCTGCAACGCACTTTATTCGCGCGTTTACTGGTGCAACAGGCGCCTCTCATCATGCTTGATGAACCTTTTACTGGCATCGATACCCAGACAACAGAACTGCTGCTCAAGGTGATTGCGCAGTGGCATCAGGAAGGCAAAACCGTCATTGCGGTTTTACATGATATCTCAATGGTTGCCCGGCATTTTCCTCATGTGCTTTACCTCAGCGCGCAAAAGAATCTATGGGGAACGGCGCATGACGTATTGGGTCACTTCCCGCATCAGGCGCATGCCTGTATTTCGACCGAACCTTTTTCTCTCGTGGCGGGAGTTGCCAATTCATGATGCTTTTTCATTTACTGGCCGATCCCTTTATTGAGTTTGGTTTCATGCGCCGCGCGTTAATTGCCTGTATCGCATTATCCATCAGCGCCACGCCTCTGGGCGTTTTCCTGCTATTACGTCGGATGAGTCTGGTGGGGGACGCACTTTCCCACGCCGTATTGCCGGGTGCCGCTATCGGTTATCTGATTTCAGGAATGTCGCTGGTCGCCATGGGAATTGGCGGTTTTATTGCAGGACTTGCAGTGGCGATGCTGTCAGGCCTGGTGAGCCGCCGCACACAATTAAAGGAAGATGCCAGTTTTGCCGGTTTCTATCTGGGTTCGCTCGCGTTGGGTGTGACGCTGGTTTCCCTGCGCGGTTCCAGTGTTGATCTTCTGCACGTTCTGTTTGGCTCTATTCTCGCGATCGATTCCTCAGCAATGATTATGGTCGGCATTATTACCAGTGTGTCATTGCTGGTGCTGGCCTGCATTTATCGCGCCCTGGTCATAGAATCCTTCGATTCACTGTTTTTACGGGTCAGCGCAGGGAAATGGCTGGCGGCGATACATGGGATTTTCCTGGCGCTGGTCGTTGTGAACCTGGTTGCCGGCTTCCAGATCCTCGGCACGCTGATGTCAGTCGGTTTGATGATGTTACCCGCGGCCAGCGCACGTTTCTGGGCGCAGGATTTACCCCATACCTTGCTGAGCGCCATGATTATCGGTGTGATCGCCAGTATCGTCGGGCTTATCTGGTCTTATTACGCTTCGCTGCCCGCAGGCCCGGCTATCGTCCTCAGCGCGACGGTGATCTTCTTTATTTCAGTTTTATTTGGAAAGCGGGGCGGGATGTTAACGGCTTCGCGAACTTAAGCAGCAGTAAGTTAATAAGCAGTACCACAATTAAGGGGACATGATGAAAGTATTACCTGTATCACTCGCAGCAGCTGCCCTGCTGTCGAGCCCGCTGGCTATGGCGAAAACCGTGGATGCGGTGGCCAGTTTTTCTATTCTCGGGGATATCGTTCAGGAAGTGGGCGGCGAGCACGTTAAAGTGACGACGCTAGTCGGACCTGACGGTGATCCGCACAGCTTTGAGCCTTCGCCGAAAGACAGTAAGGCGATTAATGCGTCTGATGTCGTTTTCGTCAGTGGCTTAGGTCTGGAGGGGTGGATCGATCGTCTGGTGACGGCTTCCGGTTACAAAGGTCATGTGGTGACGGCATCTGAAGGCGTTAATTCCCGTAAAATGGAAGAAGACGGCAAACAAATTACCGATCCGCACGCCTGGAACAGCATGGCGAACGGCGTGATTTATGCGACCAATGTGATGAATGCGCTGATCAAAGCCGATCCGGAAGATGCTGACTATTTCCGCCAGCGCGGAACCGCCTATATTGAGCAGTTACAGAAGCTTGATGCGTGGGCCAAAACTGAATTCACCGGCATTCCTCAGTCAAAACGTAAAGTGCTGACCAGTCATGATGCTTTCGGTTATTTTGGTCAGGAATACCATGTCAGCTTTATGGCACCGGTCGGCTTTTCTACCGAAGCGGAGGCCAGCGCCAGCGGTGTCGCGTCGCTGATTAAGCAGATCAAAGAGGAGAAGGTGAAAACGTACTTCATCGAAAATCAGACCGATCCGCGTCTGGTGAAACAAATTGCTGCGGCGAGCGGCGCGCAACCTGGTGGTGAACTGTATCCTGAAGCACTTTCAGGCCCGCAAGGCCCGGCCACGACGTATATCAAAGCGTTTAAGCACAACGTTGAGACGATCGTTGCCAGCATGAAATAAGATTTCCCCTCCTCACGGTTTCGCTGTGAGGAGGTTTTACATCATGTCTTAACATAAGAAAAAGCCCCGTCGGGCAAGCGGCGGGGCTTTTATTTTTTTTATAAGGGGCATAAGGGAAAGGCGCAGTGTTAACGCTTTTTCTTTCTGCCCTGAACGGCTTTAAAACGCGGATTGCTTTTACAGATCACATAAATCCGGCCTTTACGGCGAACCACGCGACAATCCGGATGACGATTTTTTGCCGAACGTAATGAACTCAGAACCTGCATAACAATTTCCCTGATGTTGTTTACTTTTTACCGAGGAAGCTGCCGAAGCGTTGATTGAATCGCGCGGTGCTGCCTTCTTTTGAATACTCTTTCTGCTTACCGGTGTAATACGGATGGGAAGCGGAAGAAACTTCAATCGTGATGTAAGGGTAGGTTGCCCCTTCCAGCTCAATGGTGCGGTCTGTCGAGATGGTTGAACCGACCTTGAAGTATTCATTAGCACTGGTGTCGTGGAAAACCACGGTGCGATACGCAGGATGGATAGCGGGTTTCATAATGCCTCAAGTTGTTATGTTATACTATAACAATAAGTATGCACCCATCTGTTTTCCGGTTCAAGACTCAGGCGAAAAAAAAGGCCGCATAAGCGGCCTTTCTTCAGTATGAGGATCCGTTACAGCGTCGGATGCTCTGTTTTGTGCGTATGTTCGATATCCTCGTTCTTCTTACCGAAGCGGCGACGAACCACTACGAAGAAGACCGGAACAAAGAAGATCGCCAGCAGCGTTGCTGTGATCATCCCGCCCATTACGCCGGTACCTACGGCGTTCTGAGAACCGGAACCTGCACCGGAGCTGATTACCAGCGGCATTACACCGAGGATAAATGCCAGTGAGGTCATCAGAATCGGACGAAGACGCATACGAACCGCTTCAAGTGTGGATTCGATCAGACCCTTACCTTCTTTGTCCATCAGGTCTTTGGCGAACTCAACAATCAATATGGCGTTCTTCGCCGACAACCCGATGGTGGTCAGCAGGCCTACCTGGAAGTAAACGTCGTTACTGAGTCCGCGCATCGTGGCTGCCAGAAGCGCACCCACAACCCCGAGCGGAACCACCAGCATGACCGAGAACGGTATTGACCAGCTTTCATACAATGCTGCCAGACACAGGAATACGACAATCAGGGAGATAGCGTACAAGGCCGGAGCCTGGTTCCCTGACAAGCGTTCCTGATAGGACAGACCGGTCCAGTCATAGCCGATACCGCTTGGAAGTTTGGAAGCCAGAGACTCCATCATCTCCATTGCAGCACCCGAACTTTTGCCCGGAGCTGGCTGACCCAGAATTTCCATGGATGGCAGACCGTTATAACGTTCCAGACGCGGTGAACCGTATTCCCATTTCGCACTGGAGAATGCAGAGAACGGCACCATCTGGCCAGCACTGCCACGGACATACAAGTTATTGATGTCAGACGGCAACATACGGTATTTATTTTCAGCCTGAACGTACACTTTCTTCACGCGACCACGGTCGATGAAGTCGTTGACGTAGCTACCACCAATCGAAGCACCGAGAGTGGTGTTGATGTCGGAAATTGAAACGCCAAGTGCCGTTGCTTTTTCCTGATCAATTTCGATTTTGAACTGTGGTGTATCTTCCAGACCGTTTGGACGAACCTGAGTCAGCAAGTCCGGATGTTGAGCTACCATGCCCAGCAACTGGTTACGTGCCTGAGTCAGCTTGTCATGCCCAAGGTTAGCCTGGTCAATCAACTGGAAGTCGAAGCCTGTCGCCGTACCTAACTCAACAATCGCTGGCAAGTTGAACGGGAACACCAGTGCATCTTTAATGGTGCTGAATGCGCCCATCGCACGGCCTGCAATGGCAGGAACTTTATTCTCCGAGCCGCTACGCTCAGACCAGTCTTTCAGACTGATAAACGCTATACCGGTGTTCTGACCACGACCAGCAAAGCCAAAGCCGTTGACCGTAAACACGGACTTCACGTTAGCTTTTTCTTTCGTCAGATAGTAATCGCTGACTTCGTCGAGCACTTTCTGTGTACGCTCCTGGGTCGCACCTGCTGGCAATTGCGCCATGGTCAGGAATACACCCTGGTCTTCTTCCGGCAGGAAGGAGGTTGGCAGGCGGATAAACAGGAATGCCATGCCGACAACGATCAGCAGATAAATCACCAGATAACGACCGGTGCTGCGCAGAATGTTGCCTACGCTGTCGGTGTAGTGGTGCGTGCTTTGGTCAAATTTCTTGTTAAACCAGCCGAAGAAACCTTTCTTATCGTGATGCTCACCTTTGGCAACCGGCTTGAGCATGGTCGCACAAAGCGCAGGTGTCAGGATCATCGCCACGAGAACCGACAGCACCATGGCCGAAACGATGGTGATGGAGAACTGACGGTAGATAACACCGGTAGAACCACCGAAGAAGGCCATCGGGATGAATACTGCGGACAGCACCATCGCGATCCCCACCAATGCACCCTGGATCTGCTCCATGGATTTTTTGGTGGCCTCTTTCGGAGGCAGGCCTTCTTCGACCATGACACGCTCGACGTTCTCGACGACGACGATGGCGTCATCGACGAGCAGGCCTATCGCGAGCACCATCCCGAACATTGTCAGGGTGTTTATCGAATAGCCAAACGCTGCCAGAATTGCAAAGGTACCGAGCAGGACCACCGGAACCGCAATGGTCGGGATAAGCGTTGCGCGGAAGTTTTGCAGGAACAAGAACATGACCAGGAATACCAGGACGATTGCCTCGAACAGCGTTTTACCTACTTCTTTAATCGAGATTTTTACGAACGGCGTGGTGTCGTACGGGTAAACAATTTCTAAGCCAGCCGGGAAGAATGGCTCAAGCTTAGTCAGTGTGGCTTTTACAGACGCCGCGGTATTCAGGGCGTTCGCACCAGTTGCCAGTTTGATACCCAAGCCTGACGCAGGTTGTCCGTTGAAACGGGCAATAACGTCGTAGTTTTCACCGCCGAGTTCGATTTTAGCCACATCTTTCAGGCGAACCTGAGAACCATCCTGATTTACTTTCAGAATGATTTTACCGAATTCATCAGGTGACTTCAGACGGGTCTGCGCCACGATAGATGAGTTCAATTGCTGGCCCGGAACCGGTGGTGTACCACCGAGCTGACCTGCTGCGATCTGGTTGTTCTGTACTTTGATGGCGTTGATGACATCTACCGGCGTCAGCTGGAAGTTGTTCAGTTTGTTCGGATCCATCCAGATACGCATCGCGTACTGAGCACCAAACAGCTGAACGTCACCTACACCCGCAGTACGGCTGATAGGATCCTTGATGTTGGAACCGACGTAGTCGGCGATATCATCCTGGGTCATTGAACCGTTATTGGAAATAAAGCCCGCTACCATCAGGAAGCTGCTGCTCGATTTCTCAACCGAAATACCCTGTTGCTGAACTTCCTGCGGCAGCAATGGTGTTGCCAGCTGCAGTTTGTTCTGAACCTGTACCTGCGCGATATCTGCGTCAGTACCGGAAGCGAAGGTCAGGGTAATCTGAACAGTACCTGATGAATCACTGGTCGACGACATGTACATCATGTTGTCGATACCGTTCATGTTCTGTTCGATAACCTGAGTAACGGTATCCTGTACGGTCTGCGCATCCGCACCCGGATAAGTTGCGGTCAGCTGGATAGCCGGTGGCGCAACGGTTGGATACTGTGCGATTGGCAATTTAAGTATTGCCAATCCCCCTGCCAACATGATGATGATCGCAATTACCCATGCAAAGATGGGACGATCTATAAAAAACTTAGCCATGAATTACCGGCTCCTATTAAGACTTCGTCGCTGTAGCGGGTGCTGCTGCGTTTTGATCGACTTCCTGTGCAGTAACCTGTACGCCTGGCTTAATTTTTTGCAGACCTGTCACGATAACTTTATCGCCACTTTTCAGGCCGTCTGTCACGACCCATTTGTCGCCAATTGCCTGCGTTGTGGTCACTGTACGAATTTCAACTTTATTGTCCGCACCAATCACCATCGCCGTGGCATCACCACGTGGGTTACGGGTAATACCTTGCTGAGGAACCAGCAGAGCGTTGTCGTTTACGCCTTCATCCAGACGTGCGCGCACAAACATACCTGGCAGCAGGGCGTCATTTGGATTAGGGAAGATGGCACGCAAAGTAATGGAACCGGTTGTTTCATCAACAGTCACATCAGAGAATTCTAATGTACCCGCCTGTGAATATTCTTTACCGTTATCCAACAGCAGCTTGACTTGTGCTTTGCCGTTAACTTGCTTGAGTGAGCCATCTGCCAGTTCCTGCTTCAGACGCAGGAAATCGTTGCTCGATTGAGTGACGTCAACGTAGATAGGATCAAGTTGCTGAACAGTTGCCAGTGCATTGGTCTGGCCGGTTGAAACCAGCGCACCTTCAGTTACCGACGAAATACCGATACGTCCGCTAATAGGGGAGGTGACCTTGGTATAAGCCAGATTGATACGCGCATTTTCAACGGCTGCTTTGGCGCTGACAACAGCGGCGTCAGCCTGAGCGGCAGTCGCCACAGCGGTATCGTAATCTTGCTTGCTGATGTAGTTAGTGCCAAGCAGAGGTTTATAACGAGTTACGGTCAGACGTGAAATCTGTGCATTCGCCTGAGCTTTTACCAGATCGCCTTTAGCGCTGTTATACGCGGCCTGATAAGTGGCTGGATCAATCTGATATAACGAAGTCCCGGCTTTAATTTCGCTGCCTTCAACGAAATTGCGTTTAAGAATAATGCCGCCAACCTGCGGACGTACCTCAGCGATGCGAAAAGCAGCAGTACGACCAGGAAGTTCGGTAGTCACATTCAACGGTTCAGTTTTGAGAGTAACGACCCCAACCTGCGGAGCATGAGGTGCGCCTTGTTGAGCTTCTTTATCGTTACATCCTGTAAGTGCTAAGCTTCCGGATAGCATCAGAACTACCGCCAGAGGCGTTAACCCTCTGTTTTTGTTCATAAATAAACCTCAAGTGTCCGATTTCAAATTGTCCAATGGATCACAACATTCCAAATCCATTGCTGCGCTTTTAGTATGTGCGTGCTATGTTACATACATTCAAGAATGTATGTAAATCAAACTCCCCTTAAAGATAAACCTATGGCACGAAAAACCAAATCACAGGCGCTGGAAACCAGACAACAGATTCTGGATGCTGCTGTGCGTGAGTTTTCTGCCCGCGGGGTATCGTCGACATCACTGACTGATATTGCGAATGCAGCCGGTGTGACGCGGGGCGCAATTTATTGGCATTTCAGGAACAAAGTGGAGCTGTTTAATGCGATTTGGGAAGCTTATGAATCCCGCATAAAAGTGCTTGAAGTAGAGTATCAGACAAAGTATCCGAATAATCCACTGCGTATTTTACGCGAAATCTTAATTTACATTCTGGTCGCCACTGTCACCGATAGCCAACGTAAAGCATTGATGGAGATTATATTCCATAAATGTGAATTTGTTGGGGAGATGACGTCAGTTCACGAAGCGCGCAAAGCGTTATACATGGAAGGTTACGGTAAAATCGAGCGTATTCTCGTGCGCTGTATAGAAGAAAAGCAGCTCCCGGTTGATCTTGATACCCGCCAGGCCGCCATTATTCTTCGTGCTTATCTCACAGGGCTGATGGAAAACTGGTTATTTATTCCTGAAAGCTTTGATTTAGAAGGGAATGCCGGGAGATTCGTGGATACGTATATTGACATGTTGTGCCGTTCGTCCTTTCTCACCGCGGTAAAATAACCCCTCAATACTTTCCTGTTAATTAATAAGCCTGCAAATTTACATCCCTTTTTGTTTATAAAATACACACTCTGATGTTGTATTCAGAAACGCTTTTCTCCTTCCTTTCATCGCCAACGCTGCTATTGTCATCTCCATATTATTCATTCAGTAAATGAGTTGACGCTGACGTATGTGTATCCGGTTTTTGGCCGCCCCTTCTGACGTAAGGCTTTCCCTGAAAAAAAGGGGAATGACAGGTTTTTTCACGCTTGTGATATGCGTTGCACTGCTTTTTATCTCCTTTTCCGGCCATGCGGCAAGTAATGATATTCCCGGCAGGAATGAAGTTCAGAACCAGCTGGATGCATTAAATCGCCAGAAGAACCTGACGCCGGTCGATAAGCTTTCGCAACAGGATTTGATCCACACGCTGGAATATCTTGATGCGCTGGAAAGAGTGAAGCAGGAAGTAAATCAGTTGCAAAAACAGGTCGCCGACGCACCGCAAAAACTGCGGGTCGCCATGGACGGTCTGGATCAGATCAAAAACAATCCGAAAGATGATGTGAATAAAGCTCAGCTTTCCGCGCTGTCGCTGCGTCAGCTGGAAAACCGTCTTAATGACACACTCGACGATTTGCAGTCTTCGCAGGAAGATTTATCGACTTTTAACACTCAGCTGATTTCCCTGCAAACCCAGCCTGAGCGCGTCCAGAACGCAATGTACTCCTATTCGCTGGCGATTCAGAAAATCCGTAATCAGCTCAACGGCATGTCGCCCGGTCAGCAGGATTTACGTAACACGCAACAAAACATGCTGGTCACGCAACAGGCTTTACTTGGGGCGCAGATTGACCTGCAACGTAAGAGCCTCGAAGCCAATACCACGTTGCAGGATTTACTGCAAAAACAACGTGATTACACCAACGCGCACATCAATCAGCTTGAACACACCGCGCAGTTATTGCAGGAAGTGGTCAACGGCAAACGGTTGATTTTGTCCGAGCGGACAGCGAAAGAAGCCCAAACGCCGGACGATGCCTCGAATATCCAAAATGACCCGCTGGTGGCGCAGGAACTGGGAATTAACCGCCAGCTCAGCGAACGTCTGATTGCCGCAACCGAGGAAGGCAACCAGCTGGTTCAGAAAAATATTACAGTGAAAAACTGGCTGGATCGTTCGGCGCAGGCTGAGCATGACCTTAAAGAGCAAATTACGGTGCTGAAAGGCAGCTTATTATTGTCGCGCATTTTGTATCAGCAGCAGCAAAATACTATCCCACCTTCCGGTCTGATGACCGATATGAGCACGCGGATTGCTGATTTGCGGCTTGAGCAGTTCAAAATTAATCAGCAGCGTGATGCCTTATTTCAGGGCGACAGTTACATTCAGGGGGTGGTGACCAACAGCAAAGAGACGATTAATGACGATATCAGCGATGCGCTGGATCAGATTGTCGATATGCGCCGCGAACTGCTTGATCAACTGAATAAGCAACTGGGTAATCAGCTGTCTCTGGCCATCAATTTACAGATTAACCAGCAACAATTGCTGAGCATCAACCAGTCGCTTACAGAAACGCTGACTCAGCAGATTTTCTGGGTGAGCAGTAACAAGCCGATGAACTGGGAGTTCATCAAATCATTGCCGGGCGATGTCAAAAGTCAACTAAGCGACCTGCATGTCAGTATTCCACCGGGCGAACTGATGCTGGGTGCGTTGCATTCCCTGCCGGTGACCATCCCGTTATTAATCGTTATTTTGCTGCTGTTATGGCGCAGGAAATACATTGATCAGCGGATTGATATGTTGAGTAATGATGTCGGACAACTCAAGCGCGACAGCCAGCTGCACACGCCGCAGGCGCTGTTATTGATGGTTCTGAATGTTTTACCCGGCGTGTTACTGATGCTGGGCGTCGGCTACTGGCTTTCGCAATGTGATATCGAACCGAGCGACTTTTTATGGACGCTGGCACAGCGGCTGGCGGTGTTCCAGCTGGTCATGGGCTTTTGTTATCGCATTCTTAAACCCGGTGGCATCAACGAGCGGCACTTTACTACACCTGCGGCCACTTGCGCGCATTATCGTCGTTCCGTCATTCGTCTGAGCCTGGTGATGTTGCCGCTGATTTTCTGGTCCGTGCGCGGCGAGAAAGCACCGCTCGGTCTGGTGGATGACATCATCGGGCAGGTGGTGATTTTCCTGACGCTGCTGGCGCTGACGGTTCTGGTATTCCCGATCGCACGCGATGGCTGGCGTGAAAAAGATTCTCACAGCATTCGTCTGGTGGTGGTCACGGCGATTGCGATTGCGCCGGCTTTCCTGGTCGGGCTGGTGGTCACCGGATATTTTTACACCACGCTGCGTCTGGCGGGCCGCTGGATTGACAGTCTTTACCTGCTGATTTTCTGGAACATTATTTATCTCACCGCGCTCAGGGGATTAAGTGTTGCAGCACGGCGTCTGGCGTATCGTCGTGCGCTGGCCCGCCGTCAGACAAACCTGGCGAAAGAGGGCGCGGAAGGTAATGAGCCGGTTGAAGAACCGCAAATTGGTCTGGATCAGATTAACCAGCAATCGCTGCGCCTGACCACCATGGGACTGTTCTTCATCTTCGCGACAGTGTTCTACTGGATTTGGTCGGACTTATTGACGGTGATTTCCTATCTCGACAGCATAACGTTATGGCATTACTCCAGCACGGTGGCGGGTGCGGTCACTCAGCAAACCGTGACGCTGGGTAATATGCTGCTCGGTTTTCTGGCGGTGATCGTGGCGTATGTTTTGACGAGAAACCTGCCGGGCCTGCTGGAAGTGGTGGTGCTGTCGCGGCTGCAATTACGGCAGGGGACGTCGTACGCTATCACTACCATCCTGACGTATTCGATCACGGTGATCGGGGCGATCACGGCGCTCGGTTCTCTCGGGGTCTCGTGGGATAAATTGCAATGGCTGGTGGCGGCACTGTCGGTCGGGCTGGGCTTTGGTTTGCAGGAGATCTTTGCGAACTTTGTTTCGGGTCTGATTATCCTGTTCGAACGCCCGGTACGTATTGGCGATACCGTAACCATTGGCACATTTTCCGGCACGGTCAGTCGTATCCGTATCCGCGCAACAACCATTATCGATTTTGACCGCAAAGAAGTGATCATCCCTAACAAAGCCTTTGTGACGGAACGGCTGATCAACTGGTCACTGAGCGATACCGTCACCCGCGTGCTGATCAAAATTGGCGTGGCGTACGGTTCTGATCTGGATAAAGTGAAAGAGATCTTGTTGCAGGCGGCGCATGAAAACGCCCGTGTGATGAGTGATCCGGCACCGCTGGTCTTCTTCCTTAATTTTGGTGCCAGCACGCTCGATCACGAACTGCGTGTTTATGTTCGTGAACTGGGCGACCGCAGTTATACCGTCGATGAACTTAACCGCAGTATTGATAAACTGTGCCGTGAGAACGACATCAATATCGCCTTCAATCAGCTGGAAGTGTATCTGCACAATCAGGACGGCAGTGAGATTCAGGAAGTTAAGCGCGTGTTGAGACAACCGGGTGATGAACCGGATGCGTTGCCTCAGGGCTAATGGGAAGCGGGCAATTCAGGGGAATGCGAAAGGTTCCCCTGATACAGTCAGCCGGACGGCTTAAAGGTAACTAATTGACAGCGTGCTTTTGCTGTTTTTCAGCTTTTCCTGATAATCGCGTTGTACGATTTCCAGTGCTGCGAGAGCGGTTTCCGGTGCAATTTCGTTGCACTCAAGCAGGTAAATCAGATCAACAGCAAGCTGAAGTTCGGGAGGCGCATTTTCTACGGACATATTGGCCAACATTATTATTAGCAGGTTTTGGACTTACCATTATAGATAAGAAAATGGCGGGTCTGAACGCCGGATTAAAAAAATGTGATAAAGATTCAAAAACCTTTTTCCTGCCGCTCGATTTGCCTCTCAATTTTGGCCAGTGCCTGACGACACCGCATTAAACGTCCTTCCAGCGCAGCCAGTTCTTTTTGCACGCGTTGCTGATCGCTGAACGTGGCGAGTTGTCCCAGCGTAGTTTCCCGGTCTTCAATCATCGCAATCAGACGACGCTCGAACTGCTGAGTTTCCGCGAGTTTGGTATAATTATCATGACTTTTTCGCTCCGGCGTCTGGTGCGTTTTACGCAGTGTTTGCGTGGCGAGTTCACGCTGCATGGCGGTGATTTGTGCCACCAGTCGCTCGGCAATAAACGCCACCTGCGCGGAACGTTTCTCAACCACTTCCTGATTCAGTTGCTGTAAATTCATCTTAATTTCTGCCAGATAATCGCGCAGACGGGTGCCTTTGGTTGAGAAAAGGGCGATATCAAACCGGGCCTGCGAAGCGGAAACATGGCCGATGGGTTCGATTTCCCGCGCCAGAGTTTCTATTTGCTGATCAAGGACATGTAAAATTCGTTCAGTGCTCACAGGTTATCTCCATTAATGACGCTCATAGCTTACCTGCAACCGGCGGTTATGACACCTTCGTTGCACTTGTATAAACTGGGGGCTTAATTTCTGGCAATTTGTGCGAATCAAAAGGAACTGCATGAAGCGCATATTACTGATTATGGTCGGCTGGCTGTGTGTGGTACTGGCAACGCTGGGCGTTGTGCTGCCGCTGTTGCCCACCACGCCGTTTTTACTGCTGGCCGCCTGGTGTTTTGCCCGTTCGTCTCCACGCTTTCATCACTGGCTGCTGCACCGTTCCTGGTTTGGCAGCTATTTACGTCACTGGCAGGCGCATCGCGCGCTGCCGAAAGGGGCGAAGCCAAAAGCCGTTGCGCTGATTGTGACGACATTCGCGATTTCGATCTATTTTGTGCCGTTATTGTGGGTGCGTATTTTATTGGTTTGCATGATGTTTGCGTTACTGATCATGATGTGGCGATTACCAGTGGTTGACCTTGAGCAATAAAACAGGCGATCATGTCCGGCTGCGGGTTGCTTTTTAAAGCAGCTTTGCATAGATTTGGGCATCTCGTACGTCGGTGCGCTCCCAATTTCCTTCCTTGAACGACATGCTTTAAAAGGGCATGACGGGGGACATTTGACCGCCCGCGTTTAAGTATGAACAGCAGCTTTATCAGGCAATTAACATTATGACCGCTACCGCACAGCAGCTACAGTTTATTAAAGACAGTATCAAGACCATCCCTGACTATCCGAAGCCAGGCATACTGTTCCGTGACGTCACCAGCTTGCTGGAAGACCCAAAAGCTTACGCTGCAAGCATTCAGTTACTGGCCGATCGTTACCGCGATGCCGGCGTCACCAAAGTGGTGGGCACCGAAGCACGTGGTTTCCTGTTTGGCGCGCCGGTTGCGCTGGCTCTGGGCGTGGGTTTTGTTCCCGTGCGTAAACCGGGCAAATTACCGCGTGAAACCATCAGCGAAACTTACGATCTGGAATACGGCACTGACAGTCTTGAAATCCATACGGATGCCATTCTGCCGGGTGAGAAGATCCTGGTGATCGACGACTTGCTGGCAACGGGTGGCACCATTGAAGCTACCGCGAAACTGATCCGCCGTCTTGGTGGGGAAGTAACGGATGCGGCATTCATCATCAATCTGCCGGAACTGGGCGGTGAAAAACGCCTGAACGATGCCAATATCACCTGCTACAGCCTGGTGTGTTTCGACGGGCACTGATTTAAATTCTGCAGTGTGATGTAAAAAGGCCTCGCCGTTAACGCGAGGCCTTTTGCTTTCTGCGCTACTCTTTCCCGCTTTCTCCCGTCCAGACTACCATCACCTTATCGTCACCGTGCTGACGGCTGAAGGCGTAGTATTCTGCTGTCTGCTGTGATTTCTGCACACCTGCACCGACCGCCGGATGTTGTTCCCGGAATTTCCCCAGTTTTTGCCAGTGCTTCAGCAACGCCTGTTTTGCACCGTTTAGCTCATTCCAGTTCATGTCTGATCGCGTTCCCTGTAAAGGATCCGATCCCGTCGGGCCGAACTGACGTCCGCTTTCGTCGCCGTAATAGATCTGCACTGCGCCCGGTGCCAGCAGTAATAAGTCTGCCGCACGCTGTTGTAAGGGAACTGACCCTTTGGCATCGTCAGTGAAAAATAACCGGGTATCGTGTGATGAGAGATAACTCAGCACATTGAAACCCTGCATTTTCTCCGCCATCTGCTGATACGTTGCGTCGATATGTGCAAAGCAGTTCAGCGCCGCCGCTGCCTGATCCTGAAAATCAAAATTGATCATCGCGTCAAAACCATTGGCGTAATAATCACTTTTCATTACGCCGTGACCCCAGGCTTCACCGGTCATCCAGAACGGCGCGTCATCCAGCGCTAGTGAAGGATTGGCGGCCTTCCACTGCTTCAGTGCTTCGGCAGAACGCGCTTTCAGCAACGCCAGTGTTGGTTTTTCCACGTGCTTGGCGGTATCGACGCGAAAACCGTCAATGCCGTAATCGCGTACCCACTGACTGAGCCACGTCACCAGATAATCGCGGGGCGCAGCGCCGGGGATTTCACGGGCGGCGGTATCAGGTTTATGACGATAGAAAACAGGCAGGCCGCTGGCTTGTGTGGATCCGGTTTTGATATCCGGCAGGAACGCCAGCGACATGGTCAGGTCGTCATAACCGGGCGGGGCATAATCGCCAATATCGGTGCGGATCCATTTTTTGCCCCACCAGGTGCTCCAGCCGTCTTTGTCACTGAAATTGATGTAATCATTAAAACTATGCCAGTTTTGGCCGGGGCCGGGTTTCCAGTCGGTCCATTTTTTGCGCAGCGTTTTTTCGATTTCATCGCCTTTGAGATACAGCGAGCCAAAATGGAACGTTTGCATATCCGCCAGCGTGGCGTAACCGGTGTGATTGACCACCACGTCAAAGAGAATGCGGATCCCGCGTTTGTGCGCTTCGCTGACCAGCTTTTGTAACTCTTCGCCGGTGCCCATATTGGCATCGAGTTTTGTCCAGTCGAGCGTGTAATAGCCATGATAGGCATAATGCGGGAAATCACCTTTGGTGCCGCCACCGACCCAGCCGTGGATCTGCTCCAGCGGCGAACTGATCCACAATGCGTTCACGCCCAGTTGTTGCAGATAATCTAGCTTGCTGGTCAGTCCGGCCAGATCGCCACCATGGAAAGTGCCGATTTCCTGCATTCCGTCACTGTGACGGCCATAGCTGTGATCGTTATCCGGATTGCCGTTTTCGAATCTGTCGGTCAGCACGAAATAGACTGTGGCGTTTTGCCAGCTGAAAGTGGCGGGAGTTTTACGCGTCGCAGATTCCAGCAACAGCAGGCCGCCGCTGGCCGGATCGGGCGTCATCGTGATGTGACCATTAGCGACCACTGCACTCTGGCCGGAATAAAAATCACGCACTGTTTCGCCATCGCTGAAGGTACCGGATACCTCCACAGTCAGTGGTTTGCCATCCCAACGCGGACAGGTTTTTGTCACGGCTGCGACGGCTTCCTGCGCCGTTTTCAGGCTCAGCTGAAGCGTGGGCGTGCCGCTGCGGGTATCAATGCGTACCTGATAATCGCCCGTGCGAAACTGTTTCCAGTTTACCGGCGGATGACTTTCACAGGGGTGCAGCGACAGCATCTCGTTAAGCTTTACCGCGCCCGAAGGTTGCCAGCACTGATCATCCTGATGCAATTCCAGTGCGCGCTGTCCTTTGGATAACGTGGCATCGCTGGTGAATATTCCGCTGACCGGCTCGGCAAACGCAGGAAAACCTTCCAGCGCCCAGCTGGCCTGTGCGGCGGGGGAAACGAGCAGTAATAAAGGCAATGTCAGGTATTTCATGGCTCTCCTTACGCGGGGCAGGAAGCATTATCAGAACAGAGGTGAATTCAGTGTAATCAGTGCGCAAAATTTGCCCTCATCCCCTTGTGCGAATTGTCAGGAGGAGGACGACGGTGGAGAAACTGCGGCGCGGTACGCAAAAAGTAAAGTAATAGGAATGATGGCGACCCTGCTGGTACACTAAGAAGTGGCAGTCTGGCGCGGGCATCATTATGCTTAGCCTTTAGTCGCCGGTTCGCCGACCCGCGCAGAAAATCGGGTTAAACGATGTTTTTTCGTGTATCGTCAAATTATTCATTATAAATCAACGATGAAGTGTTAATGAGCTATCAGGTTCTTGCCCGTAAGTGGCGCCCCCAAACTTTTGCCGACGTCGTCGGACAGGAACATGTGCTGACCGCGCTGGCCAATGGCCTGTCGCTCGGGCGCATCCACCACGCTTACCTGTTTTCCGGAACCCGTGGCGTCGGGAAAACCACCATCGCCCGTCTGCTGGCAAAAGGACTTAACTGCGAAACCGGGATTACCTCCACGCCTTGTGGCGTGTGCGATAACTGCCGTGAAATCGAGCAGGGCCGTTTTGTCGATTTAATTGAAATCGATGCCGCTTCCCGTACTAAAGTCGAAGATACCCGCGAACTGCTCGATAACGTGCAATACGCACCGGCGCGTGGTCGTTTCAAAGTTTATCTGATTGACGAAGTGCACATGCTCTCGCGTCACAGCTTCAATGCGCTGTTGAAAACGCTGGAAGAGCCGCCTTCGCACGTCAAATTCCTGCTGGCGACAACCGATCCGCAAAAATTACCCGTCACCATTTTGTCGCGTTGTTTGCAGTTCCATCTGAAAGCGCTGGACGCTGAACAGATCCGCAAACAGCTCGAGCATGTATTAACCGAAGAAGCCATCACCACTGAACCGCGTGCGTTACAGCTGCTTTCCCGTGCTGCCGACGGCAGTATGCGTGATGCGCTGAGCCTGACCGATCAGGCAATCGCCATGGGGCAGGGCGCCGTCACCACCGAAACCGTGGCGCAAATGCTCGGTACGCTGGACGACGAGCAACCGCTGGCGATGCTGGAAGCGCTGGTCAGCGCCGATGGCGGTCAGATGATGGCGCAGGTTGAACAAGCCGCGTCACGTGGCGTGGACTGGGAAAACCTGCTGGTGGAAACACTGTCGCTGCTGCACCGCATTGCGATGGTTCAGCTGTTGCCGTCGGTGCTCGATAACCATTACGCGGCTATCGAACAACGTCTGCGCGAACTGGCGCGTGTTATTCCGCCGGCTGACGTTCAGCTTTATTACCAGACCTTACTGATAGGCCGCAAAGAGCTGGCGTATGCGCCGGACAAACGCATGGGCGTTGAAATGACCCTGTTGCGTGCGCTGGCCTTCCATCCAAAAGTGATTATTGCTGAACCGGCTCCGCAGCCGGTCGCGGTTCCGGCGGCTGTAGCGCCACAGCCATCGCGTCCTGCTTTAGCGCAATCGCAGCAGTCGCCGCAACAAAACTACAATGCGCCGCCGCCACAGGGCAATGCCGAGCCGGCCGCGATGCCGGATTCCACCGCGCAACTTTTACAGGCGCGAACACAATTGCTCAGGCAGGGGAGTACCACCCCAAAAAAAGCTGAGCCGGCAGCGCCAGGAAAAGCGCGGCCGGCAACCTCAGCACTGGAGCGCCTCGCTTCGGTGACTGAACGTGCGCAGACTCTGGCGGTGAAGAAAGAACCTGCCGCGCCGGTAAAAGAAGAGGCTTATCGCTGGAAAGCGACGATAGAACCGGAAGTCGCACCGGAACCGGTAGCGACACCGAAAGCGCTGCGCACCGCGCTGGAATATGAAAAATCGCCGGAACTGGCTTCCCGTCTGGCGGAAGAAGCGATTGAACGAGACGAATGGGCGGCTGAAATCAGCCGGATGACCATTCCGAAACTGGTACAGCAACTGGCGCTGAATGCGTATCGCGAGCAGCCGGAGCCGGGTAAAATTTGCCTGCACCTGCGTTCCTCGCAAAAGCACCTGAATTCGCCGTCCGCGCAGAAAGTGCTGACGGATGCCTTATCGGCATTGCATCAGACGCCGGTTGAACTGACCGTGCTGGAAGATGATAATCTGGCGGTGAAGACGCCGCTGGAATGGCGACAGGCCATTTATGAAGAAAAACTGGCGCAGGCGCGTCAGTCTATTATTGCGGATAACAACATTCAGACGCTGCGTCGTTTCTTCGACGCGGAGCTGGATGAAGAAAGTATCCGCCCAATTTAAACGCCGCGATTGTGACGCGGCCATTGCTGAGAGAGAAGACTATGTTTGGAAAAGGCGGCATTGGTAACCTGATGAAACAGGCCCAGCAAATGCAGGAAAAAATGCAACAGGCTCAGGCGGAAATCGCTCAGCTGGAAGTGACCGGTGAGTCAGGCGCTGGCCTGGTGAAAATCACCATCAATGGTGCGCACAACGTGCGTCGCGTTGAAATCGATCCGAGCCTGCTGGAAGACGATAAAGACATGCTGGAAGATCTGATCGCTGCGGCGTTCAACGATGCAGCACGTCGTATCGAAGAAACTCAGAAAGAAAAAATGGCAGCCGTGTCTGGCGGCATGCAGTTGCCACCAGGCTTTAAGATGCCGTTCTGATGCAAACCAGCCCTCTCCTTGAATCTTTAATGGAGGCGTTGCGTTGCCTGCCGGGCGTTGGCCCGAAGTCCGCGCAACGTATGGCATTCCAGCTGCTGCAACGTGATCGCAGCGGCGGAATGCGGCTGGCGCAGTCTTTAACGCGTGCTATGTCTGAGATCGGCCACTGTGCCGATTGCCGTACCTTTACCGAACAGGAAATCTGCACCATTTGCGCCAATCCACGGCGTAAAGAAAACGGTCAGATTTGCGTGGTTGAAAGTCCGGCGGACATCCATGCGATAGAACAAACCGGTCAGTTTTCTGGTCGCTATTTTGTGCTGATGGGGCACCTGTCACCCCTTGATGGCATCGGGCCTGACGACATTGGTTTGGGCCGTCTGGAAGAGCGTCTGGAGAGTGAAAACATCCAGGAAGTGATTCTGGCGACCAACCCGACTGTCGAGGGCGAAGCGACCGCCAACTATATCGCTGAAATGTGCGGCCAGTTTGGCGTGCTGGCGAGCCGTATCGCGCACGGTGTGCCGGTTGGTGGCGAACTGGATATGGTCGATGGCACCACGCTGTCACATTCCCTCGCCGGGCGTAACCCCTTCCGGTTCTGACTGTTATACGGGCGCAGCCTTCTGCGCCTCGTATTATTCTGCTATGCCTCTGCATTTCTTCTTAAAAATTTCCTCCTGCGCTTGAAAAGCCTGACATATAACCCCACTTATTCCTCAACGTCTGATTTGGTCAATAACAGTATCTGGATTGAGGTAATTTGATGAGTATGAAAGGACAAGAGACACGTGGCTTCCAGTCTGAAGTAAAACAACTGCTTCATCTGATGATCCATTCTCTGTATTCAAACAAAGAAATTTTCCTGCGCGAGCTGATCTCCAACGCCTCGGATGCCGCCGACAAACTGCGTTTCCGCGCACTGTCCGCACCTGAGCTTTATGAAGGTGATGGTGAGCTGCATGTCCGTCTGTCGTTTGATAAAGAAAAACGCACCCTGACACTGAGCGATAACGGCATCGGTATGAGCCGTGATGAAGTGATCGACAACCTCGGGACTATTGCCAAATCCGGCACCAAAGCGTTCCTGCAATCTGTGGGTTCTGAGCAGGCGAAAGACAGCCAGCTGATTGGTCAGTTCGGTGTCGGTTTCTATTCTGCATTCATCGTGGCGGATAAAGTCACCGTGCGCACCCGCGCAGCCGGTGCCAGCGCTGACGAAGGGGTATTCTGGGAATCTGCCGGTGAAGGCGAGTACACCCTGGCGGACATCGAGAAAGCAGATCGCGGCACTGAAATTACCCTGCATCTGCGTGAAGATCAGGACGAATTCCTGGATGACTGGCGCGTGCGCTCCATCATCAGCAAATACTCTGATCACATTGCGCTGCCGGTTGAAGTCGAAACCCGCAACGAAGAAGACGGCACCGTCACCTGGGAACAAATCAACAAGGCGCAAGCTCTGTGGACCCGCGGTAAAGCCGAAGTGACCGACGAAGAATATAAAGAATTCTACAAACACATTTCTCATGATTTCAGCGATCCGCTCAGCTGGAGCCATAACCGCGTTGAAGGTAAGCAGGAATACACCAGCCTGCTGTATATCCCTTCACAGGCACCGTGGGATATGTGGAACCGCGATCACAAACACGGCCTGAAACTCTATGTTCAGCGCGTGTTTATCATGGATGAAGCCGAGCAGTTCATGCCGAACTACCTGCGTTTTGTTCGTGGTCTGATAGATTCCAACGATCTGCCTCTGAACGTGTCACGTGAGATCCTTCAGGACAGCCGCATTACTCAGAACCTGCGCAGTGCGCTGACCAAACGTGTTCTGCAAATGCTGGAAAAACTGGCGAAAGACGACAACGAAAAATACCTGCAATTCTGGAAACAGTTTGGTCTGGTATTGAAAGAAGGTCCGGCAGAAGACGGCGCAAACAAAGAAGCGATCGCCAAACTGCTGCGTTTCGCCAGCACCCGCAACGACAGCAGCGAGCAGACTTTGTCGCTGGAAGAGTATGTGGCGAACATGGTGGAAGGTCAGGACAAAATTTATTACATCACTGCTGACAGCTATGCCGCGGCGAAGAGCAGCCCGCATCTGGAACTGTTCCGCAAAAAAGGCATTGAAGTTCTGCTGTTGTCTGACCGCATCGACGAATGGATGATGAGCTATCTGACTGAGTTTGATGGCAAAGTCTTCCAGTCCGTCAGCAAGGCCGACGATACACTGGACAAACTGGCTGACGAAAGCGAAGAGCAGAAAGAAGCTGAAAAAGCGCTGGAGCCGTTCGTTGAGCGCGTGAAAACGCTGCTGGGTGACCGTGTGAAAGAAGTGCGTCTGACGCACCGTCTGACCGATACGCCGGCCATCGTTACTACCGGCGCCGACGAAATGACCACGCAGATGGCAAAACTCTTTGCCGCTGCCGGTCAGGAAGCGCCGGAAGTGAAATACATCTTTGAGCTGAACCCGGAACACGCGCTGGTGAAACGTGCTTCTGATGTGGCTGATGAAGACCAGTTCAGCGAGTGGATTGAGCTGTTGCTGGATCAGGCGCTGTTCGCAGAACGCGGCACGCTGGAAGATCCAAACCTGTTCATCCGCCGTATGAACACGCTGTTACAGGCGTAATCGCCGGGCGTAAAATGAAAGGGTGTCGTGAAAGCGACACCCTTTTTTATTGCCTCGCTTCTTCCCGGATCCATTCCCTGAATGCGCGGATCTCCGGCTCGTCACGGCGCTGAGAACTCACCAGCACCGTCGTAGCGCGATCTACTTCGCAAAAGCCCGCCGGCGCAATCAGTGAACCTTCCTCCAGCTCTTTCTCCACCAGCATTTTCGGTGCGATACATACCCCCAGCCCGTTTTTCGCCGCCTGGATTGCCAGAATCAGATTATCGAAATGTTTACCGCTACTGACATCGCCCGGCGCACCCGTCGCTTTTGCCCATTCCTGCCAGGCATTGATCTTCGTATCGGCGTGCAGTAAGGGCTGGGCGCTGAAATCCGGCGGCGGCATCAGGTCATGACACAAGCCAGGCGCACAAACCGGCCCGATAAAATCAGAGGCAATTTGCATAGCGTCAGTGTCTGGGTTTTCAATGTGCGGACCGCTTTTTATCAGCACATCGGTGCGCTGGTTTTCCAGCTGTCCGGGCGCGGTCTGCGTTTGAAAAGAAAGCGTTATCTGCGGATAAAGTTGTGAAAACCGGTTGATGCGCGGCAGCAGCCACTGCGCCAGAAAACTGGGTGAGCAGGCAATGATCAGATGCTGTTCGCTGCCATTTCGGATCTCGTGACAGGTTTTTGCTATCTCATCAAATACCCGATCGCAGCAGGTTTTCAGTTTAATTCCGTCAGCGGTGAGAAACACGCGCCCAGCTGTGCGATTAAATAACACCGTCCCCAGCCAGCCTTCGAGATTTTTCATCTGATGGCTGATCGCGCTGTGTGTCACGTTCAGGGATTCCGCCGCTGTACTGAAACTTTCAAACTGCGCAGCCTGTTTGAAATAATGCAGGGCACGTAGCGAAGGGAGATCATTCATTTTATACCTTGTGAGTTTTTTTCATCTTCCGTGTCTGTTTATATCATTTTTTTTGCCGCTGAAAGCGCATTAACCTTGTCGCATGTTGAATCACAGGAGGTAAACATGCGTCAGTCTTCGCCGGTAAACGGCACTTTTACGGGTACTCTTATCGGCATTCTCGGCGGGGTTATCCTCAGTACCGATTCCGTTTTTATCCGCCTGATGTCGGTCGAAGACTCATGGCTGATCGTGCTACTGCGCGGTCTGTTTATGTGGGCACTGGTGGCGATGTTGTACCTGTTCTGGCCGGCATCGCGTTCCACGCTGGGCGTGCCGTGGATCACCCGTAAAAATGCGCTATCAACGTTGTTCTTCTGTATTGCGTCAGCCTGTTTCGTCAATGCGCTCAACCGCGGCAGTATCGCCACGGTGCTGGTGATCATCTCTTCAACACCGTTTGTCTCGGCATTGATTTCGCGGATTTTCTTCCGCGTTCGCATTGATAAACCGCTGATGCTGGCGGCACTGGCCGGAATGGCGGGCGTCGGCGTGGTGATGAGCGGACGCAGCGCGGGCCACGACCCTGTCGCCAACTATTTTGCACTGGCCACGGCGGTGTCGATGGCGCTGGCGTTTATCTTCGCTTCGAAAGTCGAAAGCGGCACCGTCGGGCTGCCTTCACTGGGCGGTATTCTGGCCTCTTTTTGTGTAGTGATTTTTTCCGGTGGCAGCGTTTTGCATGGTTTACCCGCCTTAGCCGGTGAACAATGGCTATGGATAGCACTTGAAGGCGCGGTAATTATGCCGCTGGCGATGGGGCTGATTACGATGTCGACACGGCTGGTTTCTCCGGTCAATGCGGGGCTGTTTTTGCTGCTCGAAACCGCGCTGGCACCGCTTTGGATCTCACTGTTTTTAAATGAGGATCCTGCGCCATCGGCGGTTGCCGGTGGTGTGATCATCGTGCTGGCGGTGGTGTCGCAAACCTGGTGGGTAAAACGCCGGATAGCGCAGGCTTAACCCCAATTTCAGCGGGGTGTGTTCCTTGAGCAAAAGTGCTCAGAATGGTATGGTTGACCGGTTTTCGTGATTCATAATAATTACATGCAAGGGGATTTACGCAATGCGTATCATTCTGCTGGGCGCTCCGGGCGCAGGTAAGGGTACTCAGGCTCAATTCATCATGGAGAAATTTGGTATTCCTCAGATTTCTACCGGTGATATGTTGCGCGCCGCTGTGAAGGCCGGAAGTGAGCTCGGCAAGAAAGCAAAAGAGATTATGGATGCTGGTAAACTGGTGACCGATGAACTGGTTATCGCACTGGTGAAAGAACGTATTCAGCAGGAAGATTGCCGTAACGGTTTCCTGTTAGACGGTTTCCCACGCACCATTCCGCAGGCTGATGCTATGAAAGACGCGGGCATCAAAGTGGATTACGTGCTGGAATTTGATGTGCCTGATGAACTGATCGTTGATCGCATCGTTGGCCGTCGCGTACACCCGGGCTCTGGCCGCGTGTACCACATCCAATACAATCCGCCAAAAGTGGAAGGTAAAGATGATGTGACTGGCGAAGAACTGATCACCCGTAAAGATGATCAGGAAGAAACCGTGCGTAAACGTCTGGTGGAATACCATGAGCTGACTGAGCCGCTGGTATCTTACTACAGCAAAGAAGCAGAAGCGGGCAACACTCAATACGTCAAAATTGACGGCACACAGCAGGTTTCTGCTGTGCGTGACGAACTGGCTGCAATCCTGAGCTAATCGTCTGCACTGCGCGCTACCACGGGGTGACTTCGGTCGCCCCGTTTGTTTTTCTGCGCCAACGCCTCTGTAGCTTGAAGTATGAAGGGTATTAATAACAATTCGCATTGATAGCTTATGCCGTTGTTCCCATCGTCTTTGTTTTCGTTACAATGACCTGCGCCTCTTTTCAGCATTGCAAATTGCAGCACCAAAAACGGCGGCGCCCATCATTTTTCACACGGCTTCAATGCCTTTAATTTAGGATATTCAGCATGACGCAGACTAAATTCGGTGTTCTCCTGGTCAATCTTGGAACACCGGAAGCACCGACTCCGCAGGCCGTTAAAAAATATCTGGCTGAGTTTTTGAGTGATATCCGCGTCGTGGATACGCCCCGTCTGTTGTGGTGGCCGATCCTGAATTTGGTGATCCTGCCGCTGCGTTCCCCGCGCGTGTCCAAACTGTATAAAGCGGTCTGGATGGAAGAAGGTTCGCCGCTGATGGTGTACAGCCGCCGTCAGCAGAAAGCGCTGGCAGAACGCCTGCCGGGCACGCCGGTTGAACTGGCGATGAGTTACGGCAAGCCGGGCATGAAAGAACCCATTGAAAAACTGCTGGCGCAGGGCGTGACTAAAATGGTGGTACTGCCGCTGTATCCGCAATACTCCTGCTCAACCAGCGCCGCGGTTTTTGACGGTGTGGCGCGCGTGCTGAAATCTCAGCGTCGCCTGCCTTCAATGAGCTTTATCCGTGACTACGCCACCCATCCGGCCTATATTTCCGCGCTCAAAGCCAGCATCGAACGTTCCTTTGCTCAGCATGGCGAACCGGATCGTCTGGTGCTCTCCTTCCACGGTATTCCTAAGCGTTTTGTCGCTGAAGGCGATGATTATGAACAGCGTTGCCGCGATACCGTGCAGGCGCTGACCGATGCGCTGCAACTGCCGTCGGGCAAAATAATGCTGACCTTCCAGTCGCGCTTTGGTCGCGAACCGTGGCTGACGCCGTACACGGACGAAACGCTGAAAGGTCTTCCGGCTCAGGGTGTTAAGCATATTCAGATCCTGTGCCCTGGCTTTGCGGCAGACTGTCTGGAGACGCTGGAAGAGATCAAAGGCGAGAACCGTGAGATTTTTATTCATGCAGGCGGCGAGCGCTTCGAATATATTGACGCCTTAAACGACCAGCCGGAGCATATCGATCTGCTGCAACAACTGGTCACTCAGCACTTCTGAATGAAGCCTGAGTTTTTTGAATTTCCCGAGAATAATGAATGAAATTTCCTGGTAAGCGTAAGTCTAAACACTATTTTCCGGTCAGCGCGCGTGACCCTTTATTGCGTGATTCCATGCTGCAGGCCATGCAGCCGGAATCTGAAGCCGGGGCCTCGTACATTGTCGGCATCGACCAGACAATGGTCGATATTGAAGCGCGCGTGGATGAAAATTTTGTGGCCCGTTACGGCCTGACGCCGGGTGAATCCAATATTCTTGACGATGAGATGTCGGAAGCGCTGTATCAGGAACTGATGAGCCACGCGCTTATCAGCCATCAGTTTGCCGGTGGCACCGTCGGCAATACGCTGCACAATTATTCCGTGCTGGCTGATGACCGTTCGGTGCTGCTGGGTGTGATGTGTAACAACGTCAAAATCGGTGATTACGCTTACCGCTATTTGTGTAACACCTCAAGCCGTGTGGATCTTAATTTCCTGCAAGGCGTGGACGGCGCAATTGGCCGCTGTTTCACGCTGATCAGTGACACCGGCGAGCGCACCTTTGCCATCAGTCCGGGCAAAATGAATGAACTGCATGCCTGCAGCGTGCCGGAAGATGTGATTGCCGGCGCGTCCGCGCTGCTGCTCACCTCGTACCTGCTGCGCAGCAAGCCGGGCGAACCGATGCCAGAAGCCACCATGCAGGCCATTGAATACGCTAAAAAATACCATGTGCCGGTAGTGTTAACGCTGGGGACGCAATACGTCATCGCGGAGGATCCGCAGGCATGGCGCGATTTCATCCGTGATAACGTGTCGATTCTGGCGATGAACGAAGATGAAGGGTTTGCACTGACCGGCATGAAAGATCCGCTGATGGCGGCGGATAAAGCGCTGGAATGGGTGGATCTGGTGTTGTGTACCGCCGGACCGAACGGTCTGTTTATGGCGAGTTATACCGAAGACGAATTCAAACGCACGACTCAGCATCCGTTGCTTCCGGGCGCGATTGCTGAATTTAATCAGTATGAATTCAGCCGGGCGATGCGCCGTGAATGCTGTCAGGAGCCGCTGAAGATTTATTCCCACATTGCGCCGTACATGGGCGGGCCGGAAAAAATCATGAATACCAATGGGGCGGGGGATGGCGCGCTCTCTGCGCTGCTGCATGACATCGCGGCTAACGGTTTTCACCGCACTTCCGTGCCGAATTCCAGCAAACATACCCGCGAGTATCTGACGTACTCCTCACTGGCGCAGGTGTGTAAATACGCCAACCGCGTGAGTTATCAGGTGCTGAACCAGCATTCACCACGTCTGACGCGTGGTCTGCCGGAGCGTGAAGACAGTCTGGAAGAGAGTTACTGGGAACGATAAATAGTCAGGTGGCTGCCAACGTCAAGACCTTGGGTTGCCACCCAAACTGGCCATAAGAGGCGCCTGTCGCCGCGCCTCTTAAGAATCTCCGGCTCTTTAGAATCTCCGGCTCTTTCACTGCGCGCTGTCGCTGGAGGCTATGTTTCAGCCAGCGAAGCGATAGCCGCAAAATCCCGCCGCTGCGCGGTGCCCTCCGTTCGGGTTACAACCCGCGTAAAAAGACACGCGGTTTTCCACCTCTCCTCCGGCGATATTTTGGAACCGGCCTCAGGCTTCTTAAATCAAAACCCGTCGCACGATGTAATCCCCTGCAAAAGCTTAAATTTTCTCTGAATCAGCCTCTCAGGTAACTGATTTACATATTGGCAGCCTTGAAATCATTACGGTATGATCCGTGCGCTGCGGCACATCCGCAGTCGGGAATTGCACCCCGGATATTCTGGAGATTAGAAACACTCAGTTTCTTGTCTACGCCTTGTCACATCCGTCAAAATGTTCGCACTCTGCGATTTTGAGACGTTCAATGGTGGCTCAGGTGGGGCTGACTTCGGTCAGGCCGGTTTTCCAGGATCCCGGTAGTGCAATCCCTGTCTGAGCTACCACCCAAGAGCATTGCACCTCTCGTGGTAGCGGTCATTAACGATCCTGGAGATGCAAATGAAAAGAATTTCACATCCTCCCACTTTCCTGCCGTTCCTTCTGCTGCTTACTCGCGGAGGTGACAAATGAAACACCAATATGACTGGCATCCTGCTGACATCATTGCTGCCTTGCGTAAAAGAGGCACTACGCTTGCGGCAACTTCACGCGCGGCAGGTTTATCCTCTTCGACACTATCAAACGCGTTGTCACGCCCGTGGCCAAAAGGTGAAATATTGATTGCTGACGCTGTGGGAGTTGCGCCAGAGGTCATCTGGCCGAGCCGTTATTTTGATGATTGTGGGAAGGTAATCAGAAGGGCAGTAAGAGAAAAACATTTGGTTTAGCATGGGGCTTAAACAGGCGCAGTGATGAACTGCGCCCTTATGTTTGCCCTCAGCCCGCCTGAACCTGATTCCTGCCTGACGTTTTTGCGCGATATAACGCGTCATCCACCCGTTTAAACAGGCTGGTAAAATCTTCACCGGTTTCGTATTGCACCACTCCGACGCTGACCGTGACCGACGGCAGATCAGGGCGGGCAAACCGTTCTACGGCCGTACGCAGTGTTTCCGCGACATGTAATGCGCCTTCCAGACCGGTCAGCGGCAGCAAAATCAGAAACTCCTCGCCACCCCAGCGGAATACGGTATCGCTTTCGCGGATCCCCGTTTCCAGCGTTCTCGCCAGCATCACCAGTGCATCATCGCCTTTGTTATGCCCGTGCTGATCGTTAATTGCTTTGAAATGATCGGCATCGACCAGCATCAGACTGAAATTGTGCGTGCGTTGCGGATTTTGCGTCCGCGCGTTTTCTACCAGTTGCATAAACTGGCGGCGGTTGCCCAGTCCGGTCAGCGGATCACGGAGTGCGGCGTGTTCCAGCTCCTGCTCAAGGCGCTTTTGCTCGGTAATATCGTGAATGATGCACAGCATCAGCCGCACGCCATCCACGTCCACCGGGCCGGCGTAAGTCTGCACATGGCGCAGATTACCGTCCGCCAGTTTGTGCACAAAGGTCAGCGGTTTATGTCCGCCGGGCAGACGGGCGATTTCATGCATCACCGGCAGCACGTCCTGGCCCATTGCATTGATTTCCCAGGTGTGTCTCATGCACATTTCGTCGCGTGTATAGCCATAGAAACGTGTCGCCGCCAGATTCGCATCGACAATCTGCCCGTTATTAGCAGGGTCAATCAGCAGCATTGGCGCCGTATTAGTCTGGAAAAATCGCTCATAGAAACCGCTCTGATCACGGCGGTAAGGTCGGGCTTCGCTCAGGAACGAACCGGGTGCCGGAACGTTGGCCGCGGAGGTGTGCGTTCCTTCGAACACGATGACCGGTTCCTGCAAGCCAAACTGTGCCAGAGAAAGACGACAGCTCAGGGGAAAGGCGCGGCCTTCTTTGTGGATGGTCCAGATTTCAATGACCTGATCGCCTTTTTGCAGATGAGGCAGATAGGACTCGAGGGATTGCAAAGACTGGACCGAAAACTGACCGTTGCGCAGGGGGCCCAGCAAACTGTTACCCGCAAGTTTTCGGGCCGCCGTATTAGCGAAAATAATTTGCTGGTTATGTACTGAGACAACCCAGACCGGCGTGCTCAAAATGTTCAATGTTTCCAGATGGGATAGCAACATCGCAGTACCGGTCAATTTTTGACATAAAAAGAGAATACCGCGAAATGATCTGATTAGGTGTTTTTTATGTCGCGAAAGTTAAAGGGAATTTTTTGCGGGAAAGGGCGCAGGCGCAGCAAAAGTACTGCGCCCGGCGTCAGGAACAAATCAGATCGGGCAAAACGGCCTTTTTTCGTCTTCGGTCAGGGTGTCGATTTGCAACATACCCAGCATGCTGTTGGCGATTTCCCGCTCGCCCATCACCACGCGATCGGCACCGCGCTCCATGATGTAGGTGACTTCATCGTCATAATGCGCACGGGCGATAATCTCAATATTTGGTCGCTTGGAGCGGGCGGAGGCGACGATTTCACCGGCTTCATAACCATTGGGAATGGTCACCAGCAGCCAGCGGGCGCAGTCGAGCCGCGCCAGATCCATCACTTCCTGATTGGCAGCATTGCCCAGCACCGTGCTGATGCCCTGATCGCGCAGCGCTTCGACACGCGGACGCGAATTTTCAATCACCACCAGCGGAATTCCGGCGGCCTGAAGTTTCTCACCGAGCAGGCTGCCGACACGTCCATAACCGACCAGCAGTGCGTGATTGCATAAATCGAACGGGATTTGCTTCTCGTCTTCAACGGCTTCTTCAACGCTCTGGTCTTCGATGGTTTCTGTTTTCGCCAGATATTTTTCAAGCAACGTGAACAGCAGCGGGTTAAACATAATCGACAGAATGGCCCCCGCCAGTACCAGATTGCGGCCATGTTCAGACAGTAAACCCAGTGAAATCCCAAGGCCTGCGAGAATAAAGGCGAATTCACCAATCTGCGCCAGACTGACGGAAATCGTCAGCGCGGTGCGTTTGGAGTGCCCGAACATTTTCACCAGCAGGAACGCGGCAATGGATTTACCGAACACGATGATCGCCAGCGTGGCGATCACGGTCAGCGGTTCACGCACCAGAATCATCGGGTCGAATAACATGCCAACCGAGACGAAGAACAGTACCGCAAACGCATCGCGCAGCGGTAACGTGTCGTGCGCCGCACGCTGGCTGAGTTCGGATTCATTGAGCACCATACCGGCGAAGAACGCACCCAGCGCGAACGACACGTCAAAGAATTCGACGGCGCCGTACGCGATGCCCAGCGCCAGCGCCAGAACAGACAGCGTAAACAGTTCGCGTGAACCGGTACTGGCGGTTTTGGCGAGGATCCACGGTACCACGCGGCGGCCGACCACCATCATCAGCACCATGAACGCAATCACTTTACCAATGGTCACTGCCAGTCCGGTCAGCAGTTCGACCGGGCTGGAATGATGGCTTTCCAGCATGCCGCTGAACGCAGGCAGCAGAACCAGCGTCAGCACCATCACCAGATCTTCAACAATCAGCCAGCCGATGGCGATTTGCCCGCGCTGGCTGTCAATCAGTTGCCGCTCTTCCAGAGCACGCAACAGCACCACGGTACTGGCGGTGGACAAACACAGCCCGAACACCAGCCCGGTCGCCAGATCCCAGCCCATCAGACTTGATAACCCCATCCCAAGCAGCGTCGCTACCGCGATTTGCGCTACAGCGCCGGGAATGGCTATCGACTTTACGGCGAGGAGATCTTTCAGGGAAAAATGCAGACCGACGCCAAACATCAGCAGAATGACGCCGATTTCAGCCAGTTCCGGTGCCAGTGAGGTGTCTGCAACGAAGCCCGGTGTAAAAGGGCCGGCCAGCACGCCAGCGGCGAGATAGCCAACCAGAGGAGAAATACGCAGGCGGTTGGCAAGCATTCCTAACAGGAAAGCCAGGACCAGACCGCCAACGATGGTAGTGATGAGAGGCGTAGAATGATGCATTCAGACTCCTTCTGGTTATGCATAAAGCAAATATGTTGCTGATTGTTTCTAAGTTTATGGTAAAAATCGTTTTCGCGTTGGGGAATTTTGGCCTTTTTTATTAAAAATCATCAGCAGACGATAAAAAAAATTCCAACGCGGGATTTAAATGGGTTTTATCAGGCAGATATCAAGGGAATAGGGGTTCAGACGCTGCCGATATTTAACTATCGGCAGCCGGGAAGGAAAGGTTAAGGGCTATTTGCGTTCAATATTTGGCAGGAATGCTGTCAGGATCCCAAGCAACGGCAGGAAGGCACAAATCTGATACACCAGTTCGATGCTGGTTTTATCCGCCACATAGCCGAGAACCGCAGCGCCCAGCCCGCCCATACCAAAGGCCAGACCGAAGAACAGGCCGGAAACCATGCCGACTTTGCCCGGCATCAGCTCCTGCGCGAACACCAGAATGGCTGAGAATGCCGAGGCCAGGATCACACCGATAATCACGCTCAGCACGCTGGTCCACATCAGATTGGCATGAGGCAAAAGTAGCGTAAATGGCGCGACACCCAGAATTGAGACCCATATGACGTATTTGCGCCCAATCCTATCGCCCACCGGCCCGCCGATAATGGTGCCTGCTGCGACGGCAAACAGGAAGACGAACAAATGGATTTGCGCGCTTTGTACCGAGACGCCAAATTTATGGATCAGGTAAAAGGTGTAATAACTGCTCAGGCTGGTCAGGTAGAAATACTTTGAGAAAATCAGCACCAGCAGAATACCCATCGACATCGCCACGGTTTTACGTGGCAGCAGGGTGATATTGCTGTTCACCGGGCCACGCTTTTTGGCGATCTGATTTTGCTGGCGATACCATTTACTGATTTGCAGCAGCACGACAATCCCCAGCAGCGCCGCCAGCGAGAACCATGCGACGTTGCCTTTACCGTAAGGCGCGATGATCAGCGCCGCGAGTAACGGGCCAAGTGAAGAACCCAGATTGCCACCGACCTGGAACAGCGACTGCGCCAGTCCGTGACGTCCGCCGGAAGCCATACGTGCCACGCGCGACGATTCAGGATGGAACACCGAAGAGCCTGTGCCAACCAGCGCCGCCGCCAGCAACACCACCGGGAAACTCTGCGCGACCGCCAGCAACAGCAGGCCGGAGAGCGTAAAGCCCATGCCGATCGGCAGAGAATAGGGTTGCGGATGCTTGTCAGTGTAATAGCCGATAAGCGGTTGCAACAGCGAGGCGGTTATCTGGTACGTCAGGGTAATCAGGCCGATTTGCGTAAAGCTCAGGGAAAACTGGTTTTGCAGTAACGGATAAATCGCCAGTATCAGCGACTGAATCATGTCATTGAGCAGATGAGAAACGCTGATCGCCGCCAGAATAGAAAACGCAGTCTTTTTGACTGCGTCTTTCTGCGGGCTGACTGGCGTTGACGTCGTGTCTGTCATAGCGGGGGAAGCCTTCTTATTGTAGAGGTGCAGAGTACCTGCCTGTCAGTCGACTTTAGCGATATCGGCAAACTGGCCTTTGAGTAAACGGCAAAGATCGCCTGCCGCCAGTTCAATATCAAGTCCGCGTTTACCGCCTGAAACATAAATCGTGGAAAACGTCTGCGCCGGACTGTCGATCACCGTCGGCAGCAGTTTTTTCTGTCCCAGCGGGCTGATGCCGCCGACCAGATAACCGGTGATGCGCTGGGCGATAGCCGGATCTGCCATATCGGCTTTTTTCGCTTTCAGGGCTTTGGCGACCTTTTTTAAATCCAGCTTCGACGCCACCGGCGTGACGGCAACGGCCAGATTTTTGGCATCGCCGTTGAGCGAAACGAGCAGCGTTTTATAAACCTGGCGCGCATCAAGCCCGAGTTTTTTCACGGCTTCATCGCCAAAATTGGTTTCATCGCTGCTGTGTTCGTACGGGTGAAGGGTAAAGCTGACGTTGTTTTTTTCCAGGAGGATGACCGCGGGTGTCATGATTACCGCCTATTTTATTTACTTTTTTGTTCGGAAAATAGTCATCAGCTCAATCTGATGAAAACAAACAATAAAGTATGATTACTGAGCGAGGATGAAATAGTAGAGCAATGAATGGTTATTGCCAAGACCCGTCGCAGATTGATACCCTGTGCGCGCCGGTGCTGTGCCTGAAAAGGCCGGTACTGAAGCTATAACTAATAAAATGAAATTCCTCTTTGACTGGCCGGCCTTAAAAACCGGCCATTTTTTTATCCTTTCAGCAGCTCCGGCAAATTCCCTTCGCCGTACAAATGCAGCGCACCGACTGCGACCACATAGTTTCCTGCAGGTAAGTCCAGCAGCTGTTTTTTCCAGCGCACATTTCGCTGATTCATCAGCACATCGTATAAATCACTGCTAAAAGTATTCGGAAGCTGCTCGACCGCCAGCCCCGGTTTGCTGTCCAGCCACCAGCTGATCATGGTTTGCAACAGGCGCGCGTTGGTGTGCCAGTGCGTCAGGGTATCTTCCAGCAGTCCGAGCCCGTCGTCAGGAAGTTGCTGCAACAGCGCAAACTGCTCCTCCGGCCCTTCCAGTTCAATGACCGGCGTGTTCTGCTCTTTAGCGTTGTGCAACAGCTGATAATCGATGCCGTAATTTCCGCGCAGTCCGAGACGCTGCGCCTGCGTGGCCTGCAACATCAGCGCGACCTGCCATGACGGCAAAGGATTAAGCGTCCACATCGACACACCCAGTTCTTCGCATAAACGCTCGACGTGCAGATATTGCGATTCAGAAAGGCGTTCAGCCAGCGGAGGATATTCGCCGGTCATACTGAAAGGGGAATCGGTGCCGCTGATATCTGCCTCGACTATCAGCGCATCGGCTTTTTTCAGGCGGCGCAACAGTTGCGCAGGCAGCGGTTGCATATCCTGCGTGCCCATATGAATGCTGCCGACCAGATGCAGATAGCGATTGCCGGGAAGCCGGATATCCAGGGCGGGATAGGAATACTCAGCGGGAAAAAGCCGGCGAAGCCAGCTGAATGCCTGGTTTAAAAACGGCGCCATAATGCAGGGTCTCCCGAAAAATGAGAGACCATGCTAACGCGCCTGCGGTTTAGCGAATAGGGGAAACGTCTTGTTTTTTCGGCGTGTTTTTCAAGACTGTCCTTTTTTAGGTGAAAAGCGCAACAGACGGTTTGCGTTGGCGACCACCGTGATGGAAGACAGCGCCATCGCAGCACCCGCCACTATCGGGCTGAGCAGAGTTCCGGTCAGCGGATAAAGCACACCGGCGGCAACCGGAATACCAATCACGTTGTAAACAAAAGCACCCAGCAGGTTTTGCTTCATATTTCGCAGTGTCGCCTGAGACATTGCCAGCGCATCGGCGACACCGTTCAGGCCCGGGCGCATCAGCGTAATCGCCGCGGTTTCAATTGCCACGTCGCTGCCGCTACCCATCGCAATACCGACATCCGCCTGAGCCAGCGCCGGAGCATCGTTAATGCCGTCGCCAATCATCGCGACCTGCTGCCCTTTGGCCTGCAACGCTTTGATGGCGTCGGCTTTCCCTTCCGGACGCACGCCGGCAATCACCGTGTCAATTCCCGCCTGCGCCGCAATAGCTTGCGCAGTTCGCGGGTTGTCGCCGGTCAGCATCACCAGCTGATAACCCAGCTGATGCAGGCGTTGCAACGCACTGACGCTGTCTTCACGCAGCGGATCCCGCAGGGCAAACAGCGCCGCAATCTTACCGTTAGCAGCCAGCAATACCGGCGTGGCACCTTCGCTGGCTAACGTATCCAGCAACGTGTCAGCCGCCTGAGTATCCACCCCGTTTTCATGCATCAGCGCCTGATTGCCCAGCAGCAGGGATTGTTCTTCCACGTCACCGCGCAAACCCAGCCCGCCAAGGGTACGGAAATTCGCGATATCAGGGATTTCCAGCCCTTGCGCTTTTTCGACAATGGCCTGAGCAAGAGGATGGTGTGAACCTTTTTCCAGTGCGGCTGCAAACCGTAAAACCTGTTGTTCACTGAAACCGCTGAACGTATGAATGTCTGTCACTTTTGGCTGGCCTTCGGTCAGCGTGCCGGTTTTATCAAACACCAGCGTGGAAAGCGTACTGGCTTTTTGCAGTGCATCGGCATCGCGCACCAGCACACCAAACTCAGCGGCGCGTCCGACACCGGCGGTAATCGACATCGGCGTTGCCAGACCGAGCGCACAAGGACAGGCGATAATCAGTACCGTTGTGACAATCACCAGCGTATACATCAGTTGCGGTTGCGGACCAAAGAAGTACCAGATGGCACCGCTGAATAACGCAATCAGCACCACAACCGGTACGAAGACAGCAGAGATTTTATCCGCCAGCTTACCGATTTCAGGTTTACTGCTTTGGGCTTCACGCACCAGATTAATAATGCGTGAAAGGGTGGTCTGGCTGCCGATGGCATCTGCACGGAACAGCACGCTGCCGTCTTTCACCAGCGTACCGGCATGCACTTTTTCACCCTGCGATTTTTGCTGAGGGATCGGCTCACCGGTCAGCATCGCCTCATCCATCCAGGCTTCACCACGTTGAATTTCGCCGTCCACCGGCACACGGTCACCGGTCGTCAGGCGCAGCATCATTCCTTGCTGAACGTCAGCCAGCGGCAGAGTTTTCTCGCCTTCTTCGGTAACCACGCGTGCGGTCGGCGGGGTCAGATCCAGCAAACGTTCAAGTGCCTGAGACGAACGCTGACGTCCGCGTTGTTCCAGCGCGTGGCCGAGGTTAATCAGACCAATAATCATCACGCTGGCTTCATAATAAAGATGACGTGCCTGCATCGGGAACGCCTCCGGCCACAGGCTGACGGCGAAGGAAAATATCCAGGCCGCGCCGGTACCGAGCGACACCAGCGTGTCCATATTGGCGCTGCCGTGCATCAGGCTTTTCCAGGCACTGCGGTAAAAATGGCCGCCCGCGACAATCATGATCAGCAACGTCAGCAGGCCGACAATCAACCAGCCGGTCTGGTTGCCGGCGGTCACCATCATGTCACCGCCGAGTAATCCCCATAACATCATCGGGATACCCGCAGCTAAGCCAAGAGCCGCCTGCCAGCTGAAGCGAATCATACTTTTGCGTGAGGTTTGTTGCTGGCGCTCACGGCGTTTAGTTTCGTCGATAATGATTTCGGCGCCGTAACCGGCCTGTTCAACGGCGGCAATCAGCGCATTCTGGTCGGCATTACCGCTGACCAGCGCACTGCGTTCCGCCAGATTGACGCGTGCCCGTTCGACGCCATTTACGCCTTCCAGCGCCCGCTGCACTTTACTGACACAACTGGCGCAGCTCATCCCGCTGAGCAACAGCTGCACGCTGTCGTCGGCGGTTTGTGGTGCATGAGTTTCTGCCGGAACAGGTGACGCCGCCGCTGACAGGGGTTCCGGCAAAACTTTCGCCTTATCGGTCAGCGGCTCAGATTTTGGGGATGCGTCCTCCACCACCTGTGCTTCATAACCGGCGTTAATCACGGCATCGACCAGACTCTGGCTGCTGGCATCGCCTTTGACGATGGCTTTATCCAGAGAAACTTCAACGGCAGTCGTGCCTTCCACGGCTTCCAGCGCTTTACGCGTTGAAGCCACGCAGTGCCCGCAGGACAGGCCTTGCAAAGATAATACGGTGGTTGTCATGATCATTTTCCTTGGGTTAACTTCACTCAGGACAGAGGATAAACCTTCCAGCAAGGGGAAGGTCAAGCCGCAGTCTCTGTTATTTTAATTTCATGGCGTATGATGTTCGTATCATGCGCAACAATCAGCTTGTCGTGGAGGCGAAATGAACATCAGTGATGTAGCGAAAAAAACCGGTCTCACCAGTAAAGCGATACGATTTTATGAAGAGAAGGGGCTGGTTACCGCACCGGCTCGCAGTGAGAACGGCTACCGCAGTTATGCGCAAAAACATATCGAAGAGCTGACGTTATTGCGTCAGGCGCGGCAGGTCGGATTCACGCTGGAAGAGTGTCAGGAACTGGTGGCGTTATTCCACAACCCGGATCGCCACAGTGCGGACGTGAAAGCGCGGACATTAGAAAAGGCCGCCGAAATTGCACGGCACATTGAAGAACTGAAAGTGATGCGTGAGCGCTTACTGACGCTGGCGGATGCCTGTCCGGGTGACGAGGGGGCAGACTGCCCGATCATTGATAACCTCAGCGGATGCTGTCATAAGCACTGAGATTTTGTTTTAGCGAGCCTCAGGTTCCACGCGCAGCGTCGCGCCTTCTACGCCGGTGATCACCACTTTGTCACCGACGTTCAGCGGCGACGCGCAAATTGCCCGCCAACTGCTGTCTCCGATCTGGACCCGCGTAAACTGGTTAGTGACCGGTTCCAGCACGGTGGCGTGAGTGCCTACTAACTGCTGACCGCGCTGGTTCAGCGCTGAATTGCCTGCACTTTTGTCGACACGCTGATTCAGCCACTTCCACCACAGCCACGCCGCCAGAATGGTCAGCAGCGCAAACGCCGTGCCTGACCATTCCCACGGCAACGGCAGGATCCACGTGACAGCGCCCACTAAGGCCGCCGCCACGCCGCTCCACAGCAAGTAACCACTCGCACCCACCAGCTCAGCCGCCAGCAACATGCCGCCCAGAGACAGCCAGAATACGTGCGGATTTGCCATGAAATCGTGCAGCATTATTTGCCGCCTTTGGTTTCTTTCAGCAGCTCAGCAATCCCGCCAATGGAGCCCATCAGACTGGTGGCATCCAGCGGCATCATGATGATTTTGCTGTTATTAGCAGAACCGATCTTGGTCAGTGCATCGGTATATTTTTGTGCCACGAAGTAGTTAATCGCCTGCACGCTACCGGCTTCAATCGCTTCAGACACCATTTTGGTTGCCTGGGCTTCGGCTTCCGCCGCACGTTCACGCGCTTCGGCCTGCAGGAACGCTGACTGACGCTCACCTTCCGCTTTCAGGATCTGTGACTGCTTTTCACCTTCAGCACGCAAAATGGCAGACTGACGCACGCCTTCAGCTTCGAGAATATCGGCACGTTTTGTACGTTCGGCCTTCATCTGCGCGTTCATGGCGGAGATCAGTTCAGCAGGCGGACGCACATCGCGGATTTCGATACGGGTGATTTTGACGCCCCACGGATTGGTGGCTTCGTCGACGATATGCAGCAAACGTGCGTTGATGTTGTCACGTTGTGACAGCATTTCGTCAAGTTCCATCGAACCCAGAACCGTACGGAAGTTGGTCATGGTCAGGTTAACGATCGCCTGTTCCAGATTGCTGACTTCATACGCGGCACGCGCCGGGTCAATCACCTGAATAAAGCACACGGCGTCAATGGCAACGTTGGCGTTATCGCGAGAAATCACTTCCTGAGAAGGAATATCCAGCACCTGTTCCATCATATTGATTTTACGGCCGATGCGGTCAACAAATGGCACCACCAGATTCAGCCCCGGCATCAGCGTTTTGGTGTAACGGCCGAAGCGCTCGACAGTCCACTGATAACCCTGAGGCACAATTTTGATCCCGGCGTAAACCACCAGCAGCGCCAGCACGATCAGAATAAGGATAGGAATGGGAATCAGATCAAACATAGTGTGAAACTCCTGTAAAACTGTGTCCTGACTATTCCGGATGAAATAGTCGAGTAAAAACATGTCCCTGGCACATTTGCCGACCGGCAAAGTGTGTGATGAATTGTCGCACAAATAACCGTTACATCGTATTAATAAAGGATAGTTCAGGGGATAAAAGGCGGGGGAAAGCTCAAAAAAAACGCACGTCCTGTTCAGTGACGTGCGTCTGATATTTTACAGCCGGGCCGTATGAATTAATACAGCAGAGAATATAACTGGCGGCGATATTTGGCAGCCAGCGCATCGCCGGTACCGAGAGCGGCCATGATATCCATCAGCGTTTTACGCGCTGCACCGTTCGCTGCGCCTAAATCTTTTTTCAGCGGCGCCATCAGCAGTTCAAGCGCTTCTTCGTTGCGCCCGACCTGATGCAATTGCAGGCTGAGTTTGACGATGAGTTCAGCGTTCTCAGGATCCTGCTGGAGTTCCTGTTGCAATAGCTGAATTTCCGGCGTGTCGGCGGCCTGTTTCAGCAACTCGATTTGCGCGATCAGCCCCTGATAACGGGAATCTTTATCCTGTAACGGAATGGTCGCCAGCACGGCTTCGGCATCATCGGTGCGGTTCAGATGAATTTGCGTTTCCGCCAGCAGCAAGCCGATATCACTGCGGTAATTGCTCAGCTGCCAGGCATCTTTCAGCAGCGGCAGGGCTTCCGCCACATTGCCCGCCTGCAACATTTCCTGCGCCTGAGCCAGCTTCAGCTCTTCTTCTTTCGGCAACACTTTTTGCAGCAGTTCGCGGATGACTTCTTCCGGCTGTGGTCCCTGGAAACCATCGACAGGCTGACCGTCTTTAAACAGGTACACGGCAGGAATTGAACGCAGACCAAACTGCTGAGCAATCATCTGCTCGGCATCGCAGTCTACTTTAGCCAGGATCAGCTGACCGGCGTATTCCACAGCCAGTTTGTCGAGAATCGGCCCCAGTTGCAGGCAATGCTGGCTGCGTTCAGACCAGAAATAGAACATCACCGGCACAGACATGGATTGTTCCAGCGTCTGGTGCAGGTTGGATTCGTTGATATCGATTACTGTAGGTTGTGCAAGCATGAATTCTGTCTCTCCGCTACCCGTCATACTTCGAGCTGCTGATGCGTTGGCTGCGCTCACTCATCCCGGTCACTGAGTTATCTAAGCTCCCGGTATCTCGTGAACTGGCCGCCTTCCCGCAACCCGAATTATTTAGGGTATAGAAATGTAAAGTATTTAAGAACAAATGGGGGCGACTCGTGCCGCTTCAACCCCTTATCGTTTTTACTTAGCTGTTTCCGCGTAATATTTTGTCCAGCAAACGGGCTGGCAACAGGCGTTTAAGCACCGTCAGTGCATGGGCGACCAGCGTGACCGGATAACGAAAACGCGCGCGCGGGTTTTCTAAAGCATGGTGCAGTTTGGGTAAGACTGCCTCCGGCTTGAGGGTAAAACGTCGCGCAATACCCGGATTTTCTACCGGCTGATCGGCTTGTGACTGACTGACATTGGCGGTGAAATTACTGCTCAGCGGGCCGGGTTCAATCAGGCTGACCTGAATTCCCGTGCCGTGCAGCTCCATACGCAGCGTGTCGGACCAGGCTTCCAGCGCAAATTTACTGGCGGCATAAACGCCACGACGCGGCGTGGTAATCAGCCCCATCACCGAACTGGTCTGGATGATACGTCCTTCGCCGTGCGGCAACATGGCCGGCAGCAAAAGCTGCGTCAGCTGATGCGTGCCAAACAGATTGGTAGAGAATTGTTGCTCGAACTGTTCACGGCTGATGGTATTAAGCGGCCCGTAAACGCCGTAACCCGCGTTATTAAACAGGGCGTACAGACGGTTTCCCGTCAGCGCGATGACCTCGGCGGCGGCGCGTTCCACACTCTGTTTGTTATCAAGATCGAGCTGAACAGTTTCAAAACCCATTTGTTGCAGCGTGTCGATATCTTGCGTTTTGCGGCATGCCGCCAGTACCCGGTAGCCACGAGCGCGTAAATCCTGTGCGGCAACCAGCCCGATACCGCTTGAACAACCGGTGATTAATACAGCTTTTTGCATAACTTTACCTGTGGGATGTCCCTATTTTTTATGACTGTGATTTACTAGGGAGTCGGATGAAAAGGTAACGTCTTGGTTTTACTCACGTCCCGGTATTATTTTATTCGTCGTATTTTAAACTTAATGCGTCAGCAGCGGTGTGAGTTTTTCTGACATCCAGCCGGCAATAAACGACTGGGCTGCCAGTGCCGGATGCAAACCGTCGTCCTGCATCCATTCAGGTTTAACGGCGACCTGTTCCATAAAGAACGGCACCAGCGGGATATTTTCCTGCTTCGCCAGCGCCGGATAAATAGCGTAGAACGCATCCCCGTAGCGACGGCCATAATTAGGGGGCAGGCGGATTTGCATCAGCAGCGGTTGGGCATTGGCCTGTTTGACCTGACTGATTATCTGCGTCAGCGTTTGCGAAATGGTTTGCGGCGGGAAACCGCGCAATCCGTCGTTAGCGCCCAGTTCAATCAGCACCCAGCGCGGATGGTGTTGTTCCAGCAACGTTTGCAAACGCGCCAGCCCTTGTTCAGCGGTATCGCCGCTGATGCTGGCGTTAATAATGGTGGGCTTGTCACCTTCTTTTTGCCATTTGTTATTCAGTAATGTCGGCCACGATTCGGCTACCGGAAGGCGATAGACAGCACTCAAACTATCGCCAATAATCAGCAAGTTATCAGCAGCAACGGCGCGAAAACTCAATAATCCTAACAACATAAGGAAGGGGAGATGCCAGCGGAAAATGTTCTTGAAGTTCATCATTTAAGTAAGCACGTCGGTCAGGGTGAAGGTCAGCTCACCATCCTGTCCGGTGTGGAGCTGGTTGTCAAACCTGCCCAGACAATTGCCCTGATTGGCGAATCCGGTTCCGGTAAATCCACTCTGCTCGGCATTCTTGCCGGGCTGGATGATGGCACCAGCGGCGACGTGAAGTTGCTGGGCAAATCTCTTGGCGAACTTAATGAGGAAGGGCGCGCAGCGTTGCGGGCAAAAAATGTCGGCTTTGTGTTCCAGTCGTTCATGCTGGTGCCGACGCTCAACGCGCTGGAAAATGTGCAACTTCCTGCGCTGTTGCGCGGCGAAAGCGACAGCAGCAGCCGTCAGCAGGCGGTGCAGTTGCTGGAAAGTCTCGGGCTGGGCGGGCGTCTGCATCATCTTCCGGCGCAGCTTTCCGGCGGCGAACAGCAGCGTGTGGCGCTGGCGCGGGCATTTATCGGTAAACCTAAACTGCTGTTTGCCGATGAGCCGACCGGCAATCTGGATCGCGCAACCGGCGAACGTATCGTCGACTTGTTGTTCTCACTGAACCGCGACGCGGCGACCACGCTGATCCTGGTCACGCATGATGAACAGCTGGCGGCGCGTTGCCAGCGGCGCTTACGTCTGCGCGACGGGAAATTGTGGGAGGAAGCATGATCTGGCGCTGGTTCTGGCGGGAATGGCGATCGCCTTCGCTGCTGATTGTCTGGCTGGCGCTGACGCTGGCGGTCGCCTGTGTGCTGGCGCTCGGCAGCATCAGCGACCGCATGGACAAAGGGCTGAGTCAGCAAAGCCGCGAATTTATCGCAGGCGATCGCGTGTTGCGTTCCGCGCATCCGATTACCGAAGCCTGGTTGCAAGATGCGCAGACGCAGGGGCTCAAAGTCAGCCGTCAGCTCTCGTTTATGACCATGACCTTTGCCGGTGAAACGCCGCAGCTGGCGGCCGTCAAAGCCACCGATCTGGCGTATCCGCTTTATGGCGCGTTACAAACCGAACCGGCAGGGCTGAAACCTCAGCCGGGAACCGTTCTGGTCGCGCCGCGTTTACTGGCGCTGCTGAACGTGAAAGTCGGTGACAATCTGGACGTCGGCGATACCACGCTGAAAATTGCCGGAGTGATTGTTCAGGAACCGGATTCGGGGTTTAACCCGTTTCAGACCGCGCCCCGCGTGATCATGAATCTGGCTGACGTACCGAAAACCGGAGCCATTCAGCCGGGCAGTCGCCTGACTTATCGTTATATGTTTGCCGGTTCTCCGCAGGCTATTCAGACTTACGGCGAGGCGATAAAAAGCCTGCTCAAGCCCGATCAGCGCTGGAGCGGCATGGAAGACTCCGAGGGCGCGCTGGGCAAATCATTACAACGTTCTCAGCAGTTCCTCACATTGTCGGCGCTGCTGACGCTGATGCTGTCGATTGCTGCCATTGCCGTGTCGATGGGGCATTACTGCCGCAGCCGTTACGATCTGGTTGCGGTGCTGAAAACGCTGGGAGCCGGGAAAAAGGCGCTGCAAAAACTGATCATCGGTCAGTGGCTGGCGGTGCTGGTGCTGGCGGGAATTTGCGGCAGCGTGGTCGGCCTGCTGTTCGAAGCCGTGCTGATGAAAGTGCTGGCGCCGGTTCTGCCTGCCGCGTTACCGCCTGCCGGTGGCTGGCCGTGGGTGTGGTCGATGGGCGCGATGGTGGTGATCTCGCTGCTGATCGGTATCCGCCCGTATCGCCAGTTACTGGCAACCCAGCCGCTGCGTGTGCTGCGCAATGACGTGGTGGCGAATGTCTGGCCGCTGCGGTATTTCCTGCCGGTGATGGTGCTGGTGGTCGTCGGTCTGCTGGCGGCACTGATGGGCGGCAGTTCGCTGCTCTGGTCACTGCTGGCGGGCGTGCTGGTACTTTCGCTGCTGCTCGGTGTGATTGGCTGGGGGGCGCTGTTGTTGCTACGCAAGCTGACGTTTCGTCAGTTACCGCTGCGTCTGGCGGTAAACCGCCTGCTGCGCCAGCCGTGGGTGACGCTCAGCCAGCTGGCGGCGTTCTCGATGTCGTTTATGTTACTGGCGTTGCTGCTGGTGATGCGCGGGGATTTACTGGATCGCTGGGAACAACAGCTGCCGCCGGACAGCCCGAATTACTTCCTGCTTAATATCACCAAAGAGCAAATTCCGCAGGTGAAGGACTTCCTGCATCAGCATAAAGCGGAGCCGGAAACCTTCTATCCGATTGTGCGCGTGCGTCTGACGAAGATTAACGACAAGGTTGCCACGGATATCATCAAACCGGACGATGCGGGCGGCGAAGCGGTGAACCGTGAGCTGAATCTGACCTGGATGGAGGGGCTGCCGGATCATAATCCGCTGGTCGCGGGCAACGGGCCACCGAAGGCCGGTGAAGTGTCGATAGATGAAGGGCTGGCGGGGCGCCTGGGGCTGAAGCCTGGCGATACCGTGACGTTTAGCGGCGATACGCAGGAATTCAGTGCCAAAATCACCAGCCTGCGGAAAGTGGACTGGGACAGCCTGAAGCCGAATTTCTACTTCATCTTCCCGCCGGGAGCGCTGGACGCCCAGCCGCAAAGCTGGCTGACCAGTTTCCGTTATCACGGGGATGTCAGCACCATTACACAGCTAAACCGCCAGTTCCCGACGCTGAGTTTGCTGGATATTGGTTCTATCCTGCGGCAGGTCGGTCAGGTCTTACAGCAGGTAAGCAGGGCGCTGGAAGTGATGGTTCTGCTGGTGATGCTGTGCGGTGGATTGTTATTACTCGCACAGATTCAGGTCGGCATGCGTCAGCGCCGTCAGGAGCTGATCGTTTACCGCACTCTGGGGGCCAGCAAAAAAATGCTGCACCGGACGCTGTGGTGTGAGTTTGCCGTACTTGGTCTGGTGGCGGGTATCGCTGCCGCGATTGGCGCGGAAGCCGCACTGTGGCTGCTGCAACGCAAAGTGTTCGATTTCCCGTGGGAACCGAATTACCTGATGTGGATTGCGGTGCCGGTGGTTAGCGCGGTGTTGTTGTCCGTCTGCGGTGGCTGGCTGGGTGTGCGGTTGTTGCGGGGGCGGGCATTATTCCGGCAATACGACTCGTAACCGTCATACTTCGAGCCACAGGTGCGTTGGCTGCGTTTAGTCACCCGAATCACTTACCTGAGTAAGCTCATCGGGATTCCTTGACTTGCCGCCTTCCTGTAACTCGAATTATTTAGGTTACCAGAGCATCTCCTTTTAATAAGGAGGTGCTCAAATCAAAGCTTTTCAACTGCCCATTCAATGCCGCTGGCGTATTCTGACGGCAGCATCGGGAGCAGTGCGTTGAGAGTGTCTTTCAGCAGGCTGGCGCTGGCGTCGTTGAGATTCAGGTGTCCGACTTTACGACCCGGACGCACGTCTTTCTCGTACCAGTGCAGATTGACCAGCGGCAGGCTCAGCCACTCTTCTGACACATCCGTGCCAATCAGATTCACCATCACCGACGGCGTACTGACGACCGGTTTCGGCAGCGGCAGACCAAGGATGGCGCGCAAATGCATCTCAAACTGGCTGTAGGACGCGCCGTTTTGCGTCCAGTGACCGCTGTTGTGAACGCGCGGAGCCAGCTCATTGATCAGCAAACCTTCGCTGACCACGAAACATTCCATCGCCATCACGCCGACATAATTCAGTTCGTTGAGAATGGCTGACAGCATGCTTTCTGCCTGCTGTTGCAGGGCTGTGTCCGGCTGCGGCAATGCGACGCTGGTGCGCAAAATGCCGTCCTGATGCAGGTTGTGGGTCAGCGGATAAAACACAGTGTTGCCGTCGTGACCGCGTGCGCCCACCAGCGAAACTTCGCCGGAAAAATTGATGCCCTGCTCAACGATGCATTCGCCGTAGCAATCCTGTGGCAGAGTCTTTTCTTCGCCAGAACGTAAGCGCCACTGACCACGGCCGTCGTACCCGCCGACGCGACGTTTAACAATCGCCAGTTCGCCAAGCTGAGAGAAAACCTGCGGCCATTCGGCGGCATCAGCCAGCAACTGCCACGGCGCAGTTGCCAGACCGAGCTGGTCGAGCAACTGTTTTTGCGTCAGGCGGTCAGCCAGACGTGGGAAAGTCTCGCGGTTAACAAACGCGTTGTGCGTTGCCAGTTCGCGGGTCAGTGCAGTTTCCGGCCAGCGTTCGATTTCAGCGGTGATCACGCTTTGCTGATATGGCACGGCTTCCGGTTCGGCATCAAGTCCGACGGGATATACGGCGATGCCCAGCGGTTCACCAGCCTGACGCAGCATCCGGCCTAACTGACCGTTTCCAAGGACGCAAACCGGCTTCATGCTTCCTCCCGCGGATCGGGATTATTCAGCACTTCGTCAGTTTGTGCAGTGCGCCATGCAGCCAGATTTTTAGCAATCTCAGCATCGTGAAGCGCCAGAATTTGTGCGGCCAGCAAAGCGGCGTTAGCAGCACCGGCTTTTCCGATCGCCAGCGTACCGACCGGAATACCACGTGGCATTTGTACGATGGAATACAGACTGTCGATGCCACTCAGGGCAGCACTCTGAACCGGAACACCGAGTACCGGCACCAGCGTTTTTGCCGCCAGCATGCCTGGTAAATGTGCTGCGCCACCGGCACCCGCGATGATCACATCAAAGCCATTGGCAGAAGCCTGCTCAGCGAAAGTGAACAATTTATCCGGTGTGCGGTGAGCGGAGACGATATCGACATGGAAAGGAATATTCAGCGTTGTGAGAACTTCGGCGGCGAACTGCATGGTCGCCCAGTCACTTTTAGACCCCATAACGATGGCGATTTTTGCCGGGGTAACGTTGGATGACATGTCTTTAAAGCTCCTGTGATTCGGAAATAGAAACTGCGAGGGCGCAAATGATAACACGCTCCGAGAGGGAGGAAAACGGTTGCGTGGCCGGAAAACGGCGCATTTTTGATGAGAAGTTGGCGGCAGATTTGTATAATCCAAACCAATATATTAAAGACAAACTTGAGTGGAAACTGATTTATGACGCAGGCTTTACTGGCACCGATTTATGATTTTCTTCACTGTGAAACGCCCGCTCTGTGGGTGGATGTGGCGCTGGAAAATCAGACAGTCATGCTGATTGACCACGCTAACTGTGAAAAGAAAGCGGCGGCGACGGCGATGAGCCTGATGACGAAATATCTGGACCGCACCGAACTGCTATTTTGTGCGGCGCGTCTGGCGCGTGAAGAACTTCATCACTTTGAACAAGTGGTGGAAATCATGCAAAAACGCAATATCACCTACACCCAGCTTTCACCATCGCGCTACGCCAGCGGCATGATTAAACATACCCGCCATCACGATGATCTGAATATTCTGGTCGACCGGCTGATCATCGGCGCATACATCGAAGCGCGCTCTTGCGAGCGTTTTGCCAAAATAGCGCCGCATCTCGATGAAACCTTGTCGCGTTTTTACACTTCGCTGCTGCGTTCTGAATCACGGCATTTTGCCGATTATCTGGCGCTGGCAGAGCAATATGCCGGAACGGATATTAGTGAGCGGGTAGAGGAGTTTGGCAGGATTGAAGCGGAACTGATCTTAACCCCGGACGAGCAGTTCCGCTTCCACAGCGGTGTACCCGTCTGCGGACTTAAAACGGGAAGCTGATCAGCTCGACGTTATCGGCGGTGACTTTCACCATCGAACCTTCTTCGTGCCATGCGCCGAGTACCACACGATGGCCGGTTTTGTTTCCGAGCGGGACATCGTGAATGGCTGGCCGATGGGTATGGCCGTGGATCATCCACTCGACGCCAGCCATCTGCATTTCGCTGACCACCGCCTGCGAGTTCACATCCATAATCTCCAGTGATTTACCCTGATTCGACGCCTTACTGTTAGCGCGCATTCTGGCAGCAATGCCCAGTCGCCATTTCAGTGGCAGCATCAGGAAAAGTTTCTGGATAAACGGATTGTGGACTTTTTTGCGGAAGTTTTGATACGCGACATCGTCGGTACACAGCGTGTCGCCGTGCAGGATCAGGATGCGGCGTCCGTACAGCTCGAGCACTTTTTTCTCCGGCAGCAGCGTCATCAGGCTGTCGCGGGCGAAACGTCTGCCGAGCAGAAAATCGCGGTTGCCGTGAATAAAGAAGCAGGGCACGCCTTGCTGATGCAAATGATTCAGTGCGGCGGAGATTTCTGCGTGAAGTGGCTGCGGATCGTCGTCGCCAATCCAGGCTTCGAACAGGTCGCCGAGAATGTACAGAGCATCGGCCTGTGGCGCATCTTCACGTAGAAAACGAAGGAAACCGGCAGTGATTGCCGGTTCCTGTGCGCAAAGATGGATATCTGCGATAAAAAACGTGGTCATGCCGACGTGTTCTTAAAAACGTCGGTTATTCGCTGACTGTCACGCTTTTGATCACAACATCTTCTTTTGGAACGTCCTGGTGCATACCGCTGCGGCCCGTTTTGACGGCTTTGATCGCGTCAACCACGTCCTGACCTTCAACCACTTCTGCGAATACGCAGTAGCCCCAACCCTGCGCGTTTTTACCGCTGTGGTTCAGGAAATCGTTGTCAGTGACGTTGATAAAGAACTGTGCGGTAGCAGAATGTGGATCGTTGGTACGCGCCATCGCCAGCGTGCCTTTGGTGTTTTTCAGGCCGTTGTCTGCTTCGTTATCGATAGGTGCATCGGTGTTTTTCTGGTTCATGCCTGGCTCAAAACCGCCGCCCTGGATCATGAAGCCGTTAATCACACGGTGGAAAATTGTGTTGTCGTAGAAGCCTTTACGGCAATAGTTCAGGAAGTTTTCAACCGTGGCTGGCGCTTTGTCAGCGAAAGTTTTAATGACGATGTCGCCGTGGTTGGTGTGGAAAGTGACCATAATTATCATCCTGCTAATGTTGATGTGTGCTCTGTGTCAGAGCGGCTACTATAGCCTTTTCTTATACCATAACTCAAAAGTTGCCGTCAGCAGCGCCTTTATGACCACTAAAGCCCGTCCGGCGGCCTTATGCCGTTTCGGTGAAATCATTTTCGTTATATTATGGCCGTTAGTGTCGCTTAAATGCGCCAACGTCATTTTCTACGCCCAACACACGGAATAGCCTGATGCTGAAGATTTTTAATACCCTGAGTCGCCAAAAAGAGGAATTCAAGCCAATTCATGCCGGTAAAGTCGGGATGTACGTGTGTGGGATCACTGTTTACGACCTGTGTCATATCGGCCACGGTCGCACCTTTGTCTCTTTCGACGTGGTATCGCGTTACCTGCGTTACGTCGGTTATGACCTGAAATACGTGCGTAACATCACCGATATTGACGACAAAATCATTAAACGTGCCGCTGAGAATGGCGAAACCTTTATGGCATTGACCGATCGTATGATCGCCGAAATGCACGCGGATTTTGCTGCACTGAACATTCTGCCGCCGGATTCTGAGCCTCGCGCCACCGGTCACATTCATGAAATCATCGATATCGTACAGAAGCTGATCGACCGTGATCACGCGTATGTGGCGTCGAACGGCGACGTGATGTTCTGGGTGGAGAGCGATCCGGATTACGGCGTGTTATCCCGTCAGGATCTGGATCAGTTGCAGGCGGGCGCCCGCGTTGAAGTTGAAGCCAACGTGAAACGCAATCCGATGGACTTTGTGCTGTGGAAAATGTCCAAGCCGGGTGAGCCGAGCTGGACGTCACCGTGGGGCGAAGGCCGTCCGGGCTGGCATATCGAATGTTCTGCTATGAACTGCAAACAGCTTGGCGCGCATTTCGATATCCACGGCGGCGGTTCTGACCTGATGTTCCCGCACCACGAAAACGAAATTGCTCAGTCCAGCTGCGCACACGACGGTCCGTATGTTAACACCTGGATGCACTCCGGCATGGTGATGATCGACCGCGAAAAGATGTCCAAGTCACTGGACAACTTCTTTACCGTGCGCGATGTGCTGAAATATTACGACGCCGAAAGCGTGCGTTACTTCCTGATGTCTGGCCATTACCGCAGCCAGCTGAACTACAGCGAAGAGAACCTGAAACTGGCACGTACCTCGATGGAACGTTTGTATACCGCGCTGCGCGGTACGGACGTTACTGCAACGCCAGCCGGTGGTGAGGCTTTCGTGGCGCGTTTTCGTGCGGCAATGGACGACGATTTCAACACGCCGGAAGCCTATTCCGTGCTGTTCGATATGGCGCGCGACATCAACCGCCTGAAAGCGGAAGATATGGCGGCGGCCAACGGTCTGGCAGCAGAATTGCGTCAGCTGGCGGGCGTGCTGGGCTTGCTGGAGCAGGATCCGGAGCAGTTCCTGAAATCTGGTGCGCAGGCGGACAACGACGATGAAGTCGCCGAAATCGAAGCGTTGATCAAACAGCGTAACGATGCCCGCGCCAGCAAAGACTGGGGTATGGCGGATAAAGCGCGCGATCGTCTGAATGAAATGGGCATCGTGTTAGAAGACGGCGCCAACGGCACCACCTGGCGTCGTAAGTAATCTCCTTCATACCTGAAGCCGCAGGAGCGTTGGCTGCGTTCGCGAACCCGAATGACTGACTTGTGTCAGCTCATCGGGATTCGTTCACTTGCCGCCTTGCTGCAACTCCAGTTATTTTGGAGATGCGAGACATATAGCCTCCTTCCGGGAGGCTTTTTTATAAGGATCATCCTGTGACCCAAATGCTTCTGACGTATCAGCCTCCGTATGACTGGCAGTGGATGACGGCGTTTCTCGGTGCGCGTGCGTTGCAGGGCATCGAGCAGCAGGACGGCGACTATTATCAGCGGACGCTGGCGGTCATACACAACGGCGTGCGGCTGACCGGCTGGTTGCGGCTGCGGCCTTTGGCGGACATTAACAGCGTCGAACTTGAGATTTCGCCGTCGCTTGAGCCGGTGACGGATAGCGTGGCAAAGCAGGTGCGGCGTTTACTGGATCTCGATGCGCAGCCATTACTTATCGCTGAGGGTTTAGGTCGGCTGGCTGAAAACGCCGTGGGATTACGTCTGCCGGGCTGCGTGAACCGTTTTGAGCTGACGGTCAGGGCCATTCTCGGGCAACTGGTCAGTGTGAAAATGGCCGCGACGCTGGCAACCCGGCTGACTGAAAAATGGGGCGAGCCGGTGAGCACGCCGTTCGCGGCGCTGACGCATTTGTTTCCGTCTCCGGCGGCGATGGCGAAATTAACGGTCGATGATTTACGCGGTATCGGCGTGCAGGCCAAACGCGCAGCCTGTCTGATCAATATTGCGCAGGCGGTGGAAGAAGGGCGGTTGCCGCTCGATGACATTACCGATGTGCAGGAAGGTGTCAGATTACTGCTGGCGATGCCGGGAATTGGCAGCTGGACGGCCAGTTATGTGGCGATGCGGGCATGGTCTGCGCCGGACGTTTTTCTTGGCGGTGATTATCTGATTAAACAGCGTTTTCCGGGCATGACGCCGGGGAAAATTGCCCGCTATGCCGAAGTCTGGAAACCGTGGCGCACTTACGCCACGCTGCATTTATGGTTCAATAACGACTGGCAACCGGATATGCCTTAATCCGCGCGGGTTAAGTTTTTTCAGGCGGGAAAATGCTGCCTTCGGTATGAACGGTGGCAGTTTTCTGTTGCGGCTCATAGCGGAAAACCCGTCCCCGTCCGTTATTTTTGGCGGTATAACAGGCCTTATCCGCCTGCGCCATGTACTCGCTGCCGCTGACGGTGGGGTCATTCATCTTCGTTAATCCGGCGCTGGCACCGATGCGGTAAATTTTGTCTTCCCAGATAAATTCGAACTGATTGATTTCACTCACCAGTTTCGAGAGGGTGTTCAAACCCTGTTCCACCGGACAATCAAATAAGATCAGCGCAAACTCATCGCCGCCCAGCCGCGCGAGGCGGTCACTGTTGCGCATGTGTTCCTGCATCAGCGTACTGATCTGACGTAACAGTTCGTCACCGGCGGCGTGCCCGGCCGTGTCATTAATCGCTTTGAAATGATCCAGATCGATAAACGCCAGACAGTGCGACTGACGCGCAGTGGCTATCAGATTCAGTGCTTTTTTCAGGCTGGATTCGAAACTGCCACGGTTCGACAATCCGGTCAGTAAATCGTGGGACGCGCTGTAGCTCAGCCTGCGCATCAGCTCGCGCGATCTGCTGACGTCCTGCAATACCAGCACGATGCCGATCGGTTCATCTTTCAACGTACGCAGCGGAGACACCGCCAGCTGGACATCAAACAGACCGGTATGATGGCCATGCAACACCAGTGAACGCTCAACGGAAGAGTGAAGATTTTCGTTGATATCAAAGTGCAGCAGATTGTCGATTAGCGGACCATCCTGCCCTTTGCTGATGAGTACAATGCGGTTCACCGGCTGGCCCTGCGCCTGTTCCTCTGTCCATCCGGTCATTTTCTCCGCCACCGGATTCATGAACGTGATATTCATATTCCGGTCGGTGGAAATCACCGCCTCGTTGATGGAATTGAGGGTGATGTGCATGAGTTCTTTCTCTTCATGCAGCGCTTCCGAAAGACGCTTATTGGTCATTTCGGTATGTTTGAGCTCGTTGATATCTTCAATCTGAGAAATGAAATACAGCGGATTGTGTTCTTCATCGCGCACCAGCGACACGGCGAGTAATGCCCAAATCACTTCTCCGTTACGGCACAGGTAGCGTTTTTCCATGGTGTAGGTCTGGATTTCATCGTTAAGCAGTTGCTCCAGCATCGCCAGATCCTTGCCCAAATCCTCCTGATAAGTAATTTCCTGGAAGGTCAGCGTGGTGAGATATTCCGCCTCATACCCCAGCAGATTACACAGCGATTTATTGACCTGCAGCAGCCTGCCTTGCGGGGATACCAGCGCCATGCCGATTGCCGAGTATTCCATCGCGTTGCGAAAACGATTTTCACTTTGCGTGATATGCGATTTCTCTGCCCGCAGGGCGTGCATCGCCATCGCCATGGCGTTTGCCGGAGTCAGGATCAGCAGCAGTGGCAGGAAAATCAGCCCCTGAGGAATTTGTACGACGGTATGCGGCTGCACGGAAACAATGCCGCTGGTGTGCAGTAAAGCAATCATCAGCGTCATGCACAGGAAAATAATGAACGCTTCGATGCGGGGTAAACGAATGGCGCACCACAACAGCGGAATGGTGATAAAGGCAAAGGTATAAGGCAGCCATTTGAGCGCCAGAAAACCTGCCGCCAGCGTGATGATGAGCGTCAGAAGCAATCCAAAAAAACGCCCGGAAGTCAGGTTTTTCCTGAAATAACCGCGCTGATAAACCAGCCCGAGCGGGGTAAGCGCCAGGATTGCGACAGCTTCAGACATGAACCAGGTGGCAAAACGACTTTGCAATTCCACCGGCGATTGAATGTGCAGGATAAACAGCATCATGATTAATGAGCTGACCAGTGGACAGAAAATGACCGCAACCATCAGGAATCTGACCCAGTAACCGAGGCCGGTAAGGGGATCCTGCTCCGGCAACAATCGCCGCAACAATGCCGCGCAAAATGCGGCTTCAAAAAGATTGTTAAGCAGATAAGGCAGATAGCGCAGGAAAGGCGTGCCCAGAACGGAATGTGCCGCTGCAATGCCTAACGCGCTGGCACACAGTAACGGCAGCCAGTCGCGGTAGCGATGGCGAAACAGAACAGGGATCATCAGCGCCGTTGGCAGCCACAAGCCTGCAAGGCTGGACGATTTCTGGATCACGCTCATACAGGCGAGCGCCAGCAGGCAGACAGAAATGCCTAACAGTACGTGAGATGTCCAGTTCGTCCGGCTTATTGTGATCGAGGGTGGTTTGCTTTTTTCCACGGTGAAAACCTTTTTCTGACTGGTGTTTGGATCCAGAACAGTTGCAGTGATGGTCGTTTTTGTATTTTTTTATCACTCAGGCGTCATCATGAGCACAAACGATGACACGTACTCTCAATATCGTTATCAGTATCGGAAAAGCGTGACTAATTATTAATATAAATTTTACGTTACGTTGGAATAGTTGACGAATATTCCGGCCGGATGGCCGGAATAAGAGGGTCAGAGCAGGAAAATGGTGGCGAGGCCGAGGAAGATAAAGAATCCACCGGTATCTGTCAGGGCAGTTATCATCACGCTGGAACCGACCGCAGGGTCGCGCCCCAGACGCACCATGGTCAGCGGAATGACCACACCCATCAGTGCTGCCAGCAGCAGATTCAGCACCATCGCCAGCGTCATTACGGCGCCCATTTCCCAGTCGCTGTACAGCAGCCAGGTCACCACGCCCATCAGTCCGCCCCAGACGAGGCCGTTAATCAGCGCGACGCCCAGTTCCCTGAACATCAGGAACTTCAGGTTACCGAGCTGGACATGGTGCAGGGCCAGTCCGCGGACAATCATGGTGATGGTTTGATTGCCTGTATTCCCGCCGATGCCGGCAACAATTGGCATCAGGGCAGCCAGCGCCACCAGTTGTGAAATCGTATGTTCAAACAAACCTATCACGCGCGATGCAACGAAGGCCGTACACAGATTGATCGCCAGCCACGCCCAGCGATTACGCACCGCTTTAGTGACCGGTGAAAAGACATCCTCTTCCGGGCTCAGCCCCCCCATGCGGCGTAAATTGCTGTCGGTGTCGTTATTGACGAAATCGACGATTTCTTCCACCGTCAGACGTCCCATCAGCTTGCCTTTTTTGTCCACCACCGGCGCAGTGATCAGATCATAACGTTCGAACGCACTGGCGGCGTCTTCGGCTTTATCTTCTGGCTCAAAACTGGTGAGATCGGTGACCATGACGTCTGAAACCAGCGTATGCGGCGGGTTCAGCAAAATCGTCGTCAGCGGCAGTTCGCCTAATAACGTGTTTTTACGGTCAGTGATAAACAGCTTATCGGACGCTTCCGGGATGGCTTTATTCAGGCGCAGAAAGCGCTGCACGGTGCCGAGAGAAACATCAGGGCGAACCGTCAGCAGCTCGAAGTCCATGATCCTGCCGACGCACTCTTTATTGAATTTCATCACCTCGCGAACTTTATCGCGCTGACGCGGATCCAGTGAGGTAAGCACGCGGCCCGTCAGGTCACGCGGCAGATATTCGGCCAGATAGACCTGATCATCCACGTCCAGCAGAGACATGGTTTTCAGCAGGTCTTTGTCGCTCATTTCCTCAATGAGGCTGTCCCAGACGGTTTCAGAGACTTCGACCAGCGCCTTACCGCGGGCAGCGGGTTCAACCAGCCGCCACAACGCGAGGCGTTCGTGAATGGGTAACGCTTCCAGCACATCCGCCACGTCAGCGGCATGGAGTTTCTGCACCCGCGAGCTCAGCTCCGCGGTGTAATCCATCAGCCTGGCGCGGGTGGCATCATCAACGTCAATTTCTTCACCGAGAATGCTGTCAGCAAGATCATCGGTGTTAAGCAGGAGATCGAGGATCCGGCCACGACTCTCGGCGAGTTTTTGTCCGTAACTTTTTGGTTTTTCGGCAGACATTCGGGATCCTTAGTCCTTATGGTAGCGGCAGGTCTTGAGTGTGCCGGTACAAGTTTTGTCGGAAGTCGGTTCCTGAGGTGCGACGGTTTGCCCATCTGTTTGCTGTTGTTTTTGGTTCTGATGGTGGGAATACGCGCCGATACCGGAATAGACCAGACGTCCTAACAAAATAATGAAGCTGATCGATAAAACGATTTTCGTCATTGTGATGTTGGTTTTTCGAGACATAATTTGATCGCTTAAGTAAATCGTTGCTCCGGTGGAAGGATGAAGAACTGCAAATGATAACGTTTACAATATATAACACATCTAAACGAGCAGCCAGATAATCAAATAAAAGCGAATTTCCGTAACGTCCATTTTTGTAAACGAGTAATTTTCCTTTTTCCTCGGATTATTCTATATCACTGGATATAAAAACCATTCTGTTAGTCACGCGATGAATTTGTTTAAGATGATTTTTACGTTAAAACACAAAGATTGTGTTTAATGATCTGCATCAAGGGATTTAAGATAAGTGACATTAGAATTCAGTCTTATTTTGAAGCGTTGTACTCTGACCTCCGCTGTATTCTTTTTTCTTCAGTTATTTTGTGTGAAGTGACGTTTTTACTACGATAATTTTAGACGACGTCTGCAACTGCGGTTGTCAGCCAGCTTGTCTGGCGTCCGTTACACGATGAATCACTCACCGCGGCATGAAGTTCATGCGCAAAACTTAGATGGACTGAATGCGTAAAATTTTTTCCTGGCATGAGATTCGCCATAAATGGTGGGGACTTCCCGTCATTTGCGCGCTGGTCTTGATCCCCGTTACCTCATGGCTTTCTCCGATCATATTTTTGCCTGAAGGTCGTACCTATCTGATTTATATGCCGTTGGCGACGTGTGTTGCGCTGCTGATGGTATTTGACTGGGCTGCATTACCCGGGATCGTCCTGACGTTGTTCCTGCGTTATTATTTCAGGGTCGGCGCAGAAATGGCGACGTTGCTGACGGTTATTTATTTCACCTCGCTTTTTCTGGCCTGGCTCGGATACCGCTGGCAGGCCGGAAATCGCTGGTCAGCGCCATTAGGTCTGATGAATCTGGCGTGGATGCGTGTCGGCTGGTTGCTGGTGTTCCTCACTGTCTTCTTCATGACTGTATTGCAGATTGTGGTGGAAAGCGGGTTGCTGCCGGGTTATCTGGGGCTGGTCACGGCTGATTTTGTGACGTTGCGGACACTCATCAATTTGCAGGCGATGATCATCGGCATTTTGCTCAATTCGCACGTCATTTACCTGGTGATCCGCATGATTCGTCAGCCCCGCTACTGGCGCGTGTTGCGGATGATGTTGCGTAAGCAGCGGGCGCCGGGCGTGAAAACCACCGAAATGGTGGTCTGGTTTCTGGTCATGGCCACCATGGTCACGCTGCTCAGCGTGCCCAGTATAAGCGAGCCGTTCACAAAAATTTTGCTGAGTGATTACACTCTGACGCTGCTTTTCCCTGTGATGCTGTTCGGGGCGTTACGCTATGGCTATTACTTCATCAGTATCGTATGGAGTATTACGCTCACTGTATTATTCTACAATTATCAGGGGTTTATCTCAGAAACCGGCTTTGTTCATAATCTGGTCTTTGTTTCTGCGCTGATGCTGGTTTACACCATTACGCTGTTGCTGATGTCGGCGCTTTCTTCGCGCCAGCGACTGCTGATGAAAAAATTCAAATCAGCCGCCCTGCTGGATCCGGTGTTTGGTTTGCCTAATCTGCGTGCCTTTAACCGCGATTTAGCCCGCCATCCGCGTTCCATGCTTTGCTTCATCCGCGTGTCGGATATGGACGTTCTCAGCCGTAACTACGGGATGCAGCTGCGGATCCAGTTCAAACAGCAACTGGCGGTCGGGCTCAAACCTTTCCTTCAGTCCGGCGAGCGTGTGTATCACTTACCCGGCTATGATCTGGTTCTGCGCCTGAATTGTGAAGATGCAGATATGAAATTGCAGGGGCTGCATGATTATCTCGAGGATTTCCGCCTGCTCTGGAACGGGTTGCCGTTGCATCCCAACATTGGTTTGTCGTACTGCACGGTATATTCGCCAGTCGAGCATCTGCCTATTTTACTGGGTGAACTCAGTGGTATTGCGGAAGTTTCACTGACCACCGGTCAGCCTGAGTCGAACAAAAGCGACCACAGTCAGGTTCAGCTGGAGATCAGAGACAAAGTCGACATGCTGCACAAAATTCAGCGTGCGTTAGATGACGACCGCTTTGTGCTGATGGCTCAGCCGATACTGGGTGTTCGCGGCGACAGCTATTACGAAATCCTGCTGCGCATGTTTGATGGTTCGCAGGATACCCTGATCACGCCGGATAAATTCCTGCCGGTGGTTCACGAATTCGGGCTGTCTTATCAGATGGATATGTGGGTACTCCGGCATGCGCTGATGTTTATTAATCAGAACCGTGTACGTCTGCCGAGCCTGCGTTTTGCCGTTAATTTCACGCCATCGACGTTATGTCGTCCGACGTTTACCCGCGATTTTAAATCGCTGATGCTGGAATATGAAATTGAGCCGTTCCAGATCGTTCTGGAAGTCACCGAATCGCATCTTTTGCAGAATATGAAATATGCCGACTTCGCGATGCGGGAACTGCGTGCTTATGGCTGCCGGATTGCAATAGACGATTTCGGCACCGGTTACGCCAGTTACGGACGTCTGAAAGCTATTCAGGCCGACATCCTGAAAATTGACGGCAGTTTTGTGCGCAATATGCTCACAGATTCACTGGATGCCTACATTGTGCAATCTATCTGCCAGGTCGCACGTATGAAGCACCTGTCTATTGTGGCGGAGTATGTGGAGACGGAAGAACAGAAAGCTGCGCTCCATGCGCTGGGCGTCGATTACATGCAGGGATATCTGGTGGGTAAACCGGAGCCACTAGCCACATTGCTCGATTTCCCTGCGACCTGATTTCGCGGGTGATTGGGGCATAGAAAATAAAAAGCCCTCTGAGCACATTGTGCCGGAGGGCTTTTTTATAGCGACAAACGAATTAGTCTTCCGCTGCGCCGTCTTCTTCTTCGAGCATCAGTTTCCAGCCCGTGACGTCATCCCAGTAGCTTTGTTCTTTTTCAAAATCCAGCTGAACCAGGTTGTTCTGCGCCAGATATCCGGCCGGGAAACGCAGCGTCCAGTGATTATCATCGGTAGATAACCGCAGGGATTCCGGTGTGGTCGTGGACTGGCGCTGGTTATTGAGTAATGCGCCAAGACGCAGCAGCTGAATAAGAGGAATGTAGTGTTTCTTCTTAAACAGATTCAGGCGTGGCAATTCTTCCAGCTTGATGGCTTTACGATGGAAACGCACCAGCGTCGCCAGCAGCGTTTGCTGTTCCTGATTAAAGCCCGGCAAATTGGTGTTTTGCAGGATATAAGAAGAGTGGCGATGCATTCCGGAGTGGTTAATGCTCAGACCCACTTCATGCAGCATGGCGCTGAATTTCAGCAGTGATTCCAGCTGTGGCTGCACCAGTTTAGTATTTTGTGCTAACCACTGGCTGTAAAGCTGCTCGGTGGTTTCCAGCACGCGGCGCGCCTGTTCCCGGTCGATATTGTAATGGTCGGCCAGACTTTTCGCGGTACGCGTGCGGATGTCCTGGTGACGGAAACGACCTTCCATCTCATACAGCACACCTTCACGCAGCGCGCCGTCTGAAAGACGCAGCTCTTTGACAGCCAGCGCATCAAATACGCCACGCAAAATCGCCAGTCCTGGCACAAACACTGACTGACGGTCTTCCGATAAGCCCGGTAAATCCAGATCACTGAATTTTTTGAAATTCAGCACCGCTTCGGTCAGCATTTCCAGACGCTCAGGGGTGATCAGTCCGTCTTTCTCCCCCATTGCGACCAGCACTTCGTAAGCCGCTTTGATACTGCCGGACGCGCCCAGCGCATACTGCCAACCTTGCAGACGGTACTGCCAGGCCAGTGTTTCCAGCTTCTGCGCGGCAGCGAGTTGCGCACGTTTGAAGTTGCTGCGACTGATTTCGCCTTCCGGGAAAAACATCTGCGCAAAACTGACACAGCCCATACGTCGGCTTTCTGCCAGCAAAGGTTCGAAATCTTCGCCGATGACCAGTTCCGTAGAACCGCCACCGATGTCGATGACCAGCTTGCGACCTTTTTCCGGTTGCGTGTGTTCAACACCCATAAAAATCAGACGGGCTTCTTCCTGCCCGGAAATAATTTCAATCGGGTAGGGGATCACTTCTTTGGCACGCCTGAGGAACTCCTCGGCGTTCACCGCCTGACGCAGGGTATGCGTGCCGACGATGGTGACGTTGCTGTCCGGAAAACCTTGCAGACGTTCTGCAAATAAAGCCAGGCAATCCAGCCCACGTTGCATGGCTTCTTCACTGAGCACACTTTTATTGTCGAGACCATCGGCCAGATGAACGCGTTGTTTCAGGCGACCTAAGACCTGCATCGCGCCGTTAACCACGCGCGCGATGACCATATGGAAACTGTTCGATCCGAGATCGATAGCCGCAATTTCCTGTGGCTTGGCGTTCATTGGGCTGTTTTTAAGGGGCATAGTTGTGTAGCGCTCCAGAGATTCAGGCTTGCTGACTTTGTTGTTCCAGATCTTTCAGATATTCGTAAATCGCCAGCTGCGCACGCACTTTGCGACGATTTCCGCGTGGAACATACCGGTTGCTCAGTTCTTTATCAATCACTCTGGCTTTTACCGTGTCACTAAACAGCAGTTCTAGAATATCCAGAACGCGTTGTTTAAGGCGTGGATCGAGCAGGGCGACAGCAACCTCAATTCGGTAATCGATATTACGGGTCATCCAGTCAGCAGAAGACAGGAATACTTTGGTATCGCCACCATTTTCAAAGACATAAACACGGTCGTGCTCAAGATAGCGGTCAATAATACTGGTGACCTGAATGTTTTCGCTAAAGCCCGGTAAATTCGGGACCAGCGAACACATACCGCGGATCAGCAGACGGATTTTCACCCCGACGTTAGACGCGACGTACAGGCGGTCGATCAGTCCTTTATCCACCAGATTATTGATTTTCAGCGTAATTCCGCCTGTGCCGCCAGCCTGTACATTGGCAATTTCTTTGTCGATCAGGCGATACAGCATGTCGCGCGAGTTTTGCGGTGACACCATCAGATGCTCGAAAGAGACCGGCCGGTACGGGTTCTCAATAAAGTTAAACACCCGGCGGACTTCGTTGGTGATGCGCGCATCCGCCGTGAGCAGCGAATAGTCGGTATAAAGGCGGGCGGTTTTCTCGTTAAAGTTACCGGTCCCAATATGAGCATAGCGGACAATTTCATCGCCTTCGCGGCGGGAAATAAGAAAGAGTTTTGCGTGAATTTTCAGGCCCGGCGCAGAGAAAATAACGTGTACACCGGCTTCTGTCAGACGTTTCGCCCAGTGAATGTTGGCTTCTTCATCAAAGCGCGCCTGAAGTTCGACGACGACGGTCACTTTCTTGCCGTTGTGCGCCGCGTGGATCATCGATTCGATGATGCGTGAATCTTTCGCAACGCGGTATATATTGATTTTTATGGATAAAACGTTGGGATCGAACGACGCCTGGCGCAGCAGTTCCAGCACGTGTTCAAACGTATGATACGGATAATACAGCAGCACATCCTGTTCGCGGATCGCCGCAAAGCCATTGCGGAATTTATCGAACCATAAATGGCGCAGACGTGGCAGCGGGCGGTTGACCAGATTGGCTTTACCGACATTCGGGAAACTGATGAAATCTTTAAAGTTATGGTAACGGCCACCGGCGATCACAGAATCATAGTTCGAGATACCCAGCTTGCCGCGCAGCAATTCCACCATTTCATCGGGCATATCGCGCTGATAAACAAAACGCACCGGCTCGGCGGTCAGACGCTGTTTCAGGCTCGATGACATCAGTTCCAGCAGGCTTGATTCCATTTCCGTGACCAGATCGTATTCGGCGTCACGGGTCATTTTCATCGAATAGGCATTCAGCGCGTCGTAATCAAAGAAGCCTTTGAAAATATCGTCCAGGCAATAACGCAGAATGTTATCAAGCAGGATCATCGGCTTGCGGCGGCGCGGAGCTTCCGGCGGCAGATTGACGAAGCGCGGCACTTTATCTGAAGGAATTTCCAGCAGCGCGTAGTGAATTTCTTCGCCACGGATAATTTCGACCGCCAGATAGGTGTAATCGTCTTTAAGGAACTGCACCAGATTGGTGTCGTGATTAATCAGAATGGGCGTGATGTGCTGGCGCAGATGATGTTTGAAATACTGACGCAACCAGGCTTGCTGATTCTCAGAAACCTGCCGTTCGTTAATCAGGAAGATCTGATTACGCGCCATTTCCAGCAGCAAATCGTTGTAAAGGCTGTCAAATTCCTGATCAATACGCAGAACTTTCGCCTGAATTTTTTTCAGTAAATGACGGGAGGCACCCAGAAAGCCTTGTTCTTCACTGATGAGGATCCGTCGCTTTAAATCGGCAAAACGGACTTTATAGAACTCATCCAGGTTATTGGAGTAGATCCCTAAAAAACGCATCCGTTCGATCAGGGGATTGCTTTTGTCTGCCGCTTCCTGCAACACGCGCTCATTGAAGGACAGCCAGCTTAGTTCTTTCTCGATATAAAGCTTTTCCTGACCCATTTTCACTCCGTTCATTTAGCTTGCAACCTGGCCCATACAGGCAAATTTGCCCGAAAACACCGCAATTTAGCTCAGCTTATTCCTCGTGTTACGGGCCGTTTTTTCAGGTCAGCGTAACAGGAAGCTGTCAGTGAGAGGGGCCTAGTGTCTGCTATCAATATTGCGAAAGATTGACAGGAAAGTCCAACATAACTGGGGATGATTTCAGGAGAGTTTATATCAGGGGAACAAATGAGAGAAAAAGGCGGGAAAAGTCTTACCGGTGAAGGAGTTCTTTTCCCCTCACCGGTAATTTATGGCCTGATTTTTAACGCGCTAAACTGTACAGCACTAAACTACACCGCGCTGGCGCCAATCAGTGATTCAGTTTTGACCTGAACCGGTTTGGTTTTGTACTTCGCCAGGAATTGCGGCTGGAAAATACACATGCGGATGGCACTGCGGTATTCGCCGTTCACAAAGAATTCCTGTTTCAGTTCACCTTCGATCTCAAACCCTAATTTGCTGTAAATGTGGATCGCCTTTTTATTTTCTTTATCGACGATTAAATACAGTTTGTAGAGGTTCAGAACTGAGAAGGCATAATCCATCGCCAGACGCACGGCATCACCGGCAAAGCCTTTGCCCTGATGTTGCGGGTCAATGATTATCTGAAATTCCGCGCGGCGGTGAATATGATTAATTTCCACCAGCTCCACTAAGCCGACCGGTCCGCTTTCGAATTCTATAATAAAGCGGCGTTCGCTCTGGTCATGGATGTGTTTGTGATACAAGTCGGTCAGTTCGACGAAAGCCTCGTAAGGTTCTTCAAACCAGTAACGCATGATGCTGGCGTTATTATCAAGACGGTGAACAAACGACAGGTCGTCCTTTTCCAGTGGACGTAATCTGACGCTGTTATGGCTAAACATGGGGTGTTCCTCAACTATAAAAGCCGTTTTATGAGGGTAACCTTCGTAAATATGAGGTCTGAAACAACTGTGTTTCAGATGAAGGTCGGCGCACAAACGACGTTTAAACGTGCGCCGGGATGTGCATTATATCGGGTGAAATGTAAACAAATGTCAAATGATGGAAAATAAAAAACCGGCACGTGGCCGGTTTATAGTGAAATCGTGAGGCAAGTACAGATTAATCTTCTGCGTATCCGCGTTCAGAAAGCGGTTTGTTATCCAGAAACGCCTGACCGTTTTGCAGTGATAAACGTCCGTCAACAAACCAGCTGACCACCAGCGGATAAATGCTGTGTTCCTGCGTTTGCACGCGGGCAACCAGCTCTTCTTCCGTATCCTCAGCAAAAACAGGCACTTTGGCCTGTAAAATCACCGGGCCGCCATCGAGTTCTTCCGTCACGAAATGTACGGACGTGCCGTGTTCAGCATCCTGATTTTCAATCGCCTGACGGTGAGTATGTAAACCCGGATATTTCGGCAGCAGGGAAGGGTGGATGTTAATCATGCGCCCCGCAAAGCGCTGAACGAATTCGGCGCTCAGGATCCGCATGTAACCAGCGAGTACCACCAGAGAGGGCTTGAAAGTTTCAATAGCGTCAGCCAGTGCAACGTCAAAGGCGATGCGATCTTCGTAAGCTTTTACATCCAGCGCATGCGCCGGAATATCGGCTAAACGGGCTCTTTCAAGCCCGTATGCAGCGATTTTATTACTGAAGACTGCACTGATTTCTGCGTTGATTCGTCCCTGCTGGCAGGCATCGATCAGGGCCTGTAAGTTGCTTCCCTCGCCCGATACCAGAACCACAATCCTTTTCATATCCCTACCTGTCGTCTTCAGTGAATAGAGTGACCTGACTGATTACTCAATAACGACGCGCTCAGCGGAGTCAGAGGCCTTAACATAGCCAATTTTCCACGCTTTTTCACCCTTGTCATTCAGTAACGCAATGGCCTGGTCGGCAAGTTCTGCCGGAAGTGCGACCACCATGCCCACGCCACAGTTAAAGGTGCGGTACATTTCGTGACGGCTGACGTTACCGGTAGTCTGCAACCAGGTGAAGACGTCCGGCCATTCCCAGCTGGCTTCTTCGATGATGACCTGAGTGTTTTCCGGCAGTACGCGCGGAATATTTTCCCAGAAGCCGCCACCGGTCAGGTGAACGATACCGTGAACGTCCACGTTTTCGATCAGATTGAGGATCGACTTCACGTAAATTTTGGTTGGTGCGAGCAGGTGATCAGCCAGGGATTTGCCTGCCAGTGTGGTGGTTTCCGGGTCAGTGTTGCTGACTTCCAGAATTTTGCGCACCAGGGAGTAACCGTTGGAGTGCGGGCCACTGGCGGCGAGGCCGATCAGCACATCGCCATCAGCTACTTTGCTGCCGTCGATAATTTCTGATTTTTCCACTACGCCAACACAGAATCCGGCGACGTCGTAATCTTCGCCGTGGTACATGCCCGGCATTTCAGCGGTTTCGCCGCCGACTAACGCACAGCCAGACTGTTTACAGCCTTCTGCAATACCGGTGATCACACTGGCGGCGATATCGACGTCCAGTTTACCGGTGGCGTAATAGTCGAGGAAGAACAGAGGTTCAGCGCCCTGAACGATCAAATCGTTGACGCACATCGCGACCAGGTCGATACCGATAGTATCGTGGCGTTGTAAATCCATCGCCAGACGCAGCTTGGTGCCAACGCCGTCGGTACCCGAAACCAGCACGGGTTCACGATATTTTTGCGGCAGCGCGCAGAGAGCACCAAAACCCCCTAATCCACCCATAACTTCCGGGCGACGAGTCTGTTTTACTACACCTTTAATGCGATCTACCAATGCGTTACCGGCATCGATATCTACGCCTGCGTCTTTATAGCTGAGAGAGGTTTTGTCGGTCACTGCGAAGTCCCCACGGCGGTTTGGGTTGGTGGTTGAAGAATAAAGCGGGGCAATTCTAACAGTGGAAGCAAACGTTTGCGAGCGCCTTATTCAGAGTCACTATCTATACTTAAAGATACAACACTTAGCCGAAGTCATTGGCGTTGCAGCAAGGCAGCAAACGAGCGAATCCCGACGAGCTGACTTGAGTCAGTGATTCGGGTGAGAGAGAGCCGCTAACGCAACTGCGGCTTCAATGAAGAAGGATAAGTTGATTTGGATCAGGCTAATTGGTATGGCGTTCAAAAAAAATGGCGTTATAATCTCGCGATTTTTTTTTGCAGCTCAACCACCTTAGGAGAATAAATAATGAAGATCGTCGAGGTGAAACACCCGCTGGTGAAACACAAGCTGGGCCTGATGCGTGAAAACGACATCAGCACGAAACGTTTTCGCGAACTGGCTTCTGAGGTGGGAAGTCTGCTGACGTATGAAGCGACTGCCGATTTAGAAACTGAAAAAGTCACCATCGAAGGCTGGAATGGCCCGGTGGAAATCGATCAGATCAAAGGCAAGAAAATTACTGTCGTGCCAATCCTGCGTGCCGGTCTGGGCATGATGGAAGGCGTACTGGAGCACGTTCCGAGTGCGCGTATCAGCGTCGTCGGCGTGTATCGTGATGAAGAAACCCTGAAACCTGTGCCGTATTTCCAGAAGCTGGTTTCTAACATCGAAGAACGTCTGGCGCTGGTCGTTGACCCGATGCTGGCCACCGGTGGTTCTATGATTGCCACCATCGACCTACTGAAAAAAGCGGGCTGCCAGAGCATTAAAGTGCTGGTGCTGGTTGCTGCTCCGGAAGGGATCGCCGCTCTCGAAGCCGCGCACCCGGACGTTGAACTCTACACCGCCTCGGTGGATCAGGGACTCAACGAGAAAGGCTACATCATCCCGGGGCTCGGCGATGCGGGCGACAAGATATTTGGTACGAAGTAAGCAATTAGCAATAAGCCGACTAAGCAGTCGGCTTTTTTTTGCTCGTCATACACAACACAACATCACACCATTGAGAGGATCACATTCATGACCCGTCGTGTCATCGGGGTAAGCGAACGTCCGCCATTGCTGCAGACAATTCCCCTGAGTTTCCAGCATCTGTTTGCCATGTTTGGTGCCACCGTTCTGGTTCCCATTCTGTTTAAGATAAACCCGGCAACGGTGCTGCTGTTCAATGGCATAGGGACTTTGCTGTATTTATTTGTCTGTAAAGGGAAGATACCGGCGTATCTCGGCTCGAGTTTCGCGTTTATTTCACCGGTGCTGTTGCTGTTGCCGATGGGGTATGAAGTGGCGCTGGGCGGATTTATTGCCTGCGGGTTACTGTTTTGTCTGGTGGCGCTGATTGTTAAGAAAGCCGGTATTGGCTGGATCAACGTGATGTTCCCGCCCGCGGCGATGGGGGCAATCGTAGCCGTCATCGGGCTTGAACTGGCCGGTGTCGCAGCGAATATGGCCGGACTGCTGCCTGCCGATGGCGCAGCGGTAGACTCTACCACCATCACCATTTCACTGGTGACGCTGTCGGTGACGATTCTGGGTTCCGTACTGTTCCGCGGTTTCCTGGCGATTATCCCGATCCTGATTGGCGTGCTGGTCGGTTATGCACTCTCGTTCTTCATGGGCGTAGTGGATGTTTCTGCTATTGAAAACGCACACTGGTTCGCGCTGCCAACTTTCTATACGCCGCGTTTTGAATGGGTGGCTATCCTCACCATCCTGCCTGCGGCGCTGGTGGTGATTGCTGAGCACGTCGGGCATCTGGTCGTGACGGCGAACATTGTGAAGAAAGATTTGCTGCGGGATCCGGGTTTGCACCGTTCGATGCTGGCGAACGGCCTGTCGACCGTACTGTCCGGTTTCTTCGGTTCTACGCCAAACACCACCTACGGTGAAAACATCGGCGTGATGGCGATCACCAAGGTTTACAGCACCTGGGTCATCGGCGGCGCGGCAATCCTGGCTATTCTGCTTTCCTGTATCGGGAAACTGGCGGCGGCCATTCAGGCGGTGCCGGTACCGGTGATGGGCGGGGTTTCGCTGCTGCTTTACGGCGTGATTGGCGCTTCAGGGATCCGCGTGCTGATTGAATCGAAAGTTGATTACAATAAAGCGCAGAACCTGATCCTGACTGCGGTGATCCTGATCATCGGCGTCAGCGGAGCGAAGATCCACATCGGTGCGGCTGAGCTGAAAGGCATGGCGCTGGCGACGATCGTCGGTATCTTCCTGAGCCTGTTGTTCAAAGTGATTGAGATTTTCCGCGGCGAAGAACAGATCATTGACGTGGAAGATGAGCGGGAAAACCCGCCAGTCTGACCGTGATCATTCCTGACCGTCAGGCAGCTGCTTGCCGGTCAGGTGCTCGGATCGCAAGCGGTTGCACCGGGTACAGTTCATTTCACGACGGATCCTTGCTAGAATTCGGCAGTTCCTTTTATTGACGTGACAACATCTGCGGTCTTTATGCCGCTTCGGTTGAGGTGCTTCTGAATACGCCGGCACAGCTTTCCCTGCCACTTTATCTACCCGATGATGAAACCTTTGCCAGTTTTTATCCGGGGGAAAACCCTTCTCTGCTATCTGCCATTCAGAGCGCATTGCATCAGGAACACGGCACTTATATTTATTTCTGGTCACGCGAAGGCGGCGGCCGCAGCCATCTGTTACACGCAGCTTGCGCAGAATTATCGCAGCGCGGCGAAGCGGTAGGGTATGTGCCTTTAGACAAGCGGGCTTATTTCGTGCCGGAAGTGCTGGATGGCATGGAGCATCTGGCGCTGGTGTGTATCGATAATATCGAAGGCATTGCCGGTGATGATGAATGGGAAGCCGCTGTTTTCCATCTTTATAACCGCATTCTTGAAACCGGTCGCACGCGTCTGTTTATTACCGGCGATCGTCCTCCGCGTCAGCTGAATCTCAGCCTGCCGGATCTGGCTTCCCGTCTCGACTGGGGGCAAATCTACAAACTTCAGCCACTTTCCGACGAAGAAAAACTTCAGGCATTGCAGTTACGCGCCAAACTGCGCGGCTTTGAACTGCCGGAAGACGTGGGCCGTTTCCTGTTAAAACGGCTGGACAGGGAAATGCGTACGCTGTTTATGACGCTCGATCAGCTCGATCGCGCATCTATCACCGCGCAACGCAAACTGACGATCCCGTTCGTGAAAGAAATTCTCGGGCTGTAAGCGGAAGGCTTTAATGGGAAAGGACAGCCGGGTTCGTAAACCGAACCCGAATGTACTGGCGGGGGTTATAAAATCTCTTTCACCTGTTCCGGCGGACGACCTAAACGCGCTTTGCCGTTGGCAACCACAATCGGACGTTCAATCAGCCGCGGATGATCCGCCATTGCCTGTAACAGTTGTTCCTCGCTCAGGTCTTTGTCTTTAAGATTCAGATCCTTATAAATCTGCTCGCCTTTGCGCATCAGTTCCCGCGCTGAGCTAAAGCCCAGCAGCCCCAGCAGTTCTTTCAGCTTATCCACCGACGGCTGAGTTTCCAGATACAAAATCACCTGCGGCTCAATGCCTTCTGCTTCCAGTAATTTCAGGGTCTCACGGCTTTTTGAACACGCCGGATTGTGGTAAATCTCGACATCATGTGGCATTAACATTTCTCCATTCTGGCGCTGAAATCAGCCTTTCTGATACTGACGGAATCGTCCCTGCAACTGACGAAGCTGGTCGATGCGTGCGTCGTAACGGGCCTGTTCCAGACTGCCTAATTTTTGTAATGCGCTGGCGTTGCTCAGCATTTCAATCGCCTGATCCAGACGGCCGATTAACGCCATGCTTTCCGCTCTGGCGGCCAGTTCCTGCGCACGCAAACCCTGAGCCGCAGCGGCCTGAGATAACAGATCCCAGCCATTCGGATCACCCGGGTAATTGAAAGTATAGCGGTTGAGGATCTTCATGGCATTGGCCGGTTTCGCCCCTTCAAGGTAAGCGTTGGCCAGATTGAGCTGAAGTACCGGATTTGAACTGGTCGCCGCACCCGCCTGTTCCAGACGCGCAATAGCCTGCGGTGCACGTTTGCTCTCGATATCGGTATCGGTCGCTAAATCCAGCAGCCATTCGTTGCCCGGATTTTGTGCCAGCAGCGGCTCGAGGATCGCCCGTGCCTGATCGTATTTCTTAGCTTTGTAGAATTGCAGCGCATGGCCGTATTTTGCCGCCAGTTGCTCACGGATATTGCCGTTGCTCAGCTTCAGTAAATAGTCATCGCTCAGCGGGAAACTGTCGGAACCGTACATCCCCAATATGCGCACTTTCGCCATGGTGTAATCTTGTGAAGATTGCACAATCGGGTGCGGCATCTGGTTGGCGCGGTTGCGGATATCGGCCAGACGGCTGTCGGGTAACGGGTGCGTCAGCAGCATTTCCGGCGGGCGGGTCGAATAGCTGGCCTGATCGGCCAGTTTTTGCAGGAAGGCGGGCATGGCCTGCGGATCAAATCCGGCACGCTGCAAAACCTGAATGCCGATACGGTCCGCTTCCTGCTCATTGCCTTGCGTGAAGCTGATCATGCCTTGCTGCGTGCCTGCCAGCGTACCGGTCAGCGCTGCCATGCCCATTTGCGGGCTGGCCATCGCCAGCAGGATAGAGCCTAGTGCGCCCACCCAGGTCAGCGGGGCATTGCGCTGTTGATCTTCCATCGCGCGCGCCAGATGGCGCTGGGTCACGTGGGAAATTTCGTGCGCCATAACGGAAGCCAGCTGGCTCTCATTATCGGTATAACGGAACAGGGAAGAGTGGATCACCACGTTGCCGCCAAAGAAAGCAAAGGCGTTCAGTTCATCGTTATTGACGATAAAAAAATGAAAAGGAGTACGGACGGAATAAGCGTGTGCTACCAGCCGCTGGCCAAGTTCATTGACGTACTGATTAAGCAGCGGATCGTTAATCAGCGGCGTGCTGGCGCGCATCTGACGGACGTAAAAATCGCCCATCTGCAGTTCCTGATTGATGCTCAGCGTGCCGCCGGCGGTGGTACCGATATCGGGTAACTGATCGCTTACCGGCGGAGCCAGGGGTGAACTGGTTTTGGCAGAACTCACCGGCGTTGACCAGAATGAACTGTCATCCGCACCTGCGGGCAGAATAGAGCCTGTGAGCAGGCTGCCCAGACACAGGGCAATCACCGTTTTTTTCAACCGCATGACCATAAACATTTGCTTCCCAATAAGTGAACCGCGATACCGATGAGCTTTGCGAGCCTTTCTTCCATGATCAGTGAGTCAGACCATTATTTTCTGACGCTTTTCTTTGCGCCTGTCTCTATAGTAGCTATCCTCGTGAGAGTTTAAAACACTGTGCAGCTACAGTGGTATGACAACGAATTTTTTAGATAGTTACTTGTGTCTGAGCGCGCAGGGAACATACAGCGCACACCCGCCAGAACAGGAAACTACAGGAGCGTTCTCTGATGTTGGACATGTTGTTACAGTGGTATCGCCGTCGCTTTACCGATCCCCAGGCCATTGCGCTGCTGGCCATCCTGGTCGCGGGCTTTTGTATTCTTTATTTTCTTAATGGCATTCTTGCTCCGCTTCTGGTGGCGATTGTTCTGGCGTATTTACTGGAATGGCCAACTGTTCGTCTGCAACATGTCGGGCTTTCCCGCACGCTTTCCGTCAGCGTTGTGCTGATTATTTTTGCCGGTATTTTACTGCTCGGCATGTTCGTTATTGCGCCGGTTACCTGGCAACAGGGTGTGAATCTGATGACAGATTTGCCCAGTATGCTTAACCGTTTTTACGATTTTGCAGCCACGTTACCCAAGCGTTATCCGGCGCTGGTCGATGCCGGTATCATCGATATGATGGCCGAAAACATGCGCAGCAAGTTATCGGGGCTCGGCGAGTCTGTGGTGAAATATTCACTGGCGTCGCTGGTAGGCTTACTGACGCTGGCGATTTACCTGATTCTGGTGCCGATGATGGTGTTCTTCCTCCTCAAAGATAAAGAGCAGATGCTCAATGCCGTGCGTCGCGTGCTGCCACGCGATCGCGGGCTGGCCGGACAGGTTTGGGTGGAGATGAATCAGCAAATTACTAATTATATCCGCGGTAAAGTGCTGGAGATGATCATCGTCGGTGTCGCCACTTATCTGGTATTTGTGGTGATGGACATGCGTTACTCGTTGCTGATGGCGGTGCTGGTGGGCGTATCAGTGCTTATCCCGTATATCGGCGCGATGCTGGTGACCATTCCGGTGGTAATTGTGGCGATGTTCCAGTGGGGACTCGGCGCGGATTTCTGGACGCTGATTGTCGCGTATCTGGTCGTTCAGGGACTGGATGGTAACGTGATTGTGCCGCTGCTGTTTTCAGAGGCGGTAAACCTGCATCCACTGGTCATTATTCTGGCGGTTGTCGTGTTTGGCGGGTTGTGGGGATTCTGGGGCGTATTCTTTGCGATACCGCTGGCGACGCTGGTCAAAGCCGTGGTTCACGTCTGGCCGGATGAATCACTGAACGAAACGGTCTGATTCTTTCTGCTACCGTACCCAATAAAAAAAGCGCGTCTGCGCTTTTTTTTATGAACGTTTGTCAGGCGTGAGAGATCAGGCAGACTTCTCGTTCAGATAGGCCATCACGATGTCATGGTGGTTAGTGGTTTTAAAGTCGTCGAACACTTTCTCGACCTTGCCATTGCCGTCGAGCAGGAAGCTGATGCGATGGATGCCGTCATAGGTTTTACCCATAAAGGATTTTTCACCCCAGACGCCAAACTGCTCGCAGACCTGATGATCTTCATCGGAAAGCAACGTGAAGTTCAGCAACTCTTTTTCAGCAAAACGCGACAGTTTTTCTGGCTTATCGGTGCTGATCCCCAGCACTTCGACGCCTGCACTTTTCAACTGATCCATGTTATCGCGCAGTCCGCAGGCCTGTACCGTACAACCCGGGGTCATGGCTTTTGGATAAAAATAGACCAGGACACGCTGTCCCTGGAAGTCGGCCAGATTAATTTGTTCACCATCTTGATCGGGTAAACTAAATTGCGGCGCAGGGTCACCGGCTTTCAGTGGGCTCATTGTCTTTCTCCGTATCTTTCAGCTGTTACTGCAGTTTATTTTCATTCTCAGAATAACTAACGACGTTAATACTGCCTTGCGCTTTCAGTTCTGTACATAGCTGATGAAACGCCTGCTCAATAATTGCCGGATCGGTATTTGCCGCGCTGTGCGCCGTGATCTGAATAGAAAGCTGCGCGGGCAACGTGGCGTCCGCCGGACGGGTTTTTGACGCAAGTTCGGCGATATTCATCTGATGCGTATCGAATAAATCGGTAAAACGCTCAATCAGATGCGGCGAGTCTTTGACTTCCACTTTCACCCACACGGTGGCAGGCATCGGCGGGCGTTCATGGGCGCTGGTGCGTTTCATCACAATCAGCAACTCAAGCTCCGCGCCTTTTTGCGGCAGGGTGGATTCAATCAGGGTGATGGCGTTCCAACTGCCTGAAAGCAGCATGATGAACGTAAACTCATCGCCCAGCATTGCCAGCCGGCTGTCTTCGATATTACAGCCGCAGCTGCTCACCTGACGGGTAATAGTGTTGACGATACCAGGGCGATCGGCACCCAACGCGGTGATGACCAGATAATGTTGTTGTGGCTGCGGCAAAATGGGTCTTCCTGTCGTGCTTTGGAGTATTCCCAAGGTAAACATAAAAAAAACCGCCGGACAAGCGGTTACCGCTCGTTGATTGCTTGCTTTTGCAGTGGTGTCAAAAGTACCATGAGTGACCTGTTTGTGGAGGGGAAGGTCAATGTTTACGGGAAGTATTGTTGCACTGGTTACGCCGATGGACACCAAAGGTGCCGTCGATCGCGCAAGTCTGAAAAAACTGATTGATTATCATGTGTCCAGTGGTACTGCGGCGATCGTTTCCGTTGGCACAACCGGCGAGTCAGCAACGCTGAGCCACGAAGAGCATGGTGATGTGGTCTTACAAACACTGGAACTGGCCGATGGCCGCATTCCGGTGATCGCAGGCACAGGTGCAAATGCCACCGCTGAAGCGATTTCTCTGACGCAACGTTTTGAAAAAAGTGGCGTTGTTGGCTGTCTGACAGTCACCCCTTATTACAACCGTCCGACTCAGGAAGGCCTGTATCAGCACTTCAAAGCTATCGCTGAAAACACCTCCCTGCCGCAAATTCTCTACAACGTGCCTTCACGTACCGGCTGCGATATGCTGCCGCCGACCATCGCGCGTTTAGCAAAATTGAAGAATATTGTTGCTGTTAAAGAGGCAACAGGGAACTTAAGTCGTGTTAGTCAGATCCAAGTGCTGGTTGATGATGAAGATTTCATTCTGCTGAGCGGCGATGACGCCAGTGGTCTGGACTTTATGCAGCTGGGTGGCAAGGGCGTTATTTCCGTTACTGCTAACGTCGCTGCCCGTGAAATGGCACAACTTTGTGAGCTGGCTGCTCTTGGCAATTTTGCCGAGGCGCGTCGCCTGAATCAGCGCCTGATGCCTTTGCATCAGAATTTGTTTGTAGAAGCAAACCCAATCCCGGTGAAATGGGCCTGTAAGGCACTGGGTTTGATGGCAACCGATACGATGCGTCTGCCTATGACGCCGTTAACAGATGCTGCCCGTCCGGTCGTGGAAGAAGCATTAAAAAGCGCCGGTTTGCTGTAACTCTTAGGAAGATTTGATGGCCTCTTTATTTGACAAGAATAGTTTCCAGATGACCCGATTGCAGAAAACAGCCGTAGCAAAAGTCGTGGGTGTTTCCCTGATTATGCTGCTGGCTGCATGTTCCAGCGACCAGCGCTACAAGCGCCAGGTGAGCGGTGATGAAGCCTACCTGGATGCGCCCGCGCTGCATGAGCTGAAAGCACCATCAGGCATGATCCTGCCTGTACAGAACGGTACTTATGATATTCAGCAAGGCGCAATGCAGGGCGCGGTAGGTAAGCAGCTCGACATTCGTCCACCGGCCCAGCCGCTGGCGTTGCTGAACGGTTCCCAGACTCAGTTCTCCGGCGACACCAGTACCGTGCTGCTGGAAAACACGCCGCAAAACCGCGATTTGTGGAACAACGTCGTTAAAGCTGTTGAGCAAAATAAATTCAAAATTGCCAACCGTGATGACGCGAACCAGACGCTCTCCACAGATTTCGTTGACTGGAATCGTGCGGATGAAGACTTCCAGTACCAGGGCCGTTATCAGATCAGCGTGAAACAGCAGAGCTACCAGCTGGCACTGACCGTGAAAACGCTTGAGCTGAAACAGCAAGATAAAGCGGTGACGTCTACTGCCGAAATCCAGCGCTACAACAGCCAGATGATGAACGCCATCACGGCGAACCTGGATAAAGTGCAGCAGGATACTCAGGCGCGTCTCGATAACCGTCGCGTAGGTGAAATCGACGTCCAGAGTGGCGCTGATGATACCGGCTTACCGGTGCTGATCGTCCGTTCATCTTACGGCGTGGTCTGGGATCGTCTGCCTAATGCCCTGGCGAAAGCCGGCATGAAAGTGACCGACAGCAGCCGTCCGCAAGGCACAATGTCTGTGACTTACAAACCGCTGAATGACGATGCGTGGCAGACACTGGGTGCGAAAGATCCGGGCCTCAGCTCCGGTGATTACAAACTTCAGGTTGGCGACCTCGACAACCGTAGTAGCTTGCAGTTCCTTGATCCGAAAGGACATGCTCTCAGCCAGTCGCAGAACGACGCGATGGTGGCGGTCATGCAGGCCGCGTTTAGCCAGAGCAGCGCAAAATAATACCAAGGGGCTCCGGCCCCTTTTTACATCTGTTTTTTCCACTGGAGTAAGTAAAGATGCAAAAGTTAGCTGAGTTGTATCGCGGCAAGGCGAAAACCGTCTACACCACCGAAAACCCGGACCTTCTGGTACTGGAGTTCCGTAACGATACGTCAGCACTGGATGGTCAGCGTATTGAGCAGTTCGACCGTAAAGGTATGGTTAACAACAAATTTAACCATTTCATCATGGCTAAGCTGGAAGAAGCCGGTATTCCTACGCAAATGGAACGCCTGTTGTCTGACACCGAAGTACTGGTGAAAAAACTGGATATGGTCCCGGTTGAATGCGTTATCCGTAACCGTGCTGCTGGCTCGCTGGTAAAACGTCTGGGCATTGAAGAAGGTCTGGAACTGAACCCGCCGTTGTTCGACCTGTTCCTGAAAAACGATGCGATGCACGATCCGATGGTCAACGAGTCTTACTGCAAAACCTTTGGCTGGGTGAACGAAGAAAACCTCGCGCGCATGAAAGAGCTGAGCTACAAAGCCAACGACGTGCTGAGCAAACTGTTTGATGATGCGGGTCTGATCCTGGTCGATTTCAAACTGGAATTCGGTCTGTTCAACGGTGAAGTGGTGCTGGGTGATGAGTTCTCACCAGACGGCAGCCGCCTGTGGGATAAAGAAACCCTGAATAAGATGGACAAAGACCGTTATCGCCAGAGCCTCGGTGGCCTGATTGAAGCGTATGAAGAAGTGGCTCACCGTATCGGTGTGAAACTGGACTAAGCGGCGCGTTATTTTTTTAGCCAGACTGCGCAATCGTTTACGCGGTGCGCACTTAACGGGTGATGGTCTCCGTCACCCGTTCTCTTCCCTGCATTTAATTTTCCTGTTTTCACACTGATTCCTTTCATTTAATCCCTTCGTCACTAAAATTACGTCCTTTCGCAGATGGTATTAACTGCATGTGCTGGCTAGTCTTAAAAAAAACAGGTTGGAGGTATCTATGCGTTGGCAAGGGCGTCGCGAAAGCGACAATGTAGAAGACAGACGCGGACAGGGATCAAACGGAGGTGGCGGTTTAGGTGGCGGGGGAATGCGTCTGCCTATCCGTGGCAAAAGCGGCATTGTGATCATCATCGTGGTACTCGTGGCCGGTTATTACGGTATTGACCTCACTCCGCTGATTGACGGCGGGCAGTCCGGCGGGATGCAGCAACAGACACAGTCGCAATCCATCAGCCCGAAAGATGATGAGCAGGCAAAATTCACCTCGGTGATCCTCGCCTCAACGGAAGACACCTGGAAAGAGATTTTCCAGAAGCAGGGCATGACTTATCGTGAGCCGAAACTGGTGATGTATCGCGGCGCAACCCGTACCGGTTGCGGTACCGGCCAGTCGGTGATGGGCCCGTTCTACTGCCCGGCGGACAGCACGGTGTATATCGATTTGTCTTTCTATCAGGAATTGCAGAACAAACTCGGCGCGGGCGGTGATTTTGCGCAGGGCTATGTGGTCGCGCACGAAGTCGGTCACCATGTGCAGAACTTGCTGGGTACTGAGCGTAAGGTTCGCGAGATGCAGCAGGGCGCATCGCAGACGGTGGTGAATCAGCTGTCGGTGAAAATGGAATTGCAGGCTGACTGCTACGCCGGTGTCTGGGGACATGCCATGCAGCAGCAAAACGTTCTCGAAGAGGGCGACCTGAAAGAAGCGCTGGATGCTGCGCGTGCCATCGGCGATGACCGTTTACAGCAGCAAAGTCAGGGACGCGTTGTGCCGGACAGCTTCACACACGGTACGTCTGAACAGCGTTATACCTGGTTCAAACGTGGATTTGATACCGGTAATCCGGATCAGTGCAACACCTTCGCCAGCCGCTGATTAACAGGCAATAAGCGCTGGTCTGCTGCCAAAAACTGTTCAATAATCAATGACCGATCCAGAGAGGCTCCGTGAGCCTCTCTTTTTTCCTCATGTTGAACCGCTGGGAATGCCATGGCTTTTCTCGATCCAACCCTTTTGATTTTACTTGTCTTCGCCGGTCTGGGCATCATCAGCCACAACAGCGCCGTCACCATCGCAATGTTCTTCCTTCTTACGGTCCGCATTACGCCGCTGAACAACTTTTTCCCGTGGATTGAAAAATACGGTCTGACCATCGGCATTATTATTCTGACCATTGGTGTGATGGCGCCGATTGCCAGCGGAAAAATCAGCGCCAGCACCGTGGTGCATTCGTTCTTTCACTGGAAATCCATTGTCGCCATTCTGGTGGGCGTGCTGGTGTCATGGCTTGGCGGACGTGGCCTGACGCTGATGGGTACGCAGCCGCATCTGGTGGCGGGTTTGCTGGTGGGCACCGTGCTGGGCGTGGCGATGTTTAAAGGTGTGCCGGTCGGGCCGCTGATCGCTGCCGGTCTGTTATCGATGATTGTCGGGAAAACCTGATATGTCAGTCACTTTGCCACAGCAACAGATGCAGAGGCTGGGCGTCCGGCGTTTGCTGGTGTTCAGTGGCGACGCGCTGTGGTGTGAACAACAGGCCATTCAGTTCTGCGCACAGAGTGCCGGTGACTGGCTCTGGCTCAGTGATTCCCCGCCTGATGACGTGAACGCCTGTTCGCCGTCAGCGGCACATACGCTGCTCGGGCAGGATATTTTTCACGGCGTGTTTGATGCCCGCCATAGCCTGAATGTCGAGGCGCTGGCGGCATTTTCCGGCGCATTGAAAGCCGGAAGCTGGCTGATTTTACTGGTGCCGGAATGGAGCGTCTGGGCTAACACGCCGGATGCCGATAGTCTGCGCTGGAGCGAACAGCCGCAGGCGATCCCGACGCCGCGCTTTATCCGCCGTTTCCAGTGTTTGCTTGAACAAGACCGCAGCGTCACGGTTTGGCGGCAGAATCAGCCTTTTGAGCTCGCGCCGTTGCCCGTTGCAGCAGACTGGCTGCCACCCGACGGTCAGCCTACCGCTGATCAATCGTATATTTTACAACAACTGATGCAGGCTCAGTTCGGCGTGTGGGTGCTGACCGCGCCGCGTGGTCGGGGTAAATCGACGCTGGCGGGCATGTTAATCCGTCAGTGGCCGGGCAGCTGTTGGGTGACCGCACCCGCCAAAGCGTCGGCCAGCCAGATACTAAATCAGCCAGCTGAATCTGCTCATTTTTTCGCGCCTGATGCGCTGCTGGCGTTATGCCGCGAAGGCGCTGTAACCGGCGCTGACTGGCTAATTATCGACGAAGCTGCCGCTATTCCGGCACCGATGCTTTCAGAGCTGGTTGCGGCTTTCCCGCGTGTGTTGCTGACCACTACGGTTCAGGGATATGAAGGCACGGGGCGCGGGTTCTTACTCAAATTCTGTGCGTCTTTGCCGCAGTGGCATGACCTGCGTCTCAATGCGCCGGTCCGCTGGTCATCCGCCGACACTCTTGAGCCGTTCATCAGCGATTTATTGCTGTTTGATGAGCATCTTCCGGTTGCTGAGCAGACGGACGGCACATCAGAAATAGTCCCGGTTAATGCTGGAGACTGGCTGAGTGAACCGGCGTTGTTGCAGGATTTCTACGGCCTGCTTACCAGCGCGCATTACCGTACGTCACCGCTGGATCTGCGTCGTCTGCTGGATGCGCGGGGCATGACCTTCAGCGCATCGCGGATGCACAACACGCTGACCGGCGCGTTATGGCTGGTGGATGAGGGCGGGCTGAGTGCGGAACTGGCGCAGGATGTCTGGGCGGGCAGGCGACGTCCGCGCGGTAATCTGGTCGCACAATCACTCGCGGCTCACGCGGGTTTCCCCGAAGCCGCCGTATTACGTTCACGGCGCGTCAGCCGCATTGCGGTACATCCCGCGTTTCGCCGTCGGGGTATCGCCCGTGATTTGCTGGCGGAGCAGCAACAGCGTGCGCAGCAGGCTGGGCTGGATTTCCTGTCGGTGAGTTTTGGCTACACATCAGATCTGGCGTCATTATGGCAGCAGGCCGGATTTCGGCTGGTGCGTATCAGTATGCAGAAAGAAGCCAGCAGCGGATGTTATGCCGCGATGGCGATATTACCGCTCAGTGCAGCAGGGCAGGCGCTGGCAGAGAGTGCAGAATCTCAGCTTAACCGTGACTGGCGCTGGCTGGCGCCGCAGATGGATCTGGTGTTACCGCTAAACAGCCCGGCAGACACGCAGCCTGACGACGCGGACTGGCGCGAACTGAACGGATTTGCTTTTGCTCATCGTCCGCTGGAAAGCAGTTTACCGGCGCTCAATCGCCTGCTTTTACACAGTGCTTTGCCGCTGACCGCGCTGCGTGCTCATCTGCAACAGGGGCAGAGCGTGGCAGAAATCGTCACGGCGCTGAAACTTTCCGGCCGTAAAGCCTTACTGACCCGCTGGCGTCAGGAGACACAACAGGCACTGAAAGACGCGGGAACTGCGGAATAAGTCACCGGTTTCATTGCAAAAAATGGAAAGACTCGTTCAATAAAACCCGATTTCACTGACCGGCAGGCAGCGTATAGTGAACCCATTAATCGACAACGGGAGAGAGCAATGAGCTCAGAACAGATTATCGTCCAGCAGCCGGAAGAAATAGCTAACCAGCTGATTTTATTGTTTCATGGCGTGGGTGATAACCCGATTTCAATGGGCGAAATCGGTAAGTTTTTCGCTGTTTCATTCCCGAAGGCGCAGGTGATCAGCGTCGGCAGTCCGGACATTTGTGATTTTGGCCGCGGTTTCCAGTGGTTTTCCGTGCAAGGCGTGACCGAACAAAACCGTCAGCCACGTGTGGATGCCGCAATGCCGGCTTTCGTACAGATTGTCCGTGACTGGCAGCAGAAAACCGGTGTCACGCCGGAGCACACCACGCTGGTGGGCTTCTCACAGGGCACCATCATGGCGCTGGAATCGACGAAAGTTGAAGAGCATCTGGCATCACGCATTGTCGCCTTCAGCGGACGTTTCTCGTCTTTGCCGGAACAGCCGATTGCCGCCGGTACGGTGGTACATTTTATTCACGGCGAGCAGGATCCGGTGATCAACCCGTTCCAGTCGAAAAGTGCAGCAGAACGTCTGAAGTCTCTGGGCTGTGACTGTACTCTGGATTTGCAGGCCGGTATGGCCCACGGACTGGATTCGCATATGATCAACACCGCCATTGCTCATTTACAGAATTACGAGCCGAAATCGCACCAGCGCTGATTTTGTCGAGATTTTAAAAAGAAACGCCCCCGGCTGCATGACAACCGGGGGCGTTTTTTATGTCTGCCTGATGGCAATTATTTGCGGTTTTTACGCATGAAATCATCCATAAAGTTTGTCAGCTTTTCAGCCGCCGGCAGCGAAAGGGCGTTATAGATTGACGCACGGATACCGCCGATGGCGCGGTGGCCTGACAGACCCGAGAAACCTGCTTCATGGCTTTCCGCCAGGAATTTCTTCTCCAGCAATTCATCCGGCAGTTTAAATGCCACGTTCATTTGTGAACGGTCCGCTTTGCTGCTCCAGCCGTTATAGAAACCGTCGCTGTTATCGAGCATTGCGTACAGCAGTTCCGCTTTGTGGCGGTTGGTCTGTTCCATATTGTCCAGACCGCCGACATCATTGAGCAACCAGCGCGTGACCAGCAGCACCACATAAATCGCGAATACCGGCGGCGTGTTGAGGTTGGAATGGGATTCCACCTGACGGCGATAATTCAGGAATGAGGGCAATTCGTCAGACGACGCTTTCACCACGGTGTCGTGCACCAGCACGATAGTGACGCCAGCCGGGCCGATGTTTTTCTGCGCGTGGGCATAGATCACTGAGAATTTATTGGCATCGCAGGGTTTGGACAGGAAATCAGAGGACATATCGCAGACACGCGGTACATCGTCACGTCCCAGAACGCGCTGGAATTGCAAGCCTTCCACTGTTTCATTAGAAACGTAATGCAGATACGGCGCGTCAGGCGAAAACGCCAGTTCGTCATCCGCGGGCAGGCGGTTAAACCCGCAAGATTCACCGCTCCACAGCACTTTCACCGGCCCTTCGCGACGCGCTTCGGTGACGACTTTGCTGCTCCAGTAACCGGTATCCAGATATTCTGCGGCATGTTTCTGACCGCGTAACAGTGTCATCGGCACCATCGAGAACTGCTGCGTTGCGCCGCCCTGCAGAAACAGGATATGGAAATCTTTCGACAAGCCGAGCAGGGTGCGGATGTTATTTTCGGTTTCTTCAACAATGGCGGCAAACCAGTCAGAGCGATGGCTGATACCGAGAATTGACAGGCCAACTTCCGGCACTTCTTTGATCGCCGCTTCAACTTGTGCGAGTACGACTTCCGGCAATGCGCCGGGACCACCGGAGAAATTAAGGGCGTTACGTGAAATCATGATTATTCTTTTCCTTCTGGCGCATCAGCCGATGCACCGCTGTGCGCAAAGGCACGGGATAACAGCAACTCTCGGCATGCTGTTTTAACTTTATTCATATGGATTTGTTTGTGCGGGAACATCACTTCCAGATCCATCGCGTGGACTACCATCGCCGGATCGATTTCAAAGACCAGCAAACTGCCGTCCGGCGCTTCGCTGCAATCAATCCCCAGATAATCGAGCTGCGTGGTCTCAAAAATGGCCTTCAGCGCCTGCTGATGACGGGCAACGAATTCATGGAAGTTATTCAGAAACGCGGCTTCTTCTTCACGTTTTTTCTGATCTTCATACATGAAGGCGTTGACGTAATGCACCATCCAGTGCGACGAAATCGCCATATGACAGGCATAAGGCACGCCGTCGATCAGCGAAATACGGTATTTGCGGAACTGACCATCAGCGTTGCTGTAATCAATGAACTGCGAAAGGAAATAATCTTCCACCTGCACACGGGTCAGATAACCGGCCAGTTCTTCCGGACTGGTGATTTTTTCCAGACCATGACCGCCGTGCGAACCGGCAGGTCGCAGGATCACCGGAAAATCACTGCCGGGCAATGCGCTGCTCAGGGAGATGTTGCCTTCCGCTACCGCAGATAAAGCCGAGAATGTCACCGGATGCGCCTGCGCAATGGTTAATCCCGGTTGATTTTGCAACAACGTGCTGGCGTTATGACGCTCGGAATTGGGAATATGTTGCGGCGCATTGATGACCGGCACCGGCCACTGGCGGGTGATACTTTCCAGCTGCTGTAACAGGAACAGGTTTTCAGTGGTGGCGCTGATGGCGACCATCAGCACATCATGCTCAGGGATCGGCGCTTCAAACGGCGCTTCGGGCGTGATGTAGTAGTAAATCAGCTCGATATCGCTGTTTTCCAGCAGGCAATCCAGCGGCACATTGGCCGATAACGTGCCGGGAACCATCAGCATCAGCAGGCGCATTTTCGCCGGTTGTTGTGCGGCATTCAGGGTATAAACCTGCTGCATAGCCAGCGCCTGATCCTGAATAGTCAGCCCGAGATCGGTGCGCTGCAGGCACAACATGACGGTGGACAGGTTCATCCACAGCACGGCGTCATCAGGGTTTTGCTGCGCGCGGGTCACCAGCTCCTGTGCGATGTCAGTACACTCATCACCGGCGATGCTCATACGTAAAAACGGAGCCAGTCCCAGAAATTGCGTGGCGTCGAAATGCTCAGACGCAGCCTGAACAGGGTGGGAAATAGGTAGTGTTTGCAAAGGACGTGTTCTCTCCGTGCATCGGTTTCACGTTGCATGTTACCGGCACGGGAGAAAGTCAATCGGCGGAGAATCGCTAGATTATCCGCCGACTAATATTGATTAAAGATGAGGGGCTACCGGATGGAAATTACTTTTTCTTCGGCCACTCGTCATCTTTATCCCATTCCGCATTGTTGTCGCGGTGCGGTGGGATCTCCGGTTTGTCTTTCAAAAACTTCTTAACATCCACGCGGTTCAGCTCTTTGATCCCGCTGATTAACATCCCGACCAGTATGATCAGAACGATCCACCAGTAATCTTTAAGCCACTCCATGGTGTGCTCCTTTAAGGGGTGAGAGGGCGATAAATCGCGGAAATATTTCCGTCATCTGACCGGCTAACCAGTCTGCGGCGGCCACTTCCTGTCCTGTCCAGGCGCTGATGAGAACGTGCGGTGTAAGCAATTTCTCGCACTCCTGCGCCAGCGGACGGTAACTCAGATGCCAGGGTTCAACGGCGACACCACCGGTATCTTCTGCGTACGGTCGATAAAAACCAAATTCCGCCATATGTGCTGAAAGCCACTGATTCAGCGGATAAAAATAACCGCCTTCCTCGTATTCCCACGGCTCCAGCTGCAACTTTTTATCAGCCGGTAACAGAGAAGGATCGTACACATCCAGATCACTGCCCCAGTGATGGCGGCTGGCACCCGGCAGCGCCGACCAGCGTAAAATCAGCTCACAACGTTCCGCTGTGGTTAACTTACTGATATCCACCGGCTGGCTGTTCTTATCTAATACTGGTCGCTCGCCGCGAAATTTGCCATTCCAGATCGCCAGCTGGCGACTGAAATCACGAAAAGTGCTGGCCGGTTGCAGATCAAAACCGGCAACACTGGCGGCCTGGCGCATTTTTTCAAATGCCTGCGCTGCCTCTTTCTGCAACCGGTGCGGGCCTTCGCCCAGCGTCACCAGATGCTCAGCGGAGCGGCCGGTCAGCATTTCATGGCTGATCATGCGACTAACTGTTCCATGATGCGCTGATACATACGGCTCAGAACCTGCAAATCCGCCGCGTGAACGCATTCATTAATTTTGTGGATGGTGGCGTTGACCGGCCCGAGTTCGACCACCTGCGCGCCCATCAGCGCGATGAAACGCCCGTCAGAGGTGCCGCCGGTGGTTTGCAGTTCCGGCGTGATTTCACTGTAGTGACGTACAGCGTTAACCACCGCATCGACCAGCGCACCGCGTGAAGTCAGGAACGGCTGACCGGAAACCACCCAGTTCAGGGTGTATTGCAGGTTATGCCTGTCCAGCAGTTCTGCCACGCGCTGTTTGATGATGGCGTCAGTCAGTTCGGTGCTGAAACGGAAATTGAACTGCACATACAGCTCGCCAGGGATCACGTTATTGCTGCCGGTACCGGCGTTGATATTGGCGATTTGCATGCTGGTCGGCGGGAAGAACTCGTTGCCGTTATCCCACACGGTGGCGACCAGTTCATTCAGCGCAGGCATGGCGCGATGCACCGGATTGTCCGCCAGATGCGGATAGGCGACATGTCCCTGAACGCCGTGTACGTGAAGATTAGCCGTCATCGAACCGCGGCGGCCATTTTTCACAATATCGCCGACGCGCGTGGTGCTGGAAGGCTCGCCGACTAAGCAGTAATCGAGGCGCTCATTGCGTTCCATCAGCGCATTGACCACTTTTACGGTGCCGTTGACGGCGCTGGCTTCTTCATCTGAGGTGATAAGAAACGCCAGACGACCCTGATGATTCGGGTTTGCGGCAACGAAACGTTCCGCCGCGACCACCATCGCCGCCAGCGAACCTTTCATGTCTGCCGCACCGCGACCATATAACATTCCGTCGCGCAGCGTAGGCTCGAACGGACCGGTCACCCACAGCTTATGATCGCCGGTCGGCACGACATCCGTATGACCGGCAAAGGCCAGCGTTTTACCTTCGCCGCGAGTGGCCCAGAAATTCAGGGTATCGCCAAAATGCATGGGTTCCACGTGAAAGCCAGCGGCTTCGAGGCGGGCAATCATAATTTCCTGACAGCCAGCGTCATCCGGGCTGAGGGAAGGACGGCGGATTAACTGTTGGGCTAAATCGAGAACCGGACAACTCATGTTACTTCACCTGTGCGAGAAATTGCTGATAGGTTTCTGGTTTGAATCCCAGCAGGGACTGACCGTCGGCGGCCAGCAAAAATGGACGTTTTATCACCGCAGGCTGTTCGAGCATCACCGCTTTGGCGCTGGCTTCGTTATCACAGGCTGCGCGCGTGGCTTCATCAAGTTTGCGCCAGGTCGTTCCGCGCGTATTGAGCATGGCTTCCCAGCCTTGCTTATCCAGCAGGTTCTGCAACAACGCATCATCCAGCCCTTCGATACGGTAATCATGAAACTGGTATTCAACCCCGTTTTCTTCCAGCCAGCGGCGGGCTTTTTTCACGGTATCGCAATTTTTTATGCCGTAGAGAATAAAAGAGGTTGGAGCGGAAGTCGTTGCCATAGAAAAACGTAACCTGTCAGTAAAATAAGAACTTTTTACCCGCATAAAAACGGACGTAAGGATGGAACACATAATGAGGCAAAACGGCTGCAGGATCCAGACGGGGCGGGATTGTGATCGCGCTTAAAAAATAATGAAGGCCTTTTTACATGGTCAAAAAATAGACGTATAATCCGTCCGTCCAATCAAGGGGAGTAAAATGTTAGAGCAAGAGTTAGGCCACTGGAAAGACTTTATCGACCGTATGTTGAAAGCGTAATTGCCCGCATCGTTACCGTTAAAGCAAAGAAAAGATTTATTCTCAGTGCAGTACGTCATTATAAAAAGCGTTTGTTCTTGAAGACCATTACGTCCGATTTAGCGACGATTCTCACAGCCAGTAAATCATTAATAAAAAAGGCGTTAATTCACATTAACGCCTTTTTTGTTGCCTGAAATGCAGCGCCGTTATTTGTGATCTGCGGGCACTGTCTTAGCAATATCGGCAATCACGGGATGCGCGGTTTTTCCGGGAAACCGGCGGCGGATCAGCACAAAGAACAGCGGCACGAAGAAGATGGCCAGGATCGTCGCGGAAATCATCCCACCGATGACGCCGGTACCGACCGCGTGCTGGCTGCCTGAACCTGCGCCCATGCTGGTCGCCATCGGCAGAACACCGAAAACAAATGCCAGCGACGTCATCAGTATCGGACGCAGACGCATTCTCGATGCTTCAAGCGTGGCCTCCAGCAATTCCTTGCCGCGAACATTCAGGTCATTGGCAAACTCGACAATCAGAATGGCGTTCTTCGCCGACAGCCCGATGATGGTCAGCATCCCGACCTGGAAGTACACATCGTTTTCCAGCCCGCGCATCCAGGTGGCAATCACCGCGCCAAGTACGCCGAGCGGAACGACCAGCATCACCGAGAACGGAATGGACCAGCTCTCATACAATGCGGCCAGACACAGGAACACCACCAGCAGGGAAATGGCATACAGCGCCGGAGCCTGCGAACCTGACAACCTTTCCTGATACGACAGACCTGTCCATTCAAGGCCAATACCCACCGGCAATTTCGCGACCAGTTTTTCCATGTCATCCATCGCCGTACCACTGCTGATGCCCGTTGCCGGTTCACCCACAATTTCCAGTGCGGAATAACCGTTGTAACGTTCCAGACGCGGTGAACCGGTCAGCCATTTTGAGGTGGCGAAAGCCGAGAAAGGCACCATGGTTCCGGCAGAATTTCGCACATACCAGCGGTTGATATCGTCCGGTAACATGCGGTATTGCGCTCCGGCCTGCACATAGACTTTTTTAACACGGCCACGATCAACGAAGTCATTGACGTAGGTCGAGCCCCACGCGGTACTTAACGTGCTGTTGATATCCGCGATCGCCACGCCCAGCGCCTGTGCTTTCACCTGATCGATGTCGATCTGCAATTGCGGGCTGTCATCCAGACCGTTGTGACGTACGCGGGTCAGATTGCTGTCTTTGGATGTCATTTCAAGTAACTGATCGCGCGCCGCCATCAGTGCGTCGTGACCCAGACCGGCGTGATCTTGTAATTCCATATCAAAGCCAGTCGCGCTGCCGAGGCCGTTGATGGCGGGCGGGCTGCTGGCGATAACGCGGGCTTCGGTTATCTTGTTAAACGCTTTGGTCGCCCGTTCAATCAGAGCAAAAGAAGAATCGTCTTCACCGGTGCGTGCATCCCACGGCGTCAGTCGTACGAACATACGCGCCACGTTTTGCCCGTTACCGCCGGGGCCTGCGCCGATGGTCGAGAATACCGAAAGCACGTCTTTCTTATCTTCTTGCAGGAAATACTTCTCGACCTTTTCCACGACTTTTTGTGTCTGCTGCAATGTCGAACCCGGCGGCAACTGGATCTGAACGGTGAATACCCCGCGGTCTTCCATCGGCAGGAATGAGGTCGGCAGTTTGATAAACATGACGGCCAGCAAGGCGACCAGCGCCGCATAACCGAGCATGTAGCGCACGCTGTTACGCAGCACGCGTGCCACGCCGTTTTCGTAGCGGCGGGCATTGCGGTCGAACATCCGGTTAAACCAGCCGAAGAAGCCGCGTTTACCGTGATGATGTCCCTGCGCGATAGGCTTGAGAATGGTGGAGCACAGCGCCGGTGTCAGCGTCAGGGCGACGAACACTGACAACACCATTGCGGAAACAATCGTGATGGAGAACTGACGGTAAATTGCGCCGGTGGTGCCGCCGAAGAAGGCCATCGGCACGAACACCGCCGACAGCACCATGGTGATACCGACCAGCGCACTCTGAATTTGTCCCATCGATTTTCGCGTCGCCTCTCTGGGGCTGAGGCCTTCTTCGCTCATCACGCGCTCGACGTTTTCCACCACCACGATGGCGTCATCCACCAGCAGGCCGATGGCGAGCACCATCGCGAACATCGTCAGGGTATTGATGCTGTAACCGAACTGATGCAGCACAGCGAATGTACCCAGCAGAACCACCGGCACGGCAATGGTCGGGATAAGCGTGGCACGGAAGTTTTGCAGGAACAGATACATCACCAGGAACACCAGCACGATCGCTTCAAACAGCGTTTTCACCACGTCGGTGATCGCCGCTTTGACGAATGGCGTGGTTTCGTAGGCGATTTCGGCTTTCAGCCCGTGCGGATAATAATGAGAAAGCTCTTCAAGGCGCGCACGGACGGCTTTGTCCGTTTGCAGTTCGTTGGCACCGGACGCCAGTTTCACACCCATCCCGGATGCGGCCTGTCCGTTATACCGGCTGAGCAGGGCGTAGTTTTCCGCGCCGAGACCGATGGTTGAGACATCACCAAGTTTGACCTGCGAACCGTCCTGATTCACTTTCAAGGTGATCTGGCGGAACTGTTCAGGCGTCTGTAACTGAGACTGCGCGTTAATGGTGGCATTCAGCGCCTGAAAATCCACAGAAGGCGCACCGCCGAGCTGACCGACGGCCACCTGACTGTTTTGCGCTTTAATCGCGGTGACCACATCGGCGGTAGTCAGTTGATAATTATTCAGCTTGTCCGGATCGAGCCAGATACGCATAGCGTACTGCGAACCGTACGCATCAATGCTGCCGACGCCGGGCACGCGGCTCAGCGGATCCTGAATATTGGACGCCACATAGTCGGCGATATCCTGCTTATCCATGCTGCCGTCTGTGGAAACAAACGCCACCATCATCAGGTTGGTATCACCGGTTTTTGAGACGGTCACGCCTTGCGTCTGCACGTCCTGTGGCAGACGTTTCAGCGCCTGTTGCAGCTGGTTTTGCACCTGCTGGAGCGCTTCGTTCGGATCCGTACCGGCAGTAAAGCTCAGGGTTATCTGCGACTTACCGTCGTTACTGCTTTGTGACGACATGTACATCAGATTATCAAGGCCCGTCATGTTCTGTTCGATAATCTGGGTAACGGTATTTTCTAATGTTTGTGCTGATGCGCCGGGATACGTTGCAGAGATCCTGACGTTTGGCGGAGCCAGATCAGGGTACTGCTCAACCGGAAGAAAATAGATCGCGAGTGCGCCGGTCAGGGAAATGATGATCGCTAAAACCCAGGCAAAAATCGGGCGATCGATGAAAAAGTTAGCCATGCTTCAGGAACCTCGTTGTCACTCTGGCGTGAGTGACTAACATCAGCAAACAAACACAATGCCAGTAATCTGACAAAAAAATCCCCTGAGCATTGTCTTCATAGAAATTGTCTTTTCAGAAGAGGTCTCAGAGGCGGTACTGTCCCGGCGGGACGGAGCGAGTGTTAGAGTGGTGTTCTACGCCTAAGCACTTTACCTGTTCATATGGCATAAAACGTGGAGAAATAAAGGAGATAATGTAAAAAATCCTCCCCGTACACAGGGTTATCTCTCAGCGATATTCGCTGAAACAGTCTACTCTTTGGCTATCTTCATTTTTATGACATCCCGGCAGGAGCTGTCCAGATGAGTTTGCTAATTAATTCCGTCTTTGCCCGTCGTTTATATCTTTGCTGGTTGATCAGGAATGAACAAAAACCGAATGTGCCAAAGCTGATGGAAATCACCGGCTGGCCACGGCGCACTTTGCAGGATGTGCTGAAAGCTTTGCCCGGAATGGGCGTCGGGCTGGAGTTTATACAGCAGGGCGTGCGCAACAATGACGGCTATTATCAGCTCTCGAGCTGGGGGCCGTTAGATCCCCAATGGATTGAACGTCATAGCGAGCAACTTCTGGCCGCGATTGAGCACGGTTGACGGTAGCGGCAGCCGATGAATCCGGCTATGCTGTCTGGCTTCTCTCACAACTTCTGAGCGGGGGCACGCAATATGTCATCTCATGACAAGTCATCCAGAATCGAAAACGTCAGGAACCAGTTACTCTCTGATAACTGGTATGTTCTTCGCAAATACACCTACGACTTAATCAAGCGCAACGGCGAACGCCAGCCGCAGTCCCGCGAAGTGTATGACCGGGGAAACGGAGCGACAATCCTGCTTTATAACCGGCCTAAAAAAACCGTCCTGCTGATCAAACAGTTTCGTATGCCGACCTACGTCAATGGCAATCCGACCGGCATGCTGCTGGAAACCTGTGCCGGTTTACTCGACAACGATTCGCCTGAAGATTGCATCCGTAAAGAAGCGATTGAGGAAACCGGTTTTGCGGTGGGCAAGGTAGATAAACTGTTTGAAGCCTATATGTCGCCGGGAAGTGTGACGGAGATTGTTCACTTTTTTGCCGCAGAATACGATGAGTCTCAGCGTCAGAACGCCGGTGGCGGTGTGGAAGATGAAGATATCGATGTGCTCGAAGTGCCGTTCACCGACGCGCTGGCGATGATCAAAGATGGCCGCATTAAAGATGGCAAGACCATTATGCTGTTACAACATGCGCAAATTCAGGGCTGGCTGGCATAACGTTTCCGCCTCTCAGCTTCAATGAAATGAGCTTTAATAAAAAAGGCACCGACGGTGCCTTTCGTCTTTTAGTGTTCCTGACTGATGGCGACGCTACCCGCGTGACCTTTCATCGCAGACCACGGCAGAACCGACCATTCCGGACCTTCGCATGAACGCAAAACGCGGGCGAACGTCGGGTCAAAATACAGTCCTTTCTTCGTGAAATACCACGCCGGGAATTGCCAGACAGAAGTATCCGAGTAATCACAATCATCATCACTTTCTTCGGTCGGCTTTTTCATTTGCTCCGGATACGCAGCCGTCAGCTGCTTCACCAGCCACGGCGCCCATTTCTTATCGCGATAATCCGCAAACGTATCAAAATCCACGTCATTTTTGCCCGTCAGGGTACGGTCTTCCGCATTCAGATAATGGAAAGGCGCGCCTTCGCCAACCCATACCACATCTTCCAGCGTCAGTGTTTCTGCGGTTTTGGCATTGAGGTTGACCGGCGATTCGCCGAAATCAGGATGCGCACCGCCACAATCATACGAGGTAAACACGCTGACACTGACGATTTCATCACTCAGGTATTCCGGTGTGACGGTCTGCTGATATTCACCCTGACCAAACCGGCTTGCGCCCAGCATACAGGCATGCCAGCCGCTGACTTCCTGCCACAAGCGGGTACGCAATTTCTGGTTAATCGCCTGTATTTCCGTTTCCGGATAGCCTGAGACAATTTCAAAGAAGCTGATTTTCGACTGCGGCTCCGTCCACCATTGCAGCTGGTAGCCCATGAAATTCTCGTTTTTACCCGCTTTGAGTTGCAGCGCAGATAACCGCAGATACTCGTAAGGATCGGTATGAATAAGCGCGCTCAGGTAGCCGTCGTCCGTGGCTGCTGCGGGCATTTGCACCGGTTGCAGTTTCACCGGCAATGTTTTTCCTTGCGGATTGGTCCAGTTACCTTGCCAGCCGCCATTCTCATCTTTCGTCAGGGTCAGCTCAGGACGTGGCGTATCGTCAAAATCGTCCAGACCTTCCTGAAGTTTCAGTTCCTGACCATCCAGCGCACCGTTGAGGGGTAAATCTAAATGATATTTCTGATAGAAATACCGGCCAGTGACTTCGTCTGGTTTATTTAAATCCAGTTCGAGCACAATGCTGGTTTTACCTAGCGTGCCGGAGTACACCACCGGCGGCTCTTCAGCCAGCGCAGGCAGTGAAAACACGGCTATCAGCCAAATCCATAACTTCATCTGAATCTCCCGGAGAAATGAAAGTCATCCTTTACGCCATTATTTTTCGTTATTGGCTTTGCCAGTGTACTGAATGTTTCGTTACGTCACCATTACGTGATTTCATATCCGGCGAAAAATTATCCTCTGTAAAAGCCCGATCGGGCGGGGTATCTCTTTCTTATTTCGAATAAAAAATGCTGCATTGTTGGCAGTCTCTTGCCGGGTGTTACGCTATTATCAGAAAGATAAATCCAAACAGAGTTGAAACTCATAATGTGCAGATGGATAACCGCCCCTTTATGCCTGCTGGGCACGCTGCTGGCTTTTAGCACGCAGGCTGAGCCCTTACAGGCCATTTATAGCGACTGGCAGGTCAGTTGTGACAACCTTAACCACTGTGTCGCGCGCAATTCTCAGGACGGCCAGGAACTGGTGATGAAAATCAGTCGTGAAGCCGGACCGGAAGGAAAATCCTCCGTCAGCATTGATTATCAGCGTAACAGCGATGAACAAAGTGCAGATGCGCCGGTTGCCGGACGCCTGCAAATGAACGGCAAAACCCTGAGCTTTAATCACCGTGAATGGGATGTCAGTAAAAAACATCTTTCCACAAATAATCGTCTGGTAGTGAATGATTTTATCGCCGCCATTCGCGAAGGCAGCGCAATTTCGCTGGCGGGTAAAGCGGATCCGGCACAACCGGTGCCTCCGGTGATTTCCCTGAAAGGCATAAAAGCCGCATTACTGGCGATCGATGCCCAGCAGGGGCGCGTCGGTACTAAAACGGCGTGGGCTAACCGCGGCACAAAACCGGTAAATACCGTACCACCGATCCCTTCCGCGCCGGTTCTGCCGCATTTCAGTGAACCGCAGGCGTTAACCGAATCTGAAATCTCAGCCATCACGCAAAACGCGGCGACCACGATTGAGAATAACGATTGCAGCCTGGATCCTTCTGAACGTGAGGTGCATATTTTTGCCTTGAGCAGCGACAAGGCCCTGATGACCGTCAATTGCGATATGGGTGCGTATAACCTCTTCGCGCTGGGTTTTCTGGTGAACCGGCAGGCGCCTTATAAGATGGACGATCTGGCGCTGAATATGCCGTTTAAACTGGGCGAGGATGAGGGATCACCTGAGCTGATCAATGCAGATTTCGATCCTAAAACCGGCACGCTTTCGACCTATGACAAAGGGCGGGGTATAGGGGATTGTGGTGTTTCATCGCGCTGGATATTTGATGGTAAAGCGTTCCGTCTGGCGGCGTTTGCTTCTGAACCCAGCTGCGACGGGTACAGCAGCGGCGGAGAATGGCCGGTACTTTGGGTGACTCAACCGTAACCCCGGCACAAACTGAGAATAAAAAAATGCCCTGTGAGCTTTCGCTTGCAGGGCATTTTCTTTTGCAGTGTTACGTCGCCGGAAAGTTTATTCGGACGCTTTCACCACGACTTTGTTGCTGGCGAACTCAACGTTCATATCAGCAACGATTTTGCAGCGCTTACGGGTTTCGACTTTACCGTTGACCTTGACCTGGCCTTCAGCAATCACTGCTTTCGCAGTACCGCCGCTGTCACACCAGCCCATAAATTTGAGCAGGTCGCACAGTTCTACGTGCGGGTGCTTTTCGAGAAAGAAAGTTTCCATGTGTTCCTGACTTTTTGTGTAGTGCGAATTGTTTAAGGCTTACTGGCGCTGATGTCGTGATATTCCTCGCACGCCTGCAAGGTATTCTGAATCAGCGTCGCGACCGTCATCGGGCCAACGCCGCCCGGCACCGGTGTGATAAAGGAAGCGCGCTCAGCGGCGGCATCATATTCCACATCGCCGACAACTTTACCACTTTCCAGGCGGTTAATACCGACATCAATGACAATCGCGCCCGGTTTAATCCATTCGCCGGGAATAAAGCCCGGTTTACCGACCGCGACAACCACCAGATCGGCATTCTCAACATGATGTCGCAAATTTTTGGTGAAACGGTGCGTAACGGTGGTGGTGCAACCGGCCAGCAGTAATTCCATACTCATCGGACGCCCAACAATGTTGGAAGCGCCGATCACCACCGCGTTCAGACCGAAGGTATCGATACCGTAACGCTCGAGCAGCGTCACGATGCCACGCGGCGTACAAGGGCGCAGCGTTGGCGCGCGCTGGCACAGACGGCCAACGTTATACGGATGGAAACCGTCGACGTCTTTGTCCGGATGAATGCGTTCCAGCACTTTAATGTTATCGATACCGGCGGGCAGAGGAAGTTGCACCAGAATGCCGTCGATTTCGCTGTCGTTATTGAGCTTTTCAATCAGATCCAGCAACTCGCCTTCGGTAGTGGTTGCAGGCAAATCGTAAGACCGCGAGATGAACCCGACCTCTTCACACGAACGGCGTTTGCTGGCGACATAAATCTGCGATGCCGGGTTTTCACCTACCAGTACCACAGCCAGACCCGGCGCACGTTTTCCTTCGGCCAGTCGTTGTTGAACACGCGCCGCAACTTCGCTTCTGACTTGCTGCGCAATCGTTTTACCGTCAATAATCTTTGCTGCCATCAGGGAATAAATCCATCAATTAATAAATGCAGGGGGATGCGCCTATTTTGTCAGAAGCGGCGGGCGCTGTCAGGCGTTGAATGCGAATAACTTGTTTAAACGGGTGAGAATTACGGGTGAGAATTTAACCTGAGACAGTGGCGAAAAAAGTGTCTATTTTAGATATGACTCTTTTTAAATCATAAGGAAAGAAACAAATGACACGCAAAGTGGGGATCATCGGTGCCGGTCATGTGGGCGCTGATGTTGCATTCTCTCTGGTCACGCAGGGGTTGTGTGACGTGATTGTCTTGCTCGATGAGAACGAACCTAAAGCGGCCAGTCAGGCGCTGGAGTTGCGTGATATGGCGTCGCTGATCTCTTCACGCGTGCAGGTCATCGCCAACGATTACAGCGAACTGCGTGATGCCGACGTTTTAGTCATCGCCATCGGCCCGAAAACCTTACTGCGTGAAGATCGTCTGGAAGAACTCGCTGAGACCCGTGCCGCCGTGCGTGAAGTTATCCCGCGCGTGATTGCCAGCGGTTTCGGCGGCGTTATCCTGAACATCACCAATCCGTGCGATGTTATTACGCAAATTATTCAGCAGACCAGCGGATTCCCGGACACGCAGGTGTTCGGCACCGGCACGTCGCTGGATACCGCGCGCATGAAACGCGTGGTCGGCGAGTTTTTTGGCATCGATCCGAAAAGCGTGACCGGCTATGTCATGGGTGAGCACGGCGAATCGCAGTTTGTCGCCTGGAGCACCGTGACACTCGGCGGCCGTCCTGTGGCAGAACTGGCGGGCGATCGTGACGTCGACTGGGCAAAAATGAACGATGCCGTGCGCGGCGGTGGCTGGGAAATCCTGCAAGGGAAGGGCTGGACCAGTTTTGGTATCGCCACCGCGACGGCGCGACTGGTGGATGCGATCTTGTCCGATGCGCGCAGCGTCTGGCCGGTTACGGCCTGGGACGAAGAACTGGGTGTTTATATCGGCCAGCCGGCGGTCATCGGCAAAAAAGGTATTGTGCAAACGCTGCAACCGGAACTGACCGCTTACGAAGGTGTGGCGTATCACGCTTCTGCCCGCGTTATCGCGGCAGCGCTGAAATCTGAAAAATAGCCAACACCCGTCACATAACGTTGCAAGGCGGTCCGGGAATATCTGCAAATTGTTCAGGCATTAAGCAGAGAGTTCGAAAGCCATTGACTCATCCCGGTCTGCCCGTATAATCCGAACCCGCAACGCTCCCGAAAGGGACAAGCAATGCGCCCTTAGCTCAGTTGGATAGAGCAACGGCCTTCTAAGCCGTAGGTCACAGGTTCGAGCCCTGTAGGGCGTACCATTTCAAAGAAATAAATCCTTCATCAGCCAGCTCACACCCGCCACTACCACCAGATTCACTATCACACTGATGGCGAACCAGGTTTTAAAAGGCTGTTTTTTCGTTTTATGTCGAAAAAGCTGCTGGCCAACAATCGCTCCAATCCAGCCACCGGCAAAACCAAGCAGCAGCAAGGTGAATTCAGGAACTCTGCTCGTCGAGTGACAGGCTGCTCGTTTGTCCACACCGTAAAAGACCAGCGTCAGCAGATTGACGATTAAGAACCACATCACAAAAGGGTGGGGGGAACAGGCGCTGCCAGCCGCTGCGGTTATCAGCAACAGATAGATTAAATGTTTAAAATTCATAGTGTTGACTGCATAACTACGCCTTCAGCCTGTACGCCGGAATGCGCCTTGTCGTCCCGGTCAGCGTATCAAATACCTCGATTTCAGACGTTGCTATCGCCATTCCCGTTTTTCTCAGCCGTAAAACATCAGCCGCAATACGCTGAAGTCCGAACCAGAACAGTCCGTCCAGCGGATTGACCTCCAGCCCGGCTTCCAGTGCTAACCGGAGACGATCGCGTGGCACTTTGGTTTGTTGCGCGATTTCCCGGTAAGTGGCTTCCGTTGTTCCTGTCGCATCGATGCGCCGGATACGGGTCGTAAGACGGTATTGAAACTCATCGGGTATCCCGCCCAGATCCATTTTGAGGCTGTAGACGCAGCCGAAGCGTTTGCCATTAAACAGGACATTTTTCTGACTGAGTTGCAATTCATCGCGCACGCTGTCAATGAGCTGGGGCGCGCGGGTAAGCAAAAGCCGGAAAGGCAGCTCAAAGCTGGTGACATAGTCCACATTGAGCAGGGCGATACGCAGGCGCTCTGCGGCGCCCGCGTTATTTTCCTGACATTCGGCAATCACATCTTTCCATTGCTGGATAAGGCGAGGGGATTCTGCCGCTTCAGAAAAATGGTATTTTTCAATCTGGTAGTCAATGCGTCCGGTCACACCAAATTCCCTTCTGGTCACATTTCAGTATCGGTTGATTACTTTATACCAGCGACAGGTCATCACCGGAAGCCTTCACGAAGGCCTCACTGCGAGGACAGAATATGTCTCCGGAACGCATCACGCCATTTCCTGCTGGCTAGAAATACTGCCTTAGAAATCGAGTTCCAGCGCAAAACATAAATAGGCCATCAGTGGCGCACAATGCCTGAACTGTTCTGCACAAAAATCGACAACATCTGGCCTGCACAAGTCTTCAAAGGCGATATTTTTGATCGCGATATAATCTTTGCGTTTTAATTCAGCTAACAGCGGGTGGTTATTGTCGTAGCCTCTTGGCGGACGGATCAGGCTGTCGCCATCCATTGCAAACCCGTTATCGTGCAATGTCTTAAGGGCTTTTTGATAGGCATTCGGGTTCTCGTCAATGCACGCCCGGATGGCGTTTAAGGCTTTCGATTCCGGATGCCAGATCCCCGCCGCAATAAAACAACCGTCTTCGGCGATGTGCAGATAGAGGCCGGGAGCGTGAACGTCTTTGCCCTGAAAATGACGAAACTGAATGCCGACATTGGTTTTGTAAGGCGTTTTATCTTTGCTGAACCGGCTGTCGCGCTGCGGGCGCATCAGGCTGCCACCGACTTTCTTAGCGACGGCAGTCAGCCTCGGAGAAATGGCGACAATCTCTGGCTGCATCTGCTCGATAAAGTGCAGCGCCGGGGTTCTCAGCGTGTTCTCGTATTCGTCCTGATTAGCCTTAAACCAGTCACGGGTGTTGTTCTGCGCGAGTTTATTCAGAAATTGCAGACCGGCGGCGCTAAAAATTGTCCCTGCCGCAACCGGCGTTTTAGGTGTCTGAGTCGTCATTATCGGTAAGCCTTTATCACTGCCAATAGGAAATCAGGGTAAATCCTGACGCCAGACACGACTCAGTGCAAACTGAAAAGTAAAATATTTTCCCTTCAATAAGGCTCATTTGTCCAGGGTGATCCCGATCACAAAAAATCCGGCGCAGCAGGATGGTGTATAGATGCGCCTTTCCTGCTCTTACTCTGCTGGAAACTTTCGGTTATCGTAATCGCTGAATACTTTCAGGGAGCAGCTAATGCGTGAATTAGAAAAAATGATCCAAGGTTTGGATTACCAAATCAATGATGCGGAATTACGTGAAATTCGTTATCAGACCCGCGATAAAGTGGATGAATTTAATGCGCTGAGTGCCCGCCAGGCGCCTGAGAAAGATGCGCTGATAAGAACGATTTTTGGTGAGGTGGGAAGCAATGTTCATTTCGAAAAAGGCATGCGCATTGATTACGGTATCAATACCACGCTCGGCAATAATGTTTTCATCAATTTCAATTTTGTTCTGCTCGATTGCGCACCGGTCACGATAGGAAATAACGTTTTCATCGGGCCTGACGTGCAGATTTATACCGCACAACATCCGCTGGATATTGACCTGCGGCGTGAACATATTGGCAGCGCACAGCCGGTGAGTATCGGGAACGATGTCTGGATTGGCGGCGGATGCATAATTTTGCCTGGCGTGACGCTGGGTGATGGTTGCACGGTCGGCGCTGGCAGTGTGGTGACCCGCTCTGTACCTGCGGGCGCAATCGCCTGTGGCAACCCTTGCCGGATAATTCGTGATAATGCGCAGGGGGCTGACTGACTGTTCAGTATTTCAGGGGCAGTTTATGTACTTTTTTGAGAATGCCGTTTTCCAGGGTGACATAGCCACCTTGTTTTAACTGGGCGAGCATTTTCATGATAGTACTGCGGGAAAGACGTGTCTTTTGCTGAACATAGGTTACGGCGACGGTAATATTACGAATTTCCTCGGGTTCATTCATCAGTTCAATCAGATGAAAACGAATGATTTCATAAGATGAATTACCGGTGAGCAATACACCTTTGGTGAATATACTGCCGGTCATTCTGAAAATATGTTTGGATAACATCTCCCATAAATCAAGCTCATTAATTAATGCGTGCATTTCTGGAACGGTAGTCATCGCCACTTCTGATTCTACCTTCGATTCAATATATAAACCCGCTGATTCCGGTATCGCACCGCCTATACCGATAATGCCCGGTAACTGTAATGTGCCAAGTAAAACAGGATCGGCACTGTGATGAATGCTGAACCAGCCATTGCGGACGAAATAACAATATGACGTACCGTTTTTGAATAAATCAAAGCGCGTCTGAGCAGGAACTATATTGAATTCCAGATACGGGCTGAGTTTCTCAAACAGTGCTGCCGTCGCATAGAGCAGGCTTGTATCGTGTTCACTTTTCAGCGTCGTAGGGTCTTTCATTGCAAGTGCCAGGGTGACAGAGAATTCTTTTAAATTTAGCACAATTCTCTGCAGGTCGGGCACCACTGCGCCAGTGGATTTAAACGTTACTGATAAGTAAACGTCATGAGCATCACGCTGTTAATATCCCCCGAACCGGCACTGCCCGCGGGGGCGATAACCCGTCCGGCCAGGGCGAAAATGGCGTTGTGCTGAACCGGATCAATACCGACCGTCATTGTACTGCCGCTGCCTTTTACGCTGGATTTTGTGGCGTCATCCACCACCTGAATCGCCACATTGGCGGCAGAACCGCTGTTTAGAAAGAGTGTCGGATCGCCCGGATATACTGCGCCGCTAAAGGTGGCGGTTGCACTGAGGGTGGTCGCGGGACAATTGTTCAGTCTGACCTGAAAGGGCTTCCAGTCCGAAGCGGCGCCCGCAGTACGTAAATCTGTTCCGAGTAATTGCCCGAAGTTTACTGTCCGGCTGACCGAACCGGTATCGACGGAGCAGGGCGCGGCAACGATATTCCCCGTGACGTTGATATTCACGAGATCGGTAGCCCTTACCTGATTTGAAAACAAAATCACGGGTAATGCAAAGCCGGCTGCGAGTAAGATTTTAAATCTCTGCACGTTCATTTTCATTATTGATACGCCAGTGTGACAGTGGCGGAGGCATTAGCTTGCCCCGGGATCACCGTATCTGAGACCTGATAATAGCGGGCAGTAAATGCCGCGTTCAGCGTGCCACCTGAATTTGAAATAGCACCAGCCTGAAAATAATTATCAAACGTCACCGGCATATTATTGAAAAGCATTTGTACACCGATGCCTGTCGCATTGTTGGTGCCGCTGGTGATAGCCATCACGCCGTCAGGTTTAGACGCATAGGCAGGGGAACTCATGCTCATTGTGATATTGACCGGATTATCGCAGGTCACCGGAATGAAGAAGTTTCTGTCGCCTGCGGTAGAACCCGGACCGGTAAAAGCATTCACCGGGATATCGCCCAGCGGAACGGGGACAGTACTTCCCGTTGAACAGGAAACGCTGCGATAGATAATATTCCCCGCGTAAGAAACGGAGCTGTCGGTTGAACTGCCCAGACCCCAGCCGGTGTTATACATGCCGATACCGAATTTAGTCTGCGACTGGTTAAGCGAGCCGGTGCCGATGGTGGCAGAGGTTTTAACCAGCGCCAGAGTCATGCTGACAGAAAATGTTTTTCCGGGCGTACTGGAAATATATCCCAGCGGCGTGTTGCGGGTATCACAGCTCGTGCCCGCCCCCACGACACGTTGTCCGGCGGAGTTGACCAGCGTAATGCCAATGCCGCTGACGCCGGTATTATAAACGCCGGGCATACCGCTGATTTCTGTCCCGCTACCGTAATAACAGGTGATGATCACCGCGCCCTGAGGGACGCCACTGATTGCCGCGCAGTTACCGGCAAAAGCGAACACTTTCTCCGTGCCGGGAATGGTCGATCCAACGGGTAAGCTGGCATCTACCGCGATACTACCGAGCGTTGCGACACCCGGAATATTTGGCGAGCTGGTGCAACCGGTATTGGCCGCCAGCGCAGCGGGTGAAAGAAAACTCAGTCCGGCGAGTAAACCGGCCAGCATCACTATTTTTTTGATTATTTTCATCATCGGTATCCTTTCCCTTACCTGCATTGCGCGTTCAGCACCTGAACGCCTGTTGAGTCTGTCGCTGGTTTTGCCAGGCTGTAATGCACGGCACACTGTTCCGCCGGGGTGTTTCCCCATTTCGCCAGCAGCGAACCGCTTTCTGCCATGCCGGTCAGATAGACCTGTCCGGCGTCGCCGACAATAAAGCCCTGCGCGGTTTTCTGCGCCGTATCACTGACCGTGGCACCGAAAGGTACCGGTGAGCCATTCTGGCGCTGCAATGTCATCATCATGCGCAGGCCCACGCTTGCCGCAAAACGGGCACGCACGACCGCGCCGCGGGTCGGGATCACCGTCTGCGTGGTCTGTGGCAGTTCAACATCGTCAGGCAATGTTTCAGTATCCAGTTGCACCAGATTCTTACGGTACGGACTGCTGTAGGGAACGATGGCATAACCGCGCCAGTCGGTTTTTACGCCAGGCTGATTGCTGATGCTGACACCGCTGGCGCCGGAAGCCTGGACCAGCGCAAGGGTTTCGCCCATCGGCTGGCCGAGCGTGATGCCGTTTTCATGAGCCAAAATGCCGCCCTGAAGGCCATAGTTCAGGCGGCGACTGTTCTGGTCATAGGCATAACCCGCAGTCATTTCGCCGTAGGTACCCCGGTAATCGGCGTTCATATTGCCGCTGTTTCCCGTGCCCTGACTGCCATAGCCTTCCTGCACATTCCAGTTAAGGTTATTGGCAGCAAGCGCCGAACCGTTGAGCCCGACGGTATGTGTGGTATTTCCTTGTTCGCTGGTGTTGTAGCTGTAAGTGGCGTACACCGGGGCATCGAATAAACTTAACGGCACGCTGATGTTAAAACCGATGATTTGATCCCGGTCGTAAACACGTTTTCCGTCGGTGCCATCGTGACTGTTGCTGCTGGCATTTTCGTTATAGCTGTAATTGAGCCCGTAACTGATCCCGCGCCAGCTGTTGTTGTAGCCGACCCCGACTGAGCGCATTGAACGCCCGCTGTTCCAGTAATTCTCGCTAATCCAGCTCAGGGAAAACGACCCGGCACCCTGCCACAGGTTTTGACTCATGGTCATTTCACTGCGGTTACGGCGTCGTCCGGCAGGCAGTTCAGCATTCTGATCCCGCCAGGTATCCATCACTTCCTGCAGGTTGTAATAACCGTCAGTGGAGTATCGGTAACCTGCAATCGCGAAGTTAGTGCCGGTCTGTACGATGTTTTTGCTGTAGCGCACCCGCAGGGACTGACCGCTGACATGGGGCTGATTTTCCATCGCTGACCACGCGTGCGTCAGATCAGAGGAAAAGGCGCCGAAGTCGCCCAGATTCTTGCCCATGCCCAGCGTCACCGACTGATAGTGACTGGAGAACTGGCTGCCGCCGTAGGCCGTCAGACCATGAGGCAGACCATAAATAGCCGTCCCCTGACCAAAAGGTGTCGCGTCAACATTGTTGTCATACGCGCGATATTGTCCGCCGGTCAGACTGTATTTCAGGCGGCCTTCACGTTGTAACACCGGCAATGAGGCGAAGGGCACCACCAGCAACTGCTCGCTGCCATCGGCTTCTTTAATGGTCACGTATAAATCGCCGGAGCCACCGGTCGGGAACATATCCGCGATTTCAAATGCCCCGGGCGAAACGTAACTTTGGTAGATGACGTAGCCGTTCTGGCGCACGATGACCTGCGCATTGGTGCGCGCAATCCCCCGCACCACCGGCGCATATCCCTTCATACTTTCCGGCAGCATGTCATCGTCGGATGCCATTTGCACGCCGCGAAACGGCACGCTGTCAAAGATGTCAGCGGGCGAAGAACTGTCCCCGATCGTCATCTGACTTTTCAGCGAAATAATGCTGCGCGTGGCGTAGGTATAAACGGTATCCCATTTATCTTTGCCGCTGCCGTCATGCTCCCAGGTGGTGTAATTACGCAGCCGCCACGGCCCGATATTCAGACCGGGACGCAAATTGGCGTATTGCGTACTGCTGTTAGTGCCGGTGTGACTGCGGGCAGAATTGTCCGCGCCGCTCAGGTTGTAGTTGAGCAACGCGGCAGTGATGCCGTTATCCCACTGAGTTTCAGGTACATTTCCCCGGGCTTTCTGCGTTATCGCCGCCTGCGGTACGCTGAGTAACAGCTGCTGCGCACTGAAGCGAAATTCGGCTGTCCCCTGCGGGATGGCATCCAGATTGGCGCAGGGCGTCTGCGCGTTGCCCAGCTCAGGAAACAGCGGCGTTCTGATGCCCATGTCTTCCAGTTGTGCGAGGGTCAGGCAGGGCGCCAGAACCGTGGAGCCGTCGGCCATTTTCTGCGTATGGAACTCCACGTCCCGGGTATCCTGCAATTCATTGTTGAGATAAATATCAACGCGATAGGTACCGGGTAACTGACCTGAGCCTGTTTCAAATACCGACAGGTCGGCGCTGCCCTGACCCGCGCTTTCAATCTCAAGTAAGGCCGGGTTAAAGGTCTCACCTGCCTGAACGGCAAAAGAGGTTCCAGCGTAAAGGGCCAGCTGGCTGGCGATCAGACAGGCGAGGCTGTTCAAAGGCTGAGAAAATGGGGACTTTCCCTGTTGTTTATGGCGATTCATCCATGTATTCCCCTGCCGGAAGGGCTGAGAACGCCGCCTTCTGGCTTCATATTTATGTTTGGGCGCAGGTGTTTTGTGCTGACGGGTTTTGCAAAAGTGAATTACAGGGCAGCGGTATGCTCATCCCCGATACCGCCGTAATCACTGATGATTTTCCAGCTGACGCTACTTGCATTCGCGCCAGCGGGCAGGGCGAAACTGGCAGCGCCACCGGGGGCGACGAACGTCACATCCTTCACGTCTTTTCCGCCCACTTTCACCTGCATAAAGTTCATGTAAAACGGCGTCGGATTGCTCACCTGCAAGGTATTCCCGTTGCGCTGCCAGTGAAGCTTTTCGGTCACGGATTCCGGTACCCCCGTCACGCCTTTTGGCCTGTAAATCAGCTTGATGCGGGTTTTCACCGCAATCTGTAATGTGTTTTGATGATCATTACTTTCCGCCGCAGGAATGGATTTGATATTCATCCAGTACAGGGATTCTTTGTCAGACGGCAGATTGCCACCGGCCTGAACAACGCGAAGCACGTTCTGTTGTCCGCTGTTGAGGCGGAACAGCGGCGGTGTGACCATAAAAGGAGCTTTCTCAGCGCCCGTTCCGGCGGCCTCTACCCAGGTCTGGATCAGGTAAGGTTTTTTGTCCGGATTACTGACGCTCAGTGAAGACTCCTTCTTGCCACCGTCATAGATCAGACGCGTGCCGCCGACGACAACCCCGGCCTGTGCGGATGTGGCGCATACCAGCGTCACGGCCAGTAATGTGCATGGGAATATTTTCATAATGCATTTCCGATAACGTAGAAATACTGGCCGGCAGTGTCTGCCGGCCAGAAGTAAAACTCAGTCGCCCGGTGAAGGGCGACGAAGGATCAGTTGTAAATCACAGAGAAATTCGCGACGGAGTTAGCAGGGCCCGGATTAACAGTGTCGGACGTAGCGATGTAACGTGCTATGAAATCCAGATTGTTGTCCTGGGTGCTGGTCAGCGGATACGCTTTGGTTTCAGTGAACAGTGGCACCAGAGTATTGGTGTCATCGGTCAGTTGAATCGCCACGTTTTGCGCTACGCCTGCTTGCTGAGTCAGTGCGAGCAGGCTGGTATCGCCATTCACACTGGAACCGTCAAATTTAATCTTTGCCGTAGAGACAGTTGCCGGGCAGTTGGTCAGCACCAGGGTGAATTTGGTCGGTGCAGCGGTAGAACCGGCCCCGGTAAATTCACTTTTTGCCACCTGACCCATGACGACATTCAGCGGAGAGCTTGGGGTATTCACGATGTCGCAACCGGCATCGATAATTTCACCCGTAAAGTTCACCTGACCGCCTGCCGCCATCGCTGAAGTACCCCAAAAAATAGCGGTAGTAATAACAGCGAGACTGATTAAATTCTTTTTCATAATAATTCCTTTAAATGAATGAATCTGACTAAGAAAATAAAGTGCTGGATTTAGGGTAAATAAATCCCATCACTTTGAAATTCAAAGTGTCCATGATGTGTTATGTTTTTTTGCAGTGCCGGCAGCCCTAAGCAATCTCCGCTGAAAGTTAAATAACTTACTAAAACGCTAAGGTATAAACCGATGCGGAAATACTTATGACTGCGGTTGCTGGCGGCGATTTTGATTGAAGTGTGAGGATCTATACAAGATATTTATGAGTGTAATTTTACACCCATAAATAACTTTATAATTTAACGGGTTTTCGCATAATCCCTGCGCAAGAAAAGTCCTGGTAGTACTGGAGATTCGTGGAGGGAATCACGTGCAACGAGATATAAAGCCTTTTTTTACAGATAATTGCAGTATCAGAGACAAAAAGCCTCTGAAAGAAATTGAAACGTTAATCGAACATCTTTCTCCGGACTCACACATTCTCGAAACGAATATCAGGGACTCACTGAGTTATTCCGCTGATAAACAAAAGAATTGCTTCTTATTACACAGCGGCAACGTGATGCTGCACCGTAAAATCGATGGCATGGTATTAAATTCTGAATCCGCGCCCTATGTATTTGGAATAAGTACCCAATATACTGATCCGGATTATCTTTTTATCCGCATCCATGAACATTCGCAGGTCAGTTCACTGCCTGTCGATCTGGCGAATCAGATTGTTTCGGCAAACAATTTATGGCGCAGTCTGGCGCAGTTATTAATTTATACCGCCACACGGGTTTATGATCACTGCGCCAAGATTTCTGCGCTGTCCTCGTATGAAATTATTTGTTATCAGCTGTATGAGCTGATGTATGAACCGGAGGAGGTCAGGAATAATATCACCGTTGTGTCCTATGTGATGAACCGTACCTTCCTTTCGCGAAGTACCATCATGAAAATTCTCGCGCAACTGAAAACCGGGGGTTACATCGCTATGGAAAAAGGCATTTTAAAAACGATTAACCGTATTCCTTCACGTTATTAAGCGCTTGCTCTGATTATCTCCGCGTTTATTTTTTGCTAAAAGAAGCAAAGTCCTCCCTGTGAGGTTTAACGTAAGTCATTCATGAATAAAATTCATAACGCCATTCTGATTAGCCCTCTGGTGGCTGTCCGCTAAGGGCGATATTGTTACCTGACAATCAAACGGCCAGCGACAGTCTGTGCCGAAGCGGAGAATGAAATGACTGATAAAATGAAAATCACCAAAAGCGGTTCTGTGCCTTCACAAAAAGGGCCGGAGAATTATTTCACCGGTAAGGTGCGTATCGATTCGCCTTTCAGCGGCACGGAATCCGCCCGCGTCGGCGGTGCAACAGTGACTTTCGAGCCGGGTGCGCGTACCGCATGGCATACGCATCCGCTGGGTCAGACGCTGATTATCACGCAGGGGCGCGGCTGGTTGCAGGAAGAAGGCGGTGAGATCCGTGAGATGAATGTCGGCGATATCGTGTGGATCCCGGAAGGCGTAAAACACTGGCACGGTGCTACTCCTGAAAATGCCATGACCCACATCGCGATTGCCGAATCTCTGAACGGCAGCCCGGTTGAGTGGATGGAAAAAGTGACTGACGCTCAGTACTCAAAATAATTTTCCACCCTGCCTCAGGACGCAGTTTTTTGGCTGCGTTCACTCAAATCCTGTCCGGTATTGCTGGTCAGGATTTCGTTGTTTAACCTAAATTCGCGCATTAACGATCAATCCCTCCGATTTACGCCTAAAAACCCCGCTGTTCGGGCTATTGAAACCCATGCTTTCTGTAGCTCTCTCATAAGCAACTCGACTACTATAAATAGATATCAACTTAAGAGTCGCTTCAGGTATGCCATATTATTCTCCTGGTGAAAGCCTTGTTCGCGAGCGTTCAGATCGCTTCTTACGCCGAATGTACTTTATGCGCATGCTGGGCACATTTCTGTGCTTTTTCCCGATCCTTTCCGTTCTTCTGGAACGGGGGGCTTCCTGGATTGCGGTCTCTTTGCTGACGCTGAATGCCTTTGTCTGGCCACATGTCGCGATGATGATTTCCCAGCGGTCTAAACACCCCAATCAGGCTGAATTTCGAAATCTGGCGTTTGATGCGATTGCCGGTGGCGCGTGGGTGGCGCAGATGGGGGTTTGTTTGCTGCCCTCGGCGGTGATCACCTCAATTCTCATTGCTGACCGGTTCTCTGCCGGAGGCTGGCAATTACTGCGCCGCGCTGCGCTGTTTTACTGCATCGGATTTATTGTTTGCTGGCCATTCACCGGGATGACGTTCTATACCACCGTCACTGACCGGACGTTATGGCTGACATTGCCTCTTTCGACGATTTACATTATTGCGTTCAGCGCAGCCAATTATTCCATCTCAAGAAAGCTGCGTGATAAACAGCATGAGCTGGAGAAATCGGCGCTGATGGATCCATTTCTCGGTTTGCCCAACAGAAGGTTACTTGACCGGCGACTGATGCTGGAATTTGAACGCTCTAAACATGACCTGGCCTGTCTGATGGTGCTGGGCGTGGACGATCTGAAAATGGTGAATGATCTGTTCGGGCGCGAAGCGGGCGATTATGTGTTGCGATCGGTTTCCGCTATTTTGCGTCAGGAAACGGGGCTGAATGATTTTCCAGCTATTCTGGGTGGCGATGAATTTGTGGTTATTCTGCCGGGCGTTTCGGAGGAAGAAGCTTATGCCGTCGGTTACCGGTTATTACTGAAAACGTCTGAAATTCGTTTATCGCAGGATGAAGGGTTTCAGTGTTCATTGAGTATTGGTGTGGCGACATCGAAACATCATGAGGATTATCATCAGTGGCTGGCGACAGCGGAACGTGCGCTGATGAATGTAAAACGTAATGGTAAAAACAGTATTGGCAGCGCGGGCAGGGCAGAAGCCGTCGCCTGACTATACTGAATACACTATTAGCGACATAACGACATACACGAATGAACAAATATTTTCCCGGATGAAAAATGAAAAATATTAAAATAATGATGGTGGCAGCAGTTGCAGTGACGGGTGTTCTGGCAGGATGCTCATCAATTGATAAACCCGTTGGCGCTGAAACTTACCGGCCTGCGAATTACGATGCATCATTTGCACAGGGCGAGGCGAGCTATACCACGTCAGTGTTTTCGATACTTGAACGCCAGCGTCGCGCGGATACTTACAAGAAGATCTTCGAATTCTGCAGCGGCAAATTCCAGACGCTGGGCGAAAGTGACGACGGCGAAACGATGCATATCCGCTTCGCCTGCTTGCCAAAAGAAACGGTTCAGACCCAAAGTTCTTATTCAATACAGCAGAAGTCTCCTTCACTTTACTGAGTTTAAAACTGACTCGGAGGTTTTATGAGCAAGGAAAGACCTGATTTTATCCGTCACTGGACTGAGCTCGAAGGCGCTGACGACGGCAATTATCCTGGCGATGACGAACTGATGTCGATTGGCGCGCCGCTCGGCAAAACGCTCGGACTGACGCGTATTGGCATTCATCATGAACGCCTGTTGCCTGGCCGCCGCACCTGTTATGCCCACGCGGAAAGTGCAGAAGACGAATTCGTGTATGTGCTGGAAGGGCATCCTGATGCCTGGATCAACGGCACATTGCACCGGCTGAACGCAGGTGACGCAGTAGCGTTTCCGCACGGTACGGGGATTTGCCATACCTTCATCAATAACACGGATGAGGAAGTGCGGTTGCTGGTCGTGGGTGAAGCCAATAAACCGGAAAACCGGATTTATTATCCGCTCAATCAGGAATATGAGGCGACGCGCAAAGACCGCTGGCAGGATGTTCCGCAGCAGGAATTTGGCGGGCACGATGGTCTTTCCGATGTAAGAAGACAGCAAATAAAAAAACCGGTGTAGAAACCGGTCTTTCTGTACTTTCCATTAATTTCTCAATAATCACCGGGTGATTACTGGATGGAAAGCGACTGCCAGCGTTGCTGACAATAAGGCATCATCTTGTGGATCTTCAGACTTTGCGCCTGATGATGATTCAGGGAATAACCTTCCGGCGTGATCTCTAAGGTATCACCGGCTTTCAGGGTAAAATCGTTATCCACGGACAGGATCAGCTTCAGATTTCTGAACGCCTGAATGCAGATATACTTCAGCCCCGTCTGAGGGATGCTCAGGATATCTATGATTTTCCATTCCATATTCTCACTCCTTTCGTGTTTCTGTCTGATTTCTCGTGAGTCTTTCTGCCTCTTTTTTAACTCATAAGTCCGTCATGTTTTGTCATCACAAAGTAATGATTTCTTTATAGGCGTTCCGATAGGTTCAATGCTTGAACTGACTCACAAAAGAGGCAGGAAGAACTTTCACAGATCGCATAATGGATTAATTAGGACAAAATGCATTTATTCGGAACGAACCCTGGAAATGAAAAACGAAAGCAAAAAGACTTGAAATGACAACGATAAAACAGGTATTTCTGAATCCTTTCTGATTTTCAGGGCTGAACATCATGACAACTGATTCATTATCTGTGCCGGAGGATGATTTCATCTGGCTGGAAGGATTGCGTAACGAAAAAGCGCTCGAATGGGCGCACGAACAAAATGCCATCACACTCGCGGCTTTCACACAAGGCAGTGAATTTACGCCTCTGCGCGAGAAAGTGCTGCTAGGGCTGAACTCTCCGGAGCAGATCCCGGTCGTCTCAAAGTGCGGCAATGACTGGTACAACTTCTGGCAGGATGCACAGAATCCCAAAGGATTACTGCGCAGAACCACGCTCGACGAGTTTCGTAAACCGCAGCCGAAGTGGGAAACCGTGCTGGACATCGATGCGCTGGGCAAAGCCGAAGGAAAAGACTGGGTGTATCACGGCGTGTTCGCGCTGAAGCCCGATTTTAACCGTGCGCTGATTTTTCTGTCACCGGATGGCGGCGATGCTTCTGAAGTGCGTGAGTTTGATTTGCGGACGCTGGAATTTGTCTCTGACGGATTTTTCCTGCCCGTCGCCAAAAGCCGTACCGGCTGGATTGATCACGACCATCTGTTTGTCGCCACCGACTTTGGCGAAGGCTCGCTGACCGATTCCGGTTATCCGCGCATTGTAAAAATCTGGCAGCGCGGCACACCGCTCTCAGAAGCCAAAACGGTATTCAGCGCCGATAAGAAAGACATGCTGGCGGCCGGTTATCACGACAGTTTTAAAGGTTTCGAACGCGATTTTGTGGTGCGCGTTATCGACTTTTATCACCGCGAGGCCTTTGTGCTCAATGCGCAAAAAGAGCTGACCCGGATTGACCTGCCAACGGATGCCAAATTCAGTACCTGGCGCGACTGGCTGCTGATCCAGCCTTCCAGCGAATGGCAGATTAACGGCGAAACATGGCCTTCCGGCTCACTGCTGACCGTAAACTTTGATGCGTTTCTGGCCGGGGAACGCGCGCTGAAACCGCTGTTTATGCCGGGGGCGCATTCGTCTCTCAGCGGTGTGACGGCAACCCGCGACCAGTTAAACGGTTATTCCTTGACCAGCGATCACATCATCCTCAGTATCACGCACGATGTGGTCAATCGCCTCGAAGTGCTGACGCCGGAAAACGGTGAATGGCGGCGTGAACCGTTCGGCAAGGTGCCGGAGCTGAGTAAAATTCATGCCTGGGGCGTGGATGACGACACCAACGAATATTTCGTGACGGTCAGCGGGTTCCTGCAACCGGCGAGTTTATCACTCGGTAATCTGGATAACGGCGTGGAGGTGGAGGCTGAACTACTGAAACAGGATCCGTCGCATTTTGATGCATCGCGTTATCAGGTCAGCCAGCATTTCGCGCAATCTGATGACGGCACACGCGTGCCGTATTTTGTTATCTGTCGCAAAGACGTGGTGTACAACGGGCAAAATCCGACGCTCCTTTATGGTTACGGCGGCTTTGAAGTCTCGCTGGATCCGTATTATCTCGGCGTCAGCGGCGTGTCGTGGCTGGATCGCGGCGGCGTCTTTGTGGTCGCCAATATCCGTGGCGGCGGTGAATACGGGCCGGAATGGCATAAAGCGGCACTGAAAGAAAAACGTCTGCGGGCGTATGAGGATTTCGCCTCGGTCGCCAAAGCGCTCATCGCCAGCAACATCACCTCTCCGGCGCATCTTGCGGCGCAGGGTGGCAGCAACGGTGGTTTGCTGGTCGGCAATATGCTGACGCGTTATCCTGAGTTATTCGGGGCGATTGTTTGTGAAGTTGCGCTGCTGGATATGTACCGTTATACGCAAATTTCGGCAGGCGCTTCGTGGATTGCCGAATATGGCGACCCGCAGAAGCCGGAAGAGTGGGCGTTTATCCGCGAGTTTTCGCCGTATCATAATCTTGATGCAACGAAAAAATATCCGCCGGTGCTGATAACCACTGCCACCAGCGATGATCGCGTCGGACCTGACCATGCACGTAAAATGGCCGCCAAAATGCAGGCAATGGGCATCCCGGATGTGTATTTTTATGAGAATACCGACGGGGGGCATAGCGCAGCGGCAGACAAGGCGCAATCTGCGTTTAAGCGCGTGATGGTGAGTGAGTTTCTGTTGCACTTCATTGGACGTAAAGCATAGAAAGAAAGCCGATGCAGTGATTCGGTGACTTAAGCCAAACGGGATGCCATTACGGTATCCCGTTAATATTTCGACATGTTTTAACCGCCAATATTCTCCCTAAAAACATTGCCCCGCCAATCCTTCCTTGTTTATTATTTCAGCCTTACTTGATAACAATTATCAAAATCATTTCTTATTCATTCTCATCTTCGGGTAATCGCATGTTAAAGAACACCGCTCGCGTGCTGTCTGTTACAGGTCTGATGGCTGCCTCATTCTCCGTTTTTGCTACCACCTATCCGCTGACCGTGACCGATATGGCCGGGCAAAAGGTCACTATTGATAAAGCGCCGCAGCGTGTGATTTTGCAGGATGGGCGTGATCTGCTGGCGCTGGCCGTTCTGGACAAAGCCAATCCGTTCCAGCATGTGGTGGCGTGGAATAACCTGCTGAAGAAAACGGACAGCGGCACCTGGGACATGCTGAAAAGCAAATGGCCTGACTCAGCGAAAATCCTCGATATGGGATTCAGCGATAAGGGGCAGGTGGATCTGGAAACGGTGATCGCCAAAAAACCGGATCTGATGATTGCTCAGACGCGTGCCAAAGACTCGCTGGCGCAGGCTGGTGTGCTGGAAAAACTGGCTGCGCTGCATATTCCGGTGCTGTTCGTGGATTACGAACTGGATCCGGCCAAAAATACCGCGCCGAGCATTGAGCTGCTGGGTAAAGTGATGAATCAGGAAGACAATGCCCGCGCCTATACCGCGTTTTATAATGAGCACTTCCAGGCTATTCAGAAGGCCGTCGCTGCGATTAAAACCAGGCCAAATGTGTTCATTGAGCCGATTGCCGGGCGTGACGATTCCTGCTGCTTTACCCATGGGAATGCAGGCTGGGGCAAACTGATCCAGGCCGTTGATGCCAATAATATTGGTTCTAAACTGCTGCCGGGCGCATCCGGCACGGTTTCTCTGGAACAAGTCATCAGCATGAAACCGGACGTTTACATCATGACCGGTTCTGCGCGTCCGGCTTCCGGTTCCGTTACGCACATTCTTCCGTTCGGTTATGGTGCGAATGAAGCTGATGTGGATAAACAAGCCAAAGTGTTGCTCTCCCGTACCGGCGTTGCGCAGATCCCGGCGGTTAGCACCAACCATGTGTATGGCGTTTATCACCAGTTCTACAACCATCCTTACAACATTGTCGGCATGGAATATCTGGCGAAATTTATCTATCCGCAACAGTTCAAAGATCTGGATCCGGCGAAGACGTATCACGACATCGTGCGTAACTTCACTAACCTGCCGGATCAGGATTTCATTCTGGGCTGGACGCCGAAAAAGTAACGACTGACATCTGTCCTTCTCAGGTCTGATGATTCCGCCTGTGGTCCCGCAGGCGGATTTTCAATCCCTCCGCATGTTTTCTGCACCAACTTTACCTTCGTCACATTTGTTGACACTCCGTTAATTCATACAAAAATGTAACTGTATTACTGTAGCGTTATCACGCCGGTGAATACCGTATAAGGCGTCGTACGACACATCAACAAGGTGAATTTATGCAATCTGAAGAACAGCGTTTAATTGACGGACTTTTTGGTCGCTTACAACAGGCTGAGTCCAATACAGCACCGCGTGATGCGGAAGCTGAGCGTGTGATTCAGGCCCATATTCGTCAGCAACCGTCTGCCCCCTATTACATGGCGCAGGCGATGATTATTCAGGAAGCGGCGCTGACCAAGCTCAATGCGCAGGTGCAGGAACTGCAACAGCAGAATGAACAGCTGCAACAGCAGGCGCAAACCGCCAAACCACAAAGCAGCGGTTTTCTGGCCGGTTTGTTTGGCGGCGGCTCCTCCCAGGCTGCGCCACAGCGTCAGGCGTCGCAGGGCAGCCAGCCTATTCCCGGTACGCAAGGGTGGGGCAGTCAGCCTCAGCAACAGCAATATGCTGCACAACCGCAGCAGCAGGCTCCGGCTCAGGCCGCGCCTCAGCAGCCGGGCTTTTTAGGCAGCGCACTGCGCACAGCCGCCGGTGTTGCGGGCGGTGTGGTGCTGGCGGATATGCTGACCGGCATGTTCCATCACAGCCAGCCGCAGGAAATCGTCAATATTATCGAAGAGCCGCCAGTGCAGGATCTCAATCCGGCTGACAGCAGTTTCCTCGACAATAATCAGAGTTTTGATAGCGGTCAGCCTTCATGGGAAGACGCCTCGCTGCGCAATGACAATTCGGATTTGGGTTTTGGAAATGATGATTTCGACACTGACGATTTCAACAATGATGACGACTCATTCTTCTAACCGGTTGATGTCATAAGGCGATTAAAGGCCTTTTCGACAGCAGAACAAAGCAACAGAAAGTCAGGAGTGAGAGCTTTATCGCTTATTACCATCAGAATTCTGGACAAAAGTGAAATCTGTTGCTGTACTGTATTTGACACACATTTTGTGTCCAACATTCACGTAAAGGTAAGTTTGATGTCTAAGATTAAAGGTAGCGTTAAGTGGTTCAATGAATCTAAAGGTTTTGGTTTCATTACCCCTGAAGATGGCAGCAAAGATGTTTTCGTTCATTTCTCTGCTATTTCCAGCAACGGTTTCAAAACCCTTGCTGAAGGCCAGCGCGTAGAGTTCGAAATCACCAATGGTGCCAAAGGCCCGTCGGCTGCTAACGTTATCGCTATCTGACTTTAGCCGAATTCTAAAAAACCCGCCGAAGCGGGTTTTTTTTTGCCTGTCATTCGTGAAATATTTACGCCGGTTTGCGGACCAGCATCATGAACATCAGGATAGCAATCGCGTAGCAGCCAAGAATGGTCAGCCCCATCGACAGGGCGGGCTGGCTGCCAAAGCCGGTCACCGGCACCGCCAGTGCGCCAAGCGCAAACATACAAACCCCGAGCAGAGCAGAAGCGCTGCCTGCGTTTTTCCCCTGACTTTGCATTGCCAGTGATCCGGCATTCGGGCCGATAATTCCTATCACCATCACCGAGAAGAACAGCGGGATCAGCAGCATCACCAGCGGCGCGTTAAAGCTTGCGGCGATGACCAGTGCAACGGAGGCCACAGCGGCGATACCTAAACCGGCTTTCACCAGTGCCAGTTCACCAAAACGACGACTCAGGCGGGTAGATACCTGCGCGGAAATCACCAGTCCGATGCCGTTTATCGCAAAGCACAGGCTGAACATCTGCGGGCTGAGATGGTAAATCTGTTGCAGCACAAACGGCGATGCGCCGATATACGCAAACATTCCCGCCATGATAAAGCCCTGTGTCAGGCACAAACCCATAAACGGACGGTGTTTCAGCAGGCTGAATACCGAACCTAACATGCTGAAAATGCCGCCCGGCGAACGGCGTTCGGGGGCTAAGGTTTCATGCAGTTTCAGCGACGAGAAGCTGAACAGTAAGATGGCAATGAACGCCAGTACGCCGAATATTCCCCGCCAGTTCACCCAGTTCAGTAAGGCGCCGCCAAGTACCGGCGCGATAATCGGTGCCAGCCCGTTGACCAGCATCAGCAACGCAAAAAAACGTGTCAGCTCATGTCCGTTATATAAATCCCTCGCGACTGCGCGTGACAACACGGCACCTCCGGCACCGGCGATCCCTTGTAAAAGACGGGCGACAATCAGCTGACTGATATCCTGCGCCACGGCGCACCAGACTGACGCGGCCAGCAATAAAGCCAGTGACCATAATAAAGGTCGCATACGGCCATAACGGTCGCTCAGCGGGCCAAACAGTAACTGGCCGAAACCGAGGCCGAGTAAACCGGCGGTCAGACTAAGTTGGGCGCTGGCGGTTGTGGTATTCAGATCGCCTGCCATCTCTGGCAGCGCGGGAAGATATAAATCGGTGCATAAGGGACCCAGTGCGGCGAGGGAACCTAGCACCAGGGCATAACCGAGGCGTTTTTCTTGCAGATGAGCGCTCATGGTAAAGGTTTATTCCGGTTTGCTGGTGATTAAATCCGTTTCGAAGAGGCTCTGGAAGTAGCGATGGTAGATGGCTTCCAGAAGCTCCGCGTCGGCGTGAATTGTCGTCAGTCGACGAAATGCGGTCCCTTCACAAATCACTGCTAAAGTTTCCACTTTGGCCGTCATTTCAGCTTCTGAAAATTGCGGGAAGGTGGCACTGAGCAGAGACTTTGCTTCGTTGAACAATTGTTTTTCAGAGTCGCGCCAGATCTTTTCCACAACAGGATTGCGGGTGGCTTCTGCGGCTACTTCCAGCATTAATGCGTGGTCAATTTCTGCCTGTTCTTTTTGAACCGCGCACAGTTCTTCTTTATAAGGCGCGCTGAGATTGCCAATCCGGCGGTATGCCAGATTGTGTGCCACCTGCTGCAGATTGTGGGCATTGCCGGTCATCAGTCTGATTTTTTTCATCACGATGCGGCGCACAATCTCTTCGATGATGGCGTCTTTATTCGCGAAATAGCGGTAAATTTGTCCCACGCTGAGCAGTGAAGTTTTAGCGATTTCAGCCATGCCGGCACCGTGAAAGCCGTGCTTGCGAAAACACAGGCGTGCTGCGGCAATAATCTGGTCGCGCCGTGCGCTGATGCGCGCGTCTTTACTGCATTGTTGTGGGTGAAGCATGATTTACCTGAGAATTTTGCTGACAGTGACTGTGAACGATCATTCTCAAGTATAGGCAATAAGGAGGAACAGGTAAATATTTGTATTATGAATGGAATGAAAAGTGACGTTTAGTTTCAGCGCTATTACGCACGACGCTGAAATGCAAACGGCGCAAACCTGAGGAATGCGCCGTTTACGGAAAAGGGAGAAGTGATAACTCAACGGGCAAGACATTGTTATTCAGGCAAAGTAAGCCTGTAAAAAAGCGACAACAGTCAGAATACAGAGAGCAACAACCAGAAGCTCAGAAGACGTTTTTGGAACAGAAAACATGCCATACCTCGAAAATAAACCAGAGTGAACTGACGCTATTATCAGTACAGAAGATGAAGGAAACATTAAGGCGAGGCGGAAGGATAAGAACCTGTGTCACAAATTTAGGGCAGCGATGCCTTTTGTCATAAAAAAGGCATCGCCGGAAGATAGTATCAGTGCGCGCTGAACCAGCTGACCAGCATGAAGGCCAGTAACGTCATGGCCAGGGAACCGGCAAGATTGAGCGCCATATTAAGCAGAGCGGCACCAAAACGGCCATCCTGTAACATGTACACGACTTCCAGTGAGAAGGTGGAGAAGGTGGTTAAACCGCCGCAAAAACCGGTGGTGATCAGCAGTTTCCACACCGGATCAATATGAGTCAGACGGGTGAAAAGGGCGATACACAGACCAATAATAAAAGCGCCGACCAGATTCACCGTCAGTGTACCCACGGGCAGAACCGGACTCATCCCGTTCATTTTGAGGCTGACATACCAGCGGACCACGCTGCCAATACCACCGCCAATAAAGACTGCAAGTAAGGTGCTAAACATAGTAATGCCTTAAAAAAGCAGATGAATTCAGAAAGGGCCGGGCGCTAAGTTTACCTCGCGTCCTGAGGCTTGTGTAGCCACGATACAGAAACAGTATGTAACCAGGAAAATGCCATGCTAATCAGAGAAGGTGTTGTTTCAGACGCGCAGATTCTGGCGCAATTGCTGGGCGATTTGGATTATCCCAACACGCCGGAAGCCATAGCAGAACGTGTGGTAAAAATGGCGACCAACCCGGACAGTTGTCTGCTGGTTGCTGAAGCAGACGGCAAAGCGGTGGGCTTTATCTCGTTGCACTATATCCCGCAAATCGCCCTGGCCGGAGAATTCTGCCGTATCAGCTATTTATGCGTCAGTGATCAGTGTCGTGGCGGCGGTATCGGCCAGAAATTGCTCGATGAAGCAGAACGGCTGGCGGCTGAACGTGGCTGTGACCGTATGGAAGTTCACAGCCATACCCGCCGCGTGCGCGCCCACCAGTTCTATGCGCGGGCGCAGTACGAAGAGTCGCCGAAGTATTTGCTAAAAAAACGGTAAATCATCAGGCACCCATTGCCAGAACCAAAGCATCGGCAATTAAATCAACCTGTTCTGGTTTCACCTGATTGGTACTGATACGGATAAACTGCCCCGGCCCGATGCGGCTGCGCTCGCCGGGCAGAACGGCAATGCCCCGCGCAGCCATTGTGACCAGTGCGAACTGCTCCGATGGCACCGGGATCCACATCGCCAGCCCGTCGCGTTCGGGAATGTTAATCCCGCGTATGCGTAAGGCATCGGACATGGCTTTACGGCGCTGTGCATATACGCTTTTGGCGTGCGAAATACCTTCCTGCGTTTTCGGATCTTTAATCAGCCAGGCCAGTGCTTCCTGTAAAATTCGGCTCGACCAGCCGGCACCAAAGTTACGGAATGATTTGATTTGTTTGATTAAATCTTTCGATCCTGAAATGACGGCCAGCCGCAAATCCGGCCCGTAAGCTTTGGAATAGGAGCGAACATGCACCGTCCGGTCAGGCAGGCGACTGCCCATACTGAGCGGCGGATGACAGGACAATTGCCCGATGCCGTCATCTTCAATGATCAGCGTATTGCTCTGGCTGAGAATTTCCGCCAGCGCAGCATAACGTTCCGCATTGATGGCGTGACCGCAATGTGAGTGCGTACGGGGCTGATAAATAAACGCGGAAGGATTTTTCAGCAGCGCCTGAGTCAGGGATTCCGGCAGCGGGCCGAACTCATCACATTTCACGGCAATGACCTGCGCGCCCAGATTGTCCAGCATATCCAGCAAACGGGTAGCGGTCGGATCTTCGATAGCCACCACGGAACCCTGCATCAGCAAGGTTTGCAACGTCAGGTTCATCCCGTCAAACCCCCCATCCGCAGACATAAAAGCCGGCGCGTCATAAGGCCAGTCCTGTTTAGCCGCTTCAAGCAAAGACGGCGCGATGGCCTCACGCTGATAGCTGTTGAGATTGTCTGCGCCAACGCCGTGTTGCATGGCTTCGAGCAGGTTTGGCAGCAACTCCGGATCCGGCGAAGACAGCGCCAGATCCGCAATGATATGTTCGCCAAAATTGCCGATTTTCTCGAACCGCGCCGGTCTCGGCGAGAGCATGTCCCCGCACACCCAGACGCCGTTACGCCCGCGACCGGCGATCACTTTTTGTCTGCGGAGTTGCCCCCAGGCGGCGGATACCGTGGCCGGACTGACCCCCAGCGCCTGCGCCAGTTCACGGACGGCGGGCAGGTGCGTTCCGATTTCAATCACGCCGGAGCGGATCATCGCTGCGGTTTCAATTGCAATGCCCCGCATGGAACGATCCTGTAATTGCGTCGCTAACCATTGTGCATCCAGCGTTTTTTCGAGGGGGTTTTCTGCCATTTTCTCGCCTTTTGTTCAGTAACAAAGAATCTATTGTACATATTAATTTATGCCATTAGTATCAAACTTAGCCAGAGGAGGCGATAAAATAATCACATTACGATGAGGATGGTCTCCTTCGTAAAAGAATTTGGTGTGTTTGCGGGAAGGTTTGTAAACGCACAGTTGTTTTTCTGCATATCAACCATGCTGACACTTAAGGGGACAGATGTGACGATTACCATCAGGCTGGCAGTTCGTGACTGGGATTATTTTACGCCGCTGGCGTTGGGCGACCTCAAACCGGAAGGCTTTAATCTTGAAATCGATCGCGTGGGTACGCTGGTCGATAATCTGGGCAGCAGCGATAAATACGATGCGGGCGAAGTCTCTTTCAGCCGCTACGCACAAGGGCGTGCGCGGGGCGAATCCGATCTGCTGGCGATACCGCATTTCCTGATGCGCGGTTTCCGCCAGCGTTGCATCATCACCCGCGAAGACAGCCCGCTGACCGAACTTTCTCAGCTGGCAGGCAAACGTATCGGACTGACCGGCTGGCAGGATTCCGGCAACACCTGGACCCGCACGTTGCTGGCGCTGGAAGGCGTGGGCATTGAAGATGCGAACTGGTATGTCGGTCGTCTGACCGAAGCGCATCCGGTTGTGGATCGTCTGGCAGGTTTTGGTCGTGAAGGCCGTATTGAAGCGGTGCCGGAAGAGCGTCCGATGATGGAGTTGTTGCAGGAAGGCTGGCTGGACGCGATTTTCACGCCCTTCATGCCTGACGGTTTCTTCAAAGCTGACTCCGGTTTCCGTCAGTTCCAGCCGGATTTCCGTACCGCCGAACTGGCCTATTTTAACCGCGTCGGTTATATCCCTGGCATTCACCTGCTGGCGATCAAACCTGCACTGGCCGAAGAACACCCGTGGTTACCGCAGGCACTGAGCGAAATTATCGACCGTTCTTATCAGGTCTGGATGGATAAGCGCGCTAAATATGCCGATACCACACCGTGGTTGCTGGACGATTTACGTCGTACGGTCATCGATTTACCTGCGGACTGGAATGCAAACGGTTACGCGGCCAATGAGAAAATGATCGACGATTTTGCTCATGAATTACATGCGCAGGGACTGACGGCTAAACGCCTGACGCCGCAGGAGTTGTTCCCGCAATTTGCTAATACTATCTAACCACTTGCCTGAATTCTCAGGCGACAGGGGAGTAAAGATGAAAGTTGCATTAGGTCAGTTTGCCGTTTCCCGTGAATGGGAAGCGAACGTCGAAACCTGCCTTTCGCTGATGGCGAAATCGCTGGAAGCGGGTGCGGATTTGCTGGTATTGCCGGAAGGCATTCTGGCGCGCGACATCACCGATCCGGATCTGGTTTTGAAAGCGGCACAGCCTCTGGATGGCCCGTTTGTCAGCCAGCTGGTCGCCGCCAGCCGGGGCAATCAGATGACCACCATGATGAGCGTGCACACGCCCGCACCGGACGGTCGTGCCTATAACGTGCTGATTTCCATCCGTAATGGCGAAATTATCTCTGAATACCAGAAGCTGCATCTTTATGATGCCTTTTCTTCACAGGAATCGATAAACGTTACGGCTGGCGATGAAGTGCCGCCGCTGGTCAATGTCGCCGGTTTTAACATCGGCCTGATGACCTGTTATGACGTGCGTTTCCCGGAACTGGCGCGGCGTCTGGTGCTGGATGGCGCAGACGTGCTGGTTCTGCCTGCCGCGTGGGTGAAAGGCCCGCTGAAAGAAATGCATTGGGAAGTGCTTGTCACGGCGCGCGCACTGGAAAACACCACTTATATGGTGGCAGTGGGCGAGTGTGGCGAGCGTAATATCGGCAACAGTATGGTGGTCGATCCGCTGGGTGTGGCCATTGCCCGCGCAGCAGAAGCCCCGGCGCTGGTGTTTGCCGAACTGGATAAAGATCGTCTGGCACATGCCCGCAAGGTGTTACCGGTGCTGGCAAACCGCCGCTTTGGTTTACCGCAATTGCGTCAGGACTGATTTCGCTGCCGGTCCTCAACGGCGGCCACTGATTTCATGCAGTACCGCGCCCTCACCAGGGAATGCGTTTGTTTTATAAATAAAAGGCTAAAGCTGTTTTTAATAGCCATAGAAAAAACCATAGAAAAAGCTTCGAAAAGAAGCATCCGGAATCCCGCCACGGAAGGCACTCACTATAAATACACAACATTCATAAACTCACAGACCGACTTTTTCGACAGAGGAAATAAGAGAATGATGGCAAAAAAATTACGTCAGGCTGCTGTTCTGACTGCTGCATTACTTTCCGTATCTTCCATGAATGCCCTGGCTGCTGAAAATGTGACCATCCCGACGCAGACGATGGATCCGGCGATCCACGCTAAATTACCTGCGGATATTCAAAAGTCAGGCGTGATGACGTCGGTGAACAACGGGTCATTCCCTCCGTATGAAATCGTCACCGGCGCAAACGGTCTGGACGGTGCAAGCGCCGATCTGGCACACGCGCTGGCCGAAGTGTTAGGTGTGAAAATTGAACATGCTTCCGTGAGCGGTTTATCTGGCATCCTCAGCGGTATGGCGGCTGGTCGTTACCAGATGGGCATCGGCCCGATTGGTGATTATCCGGATCGTCAGGCGAAAAATGATTTCATCGATTTTGTGAAAGAATACGTGGTGTTCGGCGTACGCAAAGGTAATCCGGAAAAGATCACTTCTCTCGATGATACCTGCGGTAAACGCATCGCTGTCATGGCGGGCGGGTCTGCTGAACAGGTTATCCGCAAGCAATCGGATGTGTGTGTGAAAGACGGTAAACCGGCAGTCACGGTGCAATCTTTCAGCGATCAGCCGACGTCAATTCTGGCTGTGCGCTCAAACCGTTCCGACGCGTTCTTCTCTTCTCAGGCTCCGCTGACGTATTTCGTGGAAAAAGCCAACGGCCAGCTTGAGCTGACCGGCACCGGTAAATCCAACGGATTTGGCGATATCTTCCAGGGCACGGTGGTGGCAAAAGATTCCCCAGTGCGTGATGCGATCCTTGCCGGTTATCAGAAATTGTTCGATAACGGCACCTACGCCATCATCATGAAAAAATGGGGGCTGGAAGGCAATATGATCCCAGCACCGGGCATCAACCTGGCAAAGGCGCAGGCTAAATGACTGATAAAACGTATAGTTCAACGCCGGCAGTCAAGGACGACTATACGCAGGATCCACGACGTAACGTCGAGTTTTCCCATGCACCGCGAAACTACGGTCGCTGGATTGCCTGGATAGTGGTGCTGCTGATTGCCGCGGATGTTCTCTGGGCTGTCTCTCACAATCCCAATTTCGAATGGCATGTGGTGGCGCAGTGGTTTACGGAAGGTACAGTCATCAAAGGCCTGGGCGTCACGCTTGGCCTTACCGTGGTCTCAATGGTGCTCGGTGTTTTCATCGGCCTGATGCTGGCGATTGCCCGATTGTCCGACAGCATGCTGCTGCGAAGATTAGCAGGATTGTACATCTGGTTCTTCCGCGGTACGCCGCTGCTGGTGCAATTGCTGTTCTGGTACAACATGTCGACGCTGTTCCCTCGGGTGGTGCTCGGTATCCCGTTTGGTCCGCAATATTTGAGCTGGAATACCAATGATCTGATCACGCCGCTGACGGCAGCGATTGCCGGTCTGGCGCTGAACGAAGCGGCGTATATGGCCGAAATCATCCGCGCCGGTTTGTTATCGGTGGATAACGGTCAGGCGGAAACTGCGCAGGCGTTCGGCATGAGCCGTGGTCGCGCGCTTCGCCGGATCATCATTCCGCAGGCGATGCGTTCGATTATCCCTCCGACCGGTAATCAGCTGATCAGCATGATTAAAGCGACGTCGCTGGTCAGCGTTATTGCTATGGGCGACCTGCTGTATTCGGTGCAAACCATTTATAACCGCACCTTTGAAGTGGTACCGATGCTGATGGTGGCGGTGATCTGGTATCTGTTTATCACGTCATTACTCAATCTCGGACAGTCGGCGATAGAACGCTATTATTCCCGGGGTACGCGCCGGACGTTGCCTAATGCGAAGCGACGTCAGGGTAATGCGGAAGAAAAAACCGCGCCGATCATTAACTCGCCGGGTCTGGCCCGAAAGGAGGACTTATGAGTCAACTATTATCCGACGCACAGTCATCCGAACCGGCATCACTGGTGACAGCCCGTAACGTACATAAAAGTTACGGTGATAATGAAGTGCTGAAAGGCATTGATCTGGATGTGAAACCCAGCGAAGTGGTGGTGATCCTCGGGCCGTCAGGCTCAGGTAAATCGACATTCCTGCGCTGTATTAATCATCTGGAAGATATCGATCGCGGTTCTATTATGATGGGCGGTGAGCAAATCGGTTATGAGCTGCGCGGCGATCGTTTGCATAAATTGCCTGAACGGGCGATTGCGCGCCAGCGCCGGGATATCGGCATGGTGTTTCAGCAATTCAATCTTTATCCGCATATGACCGTGCTGCAAAACATTATTGAAGCCCCGGTCGGCGTGCATAAAGAAAGCCGTCAGGACGCAGAGAAATATGCCCGTGAGTTGCTGCAAAAGGTCGGACTGAGCGATAAGGCCGATGCGTATCCGCGCCATCTTTCCGGCGGACAACAGCAGCGCGTCGCGATTGCCCGTGCGCTGGCAGTGAAACCTAAACTGATGTTGTTTGATGAACCCACTTCAGCGCTTGACCCTGAACTGGTGGGCGAGGTGCTTGCGACTATGCGCGATCTGGCGCAGCAGGGGCTGACCATGATTGTGGTCACCCATGAAATCGGTTTTGCGAAAGAAGCAGCTGACCGTGTGGTGTTTATGGATCGCGGAGTGGTGGTTGAGCAGGGCGCGGCAGATGAGGTGCTGGTGAATCCTCAGCATCCTCGCACGCAGGCATTCCTGAGCCGCTTCATCTGATAACAGCGGGCAGAACACGGGGAAGCGATAGATTTACTCTGCTATCTCAACCCGGTTCCGCCCGTCTTTCTTCGCCTCAAACACCACATGGTCGGGCGGGCTAATCGGGCGTGTAAAACGGGTCGAAATCAAAGACGAAGTGGTTTTGCTGTAAATAAAGACAGAATTACTTTATGAGCAGGCTATTCACGCTCATAATAGCTCACTATGGTCATAATGCGCACAGTTCTGGATCCGTTCTGTTACATTTTCGGGTTGTATTAACGTCGCGAATGGCCGTTAATAGCGACAAATTGTCACTGCTGTTTTCCAGCACTCAGTGTAAAGAAGGTATGTATGGAAGGTCTAAGTATTACTAAATTGTTGGTGGTCGGCGTGCTGATCGTTCTGTTGTTCGGTACCAGCAAACTGCGTTCTCTGGGCGGCGACCTGGGTGCAGCACTGCGTGGCTTCAAGAAAGCCATGAATGATGATCCGGCTCCGGCAGCTGCTGAAAAAACAGCAGAAGCTAAACCGGCTGAGCGCGTAGAGCACAAAGACTGAGTCTGACTCAATCACGTTTTCCGGGCATAAAAAAAGGTTGTTCTCACGAACAACCTTTTTTGTTTTCGGCGATAAGAAGTAACAAAATATTAAACGCAGTGCCGGAGCACCACGTCAGACTTTATTTAACTTCTAAGCCTTTGGCTTGCAGATCGGCGTGATAAGAAGAACGCACGAACGGACCGCAGGCTGCATGGGTGAAGCCCATTTCCATCGCCGCTTCTTTCATCTGGTCAAACTCTTCCGGGCTCACGTAACGCTGAACCGGCAAATGGTGACGGCTTGGCTGTAAGTACTGGCCGAGCGTCAGCATGGTCACACCGTGGCGACGCAGGTCGCGCATCACTTCGATGATTTCTTCGTTGGTTTCACCCAGACCGACCATCAGGCCAGATTTGGTTGGGATTTCCGGATGCGCTTCTTTAAAGCGTTGCAGCAGGGTCAGTGACCATTCGTAGTTCGCGCCAGGACGAACCTGACGGTAAACGCGTGGCACGTTTTCCAGATTGTGGTTAAACACATCCGGCGGGCTGGCGTTGAGAATGTCCAGTGCGCGATCCATACGGCCACGGAAATCCGGTACCAGCGTTTCAATTTTGATGGTCGGGTTTTTCGCGCGGATTGCCGTAATACAATCAGCAAAGTGCTGAGCACCGCCATCGCGCAAATCATCACGGTCAACAGAGGTGATAACCACATAACGCAGACCCATATCCGAGATGGTTTGCGCCAGTTTTTCTGGCTCGTTGGTGTCTGGTGCGGTCGGACGACCATGTGCCACGTCGCAGAACGGGCAGCGACGGGTACAAATAGCGCCCAGGATCATGAAGGTCGCGGTGCCGTGGTTGAAGCATTCGGAAAGGTTAGGACAAGCTGCTTCTTCACAGACAGAATGCAGGCCGTTCTTGCGCAGCGCTGATTTAATGCCCTGAATTTTCGTTGAGTCGGCAGGTAATTTGATTTTCATCCATGCCGGCTTACGTAACATTTCCTGCCGGTCACTGACCACGGTTTTCACCGGGATTAACGCCATCTTGTCTGCATCGCGGTATTTGACGCCGCGTTCCATCTGAATCGGTTTACTCATAATCTCGCAGCTTCCAGGTTTGTCACTCGTTACCCGAGTTTTTTCAGGACATTCAATGAACTGGCTGATTCATCAAAAAAAGTAGAAATAATGCGGAAATTATATCATTGAAGCATCCCTGCGTTCAGCCCTTCGTCATGGCCTGAAGTGCTAAATGCTGCAATTATTTAACCTTAAACAAGAATAATTCTCGAAAAAACAACCCTGTAATGATTCCAGTGGATTGAAAATATTAGCTTTTTCCACAAACACCCCCTGCCGGAGAGAGGGTGTTAATGGTGTGTAAATATTTTTTCGCAGCAGGTTTTATGACGCAGTTTTTGAATCGATGAAAATCATTCCGCTGAAGAGGAATAGTGTTCAATCTGCCACGGCAGATAATCAACCTGCTGATAATCAAGGCGATGGTTAAAGGATTTCACCAGAACAGGCATGACCTGATCGACTGTTAAACCCGGCTTTTCCAGACTGGCCTGAGTCATTTCGAGACCAGCATATCCGCAGGGATTGATCCGGTGGAACGGCTCCAGATCCATATCAATATTCAGCGCCAGACCGTGTAACGAACAGCCTTTGCGAATGCGCAGACCAAGCGAACAAATCTTCTTGCCATCGACATAGACACCCGGCGCGTCGGCACGCGGATAAGCGTCGATACAGAAATGCGCCAGCGTATCCACCACCGTTTGTTCGATAGCTGTGACCAGCTGACGGACGCCGAGCTTTTTGCGCTTGAGATCCACCATCACGTACATCACCTGCTGACCGGGACCGTGATACGTCACCTGACCGCCGCGATCACTCTGGATAACCGGAATATCGCCGGGCATCAGAACATGTTCAGCTTTGCCTGCCTGACCCTGCGTAAAGACACGCGGATGCTGAACCAGCCAGATCTCGTCAAGCGAGTCAGCGTTACGGTGTTCAGTGAAGTGGTGCATGGCCAGAGAAACGGGCTCATAAGGCTGAAGGCCAAGCTGGCGCAGTACGATACGTTCTTGCGGGTTATGTGGTTGCACGGCAGTTATCGTCAGTCAGGGAAGGGGAGAACGCGCGACAGTATTGTGGCTCCCGCGCGTATCGGTCAGAAAGGGCTTACAGCACCATGCGGACAATTTCGATATTGCCCAGCTCATCGTACAGGGTCTCGACCTGATCGATGTGGGTGGCAGTGATCGTAATAGAAACGGAGTGATAATTCCCTTTACTGCTCGGTTTTACCTGAGGATTGTAGTCACCAGGCGCATGGCGTTGCACGACTTCCACAACCTGGTCCACCAGCTCGGGTTGTGCCAGGCCCATTACTTTGTAAGTAAAGGGACAAGGGAATTCGAGCAGTTCGTTCAGTTTGGTTTTCATGTGCACTCCAGCGTGTTGTACAGCGTATTAAGTTTTGTCTCTGAAAGTATAACTCCCGCCGTAGCGGGAGCCATAATCTATACCGGTTATATGGGGATTGTTGCAAACTTTTTCAAGCAGCCACTTAACCGAACCAGTGGTGGAACATCAGTTTGATGTAATCCACGATGCGACCAAAGAAGCCGCCTTCTTTCACTTCGTTCATCACCACCAGAGGACGCTCATCAATGGTTTTACCATCAAGCTGGAAGTTGATTGAGCCAACCACCTGATTTTTCTGCAACGGCGCGTGCAGTTCAGGAGTGTTCAGCACGTAGCTGGCTTTCAGGTCTTTCATACGGCCACGCGGGATGGTCAGGTATGCATCTTTTTCGACACCCAGCGCCACACGGTCGGTATCGCCAAACCAGACTGGCTCAGAGGCAAACTCTTTCCCGGCTTTCAGCGGAGAAACCGTTTCGAAGAAGCGGAAGCCCCAGGTCAGCAGCTTTTTACTTTCAACTTCACGACCTTTGTAGGTGTGACCGCCCATGACGGCAGAGATCAGACGCATCTGGCCTTCAGTTGCAGAAGCCACCAGGTTGTAACCTGCTGAATCGGTGTGACCGGTTTTAATGCCGTCAACATTCAGACTGTTATCCCACAGCAAACCGTTACGGTTCATCTGGCGGATATTGTTGAAGGTGAATTCTTTCTCTTTATAGGTGGCGTATTCTTCCGGCACATCACGGATCAGCGCCTGACCAATCAGCGCCATATCACGGGCGGAGCTGTACTGACCGGCGGCATCAAGACCATGAACGGTACCGAAATGGGTATTTTTCAGACCCAGCGCGTTCACGTAGTTGTTCATGATGGCGACGAAAGCGTCCTGGCTGCCGGCGACATGGTCGGCCATCGCCACACAGGCGTCGTTACCTGATTGCAGGATAATCCCGCGGTTCAGTTCAGAAACCGGCACGCGATCGCCTGGTTTTAAGAACATCAGGGAAGAGCCTTTGAACACCGGATTGCCGGTTGCCCAGGCGTCCTGACCGACGGTCACGATATCAGTTGGGGAGATTTTGCCGGCTTTGATGGACTGACCAATCACATAACTGGTCATCATTTTTGTCAGGCTGGCAGGGTCGCGGCGTGCGTCGGCATTCATTTCTGCCAGAACTTTACCGGAGTTGTAGTCGATCAGGACATAGGCTTCAGCATCAATTTGCGGAACGCCAGGGATCATTGTTTTTAAATTAACATCGTCGGCATAGGCGGACGCTGCACTTAAAGTGATTACGGTGCCAAATGCGAGGCTTTTGACTAAACGTGAAGTATTTACAAGTTTCATGATCGGGACAACAACATCCGTGGGAGTAAGTGATAAACGTGCGCCACTATAGCAGAAGAGTCATAAGTCAGACATCTTCGATTACCGGCGCTTACTGATTTTTACTTATAAGACAGAGCCCTTATAAGACAGAGCACTGATAAAAACGGGGCCGCAGCCCCTTATTTCTAAATTACATGCTGGCAGTGACGAAAGACTGCTGCTGGGCTTCGCTGGCCAGTCGCTGTTTCAGCTGTTCGGCCTGCTGGCGGGTGCTGAACGGACCAAGCTGCACGCGATAGGTGCTGCCATTGGCCTGTACTTTACCGGGTACAGAGAAACGCTGGCTGAGGCTTTTTTGCCACAGTTGCGCATTCTGAGGATTACTCAGTGCGCCAACCTGCACCATAAATCCCGAGGAAGGAACGGCAGTGGTATGCGCAGGCGCTGCGGAAGCCGCAGTTGCTGCAACCGGCGCGGCACTGGCGACAGCAACCGGTGCTGCCACCGGTTCGCTGCCTTCTAACACCCCCTGACGCAGAGGTGTTGGCGCACTCAGAAATCCACCGCCGCTGCTGTTACCGGACATCGTGGTCGCTGCTGGCGCAGAGGCTACGGCGGCGTTGTTATCTTCGTCATTGGTTAATGGCGCAGCATTCGGATTACTTAGGGTGCTGTTGCTGATCGGACGCACATCTGAAGTATCGACCGGTTGAGTGCTCAGCGTCGGCGTGCCCATGCTGCTGGCACCTAAACTTGGACGTGACGGCAGGGCGTAAGATTGTTTAGCGACAGTCGTACCAATCGTACCCGGTCCGGACAATGTACCGTCTTGCGCCACATTGATGAAATCGATACGGACTTTAGTGCTGTTGGTCAGATTCAGGCGATCTGCGGCTGCCTGTGACAGGTCAATTATTTTGCCCGGCACATAAGGACCACGGTCGTTAACACGCACAACCAGCATACGGCCTGTTGCCATGTTGGTGACGCGAACATAGCTTGGGATCGGCAGTGTCGGGTGCGCGGCGGTCATGGCACTCGGGTCGAATTCTTCACCGATTGCCGTGGTATTGCCGCCATTTTCCTGACCGTACCAGGCAGCCTGACCGACCTGAGAGAAGTTAGACGGGTCTTTGATGATCTTATAGGTTTTACCGTTGACGGTATAATCCTGCATCGTGCCCTGATTATAAGGTTCGTAACGCGGATCAGCCCCGCCGATTTCCACCACAGGGCCGTTATAGGCTTGTTGCGGTGCCGGTTGTTGTTGCTGGGTATCTTCAGTGGCGCAACCACTTAACAGCAAACCGATAATGACAGCTCCAAGCCACTCCTTACGCATTGCTCACCTCTATAAATTTTTTGACAACATTTTTCGATGAGTATGTATCGACATGACGATACCAAACCCTGCCATTAGCACGATGAGTGCTGACCCGCCATAGCTGACCAGAGGCAAAGGTACCCCAACTACCGGGACAATACCACTGACCATGCCGATGTTAACAAAGACATAAACGAACAGAATCAGCATCAGTCCGCCGGACATGACACGCCCGAAAGTTGTTTGCGCATTGGCGGCGATCACCAGACCACGCATGATCAGGCACAGGTACAGCCCCAGCAGCACCAGCACGCCAATCAGGCCCAGTTCTTCGGCCAGTACGGCAAAGATAAAGTCGGTGTGTCGTTCCGGCAAGAATTCCAGCTGTGACTGCGTACCGTGCAGCCAGCCTTTACCGGATAGTCCGCCCGAACCGATAGCAATTTTCGACTGAATAATATGATAGCCGGCTCCCAGCGGATCGCTTTCCGGATCGAGGAGCATCATTACGCGGTCACGCTGATAATCGTGCATCAGGAAGAACCACAAAATCGGGATAAACGCGGCAACCAGAATGGCGGCGACGGCGATCAGTTTCCAGCTCATACCGGAAAGAAACAGCACAAACAGACCTGAGGCGGCAATCAGAATCGAGGTGCCGAGATCGGGCTGCGCGGCCACCAGCAGGGTAGGGATAAAAATCAGCGCCAGTGCGATAGCGGTATTTTTCAGTGACGGCGGACAGACGTCGCGGTTGATAAAGCGCGCGACCATTAACGGCACGGCGATCTTCGCCAGTTCCGACGGCTGGAATTTGATAATCCCCAGATCCAGCCAGCGCTGCGCACCTTTACTGATACTGCCGAACGCATCTACCAGCACTAACAGGAAGACGCAGAAGATATAAAGATAGGGCGCCCAGCTTTCATAAACGCGCGGGGGAATTTGCGCCATGACCAGCATGATCACCAGACCCATCAGGATCTGGCCGATTTTACGCTCCATCATGCCCATATCCTGACCGCTGGCGCTCCACATGACAAACGCACTGTACGTCAGCAGCGCAAGTATGATCAGCAACATCGTCAGGTCGATATGCATTTTCGACCACAATGATCTTTTCTGTTGGTTCTCAGTCATTGACGGTTAATCACCTTCGGTTCCCGGCGGCGCTGGCGCGTCAGCCGGTAATTGTGTCGTATTGTCGCCCAGTAAAATATGGTCGAGTATCTGGCGGGAAATGGTCCCCACTGCCGGACCCGCACCGCCGTTCTCCAGCACCACGGCCACGGCCACAGTCGGTTTATCGTACGGTGCGAAAGAGGTCATCAGCTTATGGTCACGCAGATGCTCAGCGATTTTATGCGCATTATAGATTTCATTGGCTTTCAAACCGTAAACTTGTGCTGTCCCCGATTTGGCCGCTGCTTTGTAAGGCGCATCAGCAAAATATTTGCGCGCAGTCCCGTTTGGTCGGTTAGCTACGCCGTACATCCCGTCTTTGGCAATTTCCCAGTAGCCGGAATGGATATCACCAATTTGCGTGGTTTCCTGTTGCTTATAAGGCACGAGCTGCCCGTCAACTTTGGTACTCAGCAGTAAATGCGGCGTTTTGACATTGCCGTCATTAATCAGCGTGGTCATGGCCTTCATGATTTGGACCGGTGTTGCTGTCCAGTAGCCCTGACCGATACCGACCGGAATGGTGTCGCCCTGATACCACGGCTTTTTGAAGCGTTTAAACTTCCAGTCACGGTTTGGCATATTACCGCTGCGTTCTTCCGATAAATCGATGCCGCTGTAGTGTCCGTAACCAAATTTGCCCATCCACTCGGAAAGACGGTCGATGCCCATATCATAAGCCACCTGATAGAAGAAGGTATCAGCCGATTCCTCAAGTGCTTTGGTGACGTTCAGACGACCATGACCCCAGTGTTTCCAGTCGCGATAACGCTTGTCAGATCCCGGCAACTGCCACCAGCCCGGATCGAACAACGACGTGTTTTTAGTGATTACGCCCGAGGTCAGTGCTGAAACTGAAATGTACGGTTTCACGGTCGAGGCCGGCGGGTAAACACCCTGTGTGGTACGGTTAATCAGCGGTTTGTTCGGGTCGTTAAGAAGACCGCTGTAATCCTTACTGGAGATGCCATCCACAAACAGGTTCGGATCATAACTTGGGTTAGACACCAGCGCGCGGATCGCCCCATCGCGTGGATCGGTCACCACCACCGCGGCACGGCTGCCGGTCAGCAACACTTCAATGTATTGCTGCAAAGGCAGGTCGATAGTCAGGTAAATATCTTTCCCCGCCTGAGGCGGTTCTTCGTGAAGCTGGCGGATAACGCGGCCGCGGTTATTAACTTCTACCTCTTCGTAGCCGGTTTTACCGTGCAGGGTATCTTCGTAATAACGCTCAATGCCGAGCTTACCAATGTCGTGCGTCGCCGCGTAGTTGGCGAGAATACCGTCTTTATCCAGACGTTCTACGTCGCGGTCGTTAATTTTCGACACGTAGCCGATCACGTGCGTCAGTGCAGAGCCGTAAGGATAATAGCGACGCTGATAGCCTTTGACTTCAACGCCGGGGAAATGAAACTGGTTCACGGAGAAACGCGCGACCTGAACTTCGGTCAGGGCTGTTTTTACCGCTATTGAAGTGAAACGCCGCGAGCGCTGACGTTCTTTCTTGAAGTTTTCGATATCTTCATCGGTGAGATCAACAATCGGTCTGAGGCCTTCGAGCGTGGCCTGCAAATCGTCAACCTTTTCCGGCACCAGTTCCAGCTGATAAATCGTCCGGTTCAGCGCCAGCGGGGTGCCGTTACGGTCATAGATAATCCCGCGGCTTGGCGCAATCGGCACCAGCTTGATGCGGTTATCGTTGGAACGGGTTTGGTAATCCTGAAACCGGACGATTTGCAGGTTATAGAGATTGAAGGCCAGGACACCGCTAAGTAGCAGAATGCCGATGAACGCCACCAGTGCACGGCGCACAAAGAGGGCTGATTCAGCCGTATAGTCGCGAAAAGGGTTACGATCTATTTTCATCCCACTACTTAATTCATGTTGCTGACATTCACCACCCGTTATTCGCGGTGGTATGGATGATTAGTGGTAATACTCCAGGCACGGTAAAGACTTTCCGCGACCAGAACCCGAACCAGCGGGTGAGGAAGTGTCAACGGAGAGAGCGACCAGCTCTGTTCCGCCGCCGCCTTGCAGGCCGGAGCTAATCCTTCCGGACCGCCGATCAGCAGGCTGACATTACGTCCGTCCTGTTTCCAGCGTTCCAGTTGCTGCGCCAGTTGCGGGGTTTCCCACGGTGTCCCTGGAATATCCAGCGTCACGATGCGATTCCCTTTTCCGACCGCGGCCAGCATCAGCTCGCCTTCTTTCTCAAGAATGCGTTTGATATCCGCGTTCTTCCCGCGCTTCCCTGCCGGAACCTCAGTCAGTTCAAACGGCATGTCTTTAGGAAAGCGGTGCAGATAATCGTTAAAACCGGTTTGTACCCAGTCAGGCATTTTAGTGCCGACGGCGACAAGTTGCAGCTTCACGCATCAGCCCCAGAGTTTCTCAAGCTCATACAACTGACGGCTTTCTTCCTGCATAACATGAACGATCACTTCGCCCAGATCGACAACGACCCAGTCAGCTTCGTTGATGCCTTTCACGCCCATCGCATCGAGACCGACGGCTTTGATTTCTTCAACCAAATGCCCGGCGATGGACATAACATGGCGGCTTGATGTGCCGGTACAAATAATCATGCAGTCAGTGATGCTTGATTTACCTTTAACATCAATGGCAATGATGTCTTGTGCTTTCAGGTCGTCGACTTTATCGACAACAAAATCTTGGAGCGCTTTACCTTGCAAAGGTTCCCCCTGGGGATGTTTGAAACAATTGACACCACAAGACGTTCGCCGGTGCGGCACCGAAGCGACAATCAGTCTCATGATGGATAAACATAGCGGTTATCAGGAAAACAGCCTAAAACGTTTAACAATCAATACATTGTATTGGTGAGTCACGTAGCGTTATCGAGAGCCGAAATTAAGCGGCGCAGTATAGCACGCGTTCGCTACTGGCGGTACAAGCCCTGCGATTCAATATAGTGCTCAACCGCTGCTGGCAGTAAATCTGAGCAATCTAGCCCCGCATGGCGCCGTTCCCGGATTTCTGTCGCTGAAATATCCAGCAGGGGCGTATTGGCCTGATAAATGAATCCGCAGGGTTTCTGTTTCAGCTTTTCAGCATCAGTCACCCGGTGGGCGTCATACCATTTCTGTAATTCTGGCGTATCGAGACGCTCTTTGTATCCCGGACGCGCCATCACCACCAGATGACAGAAATCCAGCAGTGACGCCCAGCGGTGCCATTTATGCAACGTCAGCAATGAATCCTGCCCAATGATAAACGCCAGCGGGCAATCATCGCCATGTTCTTTACGTAACGTTGCAAGTGTCTCGATGGTGTAGGAGGGCGTATCCACCATCAGTTCGCGGGGATCAACAGAAAACAGCGGATCGGCGGCGACGGCAAGCTCAACCATCTGCAGGCGTTGTTGCGCCGTGGCCTCGGGCTGCGGACGATGCGGCGGGACATTATTGGGCAGCAGGATAACCTGATCAAACCCGGCGATATTCGCCAGACTGGCCACCGGTTTCAGATGACCGTAATGGATCGGATCGAACGTGCCGCCGAAAAAGGCCAGCAACGGTGCAGGGCCGGAGGACAAAGTAAGAGAGGTGTTACGCGGCATAACGGATACCTGACTTCAATACGAACCCAAACCAGCGAAATGGGTGGGTAATGGTTTTCCACATAATAGCATGGAGAGGCTTTCAAGCTCCGACCAGACTGACTGACCATAATCTTGTTTTAGCGTGATTTCCATTTGAGTCAGTAAACGTACGGCCTGAGAAAGTTGCGCTAGCGATAAGCGTTGCAGTGCCTGTGTCACCAGTGCCCGGCGATTTTGCCAGACTTTTTGCTGATCAAACAATGTGCGGAGTGGCGTGTTATCCATTTTACGTTTCAGATTCAACAGCATCAGAAGTTCACGTTGCACGGTGCGCAGTAAAATAACCGGCTCGCTGTCTTCCTGTTGCAGCTGACGCAAAATGTGCCAGGCACGTTTACTTTTCCCCGCAAGCAGAGCATCCAGCCAGTGATATGGCGTAAAATGCGCAGCATCATTCACGGCTTCTTCCACGCGTGGCAGCGTGAGTTTACCATCCGGATAAAGCAGGGAGAGGCGCTCCAGAGACTGCGCTAACGCCAGAAGGTTGCCTTCATAGCAGTAACACAAAAGCTGGTTGGCGGGCTCATCAAGCTCCAGAGATAACTCTTTCGCACGGCGTGAAACCCAGCGCGGCAACTGAGCCTGTTCGGGCGTCTGGCAACTGATGAAAACGCCTTTGTCACTCAGCGCTTTAAACCATGCACTGTTTTCCTGAGCTTTGGTCAGCTTAGTTCCGCGTAACAGCAGCAGGATGTCATCATGCAATAACGTCGTGAGTTTAAGGAGTTGTTCGGCAACCGGCGCTGTCGGACCATTTTCGGGCAGGATAAGCATCAGGGTCTGACGGCTGGCGAAAAGGCTGAGCGCCTGGCAGATGCTGAAGATTGATTCCCATTCAGTATGGTTATCGATGATAAAGGTGTAATGCTCTTCGAAATTAGCCAGCTGCGCCGCTTTGCGGATGCTGTCCTGACTTTCCTGCAGCAACAAAGGCTCGTTGCCACATAACACATAACAAGCGCGCAGCCCCTCACGGAGCTGCGCGGCAAGTTGTTCCGGATAAACTCGGATCATTTTACAGACGTGCTGGACGACGTCGTTGGTGGTACCTCTTTGGTATCCTCAGACGACTTGCTGCCAGCGGATGTACTGGTAGAAATGACTTCTACCTCACGTCCGCCGACATCTTCAGCTTTATGCAGTTCAGACGCATGAACGGTCAGCAACTTACGGATCAGTTGCTGTGCAGCCTGCTGACGCATTTCATCGATAATGATGTCCTGCTCGTTATCTTTTGCCAGCGCCGTTAACGGGTTGTCAAAGAACGAACGGAACACTTTCACGTGGATTGGATAAATATCTTTACCCGGCATCAGTACGGTTGCACTCAGATTCATTTCCATCTGGTACTCAGCGGTTTTACCGTCCTGGAAGATCGACGCGGTACTTTGACCTACTGACTCTGCACCCACGCGCAGCGAAGGAATATCCTTACGCTGCTGTTTGGTTGGATCATCAACAATGGTCACATTGCTAAGACGCAGCTGAGTCCTGATATTACGAGTCATCGGACCATACGGATCCCCACTGTCTAAAACGATTGTTTGCAGTTCGTCGGGAACGTTGGTTTTTCCACGTAAATGGAATCCGCAACCTGCTGTCACCATAACTGCGGCGGTCAGCAGCAGTGTCACTAAGGGATGTCGCACAGATCCTCCTTGACTCAACCTACAACCAGGTTAAGAAGTTTGCCCGGGACGTAGATTACTTTGCGAACCGTAACCCCATCCAGATATTTTGCGACCAAATGCTCTTCTGCCGCACGCTCGCGCACTTGCTGCTCGGTAGCATCAGCGGCTACGGTGATTTTAGCACGCACTTTACCGTTCACCTGTACCACGACCAGCTTAGAGTCTTCAACCATTGCCTTTTCGTCAGCCTGTGGCCACGGCGCGGTATCGACATCGCCTTCACCTTTCAGTGACTGCCAGAGGGTGAAGCATACGTGTGGAGTGAACGGATAAAGCATACGCACAACCGCCAGCAACGCTTCCTGCAGCAACGCACGATCCTGTTCGGTCTCTTGCGGCGCACGCCCCAGTTTATTCATCAGCTCCATCACGGCTGCAATAGCGGTGTTGAAGGTCTGACGACGGCCGATATCATCGGTCACTTTAGCGATCGTTTTGTGCAGGTCGCGACGCAGATCTTTTTGCGCTTCGTTCAGAGAAGCTGCGTCCAGATCAACGGTAGCGCCTTTTGCAGTGTGCTCGAAGGCCAGTTTCCAGACGCGTTTCAGGAAGCGGTTTGCCCCTTCAACGCCTGATTCCTGCCATTCCAGCGTCATTTCAGCCGGTGAAGCGAACATCATAAACAGACGCACAGTATCGGCGCCGTATTTATCTACCATGACCTGCGGGTCGATGCCGTTGTTTTTAGACTTGGACATCTTGCTCATGCCGGCATAAATCAGCTCGCGGCCCTGCGGATCAGTGGCTTTAGTAATGCGGCCTTTTTCGTCACGCTCAACCGTGGCATCTGTCGGAGAAACCCAGATACGTTCGCCGTTGCTGCCGGTGTGGTAGAAGGCGTCAGCCAGAACCATACCCTGACACAGCAGACGTTTTGCCGGTTCGTCAGAATCAACCAGACCTGCGTCACGCATCAGTTTGTGGAAGAAGCGGAAATACATCAGGTGCATGATGGCGTGTTCGATACCACCGACATACTGATCAACCGGCAGCCAGTAGTTGGCAGCAGCCGGATCCAGCATACCTTCGTCATATTGCGGGCAGGTGTAACGCGCGTAATACCAGGAAGATTCCATGAAGGTATCGAAGGTGTCGGTTTCACGCAGACCCGGGATACCGTTCACGGTGGTTTTCGCCCACTCAGGATCGGCTTTGATCGGGCTGGTGATGCCATCCATTACGACGTCTTCCGGCAGAATAACCGGCAGTTGATCTTCTGGTGTAGGAATAACGGTACCGTCTTCCAGCGTGATCATCGGGATTGGTGCACCCCAGTAACGCTGACGGGAAACACCCCAGTCGCGCAGGCGGTAGTTGACTTTGCGCTGACCTACGCCCTGAGCAACCAGTTTGTCGGCAATGGCATTAAAGCCGTCTTCGTGGCTCAGACCGTCAAATTCGCCTGAATTGAACAGCGTGCCTTTCTCGGTCATCGCTTCTGCGCTGACGTCAGGCTGGCTGCCATCAAGATTCAGGATAACCGGTTTAATTTGCAGGTCATATTTAGTGGCGAATTCCCAGTCACGCTGGTCGTGACCTGGAACGGCCATCACGGCGCCGGTGCCGTATTCCATCAGAACGAAGTTAGCGACCCAGATTGGCAGCTTTTCACCAGACAGCGGGTGAATAGCAAACAGACCGGTTGCCATGCCTTTTTTCTCCATTGTTGCCATTTCTGCTTCGGCAACTTTGGTATTGCGGCATTCATCGATGAAATCGGTCAGGGCAGGATTGTTTTGTGCACCCTGTTGCGCCAGCGGATGACCCGCAGCCACGGCGACATAAGTCGCGCCCATGAAGGTGTCCGGACGGGTGGTGTAAACCGTCACTTTTTCGTCGCTGTCTGCCACGTCAAAAGTGATTTCTACGCCTTCGGAACGGCCAATCCAGTTACGCTGCATGGTCTTAACCTGCTCTGGCCAGCTTTCCAGCGTGTCCAGATCGTTAAGCAGCTGATCGGCGTAATCGGTGATTTTGATAAACCACTGAGGAATTTCTTTGCGTTCTACTTTGGTATCACAACGCCAGCAGCAGCCATCGATAACCTGTTCGTTCGCCAGAACGGTCAGGTCATGCGGGCACCAGTTCACCGCGGAGGTCTTCTTATAAACCATGCCTTTTTCATACAGCTTGGTGAAGAACCATTGTTCCCAGCGATAATAATCCGGTTTGCAGGTCGCCACTTCGCGATCCCAGTCATAGCCGAAGCCCAGCAATTTAAGCTGGTTCTTCATGTATTCGATGTTTTCGTACGTCCACGGAGCAGGCGCAGTGTTGTTTTTCACCGCAGCACCTTCAGCAGGCAGGCCGAAAGCATCCCAGCCGATTGGCTGCAGAACGTTTTTGCCGAGCATACGCTGATAACGGGAAATCACGTCACCGATGGTGTAGTTGCGCACGTGTCCCATATGGAGACGACCCGACGGGTAAGGCAACATGGAGAGGCAGTAGTATTTCTCCTTGCCAGGCTGTTCGGTAACTTTGAAGGTTTGCTTCTCTTGCCAGTGAAGCTGAACGTGTGACTCGATGTCTTCTGGACGGTATTGCTCTTGCATGGCGGCCGGTGGTCCTGTGAGTGAAAACAGCTACGCCTGTAGCTCAAAAAGTTTTAATCAAAAGATCCGCATAGCATAGCTGATAAGCGGATGGTGCAACAACACCCAGCGAAGGCTAAAGGGGATTTCTGTCCGCTATTGGCGCAATATTCATAATCTGCGAGCCGGCACGACATAATCTGCGCAACGGATCAGGGATTTACGGCTAAAATAAAGTCAATGCGCTTTCGTCGGGCAAATGATCACGTCAGTTCAAGGAGAAGAAATTATGAGCAATATTACGCAATCTTACCGCCAGCTGGTGGCTTCACTCACTGAACGGTTAAAAAATGGGGAACGTGATATCAGCGCGCTGGTGCAGGATGCCCGTATTGAGCTGCAAAACGAAGGCAAACTGTCTGAAATCCAGATTGAACAGCTAACGTCAGCGGTAAGACGCGACCTGCATGAGTTTGCGCGCAGTTATTCTGAAAATCAGCAGGCAGTAGCAGAAGCTGAAGATGACGGCACGGACAGCGTATTTATGCGGGTGATTAAAGAAAGCCTGTGGAAAGAGCTGGCGGATATGACCGACAAAACCCAGCTGGAATGGAAAGAAGTGTTTAAAGATGTCAGCCATCACGGGATTTATCACAGCGGGGAAGTAGTCGGGCTGGGAAATCTGGTCTGTGAAAACTGTCATTTCAATTTAGCGGTGTATACGCCGGAAATTCTGAGCAAATGTCCTAAGTGCGGCCATACAGAGTTTACGCGCCGTCCGTTTGAGCCTTGATTATCAATAATCAGCCCCGCAAATGCGGGGCTGATTTGTTCCTGTTGCTGGAACTAGTCTGATCAGTGCAGGATTTTCGCCAGGAAGTCCCGCGCACGGTCTGATTCCGGATTATTGAAGAAATCGTCTTTATTACGATCTTCCACAATTTTACCTTCATCCATGAAAATCACGCGGTTAGCCACTTTACGGGCGAAGCCCATTTCGTGCGTGACCACCATCATCGTCATGCCTTCGTTTGCCAGTTCAACCATTACGTCCAGCACTTCGTTGATCATTTCCGGATCAAGCGCAGAAGTCGGTTCGTCAAACAACATGGCGATAGGATCCATACATAACGCACGGGCAATCGCCACACGCTGCTGCTGACCACCGGAAAGCTGACCCGGAAACTTATTGGCATGTGCGGATAAACCGACGCGATCCAGTAATTTCAGGCCTTTGTCTTTTGCTGCGGCTTTATCGCGTTTCAGGACCTTGACCTGTGCCAGCGTCAGGTTATCAATGATAGAAAGGTGCGGGAACAATTCAAAATGCTGGAACACCATGCCCACTTTGGCACGCAGTTGCGCCAGATTGGTTTTCTTATCATTCACTGGCGTGCCGTTAACCAGGATTTGGCCTTTCTGAACCGGCTCCAGACCGTTAACGGTTTTGATCAGCGTCGATTTACCTGAGCCGGAAGGCCCGCAAACCACCACAACTTCACCTTTTTTAACTTCGGTGCTGCAATCGGTAAGCACCTGAAAGTGCCCGTACCATTTAGAAACATTCTTCAGTGAAATCATGAAACGGTCCTTTTCTTCAAATAACGCACCAGCAAGGAAGCACAAAGGCTGATAACAAAGTAAATAAGTCCTGCAAACAGCACCATCTCAACCAGCGTACCGTCGCGGTCGCCAATGTTGGATGCACTGCGGAAGAAGTCCGCGAGGCCCAGAACGTACACCAGCGAAGTATCCTGGAATAATACGATTGCCTGTGTCAGCAGCAGCGGCACCATGGCGCGGAAAGCCTGCGGCAATATAACCAGCTTCATCGACTGCCACTGCGTCATACCCAGCGCCAGTGCGGCAGAAGACTGGCCGCGGGCGATACTGATAATGCCTGCGCGGATGATCTCGGAATAGTAGGCCGCTTCAAACAGCGCAAATGCCACCATCGCTGAAATCAGGCGGATATCGGTTTTCGGTGACAGCCCGAGCACTTTCTGTAAAAAGCCCGGCACAATCAGATAGAACCACAACAACACCATCACCAGCGGAACGGCACGGAACAGATTGACGTAGGCAGAAGCAAACCAGCTGATCGGTTTAAACGTCGATAAACGCATCACCGCCAGCAACGTGCCCCACAAAATACCGACCACAATCGCCAGTGACGTAATCTTCAGCGTAATGACCATGCCTTGCCACAGATAGGGCAGACCGGGACCAATAGAACTCCAGTCAAATTCATGCATGCTTATTTACCTCCCATGTTGCCCGGCAGGCGGACTTTCCGTTCTACAAAGTGCATCAGCAGCATGATGACGGCATTAATCAGAACATAAGCCAGGGTAATCGCGGTGAAAGACTCATACGCATGCGCGGAGTAATCCAGCAATTTACCGGCCTGTGCCGCCATATCGACCAGACCAATCGTCGAGGCGATGGCGGAGTTTTTAACAAGGTTGACCATCTCAGAAGTCATCGGCGGCACAATCACGCGATAAGCATTCGGCAAAAGCACATAACGGTAGGTTTGTGGCAGGGTCAGACCCATCGCCAGTCCCGCGTTGCGTTGCCCGCTTGGCAGTGACTGAATCGCAGCACGCACCTGCTCGCACACGCGGGCAGCGGTGAACAAACCGAGACAAATCACAGATGAGGTGAAGAATTGCACGTCCGGCGCCAGTTCAGATTTAAACCACATGCCGATATTTTCCGGCAGTAATTCAGGGACCACCAGATACCAGATGAAGAACTGAACGATCAATGGGACGTTACGGAATAACTCAACGTAACACGTACCAATGCCTGATAGGACGCGATTGGGGACGGTACGTAAGATACCGAACAGAGAGCCGACGAAGAAGGCGATGATCCATGCGCAAATTGACAGTGCGACAGTGACCTGAAATCCATTCCAAATCCAGCCCAGATAAGTGGTATTGCCAAAGGGCGCTTGTTGCAGAAAAATGCCCCAGTTCCAATCTATTGACATAAAAACTCCGTAAAACGGGTAATGAATTACCCTCTGAGTGATGACGTAATTCCGCCTAAAGTGAATGGGAAGAAACGCGGGGTGGGGAACGACCACCCCGCATCTTTATCATCACAGGCTGGTGGGCCAGCCTTATATTTTAGTCACTTTTCACTCTTCTCTTGGTTATACCTGTCTGTCTGGTATTTCTTACAGCGCTTTATCGTTTGGCGCTTTGAACAGAGCTTTCATGTCGTCAGACAGTTCAAAGTTCATGTTCAGGTTTTTAGGAGGAATTGGTTTTTTGAACCAGGTTTCAAACCATTTAGTGGCTTCACCGGAGGTCTGCGCTTTCACGATGGTGTCATCAACCAGTTTTTTGAACTCCGCATCGTCTTTACGCATCATGCAGCCATAAGCTTCTTTGGACTGCGGCGTGCCGATGATTTCCCAGTTATCAGGTTTTTTGGCTTTAGCACGTTCACCGGCCAGCAGGGCATCGTCCATCATAAAGGCAACAGCACGGCCAGTTTCCAGCGTACGGAAGGAGTCACCGTGGTCTTTCGCGCTGATGATGCGCAGATCCAGTTTCTTCTCTTCGTTAAGCTTGTTGAGCAGCACTTCTGAGGTAGTACCGGAAGTCACCACCACAGTTTTGCCTTTCAGATCAGCAAAATCTTTAATGTCGGAGCCTTTTTTCACCAGCAGGCGGGTACCAATCACGAAGATGGTGTCAGAGAACGCGGCCTGTTGCTGACGTTCCAGGTTGTTGGTGGTTGAACCGCACTCAAAATCGTAGGTCCCATTTTGCAACAGCGGGATACGGTTCTGGGAAGTGATCGGCATCATCTTGACTTGCAGGTTTGGCAGGTCGAGTTTTTTCTTCACGGCATCGACGATAGCGTCAGAGTAGTCCTGTGAATAACCCACGACTTTTTGTTCGTTATTGTAATAAGAGAAGGGCACTGAGGATTCGCGGTGACCCACAACGATAACGCCGTTGTCTTTAATTTTTTTCAGGGTACCGGTCAGTTCTTCTGCGTGAGCAAAGCTGCTTACGGTAACGCTTGCCAACAGTACTGATAATGCCAATTTGCGCAATTGCATGTCCAACTCCTTGCTGTCATTAGGGATCCAAACTCAGGGATCAGAAAGTACTAATGCCTCGTCATATGAAGCTAGAAAATAGCTGAATGTGAATATTATGAAACCATATTGTTTCTTTTTTGAGACGAGACGCGCACCAATTCGAAGCAATCAAATGGCTGCGCACTGAAAAAGTGCATGAGGATCAGCCTGTTTGTATCAAAATGATGCATCCCGTCGCAAAAAATCACTAAACAGATATCTTTCAATCAGATGTAGCAAGACTCGTGCCAGATAGCCCGATTTAACTTCATTAGCCGTCATTCCTGCAGCGCTAAATGCGGCAGTCTCAACAATCGGTAGCAGGTAAAAGGGGGCGGGAAGAGCGGGGCAGAACAGGGTGCGACATAAAAGAACAGGCACCCGGAGGTGCCTGTTTTCACTGCGAAATGCGTTTACTTAGGATTTACGACGGCCAAGCCACAAGGCGGCGCCCGCCATCACTACTGTTGCGAACCATACCGGCCACCAGCCCACCCGGGCATACGGTGTCATACCGGTTGTCGGTGTGACTTTCACGTTCAGCACCTGACGGGTGAATTGCGGGATTTCGTGTGTCACATCGCCCTGCGCATTCACCACGGCGGTAATGCCGTTGTTGGTGCTGCGCAGTAACGGGCGACCCAGTTCGAGCGAACGCATACGTGCCATCTGGAAATGCTGCCACGGGCCGATGGAATGTCCGAACCAGGCATCATTGGAAATCGTCAGCAGGAAGTTAGTGTCCGGTTGCAGGTTATCACGCACCTGTTCACCGAAGACCACTTCATAACATATTGCCGTGGTCAGATTCAGGCCGCTGACCACCAGCGGTTTTTGCACGTAATCACCACTGGTAAGTCCTGACATCGGCAAATCAAAGAACGGTGCCAGAGGGCGAAGAATTGTTTCAAGCGGCACGAATTCACCGAACGGCACCAGATGATGCTTGTTGAAACGATTTTCGTCGGGATAGCGATACGGCTTTTCCCCGCCGAGCACGATGGCGCTGTTATACACCTTCATGCCTTCTTCGTTACGGCGTGCATCGATAATGCCGGTGATGAGTTGAGTGCCGTGTGAGCGATAGATATTATCTACCATGCTCAGGAAACCTTGCTGATCGGATTCAATGTCTGAAATCGCCGATTCCGGCCAGATGATCATGCTGGATTTGCCCACGAACGGACGGCTGAGATCCAGATAGGTCTGCAATGCACTTTCCAGCGCCTTTGGATCCCACTTCATCGACTGCGGAATATTGCCCTGAACCAGTGCCACATCGACCGTTTTATCGGTCTGTTCCTGATACCAGTGGATATAGCGCAACGGCCACGGCAGCAGCAACATAGCAACAGCAATGATCCCCGGCGTGATGCGACGCTGATGTACCGCATACACAATCAGGCCGCTCAGCGAAGTGAGCAAAATCGTGATGCCGTCGACGCCAGTGATGGGGGCAAGGCCTTTCAGCGGGCCGTCGATCTGACTGTAACCAAACTGTAGCCACGGGAAACCGGTCAGTACCCAGCCGCGCAGAAATTCAGTCATCTGCCACAGGGCGGGCGCGCCAAGAGCCAGTTTCCACCAGGTGGTTTTTGGCCACAGTTTGCTGAACAATCCGGCAAACAGCATGGTGTACAGCGACAAATAGGCTGCCAGCAACACGACGAGGAAAAGGTTAATCGCTTCCGGCATGCCGCCAAAGGTGGCGATACTGACATACACCCAGTTTACGCCGCTGCCAAACAGTCCCATCCCCCAGAAGAAGCCGATCAATGCGGCCTGACCCGGACGGCGATCGAGCGTGAATGCCAGCAGACCGCACAGCGAAATAATCGCCGCAGGCCAGAAGTCATAAGGGGAAAATGACAGCGTGCCCCAGGCACCGAAAAAGAGCGCCAGCAGGGCGCGAACCCGCTGGCGTTGATATAAAGAGGCAATTGCCATGGAGAATTATTCTTCCAGTATCGGTTGCGGCGCGTCGTCCGGTATTTTTACGTGAACCTGAATGATACGGCGGCTGTCGGCCATCGCAACCTTGAACAGGTAACCGTCAATTTCAATGCTTTCGCCACGCGCCGGTAAATGGCCAAATGACTGCATCACCAGACCACCAATGGTATCGACTTCGTCGTCACTGTAGTGGGTCTGGAACACTTCATTGAAATCTTCAATCGGCGCGAGGGCGCGGACGGTATACGTATGACGGCTGAGCTGGCGAATATCCAGATCTTCCGCTTCGTCGTACTCATCATCGATTTCGCCGACGATCAGTTCGAGAATATCTTCGATGGTGACCAGACCGGAAACGCCGCCGAATTCATCCACGACAATCGCCATGTGGTAACGCTGGGAGCGGAATTCTTTCAGCATGCGGTCTACGCGTTTGCTTTCAGGAACAACGACCGCGGTTCTCAGCACTTTATCGATGCTGAAGGGTTCAGACTCTGTGCGCATAAACGGCAACAGGTCTTTGGCCATCAGGATGCCTTCAATGTGATCCTTATCTTCGCTGATCACCGGGAAGCGTGAGTGTGCGGATTCGATGATGACATCGAGGCACTCTTCCAGCGGCTGATTGCGTTTTAGCGTGATCATCTGAGAACGCGGGATCATGATGTCCCGCACGCGCTGCTCGGCGATATCCATCACGCCTTCCAGCATGTCCCGGGTATCGGGGTCGATCAGATCGTTTTGTTCTGAATCACGGATCAGCTCAACCAGATCGCCACGGTTTTTAGGTTCACCGTGAAAAAGCTGGCTAAGGATAAGGGAAAAGAAGCCCTTCTTGGGACTGGGGCTGTCACTATTTTGTGAATGGTCATCGCTCATGGCGTTTGGTTTTTTTTACTCGTAGTTAGTGAAAATTATGCGAAACGCCTGCGGATGATAAACCTTCACCGGGCAGGCGCTGCGCGAGTTTACTGATAAATCAGTGGTCTTCTTTCTCTGAAATGTACGGATCTGGATAACCCAAACCGTGCATGATTTCAGTTTCAATCGATTCCATTTCTTCGGCTTCTTCGTCAACGATATGGTCATAGCCCAGCAAATGCAAACTGCCGTGAATCACCATATGCGCCCAGTGAGCCAGAAGTTCTTTATCCTGCTCTTTCGCTTCTTTCTCAACGACCTGACGACAAATAATCAGGTCGCCAAGAAGTGGCATCTCCATACCCGGAGGTGCTTCGAACGGGAAGGATAACACGTTGGTCGGTTTATCCATGCCACGATACGTCATATTCAGTTCATGACTTTCGGGGATATCGACCAGACGGATGGTCACTTCCGATTCTTCCTGAAATTGTGGAAGAACAGCTTCGAGCCATTTTTGAAAGTCATTTTCAGACGGTAAACCTGCGGGTTCTTCGCAGGCAATTTGTAAATCGAGAATTACCGTATTCATTGACCGGCCTGTTGTGTTGAGCTGTTCTGGTGTTCATGTTTACGCTCTGCGGCAATCGCATCGCGGCGTTTTTGGTCTTCTTCTTCCCAGGCTTCGTACGCGACAACAATGCGCGCCACCACCGGATGACGGACGACGTCCTCACTGTGGAAGAAGTTGAAGCTGAGTTCTTCAACGGAAGACAGCACTTCAATGGCATGACGAAGCCCTGATTTCTGATGACGCGGCAAGTCGATTTGCGTGACGTCACCGGTGATCACCGCTTTGGAGTTAAAACCAATACGGGTCAGGAACATCTTCATCTGTTCTATCGAAGTGTTCTGGCTTTCATCGAGAATAATAAAAGCGTCGTTCAGCGTACGGCCACGCATGTAAGCCAGCGGGGCGACTTCAATGACGTTGCGCTCAATCAGTTTTTCAACTTTTTCAAAGCCGAGCATTTCGAATAATGCGTCATACAGCGGGCGCAGATACGGGTCGACTTTCTGGCTGAGATCGCCCGGCAGGAAGCCCAGCTTTTCACCGGCTTCAACAGCAGGGCGGGTCAGCAGAATACGGCGTACTTCCTGACGCTCCAGCGCATCCACCGCAGCAGCCACGGCCAGATAGGTTTTACCCGTACCCGCAGGACCAATCCCGAAGGTGATATCGTGGTCGAGGATATTAGCGATGTATTGCGCCTGATTTGGCGTACGCGGCTTCACCATCCCGCGCTTGGTTTTAATAATGACCGCTTTGCCGAAATCCGGCACGCTTTCTGCGGTTTGTTCCAGCACCCGGCTTTCTTTGATCGCCAGATGGATTTTTTCAGGGTCGATATCCTGGATTTCACCACGCAGCGGCGCAGTGTCTACGTATAAATCACGCAGGATGTCGGCGGCTGCCGCAACAGGCAGACTCTTTCCGACCAATTTAAACGCGTTATCACGACGGTTGATTTCAACGCCCAACCGGCGCTCCAGTTGTTTGATATTGTCATCAAACGGCCCGCACAGGCTCAGCAAACGCTGGTTGTCTTCGGGCTCCAGTAAAATCTCTTGTGTTACAACGTTCAAACGAATCCTTTGGGTCACTTCGGACCAGTTTACCCTTCATACTGAAGCTACAGAGTGTGTTGGCTGCATTCACTCGACTTTATGCAACTCGAATTATTACGGGTACGTTTTATGAAACACCCGGCTGATTACTGCTTTCAGCCGTCAACCATACCTGACTTAATAATACATGCCCTTGGCAAAATATGCTGCGCCGTGGCAGCAGTTGCAGGGACCTTCATCCGGATATGCGGCCTTTGCTGGAAAATTAAACCCTTGTGATGAAGGTATTAGCGAAAATCTCAAAAGAAACAGGACGCCGGAGCGCCCTGTCGATATCGGGTCATACATCATTACTATGGTTCAGGGTTGATACATTCCAACGCCCAATTCATTTTCTTTACGGGTACGTTCGATGACCGATTGCGGAGATTCATGCAGGCGCAGCGCCATCTGTTCTTCAGTGCGGACAACCACACCGCGCAGTGAGTTGGCATACACATCGACAATTTCGACATCCACGAACTTACCGATCATATCCGGCGTGCCTTCGAAGTTGACCACGCGGTTACATTCGGTACGCCCGGTCAGCTCCATAATGTCCTTGCGGGACGTGCCTTCCACCAGAATGCGCTGAACGGTGCCCAGCGTGGCGCGGCTGAAACGCATGACCTGCTGAGTGATTCTGTCCTGTAACAGCGCCAGACGCTGTTTCTTCTCGTCCATGCTCACATCATCCACCATGTCCGCCGCCGGTGTGCCAGGGCGCGGAGAGTAGATGAAGCTGAAACTGACGTCGTAATTGACCTGTGCGATCAAATCCATTGTGCGTTCAAAATCTTCATTGGTTTCACCAGGGAAGCCAATGATGAAATCTGAACTGAAATGAATATCAGGACGCGCAGCGCGTAACTTACGGATCGTCGATTTGTATTCCAGCACCGTATGAGGGCGTTTCATCATGGTCAGAATGCGGTCGGAACCGCTCTGAATCGGCAGATGCAGGAAGCTCACCACTTCCGGCGTGTCTTTGTAGACATCAATAATGTCATCGGTAAATTCGACCGGATGACTGGTGGTGAAACGGATACGGTCGATGCCGTCAATGGCCGCCACCAGACGCAGCAGCTCAGCGAAGGTGCAGATGCCGCCGTCAAAAGAATCGCCGCGATACGCATTGACGTTCTGGCCCAGCAGATTGACTTCACGTACGCCTTGCGCGGCCAGCTGGGCGACTTCGAACAGCACGTCATCGCACGGGCGGCTGACTTCTTCGCCGCGGGTATAAGGCACCACGCAGAAGCTGCAATATTTGTTGCAGCCTTCCATGATGGAAACGAAAGCGGTCGGGCCGTCGGCGCGCGGTTCCGGCAGCCGGTCAAATTTTTCGATTTCAGGGAAACTGATATCGACGACAGGGCTTTTAGTGCCACGCACATGGTTCACCATTTCTGGCAGGCGGTGCAGGGTTTGCGGGCCGAAGACGATATCAACACAAGGCGCGCGTTTACGCAGCATTTCGCCTTCCTGCGAGGCTACGCAGCCACCGACGCCGATAATGATATCCGGATTTTTCTTCTTCAGTAATTTCCAGTGTCCGAGCAGGCTGAAGACTTTCTCCTGCGCTTTTTCCCTGATTGAGCAGGTGTTCAGGAGCAGAATGTCTGCTTCTTCAGCGTTATCCGTCAGCTGGTAACCATGGGTGCTGTCGAGAAGGTCAGCCATCTTAGATGAATCATATTCATTCATCTGGCAGCCCCAGGTTTTTATGTGCAGTTTTTTAGTCATCAGCGTGTCAGTACTCAATACGGGGAACGTGAGATCGGCAATGCCGCAGTGCATAGCATAGTTCAGGGGCGCTATTGTAAACCCTCACTCCGGTGCTGACCAGTGCAGGAAAGCAGCTTAGGCCCTGATGCTGACATAAAAATCCGGTACACTTCGCATAATGAACTGAACAGAAAGCCGGAATAAAATGAATAATTCTGAGAAGACATTTGATGCAGTAATTGTCGGCGGCGGCATGGTCGGCGCAGCCGCGGCGCAGGGACTGGCAAAACAAGGTCTGCAAGTCGCACTGATAGAGAATGAAGCGCCCGCCGGATTTGACCCGTCGGCACCGGCTGATTTGCGTATTTCCGCCATTGGCTGTGCATCCGCCCGCTTTTTACAGAAACTGGGCGCATGGGAATCCGTTGAGAAAATGCGCTCAGTACCGTACCGCCGCCTGGAAACCTGGGAAGTGGACGGTTCTGAGGTGAAATTTGACGCGCAATCCCTAGGATTACCGGAGCTTGGATTCATGGTCGAAAACCGTGTATTGCAGCTTGCGTTGTGGCAGCAGTTCGACGCACTCACCAATCTGACGCGTTTTTGTCCGGCAAAGTTACGCCATCTTTTGCAGCACGATGATAAAACCTGGTCGCTTCAGCTGACTACGGGGGATTTGTTGCGTACGAAACTGGTGATTGCCGCCGACGGGGCGAACTCACTGGTACGCCAGCTGGCGGGCATTGGCGTGGATGGCTGGGAATACCGCCAGCACTGCATGCTGATTAACGTTGAAACTGAAACGCCGGATCAGGACGTCACCTGGCAGCAATTTTTCCCTTCCGGCCCGCGGGCGTTTCTGCCTCTGTTCGGCAATCAGGCCTCGCTGGTCTGGTATGACAGTCCGCAGCGTATCCGTTATCTGAAAACGCTGAATATGCAGCAGCTCACAACAGAAGTGATGCAGGCGTTCCCTGCACGACTGGGCACAGTGAAAGCCCTGTCCGCAGGGGCGTTTCCGCTGGTTCGCCGTCATGCTCAGCGTTACGTGTTACCGGGGCTGGCGCTGGTGGGTGACGCGGCGCATACCATTAATCCGCTGGCAGGGCAGGGCGTGAATCTGGGATATCGTGACGTGGAAGCATTGCTCTCAGTGCTGGAGAAAGCGCGTGATCATGATGAGGCGTGGAGCAGTGAAAAAGTGTTGTTACGCTATCAGCGTCAGCGTCGTCTGGATAATTTGCTGATGCAAAGCGGCATGGATTTGTTCTATACCGCCTTCAGCAACGATCTGCCACCGGTGAAAGCGTTGCGTAATCTGGCGTTAATGACCGCACAGCGTGCCGGCGCACTGAAAACCAAAGCACTGAAATATGCTTTAGGGATATAATCAGCTCAGGGCAAACCGGAGAAATACTGGTTTGCCTTTCTTTTTTGCTGACTAAAAGACAAATAGCAAAAAGCCCGCACGTCTTTTTTGCTGACTAAAAGACAAATAGCAAAAAGCCCGCACGAGGCGGGCTTTCTTAATGTGGCTGGGGTGCCAGGATTCGAACCTGGGTATGCTGGTATCAGAAACCAGAGCCTTACCGCTTGGCGACACCCCAATTTTATTTCTCACTACCTTTTGAGCAGTGTACTGCAAGTAAAATGGTGGCTACGACGGGATTTGAACCTGTGACCCCATCATTATGAGTGATGTGCTCTAACCAGCTGAGCTACGTAGCCAAATTTTACTGACTTACTTCAAAACTTCAAGCACTAATTTAACTAACTTAATAATAAATTTCAAGTGCTTACCAATTATACAGAAAGAAGTATGGCTGGGGTACCTGGATTCGAACCAGGGTATGCTGGTATCAAAAACCAGTGCCTTACCGCTTGGCGATACCCCAACAGTACAACTTCTTCAAATTGGATTTTCCTCACAAACACATCAGTAACGCAATGTGAAAGATAAGAAAATGGCTGGGGTACCAGGATTCGAACCTGGGAATGCTGGTATCAAAAACCAGTGCCTTACCGCTTGGCGATACCCCAACTGTGCTACCGATGTCTGGAAATGGTGCGGGAGGCGAGACTTGAACTCGCACACCTTGCGGCGCTAGAACCTAAATCTAGTGCGTCTACCAATTTCGCCACTCCCGCAAAAAAGATGGTGGCTACGACGGGATTCGAACCTGTGACCCCATCATTATGAGTGATGTGCTCTAACCAACTGAGCTACGTAGCCATCTTTTTTCGCGCTACCTTCATCGGCGTTGCGGGGCGCATTATGCGTATATGACCGTTTTGCGTCAACACCTTTTTTGGAGAAAAAGCCCTGATGGCGTCCATTTGTCTGGCTTATAACCACTCTGGTGATTAATTGGACAAAAGACATTATTTTTAGTGGCTTTACCCACAAAAAAACGGGCCATAACAGGCCCGTTTGTTACAAGGAGATTTACCAGGGAAGAGATTATTTGTAGGCGGACTGGTGCACGCCAACAGCACGCCCGGATGGATCGTCCATGTTTTTGAACGCTTCATCCCACTCAATCGCTTTCGCAGAAGAACAGGCCACAGAAGGGCCGCCAGGCACGCATTCCGCCGCGCTTGGGACCGGGAACAATTCTTCAAAAATCGTGCGGTACAGGTAGCCTTCTTTGGACGTCGGCGTGTTGTACGGGAAACGGAAATGCGCAGTTTCGAGCTGTTGATCGGTGATCTGCTGAGAGGCCACTTCTTTTAAAGTATCGATCCAGCTATAACCTACGCCATCAGAGAATTGTTCTTTCTGACGCCATGCCACGCTGTGTGGCAGATATGACTCGAAACATTCACGCAGGATATGTTTTTCCATCTTGCCGTTGCCGCACATCTTGTCTTTAGGGTTGATACGCATCGCAACGTCGAGGAATTTTTTGTCCAGGAACGGTACGCGGGCTTCCACACCCCAGGCTGACATGGCTTTGTTGGCACGCGCACAGTCATACATGTGCAGGGCCAGCAATTTACGCACGGTTTCTTCGTGGAATTCTTTGGCGTTTGGCGCTTTATGGAAATACAGGTAGCCGCCCAACACTTCGTCTGCGCCTTCGCCAGATAACACCATTTTGATGCCCATCGCTTTGATTTTACGCGACATCAGATACATCGGCGTTGATGCACGGATAGTCGTCACGTCGTACGTTTCGATGTGATAGATAACATCACGGATAGCATCCAGACCTTCCTGCACGGTGAAATGAATTTCGTGGTGCACGGTACCTAAATGGTTAGCGACTTCCTGAGCTGCGCGCAGATCCGGAGAACCTTCCAGACCGACCGCAAAGGAATGCAGTTGCGGCCACCAGGCTTCGCTCTGATCTTTATCTTCGATACGACGACCGGCAAATTTCTTGGTGATCGCGGAAATCACGGAGGAATCCAGACCACCTGACAGCAGCACGCCGTATGGCACGTCAGACATCAGATGGCTTTTCACTGCTTCTTCCAGCGCATCTTTCAGCGCCGCAGCGTCAGTGACGTTGTCTTTGACGTTTTCGAAGTCAAACCAGTCACGTTGGTAATATTCGCGAATTTCACCGTCCTGGCTCCACAGATAGCTGCCTGCCGGGAATTCTTTGATGGTGCGGCAAACCGGCACCAGCGCTTTCATTTCAGAAGCGACATACATGTTGCCGTGTTCGTCGTAACCCATATACAGCGGAATGATGCCCAGATGGTCACGGCCAATCAGGTACGCGTCTTTTTCTGTGTCATACAGAATAAAGGCGAACATGCCTTGCAGTTCATCCAGGAAGGCAGGGCCTTTCTCCTGATACAGCGCCAGAATAACTTCGCAGTCAGATGCGGTCTGGAATTCATATTTATCGCCCAGTTCTGCGCGCAGAGCCTGGTGGTTGTAGATTTCGCCGTTAACAGCCAGAACGTGAGTGTGTGCTGCGTTGTACAGAGGCTGTGCGCCGTTGTTCACGTCAACGATGGACAGACGCTCGTGCGACAGAATCGCTTTATCGCTGGCAAACACGCCGGACCAGTCTGGTCCGCGGTGACGCATCAGGCGCGACAGTTCCAGCGCTTTTTTGCGCAGCTCGACGGAGTCAGTTTTGATATCGAGCACACCGAAAATTGAACACATATTGCTTTCTCCCTAACGACGTTTCTCTGGCTGTCATTTTTATGTTTATGAATGAGGATCAACGTTGCCGTTCTTGCAGTTTTAACCGGCGGTTGTTGCGTTGCTGACTATGAAAATGCGTCAAAACCCCCATGTTGTGCAAGTGGTTTAACGCTATTCTGATAAATAGTTGGTAGAGGGAGGGTGATCTTTAACGAATCATCATTTTTATGGCGTTTTCTTTAGCGAATTATTAATTTAATTGCCAAAAATTGAGGAGGATTCAAAAAAATAGAAAAGTGGATAAAAATCAGGCGGCAAGACGAAAAAAAACGAGCCGGGAGTCAAATCCGGGCTCGTTTTCATAGACTTATCAGTGGCCGTTAAATTACGTCAATATCGGCAACGGAAGGATAAATCCAGGTCGGGCGGAATGGCATTCCCTCAATATCATTGAGCGTGGAAACGCCGGACAGCACCAGAATGGTTTCCAGACCGGCCTGGAAGCCCGCCAGTATGTCGGTGCGCAGATTGTCACCCACAATGACCGTCTCTTCGGAATGTGCCTGCATTTTATTCAGCGCCGAGCGGATGATCCACGGGCTTGGCTTGCCGACGTAAAACGGCTGGCGTCCGGTGATTTTTTCGATAGGTGCGCATAACGCGCCACAGGCCGGGACAAAACCGTGTCCGTGATTATCCGGATTGGTCGCGATAAAGCGTGCGCCGTTAGCCACGAAATACGCGGCTTTATGGATCATATCCCAGTTGTAAGAACGGGTTTCGCCAACAATCACGAAATCAGGATTGATATCGGTAATGGTGAAACCAGCTTTATAAAGTTCATGAATCAATGCGCCTTCGCCGACGACATAGGCTTTTTTGCCTTCCTGGCGTTTCAGGAAATCGGCGGTCGCCATCGCGGAGGTGAAAAATGCACTTTCAGGCACTTCAAGACCGGCTGCGCTGAAGCGGTTAGCCAGATCCTGCGCTGTCTGGGAAGGGTAGTTAGTGAGGATCACTAACGGCATTCCCTGTTCCTGAATTCGCGCGAGAAAACGGTCGGCGCCTGGTACTGCGGTATTGTCGTGCAACAGCACGCCATCAATGTCACAAATTACGTTCTTTATTGTCATGATTTCCAAACCCACATTTTCAGTCCCATTCCTGGCAGCCTGATACTATAGCACGTCTCAATTTTCCATCAGACGCTGCAACAGAACGCCATTCAGCATCGCCCGTTTGACCAGTGCAAAAGCGCCAATCGCAGACTGATGATTCAGGGCTGACGTCACTACCGGTAAATTGCGGCGGAAATCCTTCAGAACCTGCGCATTAATACAGTTCTGAATCGCAGGAAGCAGTACTTTGTCGGCCTCCGTGATTTCACCGGCAATCACCACTTTTTGCGGATTAAACAGGTTAATGGCAATCGAAACGCCTTTACCCAACTGGCGCCCCACATGCTCAATGACTTCGGTGGCTAGCGCATCGTGGCGATTGGCGGCCTTACAAATGGCGGAAATCGAACAGTCTTCCAGGCTCAGTTTGCTGGCATAGCCTTGCGTAAGCAGGTGGCGCACACGATTTTCGATGGCGGCGTTGGCCGCAACGGTTTCCAGACAACCGAAATTACCGCAATGACAGCGTTCGCCCAGCGGATCAATTTGGATATGCCCGATTTCCCCCACATTGCCGTTGCTGCCCAGGAAAATCTGCCCGTTAACGATGATCCCGGCACCTGTACCACGGTGTAAACGAACCAAAATCGAGTCCTGACAGTCGCGGGTCGCACCGAAATAGTGCTCAGCCAGCGCCAGACTGCGGATATCGTGGCCAACAAAACTGGTGACTTTAAATTTTGCCTCCAGCGCATCCACTAATTTCCACGCACCGACGCTGATATGCGGCATGTAGCGCACAATTCCTTTATTAGGATCGACCAGCCCCGGAAGGATGACAGAAATGGCAATCAGTTCGCGGATTTTACGCTGATTCAGCTCGATGAACTGGGCAATAGCCTCGAACAGCGCGTTCTCCAGCGTTTCCTGAGTGCGCTCGGGCAGGGCGTAATGTTGTTCAGCCAGCGATTTGGCACTGAGATCGTAGAGGGTAATCGTTGCATCGTGGCGGCCAAGGCGCACCGCAATAGCGTGGAAAGGGCGGGTTTCAGTAATGATGGAAATTGCGCGGCGGCCTCCCGTGGAAGCCTGCTGATCCACTTCTTTGATCAGCCCGCGCTCAAGCAATTGCCGGGTAATTTTGGTGACACTGGCGGGTGCCAGCTGGCTTATGTCGGCAATCTGAATGCGCGAGATGGGCCCTTGCTGGTCAATCAGGCGGTAAACGGCTGCGCCGTTTAACTGCTTAACCAGATCAACGTTGCCGATTTGTGCCTGCTGTCCGCCAGTTGTCATCAATGCTGTTATCCGCTCAATTAAACTTCGTCACCATTAACGATAGTTTTTGTGATTTTAAAATCATGAGTGAACGCGGTGAGGTTGGCGACTTTACCTGCTTCGATGCTGCCAAGCTGATCTTCAAGACCAATGGCGCGAGCCGGATAAAGCGATGCCATACGCAGCGTTTCATCCAGAGCTATTCCGACATGTTCGACGCTGTTTTGCACCGCTTCGATCATCGTCAGCGCAGAGCCGCTCAGCGTACCGTTTTCGTCCACACAGAGTCCGTCACGGTAGTATATTGTTTTACCGGCAAAAATGAACTCATCAATATTCGCACCCGCTGGCGCGGTGGCATCAGTGACCAGCACCAGCTTCTCGCCTTTGAGCTTTTTCGCGTTACGGATATTGGCCCAGTCCACATGCAAACCATCTGCAATCACGCCGGTATACACTTCAGGCGTATCGAAGATTGCACCAATAAGGCCAGGCTGACGACCGGTAATGGCGGGCATTGCATTATAAAGGTGCGTCGCAAAGCTGATACCTGCCGCAAAACCGGCACGGGCTTCAGCATACGTTGAATTTGAATGGCCAGCGGAAATTACAATCCCTGCATCACGCAACTGGCGGATATATTTCGCATCAACCTGTTCCGGTGCGAGCGTAAGTTGGGTAATTACATCAGCATTCGCGCACAGGAAATCAATCATCGCGCTGTCTGGCAGGCGGATAAAGGCTGGATTATGCGTGCCTTTTTTTGCCGGGCTGAGGTATGGCCCTTCCAGATGCAGACCCAAAGCCTGGTTCGGATACTTTTCCAGATACGTGCGCATCACGCTGATACCGTGTTTCATGTAGTCGTCGCTACAAGTGATCAGCGTCGGTAAGAAACTGGTACAGCCGGATTTTTCATTGGCTTTCTGCATGATTTCTAACGTTTCTACTGAAATGGCTTCCAGAGAATCGTTGAACTGCACGCCGCCACAACCATTAAGTTGCAGATCGATAAATCCGGGGGCAAGAATGGCGCCGTCCAGACTGCGGGTTTCCACATTCGCCGGCAATTCACTCACCGGGCAGACACGTTCGATTTTGCCATCGGCAATCACTACCGCGTGGTTATCCAGAACGTCATGGCCGGTATAGACCCGGCAGTTCACTAATGCGTACATCATGCCCCCATTCCCCTAAATCCTTTGAGCCGCAGCAGCGTTGGCTGCCTTCACTCACTCCGGTCACTTACTTGAGTAAGCTCCCTGAGACTCGTTCCGTTGCCGCCTTGCTGCAACTCCAATGCTTTCGGGGACTCAGTTAATTAAAGGTTTTTCATATTTTCCGCTTCTAACTCGCGGAAATATTTAACAGTTTTGACTTTCAGTTCCATGGTGGAAGGTTCATCACACACCATAACGGCTTTTGCGTGTAATTGCAGGCAACTGATGGTCCACATGTGGTTGATATTACCTTCAACAGCGGCTTCAAGCGCCTGCGCTTTCGCGTGACCGGTAACCAGAATCATCACTTCTTCCGCATCCAGCAGCGTACCCACGCCAACGGTCAGGGCGAATTTTGGCACCTGAGACACATCGTTGTCGAAGAAACGGGAATTCGCGATACGGGTTTCATGGGTCAGGGTTTTGATACGCGTACGAGAAGCCAGGGATGAAGCCGGTTCGTTGAACGCGATATGACCGTCGTTACCCACGCCACCCATGAACAGGTTAATTTTGCCGTAAGACTTAATTTTCGCTTCGTACTGGCGACATTCTTCGTCGACGTCGGGTGCATTACCATTCAGCAAGTTGATATTTTCGCGTGGAATATCAACGTGATCAAAGAAGTTTTTATACATGAAAGTATGGTAGCTCTCAGGGTGTTCCTGCGGCAGACCCACATATTCATCCATGTTAAAGGTGACGACGTTCTTGAAGCTAACCTGGCCTGCTTTATGCATGGCGATTAAATGTTTGTAAGCTTCGAGAGGGGTACCACCGGTAGGCAGGCCCAGAACGAAAGGACGGTCGGCGGTAGGTTTGAAAGCGTTAATACGTTCAACGATATGACGTGCAGCCCATTTGCCAACTTCAGTGGTGGTGTTTAAAGGAATAAGTCTCATCACGTACCTCTAGTTTCAGAATATTGAATATACTGTTGATATCCTTTGTCCTTGACGCTGCAGGGGCGTTGGCTGCTTTCGCTCACCCGAATCACTTACCTGTGTAAGCTCATCGGGATCCACTCGATTGCCGCCTTCCTGCAACGTCAATGACTGCGGATATACGTAGTCAAAGTAAAAACTAAGTTCGTCAGTTCAAAGGCGGTCTTGTTAAGCGTAAACCACCGCGGCGGTTTATGACTGGCACAATGCCGTCTAGATTTTTTTAATGATAAAATAAGTTTTGTGTGTTGACCAGTCTGATGGCATGTTATGACCTCTTTTTGGTGACATTTCTCACAAAAAGAGAGGTTTTAATTTGCGATACGAAATAATCTTTTTACACTCGCAGTGCTGTTAGTTATAAGTGCAGTTGGTTAAATCGGAACGGTAAATGTAAAGGTAGTAACCATACTAATTAAACTACTTAGGTGATTCGCCTGACGGCGGATAGGGGGAAATGTGAATATTCTTGGATTCTTTCAGCGTTTAGGCAGAGCGCTACAGCTGCCGATAGCCGTACTGCCGGTCGCTGCTTTACTGCTGCGTTTCGGTCAGCCTGATCTTCTTAATATGCCTTTCATCGCGCAAGCCGGTGGCGGGATTTTCGATAACCTCGCATTAATTTTTGCTATTGGTGTGGCATCCAGCTGGTCTAAAGACAACGCGGGTGCAGCAGCATTAGCCGGTGGTATTGGTTACTTCATCCTGACTAAAGCGATGATCACCATCAACCCTGCGGTAAACATGGGCGTGCTGGCCGGTATTATCACCGGTCTGGTGGGCGGTATGGTTTACAACCGCTGGTCTGATATCAAACTGCCTGACTTCCTGAGCTTCTTCGGTGGGAAACGCTTCGTTCCTATCGCAACCGGCTTCTTCTGTCTGATTCTGGCCGCTATCTTCGGTTACGTCTGGCCTCCGGTGCAGGATGCAATCCGTGCGGGCGGGGAGTGGATCGTAGGTGCTGGCGCATTCGGTGCAGGTATCTTTGGTTTCGTTAACCGTTTGCTGATCCCAACCGGTCTGCATCAGGTTCTGAACACCATCGCATGGTTCCAGATTGGTGACTTCACTAACGCTGCAGGTACTATATTCCACGGTGACATCAACCGCTTCTACGCGGGTGACGGCACTGCAGGGATGTTCATGTCCGGCTTCTTCCCAATCATGATGTTCGGTCTGCCAGGCGCAGCCTGTGCCATGTACTTTGCTGCACCGAAAGAGCGTCGTCCGTTAGTAGGCGGTATGCTGGTGTCAGTCGCGGTGACTGCATTCCTGACCGGTGTGACCGAGCCATTAGAATTCCTGTTCATGTTCCTTGCTCCGTTGCTGTACTTAGTGCACGCCATCCTGACCGGGATCAGCCTGTACATCGCAACCGCTCTGGGCATTCACGCAGGCTTCTCCTTCTCTGCAGGCGCCATCGACTATGCATTGATGTACAACCTGCCAGCAGCAAGTAAAAACGTCTGGATGTTGCTGGTGATGGGTGTGATCTTCTTCATCATCTACTTCGTTCTGTTCAGCGTTATCATCCGTATGTTCAACCTGAAAACGCCAGGTCGTGAAGACGACGTTGATCATATCGGTGAGCCTGAAGCAAACAGCAACACTGAAGAAGGTCTGAATCAGCTGGCTGTGAGCTACATCGGTGCTCTGGGTGGTTCTGATAACTTTAAAGGTATTGATGCCTGTATTACCCGTCTGCGTCTGAACGTGAAAGATGCCGGCACCGTTGATGACGCCGCATGTAAACGTCTGGGGGCATCAGGTATTGTTCGTCTGAACAAACAAAGTATTCAGGTTATCGTCGGCGCTAAAGCAGAATCTCTGGCAGATGCCATGAAGAAAGTGATGGCGCGTGGCCCGATTGCTGCCGGTGTCGCTACGCCAGTGGCTGCGGTTAAAGCAGCGCCGCAGGCTGTGCCAAACAGCGTCAAAACCGTCGTAGAGACGCTGGTTTCGCCGGTTACCGGTGACATCGTTGCGCTGGATCAGGTGCCTGATGAAGCATTTGCCAGCAAAGCGGTCGGTGATGGCGTCGCTATTCGTCCGACAGACAAAATCGTCGTTTCTCCTGCGGCCGGTACTGTGGTGAAAATCTTCAATACCAACCATGCGTTTTGCCTGGAAACCACTTCCGGCGCTGAAATCGTGGTGCATATGGGGATTGATACGGTTGCACTGAACGGTCAGGGCTTCACCCGCCTGGTTGAAGAAGGTGCAACGGTCGTCGCTGGTCAGCCTGTACTGGAACTGGATCTGGATTATCTGAACGCCAATGCGCGCTCAATGATAAGCCCGGTTGTGGTCAGCAACATCGACGATTACACCGGTGTGATTTCTCTGGCCAGCGGCTCAGTGGTTGCCGGTCAGACCAAACTGTTCGAGATCCAGAGTAAGTAACTCTGTTGATTGATTCACAGTAGAAAGCCCTGTCGCGGGAAGAGAGTAATCTCTTCCCGCGTTTTTATTGCTTCTAAGCAGAAGTCATGCAGATAACCACGATTTTATGCAACTAACGGTTGTTTCCTTACGTGGCTTGTTGGAACATAAGCGGTTATCCGTAGAGTCAAATGTCGCGTAGAGGAATTGCACAATGAGTGAGGCAGAAGCCCGCCCAACAAATTTTATCCGTCAGATTATTGATGAAGATCTGGCGACCGGGAAACACAATACCGTTCATACCCGTTTCCCGCCTGAGCCTAATGGCTATCTGCATATTGGTCATGCGAAATCTATCTGCCTGAATTTTGGCATCGCGCAAGACTATCAGGGGCAGTGCAACCTGCGTTTTGACGATACCAACCCGGCAAAAGAAGATATTGAATTCGTTGAGTCCATCAAACACGACGTGCAATGGTTAGGTTTCGACTGGAGTGGTGATATTCACTATTCTTCAGACTATTTTGATCAGCTGCACGCCTATGCGCTGGAACTGATCAATAAAGGTCTGGCGTATGTTGATGAACTGTCTCCTGATCAGATCCGCGAATACCGTGGTTCCCTGACATCGCCGGGTAAAAACAGCCCGTATCGCGATCGCAGCGTAGAAGAGAACATCGCGCTGTTCGAAAAAATGCGTAACGGCGAATTTGCTGAAGGCGCTGCGTGTCTGCGTGCAAAAATCGATATGGCTTCGCCATTCTTCGTGATGCGTGATCCGGTAATTTACCGTATCAAATTTGCAGAACACCATCAGACCGGCAACAAATGGTGCATCTACCCGATGTACGATTTCACCCACTGCATTTCCGATGCGCTGGAAGGGATCACCCATTCACTGTGTACGCTGGAATTCCAGGACAACCGTCGTCTGTACGACTGGGTGCTGGATAACATCAGCATTCCATGCCATCCGCGTCAGTACGAGTTCTCCCGTCTGAATCTCGAATACTCCATCATGTCCAAGCGTAAGCTGAACCTGCTGGTGACGGATAAAATCGTTGAAGGCTGGGATGACCCGCGTATGCCGACCGTTTCCGGTCTGCGTCGCCGTGGCTACACTGCCGCGTCTATCCGTGAATTCTGCCGTCGTATCGGCGTGACAAAACAAGATAACAACGTCGAAATGATGGCGCTGGAATCCTGTATTCGTGACGATCTGAACGAAAACGCACCGCGCGCCATGGCGGTTATCAATCCGGTTAAAGTGATCATCGAGAACTTTACCGGTGATGACGTGCAGATGGTGAAAATGCCGAACCATCCGAGCAAGCCGGAAATGGGTACCCGCGAAGTGCCGTTCACGCGCGAAATTTACATCGATCAGGCTGATTTCCGCGAAGAAGCGAACAAACAGTACAAGCGTCTGGTGCTGGGCAAAGAAGTTCGTCTGCGCAATGCGTATGTGATCAAAGCGGAACGCATTGAGAAAGACGCAGAAGGCAATATCACCACCATCTTCTGTTCTTACGATATCGAAACGCTGAGCAAAGATCCCGCTGATGGCCGCAAGGTGAAAGGTGTGATCCACTGGGTTTCTGCGACAGAAGGTAAACCGGCGGAATTCCGTCTGTATGACCGTCTGTTCATCGTGGCGAATCCTGGCCAGGCAGAAGACTTCCTGACCACGATCAACCCGGAATCGCTGGTGATTGCTCACGGTTTTGTTGAGCCTTCTCTGGTGGCTGCTCAGGCTGAAATCAGCCTGCAGTTCGAGCGTGAAGGTTACTTCTGCGCCGACAGCCGCTACTCAAGCGCTGACAATCTGGTGTTCAACCGTACCGTTGGTCTGCGTGATACCTGGGAAAGCAAACCCGTCGTGTAATTGCCTCTGAATGGCTTGTTTGAACGACTGATGAAACGCAGCTCCGGCTGCGTTTTTTTTATGTCTGCTATTTCTGTCTGCTAGTAATGACAGGTGCATGGTGATTTTGTTTTTCATCGCGAATTAATGTATTTTTGATGTTTACTTTTAAACCCTGTTTTTTGTGTGCTGAAACGTTTAAATGAAAGCTTAAAATTTACAATTTACTGATTCTATTATTTATTTTTATCAACTCTCTGCCTGACCCTTTCTTAAAGCTTTTTGTTACACTTTTTCATCTTTATGTGCACTTAGTCATACTTCGGCGATCAAGGAGTAATTACTCATTGATAATTCGCGTCGCGAAAAATACTCTTGATCATGAATTAACCGGTTACGCCTTTGGCGGCCGCTTTTAATACCCGTTTGGGTTTTGTTGGTATTTTTTAGTCAAAGATGAGGAATTTCTATGCACAAGCACCTTAACAGGGGCAGGGGATCGGCTTACCTGAAACCTGCACTATATTCTCTTGCCGGCACCTTATTGGGTGGCGGAATGATGTTTTCTGAAGATGCCAAAGCGGCAGGTTTTATTGATGATTCGACGCTGACCGGCGGTGTGTATTACTGGCAGCGTGAGCGTGACCGCAAGGACATGGATCCGGCGAGCGACAACTACAAAGACTACACAACCAACCTTTCGCATTCTACCGCAAACCTGAATCTCGATTTTTCTTCCGGCTATGCCTGGGACATGTTTGGTATTGATATCGCAGCCTTTACGGCGATTGAAATGGCCGAAAGCAGCGAAAGCGGACATCCCAACGAAATCGCTTTCTCCAACAGCAACCGTGCCTACGACGAAGATTACTCCGGCGATAAAAGTGGGGTCAGCCTGTACAAAGCCGCCGGTAAATTTAAATACGGCGGATTCTGGGGACATGCCGGCTACATCCAGCCAACGGGCCAGACACTGATTGCGCCGCACTGGAGCTTCATGCCGGGAACTTACCGCGGCGCGGAAGCGGGCTACAAGCATGACTTCGGTGATCCGGGAGAGTTGAGTTTCTCCTACATGTGGGCGGACGAATATAAATCTCCGTGGCATCTGGAAATGGATGATTTCCGCCAGAACGATAAGAAAACGGGCGTTTCGTACATCCACTCTCTTGGAGCGAAATACGACTTCAAAAACGACTTTGTGCTGGAAGGCGCTTTTGGTCAGGCTGAAAGTTACGTCGATCAGTATTTTGCCAAAGCGTCTTACAAAATCGATCTGATGGGCAATCCGCTGACCACCAGCTACCAGTTCTACGGTGCGGAAGATCGCATCAGCAATAAGAACGATCCGAACAGCTTGTATGACGGGATGGCCTGGTTGCAGGCGCTGACTTTCGGTTACACCACCGGTCAGTTTAACTGGCGGCTGGAAGGTACGATGGTCAAAGCGGAAGGTAATCAGGGCTACTTCCTGCAACGTATGACCCCGACGTATTCCTCCTCCAACGGTCGTCTTGACGTGTGGTGGGATAACCGTTCGGACTTCAACGCCAACGGCGAGAAAGCGGTGTACGCCGGCGTACTTTACGATCTGGCGAAATGGGATCTGCCGGGCTTTGCCGTCGGGGGTTCTTACGTTTACGCGTGGGACGCCAAACCGAGTACCAATGCCGCTTATGACCAGAGCCAGCGTCTGAAAGAGACCGCCTGGAGCCTGGATGCGCTTTACACCATTCAGGAAGGCCGCGCTAAGGGGACATTGTTCAAACTGCATTACACCCAGTACGACAACCACTCGGATATTCCGAGCTGGGGCGGGGGTTACGGCAACATATTCCAGGATGAAAAAGACGTGAAATTCATCGTTATTGCTCCATTCACTATTTTCTGAGGTCGTTATGTCGATGAATAAATTACTGATGATGGCGGTATCTGTTGTTCTGCTGGCAGGTTGTGCGCCTACCGCCGATCAGGCACAGATTTCGCAAATGCGTGAAGACTACCGCGCGTGTATTAATTCTTCAGAAGGTAATCCGGACAAACTGGCGACTTGTCAGGTGTTGCTGAACAAGCTGAAACAGGAAAAAGAACACCAAAAATTTGCGGAACAGGAAACAGTACGCGTGCTGGATTACCAGCGCTGTCTGACGGCGCGCAAAACCGGTGATGGTCAGGCATATGCGGCGGATTGCGGTAAAATCTGGCAGGAAATCACATCCAATAACGCGCCTGTAATGGCGAACTAATAGCAGATTTTTGTAAAAGCCTTAGCTGGCAAAATCATCATTATCAAAAGCGAAACCCCGGCTTGCCGGGGTTTTCTACGTCGGTAAGCGGCGTCTGTGTTCGGGGTGAAACGCAGACATAAAAAAACCGCTTTCCAGCGGTTAGTTTATTTAGAGTATTTGCGACAATCGAAGCTGTGCAAATTAATGCGCAGGTTTGTCATTGTGCAAAGATTCATCTTCACGGCAGTCGCCTGCTTCACAGTGACCGTACAGGTACAGACTGTGGTTGGTCAGTTTGATGCCATGTTTTTTAGCAATCTCACGCTGACGACCTTCAATATATTCGTCACGGAATTCAATCACACGACCGCAATCCAGGCAGATCAGGTGATCGTGGTGATGTTGCTGAGTCAGTTCGAATACGGACTTGCCGCCTTCGAAGTTATGACGGGTGACGATACCAGCATCATCAAACTGGTTCAGAACACGGTAAACCGTGGCCAGACCAATTTCTTCGCCCATATCAATCAGTTGCTTGTACAGATCTTCCGCACTAACGTGATGACCTTCCGGCGCTTGCAGCACTTCCAGGATTTTGAGGCGCGGAAGCGTGACTTTTAAGCCGGCTTTCTTCAGTGCGGTGTTGTTGTCAGTCATGCGGATTCAGTCCTGTTACTATGTGCTAATCAAGTTGAGGCATGCAGCCTGTGGCATCGGCGGCACAAAATTGTTCGTTTACTGTTCTTCGTTTAAGGGAAGTGTGCCCATTCTCGTAAACGACAGCCTGTTAATAAAGATCACAAATTGCCTGTCACATTAATAATGCAACGACTTGATCGATAGAAAAAACAGATGAACTCAGTGTACCTTGATACGACCAAAAGTTACAATTTTGTAGCGGTTAAATTGTTAATTTCAGTAATAGTTTGGCCCTTCAATTGTAGAATAAATCCTCAGGGCCAACAGGGTTTTAGCCGATAATTTCTGAAAGGCTGAGTTCTTCTGTGATCTGTTTCACCCACGCATCAACACGTTCAGCGGTCAGTTCCGGCTGACGGTCTTCGTCAATTGCCAGTCCGATGAAGTGCTTATCATCTGCCAGGCCTTTGGATGCTTCAAAGTGGTAACCTTCAGTTGGCCAGTGTCCGACAATCACTGCGCCGCGTGGCTCAATGATATCGCGCACGGTACCCAGTGCATCGCAGAAATACTCGGCATAGTCTTCCTGATCGCCGCAGCCAAACAGGGCAACCAGCTTACCTTCGAAATCTATCTCTTCGAGCGACGGGAAAAAGTCATCCCAGTCACACTGCGCTTCACCGTAATACCAGGTTGGAATTCCGATCAGCAAAATATCGAATTTTTCCAGATCCTCTTTGCTGCTCTTCGCAATGTCATGCACCTCAGCCACATCTTTACCCAATTGTTTCTGGATCATTTTAGCGATGTTTTCGGTGTTACCTGTATCGGATCCAAAGAAGATACCTACAACGGCCATAAGATTATCTAACCTCTTGTTCTAAATGAAGTGCCCTGCATTGCAGGCAATAATAGCGAAGATGATACCAAACTCGCGAGGCGGAGAATATGCTTCTGCTCGCCTTCTTAACTGGGGAATAAGTTTATCGGGCAATATTTTAAAGTGTTATCGCCATCGTGTGCTTATCAACCACAGGGTTCCTGAGGTCATAAGCAAAGTGAAGAAATATACCGGCTCATTCCTTAAGTTTATGCATGTCCCGCCGATAGATGATGCGAGAGCAATCTCAACATAATAAAGAAATCGATGCCCGGAGAGGTGTTCAAACATGTCCGGGGGCGTAAGCCTGCTGGTTACCTGTTTTGATTCTCCGCATCCCCGTCAATCCTCAGACCAGAAACAGTCCTGTTTCGAGATAGGCATATCGTGCAGTTTTTAAAAAATATTACCATCAGGGCCGCTTTATTAACCATTCTTGGCATCTTCTGCGTGATGTGGGCTGGTGTTTCCCTTTATACCGTCACATCACTTGGCACATTAACGCAAAATACCAGGAACAGTACCGAACTGGTCAACAACATGACGCTGATCAGCAAAGGCAATGATCAGTATTTCCGTACCGTGACGCGTCTGAGTCGTGCGGTTGCACAGCTTCAGGCTGACCCGTCAAAAGGCCCCGAAATTTTTGACAGCGCCAAACAATCTCTTGATGGACTGACTCAGGCGCTGGCTGGTTTTAAATCAGTACCCCATCCGGGCCTGGAAGAATCAGCCATTCAGGAACTGCAGACCAGTTGGGAAAACCTGCTGACACAGGGCGTTACGCCGTTATTCAATGCTGCCAGCAGTAAGAATACCGACACCTATAACCAGTTAGCCAACACCACGGTTCCGGCGCTGAGCCGTACTTTTGGTTTATCAATGGAAAAGGTCAGCAGCCAGATTGCAGTTGATTTTCAGGCCGCACAAAATGAATCCAATCATCTGACCTACATGAGCAAAGTGATCCAGCTGAGCGCATTTGGTATTGGTTTGATCCTGTTGCTGCTGACCGATCGTTATCTGGTGATGGCGCTGGTGAAACCGCTGGATAAAATCCGCGATCAGTTCGCGGTGATCGCCAGCGGTGACCTGACGCAGTATATGGAAGAGTTCGGTAAAAACTGCGCCGGTAAACTGATCCCGCTGCTGAATGTGATGCAGGCGAGTCTGGTGAATACGGTGCAGACGATCCGTAACTGTACTAACCATATCTATCAGGGCGCATCGGAAATTTCAGCGGGCAATAATGACTTGTCTTCGCGTACCGAAGAACAGGCTTCTGCTCTGGAAGAAACCGCAGCCAGCATGGAAGAACTGACAGCGACGGTGAAACACAATGCCGATAACGCACATCACGCCAGCCAGCTGGTGATTGAAGCTTCCGGCACGGCGCAGAAGGGCGGTAATATTGTGGCGGACGTGGTCAGTACCATGAAAGACATTTCCGGCAGCTCAAAGAAAATTGCTGAAATTACGTCGGTCATCAACAGCATTGCTTTCCAGACCAACATTCTGGCGCTGAACGCCGCGGTTGAAGCCGCACGTGCGGGCGAACAGGGGCGTGGATTTGCGGTGGTCGCCAGCGAAGTGCGCAATCTGGCACAGCGCAGCGCCCAGGCGGCGAAAGAAATCGAATCCCTGATCAGTGAATCGGTTTCCCGCGTCGACAGCGGTTCAAAACTGGTTGAAAACGCCGGTCTGACGATGAATGAAGTGGTGCGCTCAATTACGCATGTCACCGATATCATGGCAGAAATCGCTTCGGCATCTGATGAGCAAAGCAAAGGCATCGGTCAGGTGGCGGTGGCGATCACTCAGATGGACAGTGTGACGCAGCAGAACGCCTCGCTGGTTGAAGAGGCATCGCAGGCTGCGGTTTCTCTGGAAGAACAGGCTGCATTACTCAACAACGCTGTGGCCACGTTCAAACTCAAAGACAGCGTGACCAACGTGAAGGGACGTCCAGCGAAAGCGGTTTCCGCTCCGTTGCTGCGTCCGGATACCGGGATGGGCGGGTTGCTTTCGGCGAATAGCGCGAAAAGTGCTGAGAACTGGGAAACGTTTTGAGAAGGGCGAAGAGAGTTAGCGTTGAATAAGTAAGAAAAAACAAACGGGTAGCCAGGAAAGGTTACCCGTTTTCAATCAGCCTTCATGACCGTTAAGATGCGCCAGCAGCATCTCTTCAATCAGTTCACTACGACTGATGTTACGTTCTTCAGCCAGCTTATTGAGCGTATCAACAGCATCGGCATTCATTTTCAGCTCCACGCGACGCAGACCGCTCGCTTTATCGCGGCGTAACTGATTGCGCTTGTTGATCCTGAGCTGTTCATCACGGGATAGCGGATTTGTTTTTGGACGCCCCGGACGGCGGTCATCTGCGAACAGATCAATCGTCGTGCGATCCAGTTGTTCTTTTGCCATAGGTAGCGGTACAACCAGGGAAGTTTTTACATCGGAAAACGGCAAGCCGATTCCTGACGAGCGTTTCACACATTTCGGGCTAAGAAACCCTGACCCAATTTACCCCCCGCGACTCAGCCTGAGTGAAACGGGGCGGCAAAATTATAGCGCGCAATCATACACTGGCGCCCCTGGGGTTCACAACGCCTGATTGCCCTGATTTCATGATAACTTTCTAAGTTGTGCAGGCTTTTTGCACAATTTATCCCCAGGATGTTAAACCTTAGTCCACATCGATGAAACGGTGAACAGCACGCAGCACGGCCTCAGGTTTTTCCGCGTGAACCCAATGTCCGGTTCCGGCGACGACATAGGCTTTGGCCTGCGGGAACTGACGGGCAATATCTTCGCGGTAAGCGTCCTGCACATACGGCGACAATCCGCCGCGGATAAATAACGCCGGGTGATCCCACGCCGGTACGTCTTCCCAGCCGGTGATGGTTTCATATTCACTGAGCAGCACCGGAACGTTGAAGCGCCATTCTCCCTGCTGGAAAGATTTCAGCAGAAACTGAATCACGCCATCTTCCTTTATATACTCGCGCATACAGGCGGCAGCCGACGTGCGGTCACGTAATCCGGCAGCGGTGACGGCGTTAATCGCCGCAAAAATCTCATCGTGACGGCGCACGCGGTAATCGACCGGCGCGACATCAATGGCGATCAGCTTCTCGATACGGTCAGGGATCAGCGCGGTCAGCGCCATCGCTGCTTTGCCGCCCATCGAGTGGCCGATAACAATGATTTTTTGGAAACCCACTTCATCCAGCGTTTCTGCTAAATCCTGCGCCATCGCGGCGTATGACATCTCATCAGAACGCCCGGACTGGCCGTGGTTACGCAAATCGACCTGTAACACTCTATGCTGTTGTTTCAGGTCGCGGCCCAGAACGCCCAGATTATCAAGGGTTCCGAACAAGCCGTGGATTAACAAAACCGGCAGGGCATGGCTGCCAGCGACTTCAGGTTCTTGCAGGCGATAATGTAATTTCATGGCGAAGTTCATACTGATAAACGATTCCATTAGGTTATCATGAGTTGCGGATGATTTTTTAAAACAGAAAGTTTCTGCCAGATGCCTGAGCGGGATTTGACTACCAGAAGCAAGAACAGGCCGGAGCCTGCATGCAGCAAAAACGGGAAGTAGTCTGGTTTTTGCTTCGCGGCACAATTCCCCTGTTTGTTACTGTGTAGAAATTTGTATAATCCTTTTGAATTAAGTAGAAAAACAGTACTGGATAAAGATGAAAACTATTGAGGTTGACGAAGAACTCTACCGCTACATTGCCAGCCACACGCAGGCTATCGGTGAAAGTGCGTCTGATATTTTACGCCGTATGTTGAAGTTTACTGCCGGACAGACCGCTCCTGCCGCGACAGTGAATGCTTCCATTATTGCCGGCACCGTTGCACAGGAAAAACCTGTCGCCGCTGCAGCACCGACGTCGCGTGATAAAGTCCGCGCCGTCCGTGAACTGTTGTTGTCTGACGAATACGCAGAGCAGACCAAAGCGGTGAACCGCTTTATGTTGATCCTTTCGACCTTGTATGGCCTGAACCCGAAAGAATTTGCCGTTGCGACCGAGTCATTAACGGGCCGCACGCGTACCTATTTTGCCGGTGACCAGCAAACCCTGCTGCAAAACGGCATTCATACCAAGCCTAAACACGTTCCCGGAACGCCGTATTGGGTTATTACGAACACCAACACAGGTCGCAAACGCAGCATGATCGAACACATCATGCAACTCATGCAGTTCCCGGCGGAACTGACTGACAAAGTGTGCGGCACCCTCTAAATTTCAGCGTAAGGGAGAAGCGCCAGTGGCTAATCACCCCCGTGCAGGGCAACCTGCTCAGCAAAGCGATTTGATTAATGTGGCGCAGTTAACGTCACAGTATTACGTTCTGCAACCGGATCCGGCTAACACAGCACACGCTGTGAAATTCGGCACGTCCGGTCATCGCGGTAGTTCGTTGCGTCACAGCTTTAATGAAGCGCACATCCTGGCCATTGCTCAGGCAATTGCTGAAGTGCGTAAAGAGCAGGGCACCACCGGCCCGTGCTACGTGGGTAAAGACACACATGCGTTGTCCGAACCGGCGTTTATCTCTGTGCTGGAAGTGCTGACGGCGAATGGCGTAGATGTCATCGTTCAGGACGACAACGGCTTCACGCCGACGCCTGCGGTGTCTCACGCTATCCTGACCCACAACCGCAACGGCGGCGCGCTGGCTGATGGCATCGTCATCACCCCTTCGCACAACCCGCCGGAAGATGGCGGCATAAAATACAATCCGACCAACGGTGGCCCGGCAGATACCAATCTGACCTCCGTGATTGAGAAACGCGCTAACGCACTGCTGGCTGCCAAGCTTGCGGGTGTGAAACGTCAGTCTCTGGATCAGGCGTGGAAAAGTGGTCATCTGGTGGCGCAGGATCTGGTTCAGCCGTTTATCGAAGGCCTGACCGATATCGTTGATATGGCCGCGATTCAGAAAGCAGGCCTGAAACTGGGTGTGGATCCTCTCGGTGGTTCCGGTATCGAATACTGGAAGCGCATCGCTGAGCATTACAAACTGGATCTGACGCTGGTGAACGATGAAGTCGATCAGACTTTCCGTTTCATGCATCTCGATCACGATGGTGTGATCCGCATGGACTGCTCGTCTGAATCCGCCATGGCCGGTTTGCTGGCGCTGCGGGATAAATTCGATCTGGCCTTTGCCAATGACCCTGACTACGACCGCCACGGCATCGTGACGCCAGCCGGTCTGATGAACCCGAACCATTATCTGGCGGTGGCGATTCAGTACCTGTTCCAGCACCGTCCGCAGTGGGGCAAAGAGGTTGCCGTCGGGAAAACGCTGGTATCCAGCGCGATGATCGACCGCGTAGTGGAAGATTTAGGCCGTAAACTGGTAGAAGTACCGGTAGGCTTTAAATGGTTCGTTGATGGTCTGTTTGACGGCAGCTTCGGTTTTGGTGGCGAAGAAAGTGCAGGGGCTTCTTTCCTGCGTTTCAACGGCACCCCGTGGTCTACCGACAAAGACGGTATCATCATGTGCCTGCTGGCCGCGGAAATCACCGCCGTCACCGGCAAGAATCCGCAGGAACATTACAACGAGCTGGCTGCCCGCTTTGGCGCGCCAAGCTACAACCGTATTCAGGCACCTGCAACTCACGCGCAGAAAGCCGCGCTGTCTAAACTTTCTCCTGAACAGGTGAAAGCCGACACGCTGGCCGGTGACCCGATCACTGCCCGTCTGACCAACGCTCCGGGTAACGGCGCGTCAATCGGCGGCCTGAAAGTGATGACCAAAAACGGCTGGTTCGCGGCACGTCCGTCGGGTACAGAAGAAGCCTACAAAATTTATTGTGAAAGCTTCCTCGGTGCTGAACACCGTGAGCAAATCGAGAAAGAAGCGGTAGAAATCGTCAGCAAGGTTCTTGCCGACGCTAAATAAGCCGTTCTCTGCTTCTCATCAAAGGCGCTGATTATTCAGCGCTTTTTTTTTGCGCTTTTCTTGCCGTCAGTTCAGAGACGAAAAAGATATATCTAAATGCGCTTTTCGGCTTGCCAGTTTCTGAAAATCGATCTAGTTTAGATATATCGAAATGATTCGATATATCTAAATAGGACGTAAACTATGTTTAGCAAAATGTTTGAAGGCCGCCACCGCGGTCACGGTTGCCGGGAAGAAGGGCATCGTGGTCATTGCCGTCATGAATCAGATCGCAGCGATCGCAGCGATCACAGCGAGCGTCACATGTTGCGCCGGGATGGCCGCCATCGTGGTGAAGAACGTGGTGAAGAAGGGCGCGAACGTCGCGGACGTGGCGAAGGCCGTCGCGGTGGCCGTGGCGAGCGCGGTGTGCATCGTCTGTTTGAACACGGTGATTTGCGCCGCGTGCTGCTGGCGCTGGTGGCGAAGAAACCGAGCCACGGTTATGAGTTGATCAAAGCCATCGAAGAAGCGTCTTCCGGTCTGTATGTGCCAAGCCCGGGCGTCATTTACCCGACGCTGACGCTGCTGGAGGAGCAGGATTTTCTCGAGCCTGTCGCCACCGGTAATGGTCGTAAAAGCTATCAGATAACTGAAGCCGGAAAAGTCGAACTGGCGCAGCATCAGGCGGCGGTGGATGTGATTTTTGCCCGTCTGGCTGGCGCTCAGCGTCCGCGCGAAAACAATCTGGCAGAAGGTATTCATGAATCGATGCACCGCCTGCGTCACGCGCTGCGCGGCAACATGATGCGTTCGGATTTAACGCCGGAGCAGGTGGTGCGGGTGAGTGCCATTTTGCAGCAGGCTGCGGAAAGTCTGGAAGCTGAATTTGGCGAAGCCAAACCGGAAACTGACGAACCTAAGGCATAAAACGATAGCCCACGCCGGTTTCAGTCAGTAAATGACGCGGCCGGGTGGCGTCGGCCTCCAGTTTCTGGCGCAAATGCCCCATGTAGATGCGCAGATAATGGCTGTGTTCGACGTAATTCGGGCCCCACACGTGGCTCAGTAACTGACGCTGAGTAATCACTTTGCCGCTGTTTGCCAGCAGTTCGGCCAGCAGGCGAAACTCAATCGGCGTCAGATGACAGTCTTCCCCGTTTCGCTGTACGCGGCGGTTGATCAAATCTACCGTCACATCCGCAAACGTGACCAGCGGGCTTTCCTGTGAGCTGCCCGCATGGCGGCGCAACGCAACGCGAACCCTCGCCAGCAGTTCACCAACGCCAAACGGCTTGGTCAGAAAATCATCAGCACCGGCATCCAGCGCAGCAATTTTGTCTTCTTCGCTCGTGCGTGCTGACAACACAATAATCGGGATCGCGCTCCAGTGGCGTAAATCGCGGATATAAGTCAGGCCGTCACCGTCCGGTAAACCGAGATCGAGAATAATCAGATCCGGTTTACGCGTGCCGGCCTCAATCAGCCCGCGTTGCAGCGTCTCACTTTCAAATACCCGTAAGCCTTCCGCCTCGAGCGCCGTGCGCACAAAGCGGCGGATCTCTTTTTCGTCTTCAACAATTAAAATATTTACCGGGGATGCGCTCACGTTGCCTCGTCGATGTCAGTGTCCATATCCGCTTCCATCTCAGGCAGGGCTTCCAGCGGCAGCCTGAAACGAAAACGCGCGCCGCCGTCAGGGCCATTCTCCGCCCAAATACGTCCGTCGTGCACCTCAATAATGGCACGGCAAATCGCTAATCCCAACCCCACGCCGGGAATAGCTGACTCTTTATTTCCCCTGGCGAATTTTTCGAAAATAGCGTGTTCGGCACCGGCCGGAATTCCCGGACCGTTATCCCAGACTTCGATCTCCAGCCACTCATCCAGTGGTGTGGCTTTTATGCCAATCGTCGCGCCAATTCCGGCATATTTATGGGCGTTTTCCAGGAGATTGATCAGCACCCGTTCAATCAGGCTGGCGTCGCAGTTCACCAGCACCATTTCCTTCGGCAAATCTATCTCGATGTGGTCGTGAGCCAGCACCGGTTCAAGCATCCGCAGCGCGCTGCCGGTGATTTCTTCCACTGACTGCCACTCTTTGCGCAGATTAAATCCGCCGGACTGAATGCGCGCCATATCCAGCAGATTATTCACCAGCCGTGTGGTGCTCAGTACCTGCTGGCGGATCTGGCTGGCCTGCGGGGCGTGCTTCGAACCTTCCGACGCCAGATCCAGCGTCAGGATTTCCGCCTGCCCGAAAAGCACCGTCAGCGGTGTGCGCAGGTCATGGGAAAGCGCTGAAAGCAGTGAGTTGCGCAGTTGCTCGCGTTCAGTTTCCAGTCTTGCTGTTTCCGCGCTGGCGGCCAGATGCAGACGTTCCAGGGCATTAGCAATCAGCACGGTGAAAGTTTGTAGCAGACGTTGCTGTTCCGGCACCAGTAGCTGACGGATATTCGGCGGTTCGACCGCCAGCAGACCGCGCGATTCCCCGGAAGCAATCAGCGGCAGAAGCTGATACGGCACGCCGGGCAGGGTATCGGTGCCCGCACCGGCAGGCAGTTTTTTATCGAAACTCCAGCGGGCGATGGCGTCATCCACCACAATCGAGGTGGTTTCACCGGCAGGTTGTGCCAGTTCGCCATTCTCCTGCGGCAGCAAAATGGCGGTTTTGGCATTCAGGCTGGACGAAATAAAGTGGCGGCTGGTTTGCGCAATGGCTTCCGGCGTCAGCGACTGGCTCAGCCCTTTGGACATTTCATACAGATGCTGCGCGCGTTTTTCACGGTGACGGGCGATGCGCGCCTGATAACGCACACCGGCGGTCAGATTCCCGATCAGAATACCGACAATCAGCATGACGCCGAACGTCACCAGATACTGTGCATCAGTGACCGCCAGCGAGCCGCGCGGCTGGACGAAAAACAGATCGAAGCTGACGACATTGATTACTGCCGCCAGCACCGACGGCCAGCGGCCATAAAACAGCGCGACAATCACCACGCCGAGCAGATACACCATCACCAGGTTGGCCTGATCGAAGGTCGGCACCAGCCATTGCGACATCACGGTGATCACCGCACACAGCGCCACTGCCAGTGAGCAGCCCCAGAGCTGGCGGCTGAAGCGGTCAGCGAATGTGCGTGAGTCCTGTTCTTTGCGTGCCGGATTGGGCGGAGAATCTTCCAGTCCGACCACGATGAGATCGAGATCCGGCGCGATATCTGCCAGTTTATCGGCAAAACTGGCACTGAACTTCCAGCGTTTTTCGCGGCGGCGGCCGGTCACGATTTTGCCCAGACGATGCTCGCGGGCGTAGCGCAAAATCGCCTGTTCTTCCTGCGGATCGGAGAGGGTGGCGGTTTCTGCGCCCAGCTCCTGCGCCAGTTTCAGGGAATGCAAAATGGCGCGTCGCTGGCCTTCCGGCAGACGATGCAGACGAGGCGTTTCTACATACACGGCGTGCCAGACGCAGCCGAGACGTGCGGCCATGCGCGACGCAACACGCACCAGTTTTTCATTACCGCCGCCGTGACCAATGCACAGCAACAGCGCGTCGCGGGTATGCCAGACACGATTAACGCCCTGATCGTCGCGATATTCGCGCATCTGATCGTCAACGCGATCGGCGGTGCGGCGCAGGGAAAGCTCGCGCAGGGCAATCAGATTGCCTTTACGAAAGAAGTGTTCGATGGCGCGTTCGGCCTGACCGGGAATATAAACTTTGCCTTCTTTCAGGCGCTGGCGCAGGGAGTCTGGCGGCAAATCCACCAGCACCACTTCGCTGGCGTCATCAAACAGACGGTCGGGAACGGTTTCGCGAATAATAATGCCGGTGACGCCGCTGACCACATCGTTCAGGCTTTCGAGATGCTGCACGTTGACGGTGGTAAACACGTCGATTCCGGCATCGAGTAACTCTTCGACATCCTGCCAGCGCTTCGGATGGCGCGAACCGGCGGCGTTACTGTGCGCCAGTTCGTCCATCAGGATCAGGGCAGGGCGGCGGGCCAGCGCGGCATCGAGGTCAAATTCCTGCACCTGACGACCGCGGTGGTTTATGCGTTTCGGTGGTAACAGAGAAAGCCCCGGCAGCAGCGCCTGCGTTTCCTCCCTTCCGTGGGTTTCCACCACGCCAACCAGCACGTCGAGACCGGTGGCACGCAGACGCTGCGCTTCCTGCAACATGGCAAAAGTTTTCCCGACGCCCGCACAGGCGCCGAAAAAGACTTTCAGTTGCCCGCGTGGCTTCTCATTGGCGAGTGCCAGCAGGCTGTCAGGATCGGGTCTTTCTTCTGTCATATCACCCTTCATACTTCGAGCTGCAGGTGCGTTGGCTTCACTCAGTCACCCGAATCACTTACTTATGTAAGCTCATCGGGACTCCTTCACTTGTCGCCTTTCTGCAACCCGAATTATTTTGGTTGGTTAATTGGTTAATTGGTTAATTGGTTAATTGGTTTTCAGTTCATCCAGCGCCTGATTCAGCCCGAGCACGTTAACCACGTCGGGGCCGAGGAAACCAATCAGCGGCGATGATGTATTATCATCAATCAATTTATTCACTTGCGCCAGTGGCAGACCACGCGCGGCAGCAATGCGCGGTGCCTGCCATTGGGCGGCGGCGACCGAAATCTGCGGGTCTAAACCACTGCCACTGGCGGTGACCAGATCCACCGGCACCGCCGCCGGACTTTGCGGGTTGGCCTTGCGCAGCGCAGCCACACGGTCTTTCACCGCCTGATCCAGCGCCGGATTACTGGCCGCCAGATTGCTGCCAGCGGACGCCATCGGGTTATATGGCGAGTCGGAGGTGACAGAAGGACGTCCCCAGAAATAATCATTACGGGTAAAATTCTGCCCGATCAGTTCTGAGCCAATCACTTTATTGCCGCTGTCTTTTACCAGCGAACCCATGGCCTGAGTACGGAACACCAGCTCGGAAACCCCGGTGGTCAGCAGCGGATAAACGACGCCGGTCGCCAGCGTCAGCAGAACCGTCATCACCAGAGCCGGGCGGACATAGGACATTCTTTTAACGGACATAATGGTCTTCCTCAAAAATCAGCTCAGATGTAAAACGGTCAGGATCACGTCAATCAGTTTGATACCTGCAAACGGCACCAGCAGTCCGCCGACGCCATAAATCCACAGGTTACGGCGCAGCAGGGCGGCGGCACTCATGGCTTTATAGCTCACGCCTTTCAGCGCCAGCGGGATCAGGAACACAATCACCAGGGCGTTGAAAATAACCGCCGACATGATGGCTGAAGACGGCGACGTCAGGTGCATGACGTTCAGCGCATTCAGTTGCGGATAGGTCGCCGCGAATGCCGCCGGAATAATGGCGAAATACTTCGCCACGTCGTTGGCGATACTGAAGGTGGTCAGTGAGCCGCGCGTCATCAGCATCTGTTTACCGATATGCACCACTTCAATCAGCTTGGTCGGGTTGGAATCGAGATCGACCATGTTCCCCGCTTCTTTCGCCGCCTGTGTACCGGAGTTCATCGCCACCGCGACATCTGCCTGCGCCAGAGCCGGGGCGTCGTTGGTACCGTCGCCGGTCATCGCCACTAAACGGCCTTCCGACTGATACTGACGGATCAACGCCAGTTTGGCTTCCGGCGTGGCTTCCGCCAGAAAATCATCCACACCTGCTTCGGCGGCAATCGCAGCGGCTGTCAGACGGTTATCCCCGGTGATCATCACCGTTTTTATGCCCATTTTGCGCAGTTCGGCGAAACGTTCCTTGATGCCGCCTTTGACGATATCTTTCAGTTCGACCACGCCCAGCACTTTCGCGCCTTCGGCCACCACCAGTGGCGTGCCGCCTTTGCGCGCTACGTTTTCCACCAGACCATCGACGGCTTTCGGGAAGGTGCCGCCGTTGGATTCCACATGACGACGGATCGCATCCACCGCACCTTTACGGATGCTGCGCTCGCCGACGTTTACGCCGCTCATGCGGGTTTGCGCGGAGAAGGGCACGAAGGTCGCATTCAGTGAATGAATATCGCGTTCGCGCAGGTTAAAGCGCTGCTTCGCCAGCACTACGATACTGCGGCCTTCCGGTGTTTCATCCGCCAGAGACGATAACTGCGCGGCATCGGCCAGTTCCTGTTCCGTCACCTGAGGGGCGGGCAGGAACTGCGAGGCCTGACGGTTACCGAGCGTGATGGTGCCGGTTTTATCCAGCAGCAGCACATCCACGTCACCAGCGGCTTCTACCGCACGACCGCTGGTGGCAATCACGTTGGCTTCCAGCATACGGCTCATCCCCGCCACGCCGATAGCCGACAGCAAACCGCCGATGGTGGTCGGGATCAGACACACCAGCAGCGCGACCAGCACGGTGACAGTCACCGGAATACCGGCGTGGCTTGCGCCCACGCTGAACAGTGAGAACGGATACAGCGTGGCCGTTGCCAGCACGAACACCAGCGTCAGCGCCACCAGCAAAATGGTCAGCGCCACTTCGTTCGGGGTCTTGCGGCGTTTCGCGCCTTCGACCATCGCAATCATGCGGTCGAGGAAGGTATCGCCGGGGTTGGCCGAACACTCCACAACCAGCCAGTCGGACAACACGCGCGTCCCGCCGGTAACCGAGGAGAAATCACCGCCGGATTCGCGGATCACTGGCGCGGACTCACCGGTAATCGCGCTTTCATCCACAGATGCACCGCCGATCAGCACTTCGCCGTCGCACGGCACGGTATCGCCCGCTTCGATCAGCACGTAATCGCCTTTGCGCAACGTATCGGCAGCGACTTTGATCACCGGCGATTCAGGGCGCGGTTCGTAGATTTTTTTCGCCCAGCTGGTTTTCTGCACGCCTTTCAGGCTCTGCGCCTGCGCCTTGCTGCGGCCTTCCGCCAGCGCTTCGGCGAAGTTGGCAAACAGCACGGTGAACCATAGCCACAGCGACACGCTGCCGGTAAAAGCCGCGCTGCCGTCGGTACGGTGCAGCAAGATCGCCAGCCAGATAAGGGTGGTCAGGATGCTGCCCAGATACACCACGAACATCACCGGATTGCGCCACTGAACGCGGGGATCCAGCTTTTTCACCGAATCCAGCAGGGCAGTGCGGATCAGGCGGGGTTCAAATAACGCACGTTGTTTACGACTCATCTTTTTAGTCTCTATATTCATCAGTTCAACGAGTTACGCAGCATTACTGTGCTGACCAGACCTGCAAATGTTCCGCGACCGGTCCCAGCGCCAGTGCCGGAATAAAGGTCAGCGCGCCGACTAACAACACGGTGCCGACCAGCAGGCCGATAAACAGCGGGCCGGACGTCGGCAGGGTGCCGTTGCCTGCCTGCTGGCGCTTTTTCGCCACCAGTGAACCGGCAATCGCCAGCACCGGAATGATCACCCCGAAGCGGCCAAAGAACATGCACGCGGCCAGCAACAGGTTGTAGAACGGTGTGTTCACACTCAGCCCGGCAAATGCGCTGCCGTTGTTGTTGGCGGCGGAGGACACCGCGTACAGCACTTCACTGAAACCATGTGCGCCGGGGTTTAAAATCCCAGCGCGACCTGCGTCGGTGACCAGTGCCAGCGCAGTGCCAAGCAGCACCAGCGTCGGTGTAACCAGGATCGCCAGTGCGGTCATCTTCATGTCGTAAACGTCGATTTTCTTACCGAGATATTCCGGTGTGCGGCCTATCATCAGCCCGGCGATAAACACCGTCAGCAGCACGAACAACAGCATGCCGTACAGGCCGGAACCCACGCCGCCGAACACCACTTCACCGATCTGCATCAGCCACATCGGTACCATGCCGCCGAGCGCGGTGAAGGAATCGTGCATGGCGTTGACCGCACCGCACGATGCCGCCGTGGTGACCACCGCATACAGGCTGGAAGCCAGAATGCCGAAGCGGCTTTCCTTCCCTTCCATATTGAAGTTGCTGTCAGCGCCGAGCATCGTGAAGTGCGGATTGCCCTTGAGTTCGGCGTACATCACCACCACCACAGAGACGACGAAAATCACCGACATCGCCCAGACCAGCGCGTGTCCCTGACGGTTGTCGCCGACCACCCGGCCAAACGCGAAGCACAGCGCACAAGGGATAATGAAAATTGCCAGCATCTGCACCATGTTGGTCAGCGCCGTCGGGTTCTCAAATGGATGCGCGGAGTTAGCGCCAAAGAAGCCACCGCCGTTGGTGCCGAGCATTTTGATCGCTTCCTGAGAAGCCACCGGCCCCATCGGCAACGTCTGTTGCAGGCCTTCCAGCGTAGTGATGTGCTGATACGCTTCGAAGTTTTGCAGTACGCCCTGACTGACGAAAAACAGCGCCAGCAGGAAAGATACCGGCAGAAGCAGATACAGCGTGATGCGCCATAAATCTATCCAGGCATTACCGATGGTCTGCGCTGAAGGACGCGCAAAAGCGCGGATCAGAGCGAACGCTACGGCGATACCGGTGGCAGCAGAGAGGAAGTTTTGCACGGTCAGTCCGACCATCTGACTGAGATAGCTCAGCGTACTTTCGCCGCTGTAAGCCTGCCAGTTAGTGTTGGTGACGAAACTCACCGCGGTGTTAAAGGCCAGATCCCATGACAGTCCGCCATAGTGCTGCGGATTCATCGGCAACGCGCCCTGTGCCATCAGCATCGCCGTCAGCACAATAATGCCCAGAATGTTGAATACCATGATCGCCAGCGCGTACTGCCACCAGTTCATTTCAGCATGGCTGCTGCCAGACGTGCGTAAAACACCGTTTTCTATGCGCTGAATAAATGCGCCGGGCTGTCCTTCGATCAGTTGAGCAATAAAGTTACCCAGTGGTTTTGCCAGCAGCAAAAGCACCAGCATAAAACTGGCAATCAGTAAGAATCCGGTTGCGGCCATTTAAAAATCCTCCGCATTCAGCAGGGCATAAACCAGATAGCCGAGCAGCAGAAGAACCAGTAATGCGCCGCAGATTACGCCAACACTCACAATCCACCTCCACAGGTGTGTTTTTATGTTGTGGCGAGAATAAGGAAAGGCGGGAAAAGATCCTGAAAAGAAACATAACCGCAGTGTAAAAAAAGTATAAAAATTCCTTCGTCCTGGAAACCACAGCGGCGTTACCTGCGCTCAATAACCCGAATCACTGACCTGAGTCAGCTCATCGGGATTCTTTCGCTGGGTGCCTTGCTGTGACTCCAATGACTTAGGAATTAGTGATTAACTTTAATTGCGTATTTATTTAACCATTCTGTAACTAAATTACAGCGCCAGGGCGAAATTGGCGAATATTTACACTTTTAAGTGGTCAGATGAGTAGTAAAATTTCATCAATTGCAGTATATTTTTCGCAACTTACAGTTTCCGAAAACTTTCCAAATTTCACAGGAGCAACGCGATGAATGAATACACGCCATATACAATGACCCGCATACTGGCCCGCCGCGCTTTTGTTATCGCAGCCGGTGTTCTGGCCCTGCCGGTCATGCTGTTCCGCGCTGACCGCGCCCGTTTTTACAGCTATTTACACCGCGTCTGGATGAAAACCAGCGATAAGCCGGTGTGGCTGAGTCATGCTGAGATGGCGACACAAGATTTTTACTGATTTATTCCCGTCGTCCTTGACGCCGCAGCTGCGTTGGCTACATTCGCTCACCCGAATCACTGACCTCAGTCAGCTCATCGGGATTTGCTCATTCGCCGTCTTGCTGCAACGCCAATGACTCGGGACTAACCTGAGAAGTTTAAGAAACCCCGTTTCCCTGCGGGGTTTTTTATTGCTTGTCGATAAACCTGTACAACATTATTTTTATGTATAACTTGTGCTAAGGTTATACATGCAGGTGATGAAGTTAAGGCACCCCTCTTTTTTCTCAATACCGGGAGCTGACCATGGCGAAAACAATTCCAGTGGGCATCAGTGCATGTCTGTTGGGCGACAACGTGCGTTTTGATGGCGGTCATAAACGCCTGGCGTTTGCCGTCGAGCAGTTATCGCCTTATGTGCGCTTTGAGTCGATCTGTCCGGAAATGGCCATCGGCTTGCCGGCACCTCGTGCCGCACTGCGTCTGATTAAACACGATGACGGCGTGATCATGCGTTTCAGCAACGATGACACGACCGATATCACTGAGAAGATGCAGGCCTACGCGGAAAAACGCGTTGCACCGCTCGATCACCTTTGCGGCTATATCGTTTGTGCAAAATCTCCCAGCTGCGGAATGGAGCGGGTGCGGGTGTACAGCGCCAACGGTAAAGATGCCAAAAAATCCGGCGTCGGAATTTATACCGCCGAGCTGATGAAACAGCATCCCTGGCTGCCGGTAGAAGAGGACGGGCGTCTCAATGATCCGGTGTTACGTGAGAATTTTGTCGAGCGCATTTTTACGCTGTTTGAACTGAATCAGCTGCGGGAAAGCGGTCTGACGCGCGGCAAACTGATGGCTTTCCACAGCCGTTATAAACTCATTCTGCTGGCCCACTCGCAGCCGGAATACCGCGAGCTGGGGCGCTTTGTTGCCGCAATGGCCGAATGGGATTCCCTTGAAGAATACTTTAAAGAATATCGCCTGCGGTTAATGAATCTGCTGAGTCATAAGGCCACGCGTCGTAATCACACCAACGTGCTGATGCACGTGCAGGGATATTTCCGTAAACAGCTGAGTTCGCCGCAACGTCAGGAACTGGCCGGGCTGATCGACCGTTACCGTCAGGGCATGCAGCCGCTGCTGGCGCCAATCACGTTGCTCAAGCATTACATGTCGGAATATCCGGACGCTTATCTGGCTGACCAGCGTTATTTCGAGCCTTACCCGGAAGCACTAAAACTTCGATACGGACATTAAAAGGAGTGTTATGACCACGCATTTAGTCTGGTTCCGTAATGATCTGCGGATAACCGATAACCGCGCGTTGCATGCTGCCTGTGAAGACCCGCAGGCGCGAGTGATTGCCCTTTTTATCGCCACGCCGGAACAGTGGAAACAGCATCAGATGGCACCACGGCAGGCGATGTTTATTTATCAGCATCTTCAGGCACTGCAACATTCACTGGCTGAGCGCGGTATCGGACTGCATTACCATCAGTGTGATGATTTTGCTGACAGCGTGGACTGGCTGAAGGATTTCTGTAAAGCCGAAAAAGTGGATGCGCTGTTTTACAACAAACAGTATGAATTCAATGAACGTCAGCGCGATGCAGCAGTTGAAAAAGCGGTCAGTGAATCGGTCATCTGCCACGCGTTTGACGACAGCCTGCTGCTGCCGCCGGGTTCGGTCACGACCGGCAATAATGAAATGTACAAGGTGTATACGCCTTTTCGCCGCGCGTTTTTATCCCGCCTGACCGAGTCCGACAGCCGTTCCCTGCCTGCGCCACAAGCCCGGGAAAATGCCGGAAAAGTGGTGATGCACCGGCTGATGCCCTTCGATTATCCGCTGGCGGATATTGGTGACGACTTTGCGATTGGCGAAGAAGCTGCGCGTCATCAGCTGCGCAGTTTCTGCCGGGAACAGGTTCAGGATTATCTCGAACAACGCGATCTACCGGCGGTCGACGGCACCAGTTCGCTGTCGCCGTATCTGGCGATTGGTGTGCTGTCGCCGCGTCAGTGTCTTAACCGTCTGCGCACCGAATGCCCGGATGTGCTGGAGAAAACCGACGGCGGCGCGTTCGGCTGGCTGAATGAGCTGGTGTGGCGTGAGTTTTACCGTCATCTGATTGTTGCCTGGCCGAAGCTTTGCAAGCATCAGCCGTTTGTGGAATGGACCGACAATGTACGCTGGCGTCATGCACCGGAAGAGTTACAGGCGTGGAAAGACGGTAAAACCGGTTATCCGATTGTGGATGCGGCAATGCGTCAGCTGAATTCGACAGGCTGGATGCATAACCGCCTGCGTATGATTGTCGCCAGTTTTCTGGTGAAAGATTTGCTGATCAACTGGCGCGAAGGCGAGCGTTATTTCATGTCGCAACTGCTCGACGGCGATCTGGCGGCCAACAATGGCGGCTGGCAGTGGGGCGCTTCTACCGGCACCGACGCCGCACCGTATTTCCGTATTTTCAACCCGACCACGCAGGGGGAACGTTTTGACAAAGCAGGACGCTTTATCAAAGCCTGGGTGCCTGAACTGGCGGATGTGCCAGAAAGAGACATTCATCAACCCCATCGCTGGGCGGAAAAACAACATCGCGTGCTAGACTACCCGCTGCCGGTTATTGATCATGCGCGGGCGAGAAAAGACACGCTCGCGGCGTTTGAGGCGGCAAAAAACCGGTCTGACTGACCTTACTCTCACCACGACAAGGAGCGATGTGATGAAAAAGCACCTGCTGGCGCTGATGCTGGCATGCTGGGCGGGACAGGCCACCGCAGGATTTGATGTGGTGGCGCTGGGCGTGAACGGCGGCGTCGAAGAAGGCAATCTCACCTCGTACCTGATCAGAAGTGATGATCAAAAACTCTATCTCGGGCTGGATGCCGGTTCTGTTTTGCCGGGCATCCGCAAGGCGCTGGATAAGGGCAGTTTTCCGCAGGTGACCGCTGAAAATGCTGCGCCACTGACCCCGCAGGGCGCGGTTTTCCGCAATCTGATTGGCGGATACTTTATCAGTCACAGTCATCTCGACCATCTTGCAGGGTTGATTATCAGCTCGCCGGAAGACAGCAAAAAACCGATTTACGGCACGGCGGATACCATCGGTACGCTGCGTCAGCATTATTTCAATGGCCGCGTCTGGCCTAACTTCACCGATTCCGGCAGCGGTTTGCGCATCGGCACTTATCGCCTGAATCAGCAGCGTCCGGCACAACGTTTCTCCCTCGGGCTGACCGGTCTGGACGGCAATATTTATCCGCTCAGCCATGGCGGCACACCATCGAGCATGATTCTGGTGAGCCGCAATAACGAGTCGTTTGCCTTCTTCGGCGATACCGGCCCGGATGAAGTCGAAAAATCGAAGAACCTGGATACCGTCTGGCGCGTGCTGGGTGATGAGGTGAAAGCCAAACGGCTGAAAGGCATCATCATCGAGACCTCTTATCCTGATGGTGTGCCTGACAGCAAACTGTTCGGGCACCTGACACCGGACTGGTTGCTCAAAGAACTGGGGATTTTGCAGCAATACGCAGGGGGCGAGGGTTCGCTGAAAGATATGACGGTGATCATCAGCCACGTCAAACCGGGCCTGAAAGCGGGTGCGGATCCTGAAAAAGAGATCATGGCACAGCTGGAGAAAGGCAATAAATTTGGCGTGAAGTTTGTCAGAATGGCGCAGGGTGATAAATTAGAGGTCAAATAGACCATTCATTTAATAACGAGAAACGCCATGAATAATCTCCAGCTTGAACGCCTGATTAATCAGAAACTGGACATCAGCAACTACAAAGATTACGCGCCGAACGGATTACAGGTTGAAGGCCGTCGCGAAGTACAGCGCGTGGTGACCGGTGTGACGGCGTCGCAAGATTTGCTGGATGCCGCGATTGCGGTGGAAGCCGATGCGGTGCTGGTGCATCACGGTTACTTCTGGAAAGACGAACCGGCTGAAATTCGTGGCATGAAACGCAACCGTCTCAAGACGTTGCTGGCGACCGATACCAACATGTACGCCTATCATCTGCCGCTTGACGGCCATCCTGAACTGGGCAATAACGCGCAACTGGCAAAGCTGTTCGGAATTAATGTGCAGGGCGAAATTGCCGTGCTGTTGCCGTGGGGCGAGCTGGAAAAACCGCTGACCGGTGAAGAGTTTCGCCAGCGCATCGAAGTGACGCTGGATCGCAACGTCCTTCACAGTTCACAGAATGCACCGGCTGAAATCCGCCGTGTGGCGTGGTGTTCCGGTGGTGGTCAGGGCTACATTCAGAAAGCGGCGGAATATGGCGTCGATGCCTTTATCAGCGGCGAAGTGTCCGAACAGACGATACATATTGCCCGCGAAATGGGACTGCATTTCTACGCCGCCGGCCATCACGCCACAGAACGTTATGGCGTGAAAGCGCTGGGTGAATGGCTGGCAGCGGAACATGGGTTAGACGTCATGTTTATCGACATTGATAACCCTGCCTAGGGGCTATCTTATTTGCCATTCTGAATCCGGGCAGTGCTCGTGACAGTCACGTACTCATTGTACGCTCCTGTCCCTGCGCGCTGGCCGAATCCAAACTGCCTGCAACGATTACGCCCCTTACTTATGTATCGTTTTATCAGTTGTCTCTTCAGAAACGCTGTCTTCCAGCAGGGTAAACGCCCGCTGTAATCCGGTATCCACTTCGGGGTCTGCGCCCTGCGGTGGATACTTGCTTTCCTCTTCTTCCTCTTCTACCTCTGCGGCTTCGCTTTCCTCAACCAGCGGTTCAACCACATTTTCCGGCGCGGGCATGGTGTCCTGAATCATCTGCTCATCAAACGCCGGATTCAGTGCAGGAGAGAGCGGGGAACTGCTGAGGCTGTCCGGCATGGCGATGTGCGGAACCGGTGCATCGACCGCCATCTGCGTCTCTTCTTCTTTTTTCGATGTCCGGCTCAGCGCCACAATGCCGCCGCCGCAAATAGCAAAAAATGCGTACAAAATATTGCCACCCAGTGGCTCGATCAACGCGCCCACCGCCAGCGGACCGATACAGGCACCGACGCCGAACGCCATCAGCAGACAGGCGGACAGCGAAACACGCCTTTCCGGCTCGATCATGTCATTGGCCAGCGCGACGACCAGCGGGTACAACGTGAACTGCATCAGGCTGACGATAAAACCAATGCCAAGCAGCAGCGGGAAGGAGATATGCGTGAGCAGTGCCAGCGGCAATGCCGCCACGGCCAGCAGAATCGCGTTAATGCGCATCAGCATGTTGCGGTTATACCGATCCGAAAGCCAGCTCAGCGGGAACTGCGCCAGTAATCCGGCGAAAATCGCCAGCGCCATAAACAGACCGGTTTGTTGTGTGCTCAGCGATTGCTGGCTGGTGTAAATAGGTGCCAGCCCGTAGAACGACCCGACGACCATGCCAATCAGCAACGTGATAGCCAGCACTTTGGGGATCGCGCCGATAAAGAATTTCAGCTCCATCGGCGCCGGAGACATATGTCCGACGTTGGTGCGCGTCGTCAGGGCAATCGGCACCAGACACAGGGCGAAACACAGCGCGATAACGATAAGCGTACTGACGCCTAAATCGCTGTTGAGCATCAGCACCACCTGACCAAGTGCCATCCCGAGATAAGACGCCACCATATAAAAGCCGAATACCACGCCGCGCTGACTGGCTTCGGCCTGGTCGTTAAGCCAGCTTTCCAGCACCATATATTGCACCATCATGCACAAGCCGATGATCAGGCGCAGCACTACCCAGATCGGGATAATGTCGGTCAGGCCATGACCCAACACGGCGGCGGTAATGATGCCGGAACAGGAAACGTAAGCGCGAATATGCCCGACGCGGGCGATCAGAATGTGACCGACTTTACCGCCGATCACCAGCCCGATGTAGTTGGCCGCGATGATTGCCCCAATCATCGCGCCGCTGACGTGGACAGCGGACAAACGCAGGGAAATGTAGGTAGTCAGCAGGCCGGAGCCCAGCAGCATCAGTAATGTCGTGGTGTACAGCGGAAAGAAGAGTGCTAACGGTTTTCTCACAGGCCATCCCTATTGTGTAACGAAGGCGTTATCCAAACGCTAAAAAAACAGCAACTTTTATGAGAGTACCAGTTGCGGACGGCGGGCGAAACCTCAGTGTCCTGCGCAAACGGGCAGATGAGTTGACATCACCACTCGATTTCACGCATAACTGATAACAAATCTCACACTATTGATTTAGTGAATAACCTGATGATCCACAACCTTTCTTTGAGGAGTGCCTGAGTGCAACGAGCACGATGTTACCTGCTGGGTGAACGCGCAGTAGTGCTGGAACTGGAACCTCCGGTTTCGCTGGCGAGCCAGCAGCGTATCTGGGGACTGGCTCAGCGTTTACAGGATCGGGCGACCTATCCCGGTGTCCGCGAAGTCATACCCGGTATGAATAATCTGACGGTGTTACTCACCGACGCACAAAGTTCGGCGCTGGATGCGATTGAACGCCTGCAAACCTGGTGGGAAGAGAGTGAAGCGATTGAGCCGGCATCACGGCTGATTGAAATTCCGGTGATTTACGGTGGCGCACAGGGCCCGGATTTAGAGCATGTGGCGCAGCATACCGGCATGACGCCGCGTCAGGTGGTCGAATGCCACAGTGGCATTGATTACACCGTCTACTTCCTCGGTTTCCAGCCCGGCTTCCCTTATCTGGGCGGCATGCCGGAGAAACTGAGCACACCGCGTCATGGTGAACCGCGTCTTTCTGTACCCGCAGGCTCGGTCGGTATCGGCGGCAGCCAGACGGGTATTTATCCGCTGGCCACGCCGGGCGGCTGGCAGTTGATCGGGCAAACGTCGGTGGCAATGTTTGATCCGCTGCGCGAGATCCCGACATTACTCCTGCCGGGTGACAGCGTGCGCTTCGTGCCACAAAAGGAGGGCGTATGCTGAAGGTTTTACGCGCAGGGATGTTGACCACCGTGCAGGATTTAGGCCGTAACGGTTATCGCCAGCAGGGCGTCAGCCAGTCCGGTGCGCTGGATGCGCCGGCGTTGCGGATTGCTAATCTGCTGGTCGGGAATGATGAGAATGCCGCCGGTCTGGAAATCACGCTCGGTCAGTTCAGCGCAGAGCTCCACCGCGAAGGTTGGATTGCGCTGACCGGTGCGGGCTGCCACGCGCAACTCGATGGCAAAGATCTCTGGACCGGCTGGAACTATCCGGTGAAGCCGGGGCAAATTCTGACCATGAAAATGCCGACGCGCGGTATGCGCAGTTATCTGGCGATTTCCGGCGGGATTGATGTGCCGCAAGTCATGGGGTCGCGCAGTACGGATCTGAAAGCCAGGTTTGGCGGTTTTCAGGGGCGTCAGTTGCAGGATGGCGATCAGCTTCCCACCGGCGACTCATACCAGCAGCCGAAGCATTCCGGCGGCATTAAACAGTTGCTGTTCGGCAACCGTATCCGCGCCTTGCCGGGACCGGAATATCAGGAATTCAGCGCGCAGTCGCGTGAAGAATTCTGGCGTGCCTCGTGGCAGCTTAGTCCGCAAAGTAACCGTATGGGCTATCGTCTGCACGGGCATGTCCTGAAGCGCGAAACTGACCGCGAAATGTTGTCGCACGGCCTGTTACCGGGCGTGGTACAGGTGCCGCACGGCGGACAACCGATTGTGCTGATGGCCGATGCCCAGACTACCGGCGGTTATCCGCGTATCGCCTGTGTCATCGAAGCCGATTTATACAATCTGGCGCAAATCCGCCTTGGCGAACCCGTTCACTTTGTGAAATGTACGCCAGAAGAGGCGCAGAAAGCGCTGCGTGAGCAATCGCTGTTTATTGAGCAGGTAAAACGAGGGCTGCATGGTCGTTGATCTCAACGCGGATTTAGGCGAAGGCTGTGCCAACGATGAGGCACTGTTGCAACTGGTCAGTTCCGCCAATATTGCCTGCGGATTCCATGCCGGTGACGCGCAGACCATGCGTCAGTCTGTGCGCTGGGCGCTGAAATACGGCGTGGCGATTGGCGCGCATCCGTCGTTTCCCGACCGGGAAAACTTTGGCCGTACTGCGATGCGGTTGCCTCCTGAAACGGTGTACGCACAGGTGGTGTATCAGCTCGGTGCACTGGCCGCCATCACCCGTGCGGAAGGCGGGGAAATGGTTCACGTGAAGCCGCACGGCATGCTTTACAATCAGGCTGCGACCGACGCTATTCTGGCTGATGCGATTGCCCGTGCGGTGCATACCATCAACCCGGGGCTGCGTCTGGTCGGACTGGCGGGCAGTGAATTGATCCGCGCGGGTGAGCGGCTTGGGCTGAAAACGCGTCAGGAAGTGTTTGCTGACCGCCGGTATCAAAGTGACGGCACGCTGGTGCCGCGCAGTCAGCCGGATGCCATGATTGAAAGCGACGAACTGGCGCTGGACCAGACGCTGGCAATGGTGCAACAAGGCAAAGTTCTCAGCCGCGAAGGACTCTGGGTGCCGGTCAGCGCCGATACTGTCTGCCTTCACGGCGACGGTGAGCACGCACTGACTTTCGCCCGCCGGTTGCGGGAAGCGTTTGGTGAGCAAAACATTCAGATCAGCGCGGGCTGATCTTAGGGAATCTCAATGCGTAAAGTTCTGGTAACCGGTTTTGAGCCTTTTGGCGGCGAGCGTGTGAATCCGTCATGGGAAGTGGTCAAACAGCTCGGCGATCTGGAGTTATCCGGCGCGCAGATTGTGGTGCGTCAGTTGCCTTGTGTGTTCGGTAAAGCTATTGATGCGCTGAATGCGGCAATTGATGAAATCCTGCCGGAAATGGTGATTTGCGTCGGACAGGCGGGCGGGCGCGTCGATTTCAGTCTCGAACGTGTGGCGATCAACGTCGACGATGCGCGTATTCCTGATAACGAAGGCAATCAGCCGGTGGACGAAACCATTGTCGCCGACGGACCTGCGGCCTATTTTTCCTCACTGCCGATCAAAACGATTGTCAGCGGATTACGCGAATCCGGTATTCCGGCGTGCGTATCACAAACCGCCGGAACCTATGTCTGTAATCACGTGATGTACGGGCTGATGCACCGTCTGGCTCAGCCGTCATGCAAGGTGGTGAAGGGCGGTTTTATCCATATTCCTTATCTGCCGGAACAGGCGGCGAAGCATCCTGGCGCGCCGAGTATGTCAGTACACACTGTCCTGAACGCCCTTGAGCTGACTATCGCTATCGCGCTGCACACGGAACAAGATTTGAAAATTGCTGAGGGTGCGACTCACTGATGCCAGAAGGTCCTGAAATCCGCCGCGCTGCCGATTTACTGGCAGAAGCGGTGGTCAATAAACCGCTTACGGAAGCGTGGTTTGCGTTTCCCTCATTAAAACCTTATCAGTCTGCACTGCGCGGAACGAAAATCACCTCGATTGAAACGCGTGGCAAAGCGCTGCTGACGCACTTTTCTAACGGACTGACGCTCTACAGCCACAATCAGCTCTATGGTGTCTGGCGGGTGGTGAATGCCGGTGAAGTGGCGAAAGAAACCAAACGCTCGCTGCGGGTAAAATTGCAGACCACCGACGCGGCGATCCTGCTGTACAGCGCATCGGAGATCAGTATTTACGATACGGCGGAAATCGAGAATCATCCGTTCCTGCAACGTATCGGCCCCGACGTGCTGGATGAGACGTTGACGGTCGCACAGGTACGTGAGCGGTTACTCTCACCTAAATTCTGCAACCGGCAGTTAGGCGGAATGTTGCTGGATCAGGCTTTTCTGGCCGGGCTGGGTAATTATCTGCGGGCGGAAATTCTCTGGCTGGCGAAACTATTGCCAGATCATAAACCGAAAGAACTGAACGACGAGGAGCTGGATGCGCTGGCGGATGCCTGTTTGTCTGTTGCGCGGTTATCTTATGCCACACGCGGCACGATGGATGAAAATGTGCATCACGGCGCGCTGTTTCGCTTCAAGGTGTTTGGCCGCACGGGTCAGCCTTGTGAGCGCTGCGGTGATCCGATCGCGAAAACCAGCGTGTCATCGCGACCGTTTTTCTGGTGTCCGGTGTGTCAGGTATGAGTGATAAAAAAGGGCACCGGAGTGCCCTTGCTCTGTCTAATTAGGATCAGAAATTCATTTTGATACCCAGATTGCCGCTGTAGCCTTCCAGATCTGAATCAAAGCCTTTCTGGTAGCGGACGTCAGTATAAATCGTGGTGTTTTCACTGAGTTTGCCCGCCAGACCTGCGCCTGTCTGCCACCAGCTGTCGCTGAATTCTGCTTTCAATCGCTGATCCGCGATTTGTACATCAGGTTCATCGCCGATAGTAGTGACAGCATCCAGCGTCAGATAAGGCGTCCAGGTTGGATTATCCAGGAACAGGCGCACACCGCCGCGTGCCTGCGCGTTACTGGTTGATACGCCGGAGACATGGCTGATGTCATCGTTGAAATCATCCAGATTCAGATACTGATAGATCACCTGCGCCTGTGGTTCAATTTTCAGATTTTCATGCAGGGTAAATGGCTTGCCAGCTTCTACTGATAACGCGACGCCATAACCGTCCTGATCGGCATCATGCGTGCTGTCATAGCTGTTTTTATACCAGCTGCCCATGCCCACCGCGTCAATGTATCCGCCATCTTGCGCTTTAAGCGTGTAATAACCGCCAAAGCTGTAGATGTCGCTGTCTACACTGCCGGTTTGTACGGAATACAACGGATTATTGCTGCGAAGGCTGTCTTCCGCATCAGTATTCTGACGTCCGAGTGTCACGAGAATACCGGCACTGCGTTCGGTGTTTTCTTCGTTTTTATCCCACATCAGATCCATACCCAACTGCGCATACCAGGTATCGGTGTCATAGCTGTAACGACCTGCATCATTTTCAGTGTGAGTACCGACAATCCGACCCCAGGCTCCGTCTTTATGCAGCACATCACCGCCGGTACGCTGGTGATAAGTGCCGATGGCATCAAAGCCATACTGCATATTCAGCACCGGCGCCGCGATATATCCCGGCACTTCCTCACGCCATGGCTGAATGTCGTCGGATGGTGTCGGGGTAGGGTTCACATCCGGATTGTTGTCTGGAATATCGTCAGGGATGTTATCAGGATTAGCATCAGGATTGTCGTCCGGATTATCATCTGGCGTTGGGTCCGGAATAGGATCTGGATCCGGGATAGGCGTTGAACAATCGTAACTGGCGCACGTGCTCAGATACCAGTTTTCGCCCTCACCGGTGGTGATATCGCCTTTACGCAGACCGTAGTTGAAAGCGCCGGCAGAAACAGAATTCCCCAGCGTGAGAGCATCGGTTCCCTGGGTATTCGTTCCCTCCACGGTAACCACTTCAATCCCGTTACCCAGCGTATTATTACCGTTGCCGCCAGTGCTGGTGACAAACAGGGTATTTTGACCGGTAATGTCGCCCGTTACGTGGATCTTATCTGTCGGCGAATTACTGTCATCCAGATAAGTATTGATACGGTATGTACCGTCGCCGGTCATATTGCCATTCACGGTCAGCTCAGAATATTCACTACCGCTGTGAGTGAAGTGTGTGGTGCCGCTGGAATTCATCTGCGAAATCGTCGAATCACCGGTCAGCGTCCACAGGCTGGAATCGTCGATGTTGACGCTGTTGGTACTTGCGGTAATGCCTTGCCATTCAGAGCCACTGTTAAGATACACATCCACAACACTGCCGGTATCGACAATTATTTCGCCTTCCATGTGCGAGTTACTTGCAGATAAGTTCACCTGACTTTGCGCGGTCACGCCCGTATCTGTATAACTTTTGGCTCTCAGCAGAATACCGTTTCCGCTTTGCACGGTTGACCCGTTGTTCACGTTAATCCGGGTATTGGCACCTGCAGCCAGTATTCCCTCGCTGGTGGCGCTGCTAACAAGGCTGTTATCCAGCGTTACGACGGCCTGATGGTCTGCATCAAAACCCTGCGTATAGATGCCATTTGCTAATGCACCGGTGGCCGATAATTCGCTGTTGCTGATGGTCATCTGGCTGTTGGCGTAGGAACGGACAGCAGAAGCACCATTACCGGTCGAATTCCCCTTAACTGCGTTGGCACTCAGGGTAGAATCATTCATTGCTACCAGCAGATTACTGTTTGCTCCCTGAGTTGTGATCTCAGCGCCATCAAGATCCATAATCCCTGCGCGGGCAGCGACGACTGCAGCGGAGTTGGAACCTGTGGTGTTGATCTTCATATCTTTGGCAGTCAGTGTGGCGAGGGGCAATCCCGCGTTTGTCGCTTCATTGGAATCGACATAAAGGCCATAGGACTGATCACCCAGAGTCGTGATGCTGACGTTATTTAATTCTGTCTCCCCCCGGGCATCCACCGCATTGGAATGTATGCCATTGGTGGTGAGCGCCAGATCACTGGCGGTTAACTTCGCGCCTTTACTCGCTGTAAAGAATCCGGTGTTATTATCACCTACCGCTGTATATGTCCCGCCATTGAGCGTGACATCGCTGTAAATGTTTGTGTTCACCATAGTATCGCCAGTTCCGGTCATTTCGACGTTGCCGTTTATTATCTCAGCGGTGGCTTTCTTGGTGTCGCTCGAACCTGATACATAAACAGCTGATTGAGTACTTTCAGATTTTTGACTAATGGTGAGGTTTTCAATGATCGCGGTTGAGTCCGATACCGTGATCGCGTTTCGGCCATTGGTTAAGGTAATATCAATATTGCTCAGATCAGCTGACGCACCTGAGCGGATATTAATTCCCCGGGCCTGAGCTGCATCACTGGTGATACGAATATCATTGCCTGTTAAAGCCGATCCTTTATCGGAGACATAAATAACACTGCTATCTTGTTTGCCTGAACTTATATCGGCGTTATTAATTTCAGCCGAAGCACCGGTAGTAATGTTAAATGTTTTTCCGGAATTAGTTGTGCTGACGTCAGCATAATTAAGTACCAGTTTACCTTCATTAATAATATTGAAAGCATAGGCTTCGTTGCCGGTCGTGGAGACTACAGATTGGTAAGGCGCCGTCATCTCGCCAAGCGTAATTTCACCATCGACGGTCACTATTGTATTCGCGTCAGTGATGACATAGGCATGTTCCTCGTCAGCTGTAGTTGAAGAGATCATATAGTCAAAAGGTGATGAATTCCCGCCAGAAAATGTAGTTGTTGCAAGTACAACCGATGACGGTAATAAAAGGCTAAAAATGGCACTCGATAATAATGTTCTTTTAAACGATCGTGAGCCGTTCCGATATTCTTCCATGTCAGAATGTCCTTGGTTTAATAATGGCATGTTTATATTACATGTTTCATTTACCCGTTCTTTTAATTACCGGATTGCAATGAATCGTGTTAATGGTGACTATGGCTTTTGTAGCCGGGTGAATTTCGGGGGATGGTATATCACAGAGGGGTAATCGTCAAACATTGGTATTGGTTTTTATATGCTTTCAAAAATCTTAATATATAATTAAGTTGTCATGTGAATTAATAAATAAAAAAAGGCCGATGAGTTATTCATCGGCCTTATATATTGAAGGTGAGTTATTTCTTCAGCTGAGAATGGAAATCGCGTTTATCGTAGCCGGTATACAGCTGGCGAGGACGGGCGATTTTAATGCCTTCCTGATGCATTTCGCTCCAGTGAGCAATCCAGCCAACAGTACGCGCCATCGCGAAGATAACGGTAAACATGGAAGACGGAATACCCATCGCTTTCAGAATGATGCCGGAGTAGAAATCGACGTTCGGGTACAGTTTCTTCTCGATGAAGTACGGGTCGTTGAGCGCAATGTGCTCAAGTTCCATCGCCACTTCCAGCAGGTTGTCTTTCAGATCCAGCTCTTTCAGCACTTCATGACAGGTTTCACGCATTACGGTAGCGCGCGGGTCATAGTTTTTGTAAACACGGTGACCGAAGCCCATCAGGCGGAAGGAATCATTTTTGTCTTTCGCACGCTTAACGAATTCCGGAATGTGATCAACGCTGCTGATCTCTTCCAGCATTTTCAGCGCAGCTTCGTTGGCGCCACCGTGAGCCGGTCCCCACAGGGATGCGATGCCCGCAGCGATACAGGCAAACGGGTTAGCGCCTGAAGAACCGGCGGTACGCACGGTAGACGTGGAGGCGTTTTGTTCGTGGTCAGCGTGCAGGATCAGAATACGATCCATGGCGCGTTCCAGAATCGGGTTCACTTTGTATTCTTCGCACGGCGTGGAGAACATCATGTGCAGGAAGTTACCGGCATACGACAGGTCGTTGCGCGGATATACAAACGGCTGGCCGATGGAATATTTGTAACACATGGCTGCCACGGTCGGCATTTTGGACAGCAGGCGGTAAGCGGCGATTTCACGGTGACGTTCATTTTCGACGTCAATCGAGTCGTGATAAAACGCCGCCAGTGCGCCGGTCACACCACACAGCACAGCCATCGGGTGAGAGTCACGACGGAAACCGTGGAACAGGCGGGTGATTTGCTCGTGAACCATCGTGTGACGGGTCACATTGGTTTTGAATTCTTCATACTGTTCTGGCGTCGGGGTTTCGCCGTTGAGCAGCAGATAACTCACTTCCAGGAAAGTAGATTCTTGCGCCAGTTGATCAATCGGGAAGCCGCGATGTAACAGGATCCCTTCGTCACCGTCGATAAAGGTGATTTTAGATTCGCAAGATGCGGTAGACGTAAAACCGGGGTCATAGGTGAAAAAACCTTTCGCGCCTAACGGGCGGATATCAATTTCATCCTGGCCCAGTGTGCCGGATAGCACGTTTAGTTCGATCGGGTCGTGACCTTGTAGGGTAAGTGTCGCTTTCTTATCAGCCATTTACAGTCTCCTTAGCGCCTTATTTTTAAAAATCCCTAACAACAGAAATGCCTGGAAGCGACGCCTTGTAAGGTCATTATTATTGTCAGCCTTAGCTCTTCGATCGAATGAAAAAGGGAACGTAGAGCTGAGTCGAATTGCAGTCTCAGACTGCTCTGTGACAAACAAGCGGCGTTTCATCGTTGTTAAAGATTCGGTAAATCATTACTGTTCTGTCACTCAGTACCTGTGAGAAGCATGAGGATTTACACAATCACCACTTTTGCATAACTTGAGCCATCAGGGAAGACCCGTATTTGCGATTGTGTGATCCACTGATTCTTCAGAAACTTTCACCCTATTGGTGCATCAGGCGAAAGCCGGTATGTGCTCAGTATCACAGTCCTATAGAGATAGCTCATTTGTAATGGAAATGTTGATCAATTGTCAAACCAGATAATTTATTTTGTGTCTTTTATGAAAAGTGAGAGCTAACTCACTGTTTCAGAGAAATGTGAATAAAGCATTTGTAGGGCAATTGTAATAAGAATGTGATCAACCTATACTCCTACAAGGTCTCCGGACAATCCGAAGTAGGAGCACCCAGCACCATTTTCTTCGCCCTTTACGTTACGGCTACGAAAATACGTTTATCGCGCCTTTTAAGCACACTGGATGTCGTCCTTTGAGCGCGAAAACTGATGAGCTTTTAGCTCAGCTTTCCAAAGTTATTGGTGTTGTGGGAAGACGGCAAGCAACCGAATCCCTATGAGCTGACATAGGTCAGTGATTAGGGTGAGCGCGCGCAGCCAACGCACCCACAGCGACAAGAACGAAGGAAAGGGTGCTGTCTGACATACTGCTCCGGGCCGGAGGGAAAATAATAAGAGCTGTGTGGGCAAAACCGTGAAAAAACAAAGACCTGTCAATCTGGATCTGCAAACGATCCGGTTTCCTGTTACTGCGATAGCGTCCATCTTACACCGAGTCTCTGGCGTAATTACCTTCGTCGCCGTCGGTATCCTCCTCTGGCTTTTAGGCCTGTCTCTCTCTTCTCCTGAAGGGTTTGCACATGCTGCCGCCATCATGAATAGCTTCTTCGTCAAATTCATCTTTTGGGGAATACTCACTGCACTGGCCTATCACGTTTGCGGTGGCATCCGCCATTTGCTGATGGATTTTGGCTATATCGAAGAGAGTTTGGCTGCCGGTACCCGTTCTGCCCAGGTGGCAATCGGTCTGACCGTCGTGCTGTCAATTCTGGCTGGAGTCCTCGTATGGTAAGCAACGTTTCTGCGTTAGGGCGCAATGGTGTGCACGACTGGCTGTTACTGCGTGCTTCCGCAATTATCCTCACCCTGTACATCCTCTATATTCTGGGCTTCGTGGTTCTGGCTCAGGAACTGACATTTGATGTCTGGCATGGCTTCTTCTCTTCCTCCATCACCAAAGTATTCACACTGCTGGCGCTGCTGTCGATTCTGATCCACGCGTGGATCGGCATGTGGCAGGTGTTAACGGACTATGTGAAACCGGTAGCTGTCCGGCTTGTGCTGCAACTGGCCATTGTCGTGACATTAGTGGTTTACCTACTTTACGGAACAATTGTTGTTTGGGGAGCGTAGTAAATGAATCTGCCAGTCAGAGAGTTTGATGCTGTCGTTATCGGTGCAGGTGGCGCCGGTATGCGTGCCGCGTTACAAATTTCACAAATGGGGCTGTCTTGCGCCCTGATTTCAAAAGTCTTCCCGACCCGCTCCCATACGGTGTCAGCGCAGGGCGGTATCACCGTCGCGCTGGGTAACACCCATGAGGATGACTGGGAATGGCACATGTACGACACCGTAAAAGGTTCCGACTATATCGGTGACCAGGACGCCATTGAATATATGTGTAAAACCGGCCCGGAAGCGATTCTGGAACTGGAGCACATGGGGCTGCCTTTCTCCCGTCTTGAAGACGGTCGTATTTATCAGCGTCCGTTTGGTGGCCAGTCGAAGAACTTCGGCGGCGAACAGGCGGCACGTACTGCAGCAGCCGCTGACCGTACCGGTCACGCCTTGCTGCACACGCTGTATCAGCAAAACCTGAAGAACGGCACCACGATTTTCTCCGAATGGTATTCACTGGATTTAGTGAAAAACCAGGACGGCGCCATCGTCGGCTGTACGGCTATCTGTATCGAAACCGGTGAAGTGGTGTACTTCAAAGCCAAAGCTACCGTGCTGGCAACCGGCGGTGCAGGGCGTATTTATCAGTCCACCACCAACGCCCACATTAATACCGGTGACGGTGTCGGCATGGCGCTGCGTGCAGGCGTGCCGGTGCAGGATATGGAAATGTGGCAGTTCCACCCGACCGGTATTGCCGGTGCAGGGGTTCTGGTAACAGAAGGCTGTCGTGGTGAAGGCGGTTATCTGCTTAATAAAGACGGCGAGCGTTTCATGGAACGTTATGCGCCGAATGCGAAAGACCTGGCGGGTCGTGACGTGGTGGCGCGTTCCATCATGATCGAAATCCGTGAAGGCCGTGGCTGTGAAGGTCCGTGGGGCCCGCACGCCAAACTGAAACTTGATCATCTGGGTAAAGACGTTCTGGAATCCCGCCTGCCGGGTATTCTCGAACTGTCGCGTACCTTCGCACACGTCGATCCGGTGAAAGAGCCAATTCCTGTTATCCCAACCTGCCACTACATGATGGGCGGTATTCCGACCAAAGTGACCGGTCAGGCGCTGCGAGTGAATGCACAGGGTCAGGATGAAGTGATCCCGGGGCTGTTTGCGGTCGGCGAAATCGCCTGCGTATCGGTTCACGGCGCTAACCGCCTTGGTGGTAACTCACTGCTGGATCTGGTGGTGTTTGGTCGTGCAGCGGGTATGCATCTGCAGGAATCCATTGCCGAGCAGGGCGACAGCCGCGATGCGTCTCAGGATGATATCGATGTGTCTCTGGAACGTCTGAACCGCTGGAACAACACCCGTTCAGGTGAAGATCCGGTGGCAATCCGTAAAGACCTGCAATCGTGCATGCAGAACAACTTCTCGGTATTCCGTGAAGGTGATGCGATGGCGAAAGGTCTGGAAGAACTGAAAGTGATCCGCGAGCGTCTGAAATCAGCGCGTCTGGATGATACCTCCTCAGAATTCAACACCCAGCGCGTCGAGTGTCTGGAGCTGGATAACCTGATGGAAACTGCGTTCTCTACTGCCGTCTCCGCAAACTACCGCACCGAAAGCCGTGGCGCACACAGCCGCTTCGACTTCCCTGAGCGTGATGATGCGAACTGGTTGTGCCATACGCTGTATCAGCCGGAAACAGAAAGCATGACCCGCCGTGAGGTGAACATGCAGCCTAAGCTTCGCGCGGCGTTCCCGCCGAAAGCGCGTACTTACTAGGGCGGAGCGGAGACAGATTATGAAAATTGAATTTTCGATTTATCGCTACAACCCGGACGTTGATGACGTTCCGTACATGAAGGATTACGTTCTGGAAGCTAAAGAAGGGCGCGACATGATGTTGCTTGACGCGCTGATTTTGCTGAAAGAACAGGATCCGACGCTGGCTTTCCGCCGCTCATGCCGTGAAGGTGTTTGCGGGTCAGATGGCGTGAACATGAACGGTAAAAACGGTCTGGCGTGTATCACGCCGGTATCGACGTTGCGTAACGGAAGCAAGAAAATTGTTATCCGTCCGTTACCTGGTTTGCCTGTTGTGCGCGACCTTGTTGTGGACATGGGACAATTCTATAAGCAGTATGAGAAGATTAAGCCTTACCTGTTGAATGATGGGAAGAATCCTCCGGCGCGTGAACATTTACAGATGCCGGATGACCGTGAAAAGCTGGACGGATTGTACGAATGTATTCTCTGCGCCTGCTGCTCAACATCCTGTCCTTCGTTCTGGTGGAATCCGGACAAATTTGTCGGTCCGGCTGGCCTTCTGGCCGCTTACCGCTTCCTGATCGACAGCCGCGATACCGAAACACAATCGCGTCTTGACGATCTGAACGATGCTTTCAGCGTATTCCGCTGCCACAGCATCATGAACTGTGTGAGTGTGTGTCCGAAAGGGCTGAACCCGACCAAGGCGATCGGCCACATCAAATCCATGCTTCTGCAGCGTGGTGCCTGAGTGGTTTAGGTGACGCAATCAGCGGGAACTCAGGTTCCCGCTGTTATTTAGTTACCACCGGTTTTGCACTTTCTTTAGTTACAAATGCGGTAACTGAGGCGACGATAGCAAATAAGTAATTTTTTAATAACAAAGTAGCAACAAGTGCAACAAAGTTGCGCCTGACTGGAGTAAGATAGCCGGGTCAATATCAGGGGATAAAAGGGCAGTAAAGAGTCGGGAAGTAAAAGCAGGGCAACTTCAAAAATCACTCAGCCAGATGGATGATTTTTGAAGGTTCCTTGAAGAGCCAAACGCTCAACCAGCGAACTGTTTTAGTAAGGAAAACCGTTTTACCGCGGTGTATCACGGTCAATATTATTAACCACGGCGAAAACTAAAGCTTCAAAGCTTAAGGGATCACGATGCAGAACGGCGCAATGAAGGCCTGGCTGGATTCCTCCTATCTGGCGGGTGCGAACCAGTCTTACATAGAACAACTCTATGAAGACTACTTAACCGATCCTGGTTCCGTTGACGATAGCTGGCGTTCGATTTTTAAACAGCTACCAACAGTGGGTGTGAAACCAGAGCAACTCCATTCTCAAACACGAGACTACTTCCGCCGACTGGCGAAAGACGCGTCACGTTATAACTCCTCCATCAGCGATCCGGAAACGGATGCCAAGCAAGTCAAGGTGTTGCAGTTAATCAACGCCTTCCGCTTCCGTGGCCATCAGAACGCGAACCTTGATCCCCTCGGCCTGTGGAAACTGGACGATGTACCTGATCTGGATCCTGCGTTCCATCATCTGACAGAAGCTGATTTCCAGGAGACCTTCAACGTCGGTTCATTTGCCATTGGCAAGGAAACCATGCAGCTCGGCGAGCTGTATAAAGCCCTGAAGCAAACCTATTGCGGATCCATTGGTGCGGAATACATGCACATCACCAACACCGAAGAGAAACGCTGGATCCAGCAGCGTATCGAATCCGTGGCGGGTCGTGCGAATTTCACCAATGATGAAAAGAAAACCTTCCTGAAAGAACTGACCGCAGCTGAAGGTCTGGAACGTTATCTGGGTGCGAAATTCCCGGGTGCAAAACGTTTCTCTCTCGAAGGTGGCGATGCGCTGGTTCCGATGCTCAAAGACATGATCCGTCATGCCGGCAAAAACGGAACCCGCGAAGTGGTGCTGGGTATGGCGCACCGCGGTCGTCTGAACGTGCTGATCAACGTGCTGGGGAAAAAACCTCAGGATCTGTTCGACGAATTCTCCGGTAAGCATAAAGAACACCTGGGTACCGGTGACGTGAAATACCACATGGGCTATTCGTCTGATGTGGAAACCGAAGGCGGTATGGTTCACCTGGCGCTTGCGTTTAACCCGTCGCACCTGGAAATCGTCAGTCCGGTTGTCATCGGTTCTGTTCGTGCCCGTCGTGACCGTCTGGACGAAGCGCGCAGCAACATGGTTCTGCCAATCACTATTCACGGTGACGCGGCAATTACCGGTCAGGGTGTGGTTCAGGAAACCCTGAACATGTCGCTGGCACGCGGTTATGAAGTGGGCGGTACCGTGCGTATCGTCATCAATAACCAGGTGGGCTTCACCACCTCGAATCCGAAAGATGCGCGTTCTACCGATTACTGTACTGATATCGCGAAAATGGTGCAGGCACCGATTTTCCACGTTAATGCAGATGATCCTGAAGCGGTTGCTTTCGTGACCCGTCTGGCACTGGATTTCCGTAACACCTTTAAACGTGACGTCATGATCGACCTGGTTTGCTACCGTCGCCACGGCCATAACGAGGCCGACGAACCTAGCGCAACCCAGCCGCTGATGTACACAAAGATCAAGAAACACCCGACGCCACGCAAAATCTACGCAGATGTCCTGACTGAGCAGAATGTTGCCAGCCTCGAAGATGCGACGGAAATGGTCAATCTGTACCGTGATGCGCTGGATGCCGGTGAGTGCGTAGTGGAAGAGTGGCGTCAGAATGACATGCACACTTTCACCTGGTCGCCGTATCTGAATCATGAGTGGGACGAGCCATACCCGAATAAGGTTGAGCTGAAACGTCTGCAGGAACTGGCGCGTCGCGTCAGCCATGTGCCGGATGCGATTGAGATGCAGTCACGCGTTGCCAAGATTTACGGCGACCGTAACGAGATGGCTGAGGGTAATAAGAAATTCGACTGGGGCGGCGCAGAAAATCTGGCGTACGCTACGCTGGTGGACGAAGGCATTCCGATTCGTCTTTCCGGTGAAGATACCGGTCGTGGCACCTTCTTCCACCGTCATGCTGTGATCCACAATCAGAAAAACGGTTCCGTGTACGTGCCGCTGGCCAATATTCATAACAGCCAGGGCGAGTTCAACGTCTGGGATTCCGTGCTTTCCGAAGAAGCGGTACTGGCGTTTGAATACGGTTATGCGACTGCAGAACCGCGCACCCTGACCATCTGGGAAGCGCAGTTCGGTGACTTCGCCAACGGTGCGCAGGTAGTTATCGACCAGTTCATCAGTTCCGGCGAACAGAAATGGGGCCGCATGTGTGGTCTGGTGATGCTGCTGCCGCACGGCTACGAAGGGCAGGGGCCGGAGCACTCCTCCGCGCGTCTGGAACGCTATCTGCAACTTTGCGCTGAGCAAAACATGCAGGTGTGTATCCCGTCTACCCCGGCGCAGGTTTACCACATGATCCGTCGTCAGGCACTGCGTGGTATGCGTCGTCCCCTGATCGTGATGTCACCGAAGTCACTGTTGCGTCATCCTCTGGCGGTTTCTACGCTGGAAGAACTGGCCGACGGCAGCTTCCTGCCAGCGATTGGTGAAGTTGACGAACTGGATCCAAAACAGGTTAAGCGCGTGGTGATGTGCTCCGGTAAGGTTTACTACGACCTGCTGGAACAACGTCGCAAAAACGAGCAAACCGATGTGGCGATTGTCCGCATCGAGCAGCTGTATCCGTTCCCGCACAAAGCGATTCAGGAAGTGCTTGAGAAATTCTCACACGTTCATGACTTCGTCTGGTGTCAGGAAGAGCCGCTGAACCAGGGCGCGTGGTATTGCAGCCAGCACAATTTCCGTGAAGTGATTCCTTTCGGGGCTTCTTTACGTTACGCAGGACGTCCGGCCTCTGCTTCCCCGGCAGTCGGCTACATGTCCGTTCACCAGAAGCAACAGCAAGATCTGGTTAACGATGCGCTTAACGTTAAATAACGCGTTGGCGTGAGTTAACACTATGGAACATAAGAAGGATTTATAATGAGTAGCGTAGATATTCTGGTCCCTGACCTTCCTGAATCCGTTGCGGATGCGACGGTTGCCACCTGGCACAAAAAACCGGGCGACAGTGTTGAGCGTGACGATGTACTGGTAGAAATTGAAACCGATAAAGTGGTTCTGGAAGTGCCAGCAAGTGAAGCCGGTATTCTGGACAGCATCATCGAAGACGAAGGCGCTACCGTGATTTCCCGCCAGATCCTGGCGCGTATCCGTCCGGGCAACAGCTCCGGTAAGCCAAGCACTGAGAAAAGCTCCGAAAAAGAAGCGACTCCTGCGGCACGCCACACAGCAGCACTGGAAGAAGAGAACAATGACGCACTCAGCCCGGCTATCCGCCGCCTGATTGCTGAACATTCTCTGGATGCCAGCGCCATCAAAGGCAGCGGTGTCGGCGGTCGTCTGACTCGTGAAGATATCGAACAGCATCTGGCGAAAGCCAAAGACGCTAAACCGGCAGCCGCGCCAGCCGCCGCTCCGGCAGCTTCCAGCGCCGCTCCTGCTCTGGGTTCACGTAGCGAAAAACGTGTGCCGATGACCCGTCTGCGTAAGCGCGTGGCTGAGCGTCTGCTTGAAGCGAAAAACAGCACTGCGATGCTGACCACCTTCAACGAAATCAACATGAAGCCAATCATGGATCTGCGTAAGCAGTACGGTGATGGTTTCGAAAAACGTCACGGCGTGCGTCTGGGCTTCATGTCTTTCTATCTGAAAGCCGTGGTTGAAGCGCTGAAACGCTATCCGGAAGTGAACGCGTCTATTGATGGCGAAGATGTGGTTTACCACAACTATTTCGACGTCAGCATTGCAGTATCGACTCCACGTGGTCTGGTCACGCCAGTTCTGCGTGACGTAGATACGCTGGGCATGGCTGATATCGAGAAGCAAATCAAAGAGCTGGCGATCAAAGGTCGTGACGGCAAACTGAAAGTGGAAGAACTGACCGGCGGTAACTTTACCGTGACCAACGGCGGCGTCTTCGGCTCCCTGATGTCCACGCCAATCATCAACCCACCACAGAGTGCGATCCTCGGCATGCATGCCATTAAAGATCGTCCTATGGCGGTTAATGGTCAGGTAGTGATTCTGCCAATGATGTATCTGGCACTGTCCTATGATCACCGCCTGGTGGATGGCCGTGAATCGGTCGGCTTCCTGGTGACCATCAAAGAAATGCTGGAAGATCCGGCTCGTCTGCTGCTGGACGTCTAGTCCCGGCGCAGCGAAAGATTAGAGATCGAAAAATCTGCGGCACAGTTCGCTGTGCCCTGATAAGCCTTCCTACTTACCGAATAAGAATGGATAGAACATCATGAATTTACACGAGTATCAGGCGAAACAGCTGTTCCTGCGCTACGGCCTGCCAGCACCATCAGGCTTCGCCTGTTCCACCCCGCGTGAAGCGGAAGAGGCTGCATCGAAAATCGGTGCCGGTCCGTGGGTGGTGAAATGTCAAGTTCATGCCGGTGGCCGCGGTAAAGCGGGCGGCGTGAAAGTGGTTAAAAGCAAAGAAGAAATTCGCGCTTTTGCTGAGCACTGGCTGGGTAAACGTCTGGTGACTTACCAGACAGACGCCAGCGGTCAGCCGGTTAACCAGATCCTGGTTGAAGCGGCAACGGATATCGATCAGGAACTGTACCTCGGTGCGGTAGTTGATCGCAGCTCCCGTCGTGTGGTGTTCATGGCCTCTACCGAAGGCGGCGTGGAAATTGAGAAAGTGGCAGAAGAAACGCCACACCTGATCCATAAAGTGGCACTGGATCCGCTGGCAGGTCCGCAGCCTTACCAGGGTCGCGAACTGGCTTTCAAACTGGGTCTGACCGGTAAGCAGGTTCAGCAGTTCACTAAGATCTTCATGGGTCTGGCGAACATCTTCCTTGAGCGCGACCTTGCGCTGATCGAAATCAACCCGCTGGTGGTGACTACCGCTGGCGACCTGATCTGCCTCGACGGCAAACTGGGTGCGGACGGCAACGCCTTGTTCCGTCAGCCAGAATTGCGCGAAATGCGCGATTACAGCCAGGAAGATGCCCGTGAATCACAGGCAGCGCAGTGGGAACTGAACTACGTTGCCCTCGACGGCAACATCGGTTGCATGGTGAACGGTGCCGGTCTGGCAATGGGTACCATGGACATCGTGAAACTGCACGGTGGCGAACCGGCTAACTTCCTGGATGTTGGCGGTGGTGCAACCAAAGAACGCGTGACTGAAGCCTTCAAAATCATTCTGTCTGATGAAAAAGTGAAAGCCGTCTTCGTTAACATCTTCGGCGGTATCGTACGTTGCGACCTGATCGCCGACGGTATCATCGGCGCGGTGGAAGAAGTGGGCGTCAGCGTACCGGTTGTGGTACGTCTTGAAGGTAACAATGCAGAGCTGGGTGCCAAAAAACTGGCAGACAGCGGTTTGAACATCATTGCAGCGACCAGCCTGACGAATGCGGCTCAACAAGTTGTCGCGGCAGTGGAGGGGAAATAATGTCGATTTTAATCAACAAGAATACCAAAGTTATCTGCCAGGGTTTCACCGGTAGCCAGGGGACTTTCCACTCCGAACAAGCCATCGCTTACGGCACCAAAATGGTTGGCGGCGTTACGCCAGGCAAAGGCGGCACCGAGCACCTGGGTCTGCCCGTGTTCAACACCGTGCGTGAAGCGGTAGAAACTACCGGCGCAACGGCGTCTGTAATTTATGTTCCGGCTCCGTTCTGCAAAGACTCCATTCTGGAAGCGCTGGATGCAGGTATCAAACTGATCATCTGTATCACTGAAGGCATCCCGACGCTGGATATGCTGGTGGTTAAAGTGAAACTGGATCAGAGCGATGCCGTGATGATCGGACCAAACTGCCCGGGCGTTATCACTCCTGGCGAATGCAAAATCGGCATCATGCCTGGCCATATTCACCTGCCAGGCAAAGTGGGCATCGTTTCCCGCTCCGGTACACTGACCTATGAAGCGGTTAAACAGACGACTGATTACGGTTACGGCCAGTCTACCTGCGTCGGCATCGGCGGTGACCCGATCCCAGGCTCTAACTTCATTGATATTCTGAAGCTGTTCCAGGAAGATCCACAGACTGAAGTGATCGTCATGATCGGTGAAATCGGTGGTAACGCAGAAGAAGAAGCTGCTGCGTACATCAAAGCACACGTGACTAAACCGGTTGTGGGCTACATCGCCGGTGTGACTGCGCCTAAAGGCAAGCGTATGGGCCACGCAGGTGCCATCATTGCCGGTGGTAAAGGCACTGCAGACGAGAAATTTGCAGCACTGGAAGCGGCCGGCGTTAAAACCGTTCGCAGCCTGGCTGATATCGGCGAAGCCGTGAAATCTGTCCTGCCGCAATAAGTAATACCCGTCGCGCCGGAAAAAATCCGGTGCGATGTAAGTCGATTTATTTAAGAAACTGATTCGACATGTTGGCCGCCTTCGGGTGGCCTTTTTTATTTTAAGCGAAATATTTAACATTCGCTGAATTGAGCTATATTTATTAACACAGCACGATAGGTTCATTGGAAATAAAAGGTTAATAATTAGGTTTCAACAGGTAGCAAAATAGATATTAATGACAACCATATAAGTACAATTAATTAACATTAAGTCCACCCTTAAAGCCCAATGAAACCAATGATTAACATCCTGAAATATTTTTTCAGAAATTGATGTGGGTAATATAGAAATAAACAAGGAGATAGGCTTAAATTGCGGCAGATCAATTACAGCGATTTTCACTGTTTTGTTCTTAAATTGACCTGTACACGGAAATCCGCTTTGGGTCACTAAAAAACCTATTTAATGTGTGGGATTACTGGCGTAACATATTGGTCCTGTAACATCAGTTTTTTGTATGTTCACTTTTCCCCGTGATTTCGCCTGCTCATCAGCCTCTTAGAGGCTTACTGACCGTGCGCTTTCCGGGTTCAGAGTGCCTGCCGCGGGCATTTCTGTTCTACACACATTTGAATATTGGTAGTCAAGAGGCGTTCCGGCAACCGGTTCGTCAAAGATCGCAATTTGGGGTCTTCCTCCGAGGAGCAAGGGGTCAAGATGTTTGATATCGTTGAACTGTCGCGTTTACAGTTTGCTTTAACAGCCATGTACCATTTCCTATTTGTCCCATTAACGCTGGGTATGGCGTTTTTACTGGCAATTATGGAAACGGTTTATGTGCTTTCCGGCAAACAAATCTATAAAGATATGACCAAATTCTGGGGCAAACTCTTTGCAATTAACTTTGCACTGGGCGTTGCAACCGGTTTAACCATGGAATTCCAGTTCGGTACTAACTGGTCATATTTCTCACATTACGTCGGTGATATCTTCGGGGCGCCTCTGGCGATCGAAGGTTTGATGGCGTTCTTCCTGGAATCCACTTTAGTCGGCCTGTTCTTCTTCGGTTGGGATCGTCTCTCTAAAGTTCAACACATGACAGTGACCTGGTTTGTGGCGCTTGGCTCAAACTTGTCCGCCTTGTGGATCCTGGTGGCGAACGGCTGGATGCAAAACCCGATTGCGTCCACCTTCAACTACGAAACTATGCGTATGGAAATGGTCAGCTTCTCTGAGCTGGTCCTGAACCCGGTTGCGCAGGTTAAATTCGTTCACACCGTAGCGTCTGGTTATGTGACTGGCGCGATGTTCATCCTGGCTATCAGCTCTTACTACCTGCTTAAAGGTCGTGACATCGGTTTCGCGAAACGCTCATTTGCGATTGCTGCAAGCTTTGGTCTGGCTGCCGTACTTTCCGTTATCGTGCTGGGTGATGAATCCGGTTATGAAATGGGTGACGTGCAGAAAACCAAACTGGCAGCTATCGAAGCAGAGTGGGATACCCAACCTGCACCGGCCAGCTTCACGCTGTTTGGTATGCCTAACCAGGACAAAATGGAGAACGAATATTCTATTCAGATCCCATATTTGCTCGGCCTGATTGCCACGCGTTCTGTTGATACGCCGGTCACCGGTCTGAAAGACCTGATGGCGCAACACGAAGTGCGTATCCGCAATGGTATGAAAGCCTACACCCTGCTGGAAGAACTGCGTTCGGGCAACACTGACCCGAAAGTACGCAGCGATTTCGAAAATGCTAAGCAGGATCTGGGCTACGGTATGTTGCTGAAACGCTATACCGACAACCCGGCGGGTGCGACTGACGCACAAATTCAGAAAGCGACCAAAGATTCTATCCCGCGCGTTCTGCCGCTTTACTTCGCATTCCGTATCATGGTTGCCTGCGGCATCCTGATGTTCGTGCTGATTGCGCTGTCCTTCTACACCGTATTGCGCGGAAAGATTGGTCAGAAACGCTGGTTACACCGCGCGGTATTCATCGGCCTGCCATTGCCGTGGATTGCTGTCGAAGCGGGCTGGTTCGTGGCCGAATATGGCCGTCAGCCTTGGGCGATTGGTGAAGTGTTACCGACTGCGGTTGCGCACTCTTCACTGACTGTGGGTGATGTACTCTCCTCGATGATCCTCATCTGTGGCCTGTACACCCTGTTCCTGATCGCTGAAATGTTCCTGATGTTCAAATATGCGCGCCTGGGCCCAAGCAGCCTGAAAACTGGCCGTTATCATTATGAACAAACTTCAGCGCCACTTGAGCAAGCTCGGTAATAGGGAGTCCACTTATGTTTGATTATGAAGTTTTACGGTTCATCTGGTGGGTGCTGATTGGCGTGCTGTTTATCGGCTTCGCAGTCACCGATGGATTTGATATGGGCGTGGGCATTCTGGTGCGTATTATCGGTAAAACCGATACTGACCGCCGCGTGATGATCAACGCCATCGCCCCGCACTGGGACGGTAACCAGGTCTGGCTGATCACCGCCGGTGGTGCATTGTTTGCAGCATGGCCGATGGTTTACGCCGCGGCATTCTCCGGCTTCTACGCCGCGATGGTGCTGGTGCTGTGCGCCTTGTTCTTCCGTCCGCTGGGCTTTGACTATCGTTCAAAACTCGAGAGCCCGCGCTGGCGTGGCATGTGGGACTGGGGCATCTTTATCGGCAGTTTCGTCCCTGCACTGGTGTTCGGTGTGGCGTTCGGTAACCTGCTGCTGGGTGTTCCGTTCCATATCGACAGCGACCTGCGTCTGTTCTACACCGGTAACCTGTTTGGCCTGCTGAACCCGTACGGTATTCTGGCCGGTCTGGTCAGCCTGACCATGCTTATCACGCAAGGTGCCACCTATCTGCAAATGCGTACTGTGGGTGAACTGCACCTGCGTACCCGCACCGCGTCGCAGATTTCTGCACTGGTGATGATGGTGTGCTTCCTGCTGGCAGGTATCTGGTTAGTGAAAGGGATTGATGGCTTCACCGTGACGTCTGTTATGGATCACGCCGGCCCGTCTAACCCGCTGCGTAAAACGGTGTCTCATGAAGCCGGTGCATGGCTGGCTAACTTCAACAAGACTCCGGGCCTGTGGGCGATCCCTGCACTGGGTGTGATTCTGCCGCTGCTGACCATTTTGTTCTCACGCATGAACAAAGCTGCGCTGGCATTCATCAGTAACTCACTGACTATCGCCTGTGTGATCCTGACTGCGGGTATCACTATGTTCCCGTTCGTGATGCCGTCAATCACTGAGCCGAACGCCAGCCTGACCATGTGGGATGCGACATCCACCTTGCTGACGCTCAGAGTGATGACCGTTGTTGCCTGTATCTTTGTACCAATCATCCTGATTTACACCTCATGGGCGTATTACAAGATGTTCGGTCGCCTCGATAAACACTACATCGAGAACAACAAGCATTCGTTGTATTAAGGAGAACACCATGTGGTATTTTGCCTGGATCCTCGGCACCTTACTGGCTTGCTCATTCGGTATTATTACCGCGCTGGCGTTTGAACACAGCGAAGCCAATAAAGCGGCTAAAGAAGAGAAGTAATAATGAGTGTGATCGTGGATAAACTCTACGCCATCACAGACAAGGGCCCCTTGCGGGCCCTTTCGCTTGTGATGTCACTGGTGCTTGCCGGATGCGTATTCTGGAAACCGGGCCTGTTTGCCTCGTCAACCAGCCAGCTGGAAGTCTGGCACGGCATCATTCTGATATGGGCAGTCTGTGCCGGTGTGATCCACGGCCTTGGCTTTCGTCCGCATAAATCGGTATGGAAGGCATTCTTCTCTCCGATACTTGCCATGATTGCGCTGGCCGCAGGACTTTTTTACTTTTTCAGCTGATTCTTTGCTGAAATAAAAGACAAATTTACAGTAATCGTCCTATGGGCCGCTCTGGCCCATAATTATTTTCGTTCCAGCAATGCAACCCATTCCCAACCCCAACTCACTTGAGTATAGTAGTGCCGTCAAATTGCATTACGGGATGTAGAGTGAGTAATTCGTTGTTCCGATGGCCGGTTCGTGTCTACTTTGAAGACACAGACGCGGGAGGTGTGGTCTACCATGCCCGATACGTCGCCTTTTATGAAAGGGCTCGCACAGAGATGTTGCGCCAACGCAATTTTCACCAGCAACAACTGCTGGGAGAACATGTCGCTTTTGCTGTCCGCCGCATGACTGTCGAATACTTTGCACCAGCTCGCCTAGATGACCTGCTGGATGTTCAGAGTGAGATTACGTCCATTCGCGGAGCTTCTCTTACTTTTGCACAACGAATTCTTGATTCGCATGGAAACCTTCTGAGTTCTGCAGAAGTGTTGATTGCGTGCATTGATCCACACCAAATGAAGCCACGTGCGCTTCCTAAGTCTATTGTCGCGGAGTTTAAGCAGTGACTGACATGAACATGCTTGATTTATTTTTAAAGGCCAGCATCCTGGTTAAGCTGATTATGCTTATCCTGGTGTGCTTCTCTGTCGCGTCCTGGGCGATCATCATTCAACGCACGAAAGTGCTGAATGCCGCCACCCGTGAGGCAGAAGCATTTGAAGATAAATTCTGGTCCGGTATTGAGCTTTCCCGTTTGTATCAGGAAAGCCAGGGCCGTCGCGAAACCCTGAGCGGGGCAGAGCAAATCTTCCATTCCGGTTTTAAAGAGTTTGCGCGTCTTCATCGTGCCAACAGCCATGCGCCTGAGTCGGTGATTGAAGGCTCTTCACGTGCGATGCGTATTTCCTTTAACCGTGAACTCGAATCTCTTGAAATGCACATTCCTTTCCTTGGTACCGTCGGTTCCATCAGCCCGTATATCGGCCTGTTCGGTACGGTCTGGGGGATCATGCACGCCTTTATCGGCTTAGGTTCTGTAAAACAAGCTACCCTGCAAATGGTTGCGCCGGGTATCGCAGAAGCACTGATCGCCACCGCGATTGGTTTGTTTGCTGCTATCCCTGCGGTGATGGCGTATAACCGCCTGAACCAGCGTGTGAACAAGCTTGAGCAAAACTACGATAACTTCATGGAAGAATTTACGGCCATCCTGCACCGTCAGGCTTTCTCTCGCGAAACCAGCAGTAACTAAAGGGGGAGAGTATGGCTCGTTCACGAGGTCGTCGTAACCGTCGCGAAGGTAAGTCGGAGATCAACATTGTTCCGCTGCTGGACGTACTGCTGGTTCTGTTACTGATTTTTATGGCAACAGCTCCCATCATTACCCAGAGCGTGGAAGTGGATCTGCCAGACGCGACGGATTCCAAAACGGTATCCAGCGATGATAACCCGCCAGTGATTGTGGAAGTCTCCGGCGTGGGTCAGTACACCATAGTGGTGGATCATCAGCGTATGGAACAATTGCCTGAACAGCAGGTTATCGCGGAAGCGACCAGCCGAATCCAGGCCAATCCGAAGACGGTATTTCTGATCGGCGGCGCAAAAGATGTACCTTATGATGAGATCATTAAGGCGCTGAATATGCTGCATCAGGCTGGCGTGAAGTCTGTCGGATTGATGACACAACCTATCTGAGGATAGGTAATTTGTAACACTTATTTGAAACCCGGCATTCTCTGGCTTGTTAAAAGTATGACAGGCAATACAGGAAACCGGGTTTTTAGTAATCCTGTCTTGGGAAATCTATTTTGGTAAAGGCAACTGCAACTGAACAAAACGATAAGCTCAAACGCGCCGTTATTGTTTCGGTCGTTCTGCATATCATCATTATAGGCCTGCTGATTTTGGGATCGCTGGACGAAGATACCAGCATGAGTGGTGGCGGTGGCGGCAGCGATATCTCTGCCGTAATGGTTGATCCCAGTGCCGTGGTCGATCAGTACAACCGTCAGCAACAGCAACAGGCTGATTCCCAACGCGCTGCTGCAGCGCGTCAGAAAAAATCAGAGCAACAGGCTGAAGAGCTTCAGCAGAAACAGGCCGCCGAACAACAGCGCCTGAAAGAACTTGAAAAAGAGCGTCTGCAAGCGCAGCAGGATGCGAAGCAGCAGGCTCAGGAACAGGCTCAGCAGCAAAAACAAGCTGAGCAAGCCGCTGAACAGGCGAAAGAACAACAGAAGCAGGCTGAAGCTGCCGCTGCACAAGCGAAAGCCGAAGCAGCAAAAGCGGCGGCACAGGCCAAAGCGGATGCCGCGAAAGAAGCGGCTAAAGCACAAGCAGACGCCCAGAAAAAAGCTGCTGCTGATGCTCAGAAAAAAGCAGAGGCCGAAGCAACCGCCGCTGCTGCCGCTGCGAAGAAACAAGCAGAAGCTGACGCGAAGAAAGAAGCGGCTGCAGAAGCGAAGAAACAAGCTGCTGCAGAAGCTAAAGCGCAGGCCGCTGCAGATGCAAAAGCCCAGGCTGAAGCGGATGCGAAAGCGGCTGCTGATGCCAAAGCCGCTGCTGCCGCTGAGAAAAAAGCAGAAGCTGCAGCTGCAGCGAAGAAAGCCGCAGCCGATAAAAAAGCTGCCGCTGCCGCCGCTGCGAAAGAAGCAGCTGATGCGAATAACTTATTTGATGGTCTTGCTGACTCCAAAAATGCACCGAAAGGCGCAACAGGTGGCGGCGCTTCTGCTCCGGCAGGGAAGGGGACTCAGAAAAAGGCAGGCGCATCAGGTGCCGATATTGCTAACTATGGCAGCCAGATTAAGGCAGCTATCGAGAGCAGATTCTATGACGCGTCATCGTATGCGGGTAAAACTTGTTCGTTGCGCGTTAAAATGAACCCGGATGGCTCGCTTATCAGCGTGTCGGCGGAAGGTGGGGATCCTGCACTTTGTCAGGCAGCGCTTGCCGCAGCCCGACAGGCGAAGTTCCCGAAACCACCTTCTGAAGCAGTCTATGAAGTCTTTAAAAATGCTCCGATAGATTTTAAACCGTAGAAAGACGAAAATAATTTCTTTTCAGAATTTTACGATAGATTGCAGGGTGTAATTCTAGTTTTGTATGCGTTGGTTTGTTAAAATTCTGCTAAATTATCGCGGGCAGATACGTCCAGATAAGGGAGATACAATGAAGCAGGCATTTCGAGTAGCGTTCGGCCTTTTGATGATGTGGGCATCTGTGGTTCATGCAGAAGTTCGCATTGAAATTACCCAAGGGGTAGATACAGCTCGCCCGATTGGCGTTGTGCCATTCAAATGGGCTGGCCCGGGTACACCACCTGAAGATGTGGGTGGTATCGTTGCAGCTGACTTACGTAACAGCGGCAAGTTCAATCCTATTGATGCATCACGTATGCCACAACAGCCGACCTCTGCCGCAGAAGTGACTCCTGCTGCATGGACTGCGCTGGGCATTGATGCGGTTGTTATCGGTCAGGTTCAGCCTGCAGCCGATGGCAGCTACGTGGTGTCTTACCAGCTGGTTGATACCTCTGGCGCACCAGGTACCGTGCTGGCACAAAACCAGTACAAAGTGACCAAACAGTGGTTACGTTATTCCGCCCATACCGCCAGTGACGAAGTTTTCGAAAAGCTGACCGGTGTAAAAGGCGCATTCCGTACCCGTATCGCTTATATCGTGCAGACCAACGGCGGTAAATTCCCGTATGAACTGCGCGTAGCGGATTATGACGGTTACAACCAGTTCGTGGTTCACCGTTCACCAGAGCCACTGATGTCTCCGGCCTGGTCGCCGGATGGCAGCAAACTGGCGTACGTCACGTTTGAAAGCGGTCGTTCAGCACTGGTTGTTCAGACTCTGGCTAATGGCGCGATCAAACAGATTGCTTCATTCCCGCGTCACAACGGTGCACCGGCGTTCTCACCTGATGGCAGCAAACTGGCTTTCGCTCTGTCTAAAGACGGCAGCCTGAACCTGTATGTAATGAATCTGTCTTCTGGTCAGATTAGCCAGGTGACAAACGGACGCAGCAACAACACTGAACCAACCTGGTTCCCGGACAGCCAGAATCTGGCGTTCACATCGGATCAGGGTGGTCGTCCGCAAGTTTATAAAGTCAATATTAATGGCGGTGCGCCTCAGCGTCTGACCTGGGAAGGCTCGCAGAACCAGGACTCTGACGTAAGTGCAGATGGTAAGTTCCTGGTGATGGTGAGCAGCGCCAGCGGTACACAGCACATCGCTAAACAAGATCTGGCAACGGGAGCCGTTCAAACATTGACGGACACGTTCCTGGATGAAACGCCTAGCCTCGCACCAAACGGCACCATGGTAATTTACAGCTCTTCACAGGGCCTGGGTTCCGTATTGCAGTTGGTATCGACTGATGGGCGCTTCAAAGCGCGTCTTCCGGCAACTGATGGACAGGTCAAATTCCCTGCCTGGTCGCCGTATCTGTAATGCATAGAAAACTATGTATGGCAAAAAATTATAAAAGGATCGAATAGATGCAACTGAATAAAGTGCTGAAAGGGCTGATGCTGGCGTTGCCTGTACTGGCTGTAGCTGCTTGTAGTTCTCACAAGAACGCAGACAACGACCAATCTAATGGTATGGGTCTGAACTCTGGCGCAGGCACTGAAAACGCAAACATGTCTTCAGAAGAGCAAGCTCGTCTGCAGATGCAAGAACTGCAGAAAAACAACATCGTTTACTTTGGCCTGGACAAATACGATGTGTCTTCTGAATTCGCTCAGATGTTAGACGCGCACGCAGCATTCCTGCGTAGCAACCCGTCTTACAAAGTGACTGTAGAAGGTCATGCTGACGAACGTGGTACGCCAGAGTACAACATCGCCCTGGGCGAACGTCGTGCTACTGCTGTTAAAATGTACCTGCAAGGCAAAGGCGTTTCTGCTGACCAAATCTCTATCGTTTCTTACGGTAAAGAAAAACCAGCTGTACTGGGCCATGACGAAGCGGCATACGCTAAAAACCGTCGTGCAGTACTGGTATACTAAGAGAATAGTATGAGCAGTAACTTCAGAACTCACTTGTTGAGTCTGTCGTTACTGGTTGGCGTAGCGGTCCCATGGGCCGCTACTGCCCAAGCGCCAATCAGTAATGTCGGCTCAGGCTCGATTGAAGATCGGGTCACCTCTCTGGAGCGTATTTCTAACGCTCACAGCCAGCTATTAACTCAACTCCAGCAACAACTTTCTGATACCCAACGTGATATGGATACTCTTCGTGGTCAAATCCAGGAGAACCAGTATCAGTTGAGTCAGCTTGGTGATCGCCAGAAGCAAATTTTTAATCAACTGGACAGCTTAAGCCAGGGCAATGCCGGAGCCGCCAGTACGGGCGCTGCAGCAGCCACAGGTGACGCAGCCGGTTCTGCTGCCGCAACGCCGGACGCGGGTGCTGCACAAGCGCCTGCAAGCACCGGTGACGTGAACAGCGATTACAATGCTGCGGTTTCACTGGCGCTGGAAAAGAAACAGTATGATGAGGCAATTGCTGCCTTTCAGAGTTTCGTCAAAAAATATCCTGATTCAACTTATCAGCCTAACGCCAACTACTGGTTAGGACAGTTGTATTACAACAAAGGTAAAAAAGACGACGCTGCGTATTATTTTGCAGTTGTGGTCAAAAATTACCCTAAGTCTCCAAAAAGTTCTGACGCGATGTTTAAGGTTGGGGTGATCATGCAGGAGAAAGGTCAGGCTGATAAAGCCAAAGCCGTCTTCACGCAGGTTGTAAAACAGTACCCAAATACCGATGCGGCAAAACAAGCTCAAAAACGTTTATCTGCAAAGTAGTTCCTCATTCAGGTCTGGAAAATGTACATATCGTGCATTTTCTGGGCTTGAGTGTGTGAAACGCCATCAGTTAGCACTCTTTCTGAAAATTAAAGTTGCACTGAAAAGTTAAATAAGTAATATATGCCGCCGTTGCCCAGACAACTCCAAACGGCTAACGCTGTCAGAGATTTAGGCAATATGCAGTAGGTTTAGAAGGGCCGTTAGCTCAGTTGGTAGAGCAGTTGACTTTTAATCAATTGGTCGCTGGTTCGAATCCAGCACGGCCCACCAAATCTAAATCATTTATTGCATGTGGCTTGCACACCAACTGCAAGACACGCAGGCAGACAGAAGTATTCAGGAAGGGCCGTTAGCTCAGTTGGTAGAGCAGTTGACTTTTAATCAATTGGTCGCTGGTTCGAATCCAGCACGGCCCACCACTTTTAGGTGGATCCTTCTGAAGTTCTGAAAGCCAACAGTAAAATAGTAAAAGCATTTAGATGGGCCGTTAGCTCAGTTGGTAGAGCAGTTGACTTTTAATCAATTGGTCGCTGGTTCGAATCCAGCACGGCCCACCACTTTTAAAGTGGAAAATGTAGTGAAGCAGTGCAGGATGAGGTGAAACCGAGTCATTCCAGCACGCTCCGCACATTATTATGAAGCCATCTAAATTGCAGAATTCAGAGAAAAGCGCCTTTTGGCGCTTTTTTCGCATCTGACGCCTGAAACTTCCTTCCATCGCGATATCCATTTCTCCGGCAATTTTGTCAATCCTCGTCTCTTTTAAGTGCAGTAAACATTTTTAGCTTTATGGCTAATATATGGACGACTTTCCCTGTGTTTTGCGGTATTTTGTTTAGCATACAAAACCAACGGGTTTCCGGATGGGATCTGTTGCGGCTTCTGGCGTTTCAGGCGTGCTGCCTGACTGAATGAGATGACGAGTATGAGCGAAACATTGGACCTGAATGCGACGGTTTATCCTTTTCCTCCTAAACCCGCAGTTCTGAGTGCAGATGAAAAGACTTTATACAAAGAGAAGATCAGAAAATTGCTCAGGGAACGTGATGCCGTGATGGTGGCGCATTACTACACTGATCCTGAAATTCAGGCGCTTGCAGAAGAAACCGGGGGCATTGTCGCAGACTCTCTGGAAATGGCGCGCTTTGGCAGTCAGCATCCGGCTTCCACGTTGCTGGTGGCCGGCGTACGCTTCATGGGTGAAACGGCCAAAATTCTCAGCCCTGAAAAAACAGTGCTCATGCCGACGCTCAATGCGGAATGCTCGCTGGATCTGGGTTGCCCGGAACAGGCTTTCTCAGATTTCTGCGACCAGCACCCCGATCGCACCGTTGTGGTCTACGCTAATACCTCTGCGGCGGTGAAAGCCCGTGCCGACTGGGTAGTTACGTCGAGCATTGCGGTAGAACTGATTGAACATCTTGATAGTCTGGGCGAAAAAATAATCTGGGCACCGGATCGTCACCTCGGCAATTATGTTCGCAAGCAGACGGGCGCTGATGTGCTGTGCTGGCAGGGCGCCTGTATCGTCCATGACGAGTTTAAAACCCAGGCCCTGACCCGAATGAAAGGCTTGTATCCAAACGCCGCTGTTCTGGTGCATCCTGAGTCTCCGCAGGCGATTGTGGATATGGCAGATGCGGTCGGTTCTACCAGTCAGCTCATTCAGGCTGCAAAAACCTTGCCTCAGAAGCAGCTGATCGTCGCTACTGACCGCGGGATTTTCTACAAAATGCAGCAAGCGTGCCCGGATAAAGAATTATTCGAAGCGCCAACGGCAGGTGAGGGCGCAAGTTGCCGCACCTGTGCGCATTGCCCGTGGATGGCGATGAACGGCCTGAAAGCCATTGCTGAAGGTCTGGAGCACGGCGGAGCAGAACATGCGATAGAAGTGGATGAGGCGCTGCGTGTGAAGTCATTGATTCCGCTGAACCGTATGCTGGATTTTGCCGCGCAACTCAAATTACGCACACAGGCCAAAGCCCTGTAAGCAAACGCGATGTGACTGACGAAAAAGGAAGGACGTGATGATGGATTTTTTCAGTACCAGCAATATTCTGGTTCATATTCCTCTCGGCAAAGGCGGATATGATCTGTCTTGGATTGAAGCGGTTGGCACTATTTTTGGTTTGCTTTGTATCTGGTACGCCAGCAAAGAAAAATTGATCAATTACGCGTTCGGTCTGATCAACGTCACCTTGTTTGCGATCATCTTCTTCCAGATCCAGCTCTACGCCAGTTTGCTGCTGCAAATCTTCTTCTTTGCCGCCAATATTTATGGCTGGTACGCCTGGAGCCGTCAGACAGCGGATCAGGAAGCCGAATTGCAGATCCGCTGGTTGCCACGTGGGAAAGCGCTGATATGGGGCGTGGTGTGCGTCGCAGGCATTTTGCTGATGACGTTTAACATTGACCGCGTATTTGCTGCGCTCACTCTGGTGGCGGTCAATCTGATGCAGGCGCTGGGGATGAATGTGCAGATGCCAGAATTGCAGCCGGATGCTTTCCCGTTCTGGGATTCATCAATGATGGTGCTGTCGATTGTGGCGATGCTGCTGATGACGCGTAAATATGTCGAGAATTGGTTGCTGTGGGTGGTGATCGACGTGATAAGTGTGGCGATTTTTGCCTATCAGGGCGTCTATGCGATGGCGCTCGAATACGTGTTGCTGACGCTGATTGCACTCAATGGTTCGTGGCTGTGGATCAAGAGTGCGAAGCAAAATGGCTCGCAGCCACTGCAAACCGTCTGAATCTGCTTAAACAAAAACGCCTCCATACTGGAGGCGTTTTGCTTTCTGCTATTGGTGAACATCAGTGATGATGGTGTGCGTGGGAGTGACCATGATGATCGTGCCCTGCGCTGGCAGCCGGGATTTCATTAATCTCGCAATCCAGCGTTTCACAACGACCGTATTCCATCTGAATCGTCGCATGGCCGATACGGCATTTCTCCAGCAAATGATGCTGAATGCGGTCTAACAGCGCATCGTGATCGTGCGGTGGCACCACCTGCACATGCAGCGTCATCAGCCGCTGTTCACCAATCTGCCAGACGTGAACGTGATGGACATTGCGAACTTCAGGGATGCTGAGCGACAAATCACGGCGCAGTTTATCGATATCAATTTCCTCAGGCGTACCTTCCAGCAACTCATGAAAACTTTCGCGCAGTAGCCGCCAGGCGTTGTTCAGCACCAGACACGACACAAGCACCGACAGAATCGGGTCGATGGGCGTCCAGCCGGTATACATGATGATCAGTGCTGCGGCGACCGCACCAATCGATCCCAGTAAATCACCCAGCACATGCAGAGCCGCAGCGCGCACGTTGATGTTGGCTTTTTCCTGACCCTGATGCAGTAACCAGAATGCCAGAATATTGGCAAACAGCCCGGCGATAGCGATGACCAGCATCGTGGTACCCATCACCGGCTGTGGATTGAAGAAGCGGGCAATGGCTTCCCAGACGATCAGCACCACAATCACTAACAGCGCGGCGGCGTTAACGAAAGCCGCCATTGTCGTCAGGCGCAGATAACCAAAGGTATGACGGGAATTGGGCTTACGTTTTGCAAAACGCACGGCCATCAGCGCCACGAGCAACGCGGCAGCATCTGTCAGCATGTGACCGGCATCTGCCAGCAACGCCAGAGAGCCAGAAATCAGCCCGCCGATAACTTCCGCAACCATAAAAACAACGGTTACAAGGAAAGCCAGTAACAGGCGACGGCTATTTTTATCCTGCGGTAACAGGGAAGAAGACATAGTTATATTCACAAAGATGATGAACAGAGACGATCACAATAGCGTAATCAGATGACGTTGCAAGAAGGGGAAGTATCGGAATAAGGAGGAACCGAAGTTCCTCCTGAGCGAGAGACTACCGGCGTATTTATTTACCAGTTTCTTTTGATTGCGTGGTTCCAGGTGCCTGGTCAGGACAACGACCATCTTTGCACATCGCTTTCTTATGCTGTTTGTCCTTGCTCATATGCTGCTTGGTGGTATCCGTTTTGGTATTCACTTCATCTGCTGGCTTGTTCGTGTTGTTAATCTGGTCATTATCAACACTTTTAGGTGCCATATTCTGAATTGAGCCAGGTGAACCGGACTGATTGGCCTGACCGTTGTTATCACCAGCCGAGGTTTCACCGGCGGCAAAGGCCGCGCCCGTTGTCAGAGCCATAGTGGCAGTCAGTAACATGATTGCGAGCTTTTTCATAATGTCATCTCCATTGTTTCAGAAAGGTCCGTGGTCGTGTTTCATGTGTCTGCTTAAAGCCTAGCTAAATAAATTATGTCCTAAATCAAAATGAGACTAATCGTAAGTGTAAAAGCAGGTTTACACTGCTCCCCATTACGGCTAGATTGAACGCGGTCAGCGTTTCGCTTTGTCTCTTATGAACACCCGAATGGAACTGTTATGAATTATCAAAACGACGATTTACGCATCAAAGAAATCAAAGAACTTTTACCTCCGGTTGCCCTGCTCGAAAAATTTCCCGCCACTGACAAAGCGGCAAAAACAGTTTCTCAGGCTCGTAATGCTATTCATAAGATCCTGAAAGGAAACGATGATCGTCTGCTGGTTGTTATCGGGCCTTGCTCAATCAATGATCCTAAAGCTGCCAAAGAATATGCGGCACGCCTGCTGAAAATGCGTGAAGAATTGCAGGGTGAGCTGGAAGTGGTAATGCGCGTTTATTTCGAAAAACCGCGTACTACGGTGGGCTGGAAAGGGCTGATCAATGATCCGCACATGAACAACAGCTACCAGATTAACGATGGTTTGCGCATTGCCCGCAAATTGTTACTTGATATTAATGACACCGGTTTGCCTGCCGCAGGCGAGTTCCTGGACATGATCACACCACAATATCTGGCGGATTTAATGAGCTGGGGCGCAATCGGTGCGCGTACCACAGAATCTCAGGTTCACCGCGAGCTTTCCTCCGGTTTATCCTGCCCGGTCGGTTTCAAAAATGGTACCGACGGCACCATCAAAGTGGCTATCGACGCCATTAACGCCGCAGGCGCGCCGCATTGCTTCCTGTCTGTCACCAAATGGGGTCACTCCGCCATCGTGAATACCAGCGGTAACAACGACTGCCATATCATTCTGCGCGGCGGCAAAAAGCCAAACTACAGCGCTCAGGACGTGCTCGAAGTGAAAGACGGCCTGAAAAAAGGCGGTCTGCCAGCACGTATCATGATCGACTTCAGCCATGCGAACAGCAGTAAGCAATTCAAAAAGCAGATGGAAGTTTGCGAAGACGTTTGCGGGCAGATTGCTGGCGGTGAACAGGCAGTTATGGGCGTGATGGTTGAGAGCCATCTGGTGGAAGGGAACCAGAGCCTCGATAGCGGCGAGCCGCTGGTTTACGGCCAGAGCGTGACTGATGCCTGCATCGGCTGGGAAGACACAGAAGTGCTGCTGCGTAATCTCGCGAACGCCGTTAAAGCGCGTCGCGGATAATTCTTTAACGCCAGCATATCTTTCTGAGCCCCGCTTTTGCGGGGCTTTTTATTAGCTGAATACGTCAAAGTGCACAGCGCATCTCCATGCAACGCAAATCGGCATTCGCCATTTCTGACCGGTACAGACCCTCTTTTACCAGGCTAAATCCGTTCCTCTTATAAAACTCAAAAGCATTGGGCGTAGATGACAGGATGATCTCTTTAAACCCCCGCGATTTTGCTTCAGCTTTTAGTGTATTGAGAATTTGCGTGGCGAGTCCTTTTCCTTCGAATTCCGGCAAGGTGAATATCGCCTCAACGCTGCCATTTTTCAGGTCGAGATAACCCGTTGCCGCAGGTGTACCCAGACCGTGCGCTTCGGCCACATAAAAAGGATTCTCAGCAATGGCTTTACGGTAACCGGGCGGCATCTGATCCGGCGTCCAGGCCATCACAATGTCGGTGCCATAGGTATTTTTACATCCGTGGCGGATAGCCTGATTTCTGATTTCCCAGAGTATTTCTGCTTCATCGGGGCAGGCGAGTCTGACGGGCATCGGTTTCTCCTCAGGTTCAGATACAAAAAAGGCACGCTTGCGCGTGCCTGTTCCAATCGCTCTGCTTAACACAGAAAACGCGAAATTACTTCGCTTTACCCTGGTTTGCCACGGCCGCTGCTTTCGCTGCGATTTCGTCGGCATTACCCAGATAGTAACGTTTGATTGGTTTGTAGTTTTCGTCGAATTCGTAAACTAATGGAACACCGGTAGGGATGTTCAGTTCCAGAATTTCGTCTTCGCTCAGGTCATCGAGATATTTGACCAGTGCACGCAGGGAGTTACCGTGCGCAGCGATGATCACGCGCTCGCCGCTGGCGATACGTGGTTTGATCACGTCAGTCCAGTAAGGGATAACACGTTCGATGGTCAGTGCCAGGCTTTCAGTCGTTGGCAGTTCAGCCGCAGTCAGTTTTGCATAGCGCGGGTCATGGCCAGGGAAACGCTCATCAGCGCGATCCAGTTCTGGCGGAGTTACCGCGAAGCCACGACGCCATTGTTTAACTTGCTCGTCACCGTATTTCTGAGCGGTTTCTGCTTTATCCAGACCCTGCAACGCGCCGTAATGACGTTCGTTCAGTTTCCAGGATTTCTCAACCGGCAGCCATGGCTGGTTCAGTTCGTCCAAAACGCTCCACAGAGTATGGATGGCACGTTTCAGCACAGAGGTATAAGCGAAGTCGAATTGGAAGCCTTCGTCTTTGAGCAACTGACCAGCAGCTTTTGCTTCAGTGCGACCCTTATCGGACAGTTCAACATCATGCCAACCGGTAAAACGGTTTTCTTTGTTCCACTCACTTTCACCGTGTCTTACCAGCACCAGCTTGGTTACAGCCATAGCTAAACTCCTCAGTTAACTGAATTTTCAATGATAACGGTTATCATTATAGGGGCTTGGCCTCCCGGACAGCAATCTGAAACTTCCTCAGGAAGCCTTTGCGGGACACCGTTTGTATTAAACATAACGAATTTGCTGCGGCGATGTAAAACAAAACGCGCGAACGGTTTCCCGGACAGCGCGTTTTTTGCAAAAGGACAGCAGTTAGCTGGCTTTTTTCAGGCAGGTACTCATGAAGGTTTTACGTGCATCGCCTTTAAGCTCTTTTTTCGCTGCGTCAGCGTTACAGGTTTTCATTTTTTCCTGCTGAGGCGTCATGCCTGCCGTCGCCGGTTTGGTTTCCGCCTTGAGGCACTGACTCATGAATTTTTTACGGTCATCACCTTTCAGGGACTGGGTCGTGGCCTGCTGATTACAGTCGGTCATCTTTTGGCGTTGCTCAGTCTGAGCAGGAGAAGGCACTTTCACAGGGTCAGCCGCCAGAGCGGAGCCAGCCGCGCAAAGCGTTGCCAGCAGGGATAACACAACAGGTAAACGCATATCGAACTCCTTATTAAACGTCCTTTTATGCAGGACACTCTCTAAGAGTAGATGCGGGAAATGCCTTTAGCTGAAAATGTGCTGATACAGATGCGCCGTGAGTCACAAATTTGCAGAAGTCGGAATAAATGAAGACAGGGCCGGGCGACCCTGTCTGACAGACGTTAAAGATGATGGACGTTATAGCGCGAAGAACTGATACGTGGTGGCAGATTTATATGCCTGTCCCGGTTTGATCCAGCAGCTTGGCTGTGGCCAGGTTGCGTGGTTCGGGCTGTCTGGCAGGAATTCACTTTCCAGCGCCACACCGCTATAGCTGGCATATTCGCCGCCGCTGCGATTCGGTGTTCCGCCGAGGAAATTGCCGCTATAAAGCTGAACCGCTGGCGCCGAGGTAAACATGGTCATTTTCACTTTGCCATCCGCAGACCACAAATGTGCTGCCGGATTTGTAGCGGCATTGCATGAGCGGTTGAGCAGATACGCGTGGTCATAACCTTTCACCCGTTGCTGATCGCGATCCTTGAGGAAATCTTTCGCCAGCGTTTTTGCGGCGTTGAAATCCATGCCGGTATGTTCAACTGGCGTCGGATCGGCGCAAGGAATGCCGTCGCTGTCCACTGGCAGGAAGCGGTCAGCAAACAGTTGCAGCTTATGCTGGCGCGCGTCAGTGCCTTCGCCGTCGAGATTGAAATAGGCGTGATTGGTCAGATTGACCGGGCACAGCTTATCGACAGTCGCTTCATAACGAATTTCCAGACGGTTATCGTCAGTCAGCTGATAATGCACTTTGGCGGTCATATTGCCCGGGTAACCCTGATCGCCATCGGCTGAGAACAATTCGAACGTCAGTTTTTGCGCGGTTTTCCCGAGGATCTTCCAGCGACGCGCATGGAAGCCTTCCGGCCCGCCGTGCAGCTGATGAACGCCCTGATTGGCGACGACCAGATGCGGTTTGCCGTCAACTTCAAACTGCGAACGTGCGATACGGTTGGCGTAACGCCCCACGGTGGCACCCAGATACGCGCTCTGATTCATGTACTCCGGCGGCGACTCGCAGCCGAGCAACAGCTCACGAGAGGTGCCGTCGGCCAGCGGCAGCGTGAAAGATAACCAGGTCGCGCCCCAGTCCATAAACGTGGCGGTGGCACCCGCCGCATTCTGTAGCGTTACCTGTTCAAACGGCTGGCCGTCGGGCGCCAGCTGTGTGTTTTCAGGTTTTAACATATGCCTGCTCCCTGTGATGCGGTGCAAACGTAGAAGGTTTCTTTCAGGCCGCTGTGGGCGTGATATTGCTGTTCAACGGCATGACGGACTTTTTCCACCATGTCTTCCGGAACCAGCGCTACGATACAGCCGCCGAAACCGCCACCGGTCATACGCACGCCGCCTTTATCGCCAATCACTTCTTTGACGATTTCTACCAGCTTGTCGATCTGCGGAACGGTGATTTCAAAATCATCGCGCATGGAAGCGTGAGATTCCGCCATCAGCTCGCCCATACGTTTCAGGTCGCCGCTGGCCAGTGCATCCGCTGCCGCCAGTGTGCGGTCGTTCTCAGTGATCACGTGACGCGCACGGCGGGCAACCACCGGATCCAGTTCATCCTGAATGGAGAAGAACAGGGCAGGATCCACGTCACGCAGCGCTTTTACACCGAAGAACCGGGCGGCGACTTCGCACTGTTCGCGACGGGCATTATATTCGCTGTCGACCAGACCGCGTTTCACGTTGGAGTTGATGATCACCACCGCCGCGTTTGTCGGCATAGACACCGCACGGGTTTCCAGTGAACGGCAGTCGATCAGCAGGGAATGATTTTCCTTGCCGAGTGCGGAAATCAGCTGATCCATAATGCCGCAGTTACAGCCGACAAACTGGTTCTCCGCTTCCTGACCGTTCAGTGCCAGCGCCACGCCATCCAGCGGCAAATCGTATAAGGATTTCAGCGCCTGACCGACGGCCACTTCCAGAGATGCCGATGAACTCAGGCCCGCGCCCTGCGGCACATTGCCGCTGATCACCATGTCAGCGCCGGAGAAATCTTTGTTACGCAGCATCAGATGTTTCACAACGCCACGCACATAGTTGGCCCACGGGTGCGCGTCGGTGTGCAGAATCGGTTCGTCGAGAGAAAAGCTGTCTTCGTCATTGTCGTAATCGGCGGCGATCACACGGATGGTGCGGTCGTTGCGCTGCGCACAGGCGATCACCGTTTCGTAGTCGATCGCGCACGGCAATACGAAGCCGTCGTTATAGTCGGTATGTTCGCCAATCAGGTTTACGCGGCCCGGTGCCTTGATAGTGATGGTCGCAGGGTAGCCAAATTTATCGGCAAAGATTTCCAGGGTCTTGGTTTTCAGTTTCATTGTTTTTCTCCGGCCTCACGATAATGAACATCACTCACCGCCCGCAGACGTTCTGCGGCTTGTTCCGCTGTCAGGTCGCGTTGGGTTTCAGCCAGCATTTCGTAGCCGACCATGAATTTGCGCACTGTCGCTGAACGCAGCAACGGTGGATAGAAATGCGCATGCAACTGCCAGTGTTCGTTGTCGCCTTCGGTAAACGGCGCGCCGTGCCAGCCCATTGAATACGGGAAAGAGCACTGGAACAGATTGTCGTAGCGGCTGGTCAGCTTTTTCAGCGCCAGCGCCAGATCACTGCGCTGCCCATCAGAAAGCTCAGTGATGCGCTTCACATGCACTTTCGGCAGTAATATCGTTTCGAACGGCCACGCCGCCCAGTAAGGTACTACCGCCAGCCAGTGTTCGGTTTCGACCACCGTACGGCTGCCGTCTGCCAGCTCGCGCTGCACGTAATCCACCAGCATCGGCGAGCCCTGTTTTTCCAGATAGGCACGTTGCAGGCGGTCTTCACGCTCGGCTTCGTTAGGCAGGAAGCTGTTGGCCCAAATCTGGCCGTGCGGATGCGGATTCGAACAGCCCATTGCGGCGCCTTTATTCTCAAAAACCTGCACCCACGGATAAGTTTTTGCCAAATCTGCGCTCTGTTCCTGCCAGGTTCTGACGATTTCCGTCAGTGCTTCAACTGACAACTGGGGCAAAGTTTTGCTGTGATCCGGCGAGAAGCAAATCACACGGCTGGTGCCGCGTGCGCTCTGAACGCGCATCAGCGGATCGTCGCTTTCCGGCGCAAACGGCGTGTCCGGCATCAGCGCGGCATAATCGTTGGTGAACACGTAAGTGCCGGTGTATTTCGGATTCACATCACCGGTCACACGGGTATTTCCCGGACACAGGAAACAGTCCGGATCGTGTGCTGGCAGCACTTCCTGCGAAACTGCTTCCTGCTGGCCCTGCCACGGGCGCTTGGCGCGGTGCGGGCTGACTAAAACCCACTGATCGGTCAGCGGATTGTAGCGGCGATGCGGATGGTCAATCGGGTTAAACGTTGTCATAACTTTCCTTAGTGCTCCTTAATCCGGGTAGCCCTGCGGGTTTTTCGACTGCCACAGCCAGGTGTCGTTGGCCATGTCTTCCAGCGTGCGGGTGACTTTCCAGTGCAGCTCTTTCTCGGCTTTCGTCGGATCCGCCCAGTACGCCGGTAAGTCGCCATCGCGACGTGGTGCAAATTTGTAATTCACCGGCTTGCCGCAGGCTTTGCTGAAGGCATTAACCACGTCCAGCACGCTGTGACCAAAGCCCGCGCCCAGGTTGTAAATATGTACGCCCGCTTTGTTGTGCAGGGTTTTCATCGCCGCGATATGGCCGTCAGCCAGATCCACCACGTGAATATAGTCACGCACGCCGGTACCGTCCGGGGTCGGATAGTCGTTGCCGAAAATGGCCACCGATTCGCGACGACCTACTGCGACCTGCGCGATAAATGGCATCAGGTTATTCGGTACGCCTTGCGGATCTTCGCCCATCAGGCCAGACGGATGCGCGCCGACCGGATTGAAATAACGCAGCAGCGTCATGCTCCATTCCGGTTCCGCACGTTGCACGTCTTCCAGAATTTGCTCGACCATCAGTTTGCTGCGGCCATACGGGCTGGAGGGATTGCCGGTCGGGAAGTCTTCGACATAAGGCGTTTTTGGCTGGTCGCCGTACACGGTTGCCGAAGAGCTGAAAATCATGTTATTGACGCCCGCAGCGCGCATCGCTTCGAGCAACACCAGCGTTCCGGTGACGTTGTTGTCGTAATACGCCAGCGGTTTTGCCACGGATTCGCCCACGGCTTTCCAGCCCGCGAAATGAATGACGGAATGAATATGATGTTCACTGAAAATTTTATCGAGGAGTGCACGGTCGCGGATATCCCCTTCATAGAACAGCGGCGTTTTGCCAGTCAGCGTATTAATGCGTTCAAGCACGCTGACTTTACTGTTGTGAAGGTTATCCAGAATGATTGGCGTATAACCTGCGTCAATCAGTTGCACGCATGTGTGACTGCCAATGTAACCGCTACCACCTGTGACTAAGACGTACATAAGAGCTCCCCGATGATTATCTTGCTGCAACGATATCACGCTGCAAGGCTGAAAAAGGTGATCCATCCCCAATAAAATGGAATCGCTTACACAAACAGTTTAGCACCTTTCAGGATGAGCAAACAGGTACAGTGCGCCGTACAGAAAGCCCGCGACATCCGGCATTAAGTCAGAATTGATGGTAAGTGTAATCGCTTACACTGATTTGTTTGCGTTATATGAATCAGCTTTTATTGTGATTTTTCGGACAACATCCGGGGAATGGTGCTCATTTTATCCAGCAGCCAGTGGGGCACTGGCGCTGGCGGGCGTAGTGACCGCGCTGATGGCCCCCGGAAAAGGGAAGAAAGTTACAATGCGTCAATCTGATAACGATAAATATCGCCGTCAGGGATAAAACTCAGGCGATGCGTAATGCATTGCGGGGCGTCTTCGGCGTGATGCGAAACAAATAGCAGCTGTGTTTCCCCTTCGCCAATCAAAATATCGACAAACCGGCGCACCAGCTGACGGTTGATCGGATCCAGACCCTGCAACGGTTCATCAAGAATTAACAGGGCAGGATGTTTAACCAGTGCGCGGGCGATCAGCGCCAGCCGCTGTTGTCCCCAGGATAAACTGTGGAATGGCGTCTCACCGGCATTGCCCCCCATACCTAGCAGTTCCAGCCATTGCGACGTCAGGAGCCGCTGGCGGTCAGAGACTGCCTGATAAATACCGATAGAGTCGAAGAAGCCGGAAGTAATCACATTGCGCACGCTGGTGCTGACGCGGTAATCCAGATGCAGGCTGCTGCTGACGTAACCGATGTGGCGCTTGATGTCCCAGATGGTTTCACCGCTGCCACGCCGACGGCCAAACAGCGTCAGATCGTTACTGTAGCCTTGCGCGTGGTCGCCGGTAATCAGACTCAGCAGCGTGGATTTTCCGGCGCCGTTCTGGCCGGTGATCTGCCAGTGCTGACCGTGATCGACCTGCCAGCTGAGGTTATGCAAAATCGGTTTGTCGTTGTACTGCACCACGCCGTCACGCAGCACGATCAGCGGACTGTCAGCAGGCGGGCTGATGCGGGCGGTTGGATCTTCAGCTTCCGGCACGGCCATGCCATTCAGGCTTTCGCTGTGGGCCAGTTGCGCGACCAGCGCGTCGGCCATCACCTGTTCACGCAGGCCCACCGACGCCAGCGTACAGTCAGCCAGCACGCCGACATTTTTCACAAACGCAGGAATATCGTCGAAGCGGTTAAGTACCAGCACCATTGTCTGGCCTTCGGCGGAAAGTTTCTCAAGCAGTTCTGCCAGCTGGGCGCGGGCATTAACGTCAAGGCCGTCAAAGGGCTCATCCAGCACCAGCAAATCGGGTTGTTGCATCAGCACCTGACACAGCAACGTTTTGCGGGTTTCACCGGTCGATAAATATTTAAAGCGACGGTCGAGCAATTTCTCAATACCAAACTGCGCGGCAAGCGCGGCGCAACGGGCCGGATCGCGCACGTCATCCTGAATGATTTCAGCGGTTGTGCGACCTGTATCGTCTTCACCTTCACTGAGTAAATCGGTGTTGTTACGCTGCCACTCATCCGCGACCAGTTTCTGTAACTGTTCAAAAGAGAGTCGGACGATGTGTGCAAAACTGTTTTCGCGGGTGCCTTTCAGCAGGGTTAAATCGCCCGCCAGCGCACGGGCGAGAGCGGATTTACCGCTGCCGTTCGAGCCGACAAATGCCCAGCTGTCGGCCTGGCGGATAGTCAGATCGGAAAGTGTGAGGGTTCGGGTGTCACTGAGGCGGAAAACGCCTTGCGAAATATGCAACGACGACATTTTTTATCTCTCATTTTGAAATGATTATAAAATAAGGGATAAGCGCTGCACCTTCGCAAGTCAATTGACAATTCTGCAAAATGAAAACGCTGATTTTGCAAGATACTGATTAAATACCCGTTTTTAGCAAAGGGTGGCGATGATGACTTTGTCATCGTCAAACTGAGCAAATACCGTCTGACCGGTTTTCAGCGCCAGTTTATCCATCTCAGTATTTGGCACCGTGGCGCACAATGTCTCGCTGCTGGGTAATTTCACCAGCACTTCGCTGTTTTTCTCGCCGCGCTGAATACTGATAACTTCGCCCCGCAGCGCGTTGTGGCTGTTTTCAGCGTTAAATCCGAGGGTTATCCACGGGGCTTTAATCAGCACCAGCACTTCTTTACCCGGTGTCAGCGCCAGACGGTCGGCACTTTGCTCGGTAATGGCGGCGCGAATTTGCGTTTTTCCGTCCGCCAGCAGGATATCAATATGCTGCTGGACGGTCTGATGGGTGCGCTCCACGACGGTGCCGAAGAACTGATTACGTGCGCTGGTTTGCAGTGAAAAACGGGAAATTGCGGCCAGCAGGCTGTCCAGCGGCAGGGAATCTTCTTTAAGCACGTCAAAGGCTTTTTGCTGGATTTGCGCCAGCAGCTCATAAAGTTGGATCAGGCGCTCGCCGTAAGGCGTCAGTACGGCGCCACCACCGCCTTTGCCGCCGGTACTGCGGTCAACCAGCGACTCATCCGCAAGCTGATTCATCTCGTTGATGGCATCCCAGGCGCTTTTATAACTGATCCCCGCGAGCTTCGCGCCCTGGCTGATTGAACCGGTGTGACGCACCTGTCGCAGTAATTCGATACGACGTGGATCGGCGAACAAGCGTTGCTGGAGCTTGAGAGTTAAGAGAATTTCGGCTTGCATTGCAGCTTCCTTAAATGAATCATGCTTTATTGTCGCCGCTAAACCCGCAGGCAGGCAAGTTGGCTAAATGCTAAAGTATTTACAGTCCCGTGCTGTTATTATCTGCCACAGTTTGATTTACGTTTTTGACTTCATGCAAGAAGTCCTACACCGTCTGCGGGCGGTTCAGCCAGCTAAGTGAGGCTATCATGTTAGAACTATTAGAAAGTTTGATTTTCGCTGCCATCATGGTGCCAGTCTTCATCGCTGTGATCCTGGGCCTGATCTGGGGACTGGGCGAAGTATTTAACCTCATCTCCCACGTGGGTCACTCTAAAGAGTCCCGCGAGAAACCTCATTACTGAAAGATGAGTGTTTTCTGAGAACGCATTTTCCAGAAGCCCGGCCATTGTGCCGGGCTTTCTATTTTTGGGAACAGACTCATTTTGAAAACAGGCTCATTTTGGAAACAGACTCGATTTTCCGCCTGAGATCAAAAAACTACCGCTTCTTCAGCAGAGTGCGGAAAAACCGGATGACATCGTGTTTTTTCTCGTTATATTCATCTCTACATAACGTATCCATATCTATAACAGCAGAGGAAATCCGATGAAACACACCTGGGGCAGATTACTTACCGCGACCGTGCTGGTGGCAGGCGTCAGCATGCACGCGCAGGCCGCCGAAAAAATCACTGTTTTCGCCGCGGCGTCCCTGACCAACGCATTACAAGATATCGCCACCCAATATCAGAAAGAAAAAGGTGTGCAGGTGGTCTCTTCTTTCGCGTCGTCTTCTACGCTGGCTCGTCAGATTGAGCAGGGCGCGCCTGCGGATATGTTCATTTCTGCCGATCAGCAGTGGATGGATTACGCGATCGGCAAACAACAAATGGTCGATAACACCCGTTACACCTTGCTGGGCAATGAACTGGTGCTGATTTCTGCGGCCAACAGCAAAATTGATAAAGTCGACATCTCTGATAAAACCGAGTGGACCAAACTGATTGGCGACAGCCGTCTGGCGGTCGGGGATCCGGACCACGTTCCGGCCGGTATCTATGCCAAAGAAGCGCTGCAAAAACTGGGTGCCTGGACCACGCTGGAGCCTAAACTGGCGCGTGCCAGCGACGTTCGTGCCGCAATGGCGCTGGTTGAGCGTGAAGAAGCGCCGGTCGGGATTGTTTACGGTTCTGACGCCGTCGCCAGCAAAAAAGTGAAAGTAGTGGGCATCTTCCCGGCATCCAGCCATAAACCGGTTGAATACCCGATGGCGATTGTGAAAGACCATGACAACGCCACCGTGAAAGGTTTCTATGATTATCTGAAAACGCCTGCTGCGGCTGAAATCTTCAAAAAATACGGTTTCACCCCGCGCGGTTAACGTCATCTGCCCGTGAACAAAATACGTAAGCCATCGCCTCGGGGATGGCTTTTTTGTCTCAACGCCACTGCATCAAGGTTTATACTTTGCGGACACAGGCTTCCGCGATTAAAGGCTTTTAAATTTTTGCCGATATTTTATCTTTAGCGGCACATTTACTTCAGGATTAACAAACCGACATGATGTTGAGTGAATATGAGTGGCAGGCGGTACTTCTCAGTCTGAAAGTATCGAGTCTGGCCGTAGTTTGCAGTCTGCCGCTTGGAATTCTGATGGCGTGGATCCTGGTCCGCTGCCGCTTTCCCGGCAAATCCCTGCTCGACAGCATTATTCATCTGCCGCTGGTGTTACCGCCGGTGGTCATCGGCTATTTGTTGCTGGTGGTAATGGGGCGTCGCGGTTTTATCGGCGAGCGTTTATATGAATGGTTTGGTTTCAGCTTCAGCTTCAGCTGGCACGGTGCTGTGCTGGCATCTGCCGTGGTGGCATTCCCGCTGATGGTTCGAGCGATACGTCAGTCACTCGAAGCCGTTGACCCTAAACTGGAACTCGCCGCCCGCACGCTCGGGGCTTCACCGTGGCGGGTCTTTTTCACGATTACATTGCCGCTTTCTGTGCCCGGCGTCATCGTCGGCGTGGTGCTGGCCTTCGCCCGTTCACTGGGTGAATTTGGCGCAACCATTACCTTCGTGTCGAACATTCCCGGCGAGACCCGCACCATTCCGCTGGCGATGTATACCCTCATTGAAACACCGGGGGCAGAAAGTGCCGCCGCGCGCCTTTGCGTGCTGGCCATTCTGTTGTCTCTGGCAGCGTTACTGATTTCTGACTGGCTGGCAAAACGCAGCCGTATCCGGCTGGGAGGCTGAAATGCTCGAACTCGATTTCAGTCAAAAGCTGGGCGATTTAGATTTACAGGTTACGCAAACTTTACCCGCGCAAGGTATCACGGCCATTTTTGGCCTGTCGGGCGCAGGAAAAACGTCGCTGATCAACGCCATCGGCGGACTGACGAAACCTGATGAAGGTCGCATCACCTTAAACGGCCGTATCTTGTCAGATGCGCAAAACAACATTTTCCTGCCGCCGGAAAAACGTCGCGTGGGCTATGTTTTCCAAGATGCGCGACTGTTTCCCCATTATCGCGTGAAAGGCAATCTGCAATACGGCATGGCCGCGTCGATGCGCGGTCAGTTTGACAGCATCGTCCGTTTGCTGGGTATTGAATCCCTGCTGGATCGTTTTCCTCTCACCTTATCCGGGGGCGAAAAGCAGCGTGTGGCGATTGGCCGTGCCTTACTGACTGCGCCGGAAATTCTGCTGATGGACGAACCGCTGGCGGCACTGGATATCCCGCGCAAACGGGAACTGATGCCATATCTGGAGCGTCTGGCGCAGGAAGTCAGCATCCCGATTTTATACGTAACGCACAGCCTGGATGAGATTTTGCGGCTGGCGGAAAAGGTGCTGGTTCTGGATGCTGGCAACGTGCTGGCGATGGGCGCGCTGGAAGACGTCTGGGCGAGCAATGTCATGCGTCCCTGGCTGCCAAAAGCAGAGCAGAGCAGCGTGCTGAATGTCAGTGTGCTGGAACATCATCCGCGTTATGAGATGACGGCGCTGGCGGTGGGGGATCAGCGGTTGTGGATAAGCAAAGTAGAGGAAGAACCCGGCACACCGCTGCGTATTCGTGTGAACTCCACGGACGTTTCACTGGTGTTGCAACCGACGGCCAACAACAGCAGTATCCGTAATATTCTGCCCGCCAAGGTGCTGGAATGTCTGGATATCGGCAATCAGGTCGAAGTGAAACTGGCGATGGCCGACCATATTATCTGGGCCCGCATTACGCCATGGGCACGAGACGAACTGATGATCCGCGCCGGACAGTGGCTGTATGCGCAGATCAAAAGCGTGTCGGTGAACAGATGACGCCTTGCAAAAATGATCAGTTGAGTCCACCCTTCATCTCAATTTAGCGATTTTTTGAGGTGTAAGTTGAAAATTAAGCGTCCTCCCAAGAAAATTCCCGTGTCAGAAATCCGCATGGAAAGTTTCGTCATTAACTTTCCATTAGCAAAAGATTTATCAGCAAAGGGAGATTATCTGCATTGGGATCAGCTCCGGCACCGTTTACCATCAGGGACTGATGAGGAATGTGTCTGGTCATTGTTGAGTATGATCAGACGGGCTGATGGTCAGTTTTTATCATTGACGGGTTCTAATGATGCTCAACATGCTTTCATAAAAAATACCCCACTTATTCTCCAAACGTCCTCAATGGTTGACCGTCTGACCACCTCTGGCGGTGAGGCTGAATTGCTTGAACCTTTAGCGGCATATCAACATCTGCTTGATGAAATGCGTGCGGAGGAATCAATTTCCTCCAGTCAATTGGAAGGCGCCGCGACAACCAGCCGTGTTGCATTAGAAATGATCAAAGTGAAACGTGCTCCACGTGACGAGAGCGAAAAAATGATCATGGGGAATTTCCACATGATGGAATACGTAAACTCGCATTGCACTGAAGAAATGAGCATGGAATTTTTGAGAAAATTACATGTTATTGCTGTGGAGGGAATCGATGACGAAAAATATCTCCCGGGAAGATTTCGACAATCGAATGATGTCGTCGTTGCTGATACAGAAAATAACGTTATACATACCCCGCCGGATCATACTGAAATAAATCACAGGCTCATTCTGCTGCTTGCATGGGCGAATACGCCGCATGAGCGCCTTGAAGGCAAAAATTACTTACATCCGCTGGTAAAGGCATGCATTTTGCATTTCATGATAGGTTACCTTCATCCGTTTTATGACGGTAATGGTCGGACTGCAAGGGCGTTCTTTTACTGGTATATGCTGCGTTGCGGGTACAGTGCATTTCGGCATATATCCGTCAGCAAATTACTAAAAAAAGCGTCCACTGCTTACGCAAAATCTTATTGTTACTCTGAAACGGATGATATGGATCTCACTTATTTCGTTGAGTACCAGTGCGGTATTGTGAGCAGGGCATTAGGCGAATATGTTGATTATATTCATCATATGATCAAAGTAAGACAAGAACTTGACAGTTTTCTCTATGAATCAGGTCTTGCTGCGGGGCTGAACAGTCGTCAGATCAGTCTGCTGAATGTCGCTTTCGCCCGGCCTGGAAATATTTTCACGGTTGCTGAGGTTAGGGAGCGAATGGCTGTTTCAGATAATACGGCACGTAAAGACCTCTCAGCGCTGGAGAAATTAGGCCTGTTGAAATCCCATAAAGATGGAAAAGAAACGGTTTATGTTTCCCCTAAAACATTGCCACAGTTAAATAAATGGAATGCTCAAACTGCTCCACGCGGGAGCAGTTGGTAATACTCAGGGTCTTATACACTAAACGCTAATACTTAGTGGTTTTATACACTTCGTAAAGCGCCAGAACCTGTTCGGCAAACGAATCGTCAATGATATAGAAATAACATTCCGGCACGTTCAGTACGCGGGCGAAATGACACATGGTGTCGAAGTTCGGGCTGTACGTGCCGCTTTCATATTGAGAAACCCGCGAGCGTGCGGTGCTTTCATCAATACCCGCTAAAACACCTAATTTTTCCTGCGTAAGTTTTGCTTTTGCTCGTGCTGACTTCAGTCGGTGAGGGATCATAGCCAATAACCATAAAAACTGTATTGACGTTATGTTAAGCATCCCTTAACATCATTGTTGTTTAGAGTTACTGAACGTTGTAACCGGAAAGTGTAGTGCAGATTTCTGAAGGTTGTATCAATCACGAAAGGAAGAACGATGAAAATGGAAAATGACTGGCATCCCGCAGATATTATTGCCGGATTACGCAAGAAAAGAACCACACTGGCCGCCGTATCACGCAAGGCAGGGCTGGGGTCTTCAACGCTGGCAAACGCGCTGGCACGTCCCTGGGCAAAAGGTGAAATGCTGATTGCGCAGGCGCTCGGTGTTCCGCCGTCAAGCATCTGGCCAAGCCGTTACTTCGATGAGAACAACTGTCGGATCCTCCGTTCTGTCAGGCCGGCGAAGGTGAAAGCGGTGAACGCTGTGAAAGTACAGAAAGCAGAGCAAGAAGAATAACCCATGTCCGGGTCAGAAGAATAACGCCTTCCCTGTAAGACATGGGAAGGCGTACAACACTTATCAGTTCAGCACTTTACTGCGGATAACGTCTGCAATTCCTGGCGTTTCGTGGTCACCGATGACCAGCGCAACGCGCTCTTTGATAGCATCCGCCGCATTGCCCATCGCCACACCCAGACCGACATTTTCCAGCATGCTCAGGTCGTTGTAGTTATCACCAAATGCGACCACATCCTGCATGCTCATGCCCTGAGATTCGACCCATTCCTGCAAACGACGGCCTTTGCTGTTGCCGCCTTTGGCGACGTCCACCTGATCGTGCCACGACCATTCGCACGCCAGACCCAGCTCGTTTTCTACCTGCGCTGCAAAAGTATGCAATGCATCGAGATCCTGATGGGAAGTTGCGAATTTCCAGATGGACTGCGCTTCATCAGCCGCCTCGCGTAAGCTGTTAACCTGAATGATGTTCGGGCGCTGATTTTCCGGCAGAGTTTGTCCCCAGGCGATAGAACGGCTCACATGGCCGCTGGGTTGCTGATACAGCATGGCGTCATCGACATACAACAAACCGTGAATACCGTGATACTCCAGCAGGTCGATCACTTTTTTGGCTTTCACACGGTCGAGTGGATCAGACGTTAAGACCTTACGTGCCTGATAATCGTACAAATACGTACCGTTACAGCAGATAGCAGGTGTATCGAGCTGCAATGCCTGATAAAACGGATGTATCGCCACATGATGACGTCCGGTAACCACGACCACTTTGACACCCTGTGCGCGGGCATCCGCCAGAGCGGCAAGGGATTCAGGAAGGATACGTTTTTGGCGGTCCAGCAGTGTACCGTCGAGATCGAGCGCGATAATGCGATAAGTCATGAGCAGTCCGTCGTAAGTGAGGGAGGATCGGGGAAATTATCGCCATATTACCTTTTTTAGCCTGCTAATTAAACCGCGCTTCCGGCACTAAAGGTGCCGCCAGAGCGTTGGGGAATCGTGTTAACCTGAGCTACGCTTAATACCCGGCATATTTCAAGTTGCAGATGCGTTGGCTGCGCCCGCTCACCCGAATCACTTACTTTAGTAAGCTCATCGGGATTAATGAGCCTCGTCCCTGAGGCTCACCCTGCGGGCCAGCGCAAGCGCTGTTCAAATCGGTTCCTGACCGATTTGTCTCTCGTTTGCCGCCTTCCTGCAACTCGAACTATTTTGGGTATTACAACTATTTGATTCTTAATAAGGAGATGTGATGAAGCAAGTTGTCTACGTTGCCAGCCCTGAGAGCCAGCAAATCCACGCTTTTCGTCTGGCAGACAATGGTGAGCTGAGCCTGCTGCAAACGGTTGAAGTTCCGGGACAGGTTCAGCCGATGGTTATCCATCCTGATGGTCATCGCTTGTACGTCGGCGTTCGCCCTGAATTTGGCGTGCTGACTTACCACATTGATGGTGAAGGCAAACTGGAAGAGGGTGCTATGGCGCCATTACCGGGCAGTCCGACGCATCTGGGCATCGATCTGCAAGGGCGTTTTGTGTTCTCGGCTTCTTACAGCTTCAACAATGTCAGCATTCATCCTTTGAATGAAAAAGGTCACGCGCTGGCACCGGTTCAGGTTCTGGAAAATATTCAGGCGCCGCATTCCGCCAACATCGACCCGACCAACCATCTGCTGATGATCCCTGCGCTTAAAGAAGACCGCATCCGTCAGTTTGATTTCAGCGTGAAAGGTGAGGCAACGCCGCATGCTTCCGCTGAGCTGAAAACAGTGGAAGGTGCCGGTCCGCGCCATATGGCATTCCATCCGAATCATCATTTTGCCTACTGTGTAAATGAGCTGAACAGCAGTGTGGATGTATACCAGAAAGATGTCGCCAGCGGCGAATATCGTCAGGTGCAGACGCTGGGCATTATGCCTGCTGATTTCACCGGCACCTGCTGGGCAGCCGATTTGCACATTACGCCTGATGGTAAATATCTCTACGCTTCCGACCGTACCGCGAGCCTGATTTCCATCATGACCGTCTCCGCGGATGGCAGCGAACTGGAGCTGGTCGGGCATCACGCCACTCAGACACAGCCGCGCGGTTTCAATATCGATCATTCTGGTCAGTACGTGATCACTGCTGGTCAGAAATCTGATGCGATTGAAGTGGCGAAAATTGATCCGAAAAACGGTCAGCTGACGACGCTCAAAACCTACCCGGTGGGCAAAGGCGCGATGTGGGTAAGCATTCTGGAAATTAATTAATCACATTGAGTGACTGGTCAGTTTTGCTTATGTTTACTTTTCAGCTGATCAATAATCCCGTCGTGATATTATGATCAAGCCTCTGTAATAAGGGGCTTTTTTATTGCCTGATGCTTCTCACCAATAGTTAAGAATAATTTCCACTTTCCACTAAATGTTATTCCGCACTGGTCGATAACTCTCCCGTATTTCACTCATTCTTCGGTGGCATCTGCCGCTTCAGAGTCAGTCCTTTTGGAAATCAGGGAGAAGAAAATGAATGTACTTTCAGGGATCGCTGGCCGGTTTCGCCACGCCACCATCGCTCACAAGCTCGGTGCAGGCTTTGCGCTGGTGTTGCTACTGGGATCCTCAATCGCCTTATCCGGTATTTACCATCTCACCAGCATCAATCAACGCGCCGAAAAATCCACGCTGCTTAAAAGCATGAACGACCTGCTAAACGAGGCCAAATTTTCACGTCTTTCCTACATGGCCAGCAAAGACATGAAATTTGTTGAAGAAAACCGTCTGGCGCTGGATAAACTCGACACCGTCCGCGCCGATGTTGCGGCGCATTCCTGGGCCAGCGGCGACCAGTTACTGGTCGATACCATGCCGGATAACATCCGCCGTTATCGGGAAAGCTGGCAGCAGACGCTTAATCCTCCCGCAGGCAGTGATCCGCAGCAGATAGGCGCACAACTTGCCGCCGCCGGACTGGCGCTGACTTCGGCATCGAACACCTTGCTGAATCATGAAATGACCAACCTTCACCATGAAGTAAGCCGTACCATTTCGGAGATGCTGGCGATTATTGTGGCGACCATTATTGCCGGGGCGCTGATTTCGTGGCGCATGACCCGTCAGCTGACACTGCCGCTGCGCCGCACGCTGCAAACCGCTGAGCGTATCGCCGCCGGGGATTTATCGACCTACGCCTCGAGCCATAGCTTTGACGAAGTCGGACAGTTGAGCCGCGCTATCGAAACCATGAACCAGAACCTGCACGGCATTATCGGCGATATCCGTGAAGGCGTAATGCAGGTGACACGCGCCTCAGGTGAAATTGCAGCGGGCAATATTGACCTGTCCGCACGCACCGAAGAACAGGCTGCCGCGCTCGGGCAAACGGCGGCGAGCATGGAGCAACTGACGTCCACGGTGAAACAGAACGCCGACAATGCCACTCAGGCCAGCCAGCTGGCGTCTGATGCCGCAAACACTGCCGCTCGCGGTGGCAAGCTGGTGGCGGATGTCGTCGGTGTGATGAAAGAGATTACCGTCAGCTCAAAACAGATTTCGGAAATCACCACCGTCATCAACAGCATCGCTTTCCAGACCAATATTCTGGCACTGAATGCGGCCGTCGAAGCGGCGAGGGCAGGCGAGCAGGGGCGCGGATTCGCCGTCGTCGCCAGTGAAGTCCGCAGCCTTGCACAGCGCAGCGGTCAGGCAGCGAAAGAGATTGAAGGCCTGATCGGTAAATCAGTCGCCAACGTAACCAGCGGTTCGCAGCTGGTGGCTAAAGCCGGTGACACGATGGAAGAAATTGTCGGTTCAGTCCGCCACGTCACGCAGATCATTCATGAGATTGCCTCGGCCTCTGACGAGCAAAGCCGGGGCATCAGCCAGATTGCGCTGGCAGTGGCAGAAATGGATACCGTGACGCAGCAAAACTCTGCGCTGGTTCAGCAGTCAGCCAGTGCGGCGGCCTCGCTCGATGAACAGGCGGTGAATCTGGAACGCACCGTGTCGGTATTCCGCCTGGGAAACGAAGCGCTGTAACCGGGTAACAAATCCCTTCTTCAGAACGAAAAAAAACCGCCGGAGTTAATCCCGGCGGTTTTTTCATCATGTTAAATCACAACCTCAGACGACATTACTTCGCAGGCTGAGTCAGCACGTTGTTGTACTGCCACAGGCGGTTGAAGTTGGTATCGTTCAGATTACGCTGTTGTTTCTCATCTTTCGGCACGTTGCCTGCAAACGGCTGGCCGGAGAAGACGGAAGCGCCCCACGGGTTCATCTGGTCATAGCTGTTGTCGAAGCTGCTGTCGCGGATCACCAGCTGGCTGCTCGCGCCGTCAGCATCCCACGCACGACCCATTTTCGCTTTCGCTGCCTGTTCGAAACCACGGTCACCGGTCAGGTTGCTGTCGATCACCAGGAAGCCGTATGGCGCGGTTGCTGGCGTATTCGGTGCGAAGATGGACGCCTGTTTCACGCCACGGCTGCTAACAGTGTGGAATTCAACGTGATCGAACACCGCATTGGCGCGACCAAACACGTAATCCACATCACCGACGATCAGGCTGTTATGCACGTAAACGCGGCTGTAACGGCTGTTGTCAGTCTGATTGTGGATATTGGCGGTGTTGGCCATAAAGGTATTCTGGCGGCCAATCAGGCGCACGTTATCCAGAATGACGTTATCTCCGTCGGTGCGCAGTGCCACAGCGGAGTGATCACCGGCATCCACGGTATCAAGCAGGGAATTACCAATGGTCAGATTCTGCAATTGCAGGCTGCTGCTCTGTGACCACACCGTCGCGGTACAACCGGTGCCGATGGTTTCAGTGGTCAGCGTTGCGCAGTTCTGGAACATATAGAATGCGCGATCACCTGGCAGGAACTGACCGGCAGGGCTGACGGTTGAACGGTAAACGGCTGGCGCTGCTGACGCTTCCAGACCTTGTGCCAGGGTCACATCAGCGGAGCTGTTGCCGGCACCGAACAGGGTGATTGGTGGTGCGCCAGCGGGAATGTAAACCGCGCCGTTATAGGTGCCCGGCAGGATTTTAATGAAGATACGTTCGCCGTGGTTACGCACTGCCAGCGCGGCATTGACTGCCTGCTGAACGTTGGCGTAAGCCGCACCGTCGGTGCCTAACTGCGGGCCGACCACGAAGTCGGTTTTCGCGCCGTCAGTGCTTGCCAGTTTAGGGAACCAGCCCTGCTGCTGAACCTGCAAAGAAGGGCCGCCAAAGGCCAGATAATTTTTCGCTGTAAAGTTGGCCGCTTCGTCCGCAGATAATACGGGCAGTGACGCGGTGCCCGGAGCAACCTGGCTGGATAAGCCTTGATGGCTGCTGCTACATGCCGCCAGGATCAGGCTGGCAGACAACATAGCGCACGCGCGCGACAGGGTGGAAATTTTCACTGTGACTGACTCCTTGATGAAGAAGATTGTTCTTTTTTTTCAATGTTGCGGTCATCGCCGCAATAAAAAAACGGTGGCCAGTAAAACTGACCACCTTTTCTGCGTCTTTTATACCACAGGAATCAGCTGTATATCACTGTCAGTGATGCTTTGCCGAGAGTATGGAAATGCACATTGAAGCCGAGATAAGCGCCGCTGGCATTTTCATCCACTTCCAGCGTTTCTGTATCGATGGCGTATACGGTGAAATGATAGTGGTGGTGTTCGCCCTGCGGAGGTGCTGCGCCGCCATAACCGGCTTTGCCGAAGTCTGTGCGGGTCTGAACGGCACCGGCAGGTAAACCGCCTTTACCTGAGCCCGCGCCTTGCGGCAATTCGGTGACGTCAGCCGGAATATTCGCCACGCCCCAGTGCCACCAGCCTGAGCCGGTAGGAGCATCGGGGTCATAAACGGTTATCACAAAACTTTTGGTGCCTTCCGGAGCGCCGGACCAGGCCAGATGCGGCGACAGGTTGTCGCCGTTGTAGCCCATGCCGTTAAAAACCTGCGTTTCCGGCATTTTTTCGCCATCGCGCAAATCATTACTGGTCAGTGTAAATGCCATAAAATCCTCATCTTTTGGTGAACGGTTACCCGCAGATTACTTACTGATTTCAGCCCCGCCCAGCATTTTCAGCAAGGCCTGTGCGACCGCTTTGGAAGAGGCGGGATTCTGGCCGGTAATCAGCTTGCCGTCGGTGATGGCATAAGAACGCCAGTCTGCGGCTTTGCTGTAATCACCGCCATTTTTCTTAAGCTCATCCTCGACCAGGAAGGGCACGATATCGGTCAGGCCGACGGCGTCTTCTTCGCTGTTACTAAAACCGGTCACGCGTTTGTCTTTGACCAGCGGCGTGCCATCAATCAGGACATTGCGCAAAACACCCGGCGCATGACAGACGGCAGAAACCGGTTTGCCGGCCTTCCAGAACGCCTCGATCAGCGCAATAGAATCCGCATCTTCCGCCAGATCCCACAACGGCCCGTGACCGCCGGGATAGAAAACGGCATCAAAGTCATCAGCGCTGACGTCACTGAGTTTCACGGTATTTGCCAGCGCCTGTCTGGCGTTGTCATCCTTGTGAAAACGCGCCGTGGTTTCCGTCTGGGCATCCGGCTCAGAGCTTTTGGGATCCAGCGGCGGTTGCCCGCCTTTGGGGGAGGCCAGCGTCAGTTCAGCGCCTGCATCCAGAAACTCATAATACGGCGCGGTAAATTCTTCGAGCCAGAAACCTGTTTTCTTACCGGTTTCGCCGAGCTTATCGTGTGATGTCAATACAATCAGTAATTTCATGTTACCTCCTGTGGACGTCGTCAGCTGAAGTTGCCGTCAGCTGACGTTAAAGAGAGATCAGTCCTGACCGACACGAACGACCAGTTTGCCAAAGTTTTTACCTTCCAGCAGGCCAAAGAACGCCTGCGGCGCGTTCTCTAATCCTTCCACAACATCTTCGCGGAATTTGATTTTTCCTGCTTCAAACCATTCGCTCATCTGTTGTGCAAACTCAGGATAACGATGGCCGTAATCATCAAAAATAATGAAGCCCTGCACGCGCATGCGTTTCTTCAGGATAGTTCCGGTCAGCAGTGACAAGCGATCTTGCCCGTCTTTGAGCCCGGTCGCGTTGTATTGCGAAACCAGTCCGCACACCGGAATACGTGCTTTGGTGTTAAGCAGCGGCAGCACCGCGTCGAATACCGCGCCACCGACGTTTTCGAAATACACGTCGATACCGTCCGGACAGGCCGCTTTCAGGCGTTCATCCAGATCCGGCGCGCGGTGATCCAGACATTCATCAAAGCCGAAATGTTCGACCGCATAGCGGCATTTCTCTTCGCCACCGGCAATCCCCACCACGCGACAGCCTTTGATTTTACCAATCTGCCCGACCAGCGAGCCGACCGGACCGGTTGCCGCAGCGACCACCAGCGTTTCGCCCGGTTTAGGTTCGCCGATATCCAGCAGACCCATAAAGGCCGTGAAGCCGGGCATACCCAAAACACCCAGCGCCAGGGAAGGCTGTTTGAGTGCTGCGCCTTCCAGTTTCTTCACTGCTTTAGCATCAGCCACGGAATAATCCTGCCAGCCGGTGCTGCCGACCACTAAATCACCGGCTTTGAAATCCGGGCTATTGGATTCCACCACGCGGGAAACTGCGCCGCCGGTCATCACTTCACCGATTTGTACCGGCGCGGCGTACGAAGGCGCATCGCTCATCCTTCCGCGCATGTACGGATCGAGCGAAAGCCAGACGGTGCGCAGCAATAACTGGCCGTCTTTGGCTTGCGGTAACGGGGCTTTTTCCAGACGGAAATTATCATCGACAGGTTTACCGTGAGGACGTGAAGCCAGCACGATGCGGCGGTTTTCAGACTGTAACTGGGGCATAGTCATTCCTTTTCGTTTTCTTATAAGAAAGTTAAAAGCTAACGTAATTGGGAATAAGTATAGGACGCTAAACAGTTTTCGAACCAAGCGCTTTATGCCATGTTTAAAAAATTCAGACGGTTTTACCCTGAAATGTGACCATCATCTTTTCCTATGACATCCGCCGGAAAATTCCTTTAAATCTGCAGGTTGCGCAGGTATGGTCGTTAAGATTTTTGACCTGTTGCTCCACTTTATCTGCAAGATTAATAAGCATAAAAAAGGGATCCGAATGCGTAAAACGCCTCTGGCACTGAGTGCCATCTTCCTGCTGCTCAGCCTGAATCAGTCTGCTGTCGCTAAAGACGCCACGCCTGCACCGCTTTATCCGGGTGTGAATGTCGCGCAACTCGCGCAGCAAGCTCCAGTTCACTGGGTGTCAGTTGCTCAGATTGAAAACAGCCTCAACGGCCGCCCGCCGATGGCGGTGGGTTTTGATATTGATGACACCGTGCTGTTCTCCTCGCCGGGTTTTTACCGCGGTCAGGTCGAGTTTTCACCGGGTAAACAGGATTACCTGAAGAATCCGCAATTCTGGGAAAAAATGAATAACGGTTGGGATGAATTCAGCATGCCAAAAGAGGTGGCAAAGAGCCTGATTGCCATGCACCTCAAGCGTGGCGACAGCATTTACTTTGTAACGGGACGCAGTGAAACCAAAACGGAAACTGTGACCAAAACCTTGCAGAACGATTTCCTGATCCCGCAGGACAAAGTGAATCCGGTGATTTTTGCCGGTGACAAAGCCGGGCAGAACACCAAAGTTCAGTGGCTGAAAGACAAACAGATTAAAATATTCTACGGCGATTCTGACAACGATATCACTGCCGCCCAGGCCGTGAGCGCGAGGGGCATTCGCGTACTGCGCGCCTCTAACTCAAGCTACAAACCATTGCCGCAGGCCGGTGTGTTTGGCGAAGAAGTGATTGTGAACTCGGAGTATTGAGCAACCCCGTCCTTCGCAGTAAAGAAACAGGGCACCGTTCTGCTCCCACCCCTGCGAAGGGGTGGGCTGGGGTGGGGTATAAATGGCCTTTCAGAACTGACCCTCTTTTTTGCACCATCTCTAACTCCTTGATTTTACTGAATCACGCGAGCTACACAAAAAAGAGGGTATTTCATCCCATAAAGGGATAATCTTTTGCAGTTCAAAGCGTAAACCTGAAAAACCAACTGTTCACTGCCGTACAGGCAGCTTAGAAAATGAATGCCTGACTTGCGGGATTTGTAACAGCGTTCACTGCCGTACAGGCAGCTTAGAAATGGAACGTAGCGAGATGTCGAATTTGAATTGAGTTCACTGCCGTACAGGCAGCTTAGAAAAGCGCAGCCGGATTCACTGTAATAATGATGCCGTTCACTGCCGTACAGGCAGCTTAGAAAGTTAGCGACAGTTTGCAGCAGGCCATGCCCGTGTTCACTGCCGTACAGGCAGCTTAGAAACTTGATGAGTTTCTTATTTCACAGAACCTTGCAGTTCACTGCCGTACAGGCAGCTTAGAAATGACCACCTTGGTCACCATGCCGCTATTGTGGGTTCACTGCCGTACAGGCAGCTTAGAAATCGAAGACATGTCTCTGCGCAAACAGCTTTGCTTTCACTGCTGTACAGGAAGCCGCTTGCAACTTACTGCAAACCATAAAAACTCCTTGGAAGCAGTATCTCATCTGCGCGATTTGCCCATTTTTAATGTGTGGATATCCAGTTATTGTCTGCTCGCTGCGGCAAAATCCGCAGCCGGGTGTAGGAGCCTGGTTTCTGCCGTAGCACTGCATTGTGTGCTATCGCTTTGTATCACCTTTATAAAACGTTTTTTAACGTATATTGTTCAGGTGACTCAGGCGGGGCAGCCTTCGGGCTGGTCGGAAGGTAGACCGATCTCCTACTCCCGCCTGAGTTACCGCCTGTTGCGTAGGAGCTAGGCGGTAGCAGATATGCAATCTGCCATAGGTCCAGTCAATGAAGACAATAGATACCAACGAAACATCCCCCGATTCATGGACACTCACCGATCGCTGTCGTTTGCTGGCGAATGCGCTGGTGAACCCGCAAAACAGAGGTTCGCAGGACAGGCTTTGCATCATGTTGCAAAACGAGCTCGAATACCTTGAAGCGACGTTATCGCAACCCATTCCCGAGCATCGCAAGAATTTGGGGATCCCGATGGACGACGGCTTATTTGATTACGCCGATCTCGAACCCGATGAACTTTGCGATCAGTGCATGGCGCTGAATTTCACCCTGATGACGCTGCATGACAGAAAGATAAAAGAGATCATCACGTATATCTTGTGGGAACGGTTCGAGATGCTGCGCTGCTCACTGTATGCCTCCGGTGAGGTGATCGCATGAACAAAGACTGGCATCAGGCTGATATCATTGCGGCAATCAAAAAGAAGGGCACCACAATGGCGGCTGTCTCACGCCGCGCAGGTTTAAGCTCTTCGACGCTCTCAAACGCCTTGACCCGTAAATGGCCGAAAGGGGAAAGACTGATCGCTGATGCGATTGGCGTAAAAGCCGAAACCATCTGGCCGAGCCGATACACCGAGATTAATTAAAACTGAGAACGGCTCCCTCCCCTGCGAAGGGGAGGGATGGGGTGGGGTATTAAAGAAAAATCAATGAGTTGAAGTTTTCTTTGATAAGGTTTTAGCCCTGTTCTGGTCTAATAATCGGTGACACCGACTTAAGAGGATATAATCCTTGAAACGGAGGTGCCTATGGCCAGAACTACACGCAAAAATTACAGCA